>NZ_JBQGAQ010000001.1:0-900906 GCF_056542905.1 Ruegeria sp. AA3 | reverse complement strand
GTCATTCGACCGGGCCGTTTCTTGTTTAGGCCGCCTTGGCGCGACGTGGACGGCGGCGTTTCTGACCGCCCGGCTTCGGTGCGCCGGAGTGCTGAGGTTTCGGGCCACGACGACGATTGTTCGGACGGCGTGGGGATTTCTTGGGTGCGATTGCTTCGGGCATCTCACCGCTGGCGACCGGGATTTCGATCTTCATCAGCTTCTGAATCTGACGCAGCAGGTCGACGTCTTCCGCCGAGCAGAAGGCAATGGCCTCGCCCTCGCGTCCTGCACGGGCGGTACGACCGATGCGGTGGACATAGTTGTCGGGCACTTCGGGCAGGTCGTAGTTGATCACGTAAGCCACGCCCGGAATGTCGATGCCGCGCGCAGCGACGTCTGTCGCGACGAGAACGTTAATCTCGCCCGCGCGGAAGGCCTTGATCGCGCGATCACGCTGGCCCTGACTTTTGTTGCCGTGGATTGAGGCTGCGTTAAAACCATCGGCAACGAGGCCTTTCATCAGTTTTTCGGCCCCGTGCTTGGTGCGAGAGAAGACCAACGTTAGGGCGTCCATATCTGCCGACAGGATCTCGCGAAGTTTGGCGGGTTTTGCAGGCTTTTCAACAAAGTGGATCGACTGCGTGATCTTGTCTGCCGCTTTGCCGGGAGGCGAAACCTGCACCCGTTGCGGGTTTGTCAGATAGGCCTGGCTGAGCTCTTCCATCTGCTTCGGCATCGTTGCCGAGAACAACATGGTCTGGCGCGGCGTGCCCAGTTCCGGCGCGATGCGGCGCAGAGCGTGAATGAAGCCCATGTCGAGCATCTGATCCGCCTCGTCCAGCACCAGATGACGGACCGAACCCAGATCGACCGCGCCGCGATCCATCAGGTCAATCAGGCGACCGGGAGTGGCGACAAGAATATCGGTGCCGCGAGACAGGAACATGATTTGCTTGTTGATCGATTGGCCTCCGACCACGGTGGCAACGCGCAATTTGGTCTTTTTGGTCAGGTTGCGCAGGCTGTCGGCGATCTGATTAACCAGCTCGCGTGTGGGCGCAAGGATCAACGCCTTGGCGGTTTTTGGCGCAGGTTTACCGGGCTGAGCCAGCAGGTGGTCAATCAGCGGCAGACCGAAGGCCAGTGTTTTACCTGTACCGGTCTGCGCAAGGCCGAGGATATCGTGACCGTTCAGCGCCAGCGGGATCGCCTGGTTCTGGATTGGGGTCGGTTGAGTGAAGTTGGCGCGTTTGAGCGCATCATTCAGAGCGGGCGCGAGGCCCAGCATGTCGAAGTCAAACAAATAACTATCCTTTACAGCCCGAGGCAATGGCCATCGGGCAAGTCGTGATGGGCCGCATCCGCGACCGGCAGGGGTTGTGCGAAACCTCAGGACGCGCAGGCGTTTCCTGCAGCATCTGGTTGTCGCGTCAAGAACCCTGCGTGATGGGGAACTATGGGTGAATCGGGCGCTGTTGGGGGGCGGTGTCGCCCACATGCTCACGCGGTAGCGCTGTTTGAGGGGCACATGCGGGTTGGAAGAACGATTGTCAAGCAAACATTACGGAGATGAGACAGTAAAACACTGGTTTAACTGCGATCGATTAACCCGTGGCGCACCAGGCCAGAAAAAAGGATGTCGTCCCGTTCGTCCTCATACGGACACCATTTACTAAGGCGCGCGACACTTCCAGGTGAAAGCTGCTCGCACGTGACCAAAGCTTTTGATGCGTCGTCCACCCGGTCAAGCGCTGCAAGGCAGATCGCACGACGAAACACCATATTGGCGTCGGTCGGGCGTGTGCTGACAGCGCGATCGGCCCAGTCAAGTGCATCAAACGCTTCACCTGCCACTAGGTTGATGCGTGCGATGGACCAGAAATAAAATGCGCGGTCAGGTTCACGCGGTGAAAGAGCTAGCGCCTTTCGAATCTCTTCGGCGGCTTCCAATCCCTGTGAAGGATCGGCCAATTCCTTTCGGTTGTGATATGCGACTCTTGCGCGGGTGAAATAGGGATTCAGCCGAATTGCATGCTCAAGCTCATTAAGGCTGAGTTCTTTTTCTCCGCGCCAGACATAGGCTGTGGACATAACGTAATGGGCAAATGGTGATTTTTTAGAAAGAGACAGAGCCTTTCGCGCAGCGTCGAACCCATTTTCGAGTGCGGTGTCACGGTTCTTTGACAAGCCAAAGCCATACTCTTTTAGGTAGGCCCAACCTAGAGCCGCCCAGGCCTCGCCATAGTCCGGCTCAATATCGATGGCGGCACAAAAGTCCCTTTGCGCTTCTTTGAGGTCCTGCAGCGCCGCGTTGCGCAGATTTGCCATGCCACGCAGATAGAGTTCCCAAGCGCCCAAGTGGCGTGGTCTCTGCTGGCGCAGGCGGTCAATCTCACCCTCGACCAGTTCCACATCGAGCGCGGTGACAACGCGCAAAGTGATATCGTCTTGGATTCCGAAAAGATCCTTGAAATCACGGTCATACTTTTCGGACCAAAGTGAATGTCCAGTGTCACCCTCGATCAGCTCAACTGTAACCCGAATGCGCTTGCCAGCGCGCCGAACCGTTCCTTTGACCAAATATCGGGCGCCTAGAACGCGCGCCGCATCCTGAGGCGAAAGAGCGGGATCGATAATAAGGCTCGACGCGCTGGCGATAACAGGGAGGCGGCCCATATGTTGCAGAGCAGAGATGATGTCTTCGGCGAGACCTTCGGCAAAGAATGACTGGTCGGGATCAGGAGCGTGATCCAGAAACGCAAGGACAGCAACCGTTGGCGGGGAAAAAGATTGATTGGGCTCGGTATGCTGCAATTCACGATCCGCTGCCCAACGCCATACCGTCAGTGAGCGCGAGATATTCTTAACGGTGTGTTGCCCATCCTGATCCAGATGAGCAACAAGACCTTTCTGTAGGGCATGCGCGAATTCGGAAGAAGCCGCGATGCCACTTGGGTGTGCTAGTCCTTCGAGGCGGGCAGCGATATTGACACCATCGCCGAGGATGTCTTCACCTTCGATAATGACGTTGCCGATATGGGCGCCTATGCGCAGGAATAGTCGCCGATCTACTGGCACCGCGCGTGCTTGTTCAACGCAGGCATTTTGAATCTCGAGCGCCGAAGTCATAGCTGCATCTGCTGTACCAAATTCAGCCAGGAACCCGTCGCCCATTGTCTTGACCAATCTCCCTCCCGATGCCTCTAATGCAGGGAGGATGATCCGATTTCGTAGACTCCGCACCGCTCGCACGGTTCCCAGTTCATCCGCCTCAATTAGTTGCGAATACCCAACGACATCCATGACCAAAATGGCAGCGAAACGCTTTTGATCTAATGCGACTGTCATCGTTTCGATGCCCCATAGATGATACGCGATGCATATAGGTTACGAATTGATGCCGTTATTACCAAGTGTCATAGAGTGATCGGCCTGAGATGACGCTGGAATGGCGGACCAGTTCTTGGCTAGAGTTTAAGAAAAAGTAATATTTATAGTACGTTGGGTGTTGCGGCTGTTGCATGAAGCCTTGACTTTGCGTGCGGTTTCTCGTATAGGTTGTGTCATGCTAGAAGAAGTGGGCAACGGCCCCGGGGTGACCCGGTGGCCGTTTTTCGTTTCTCTCGTGCGGAAAAACTTACGCATGAGGTCAAGACGCAAACATGACTTTGATTACCCCGGAGAAGCGGATTTCTCAGACGGCTGACTTGTTGGTGTCGCTTGAGAGGTCCATTCGCGATCTGCGCCAGGCAGCGGAAGAACTGCGAAAACAGATCGGTGCCGGGGAGGATGCAGACCTTGCCGGAACAGGCAAGCAACTGGGTCAGCTAGAGGGGCTGATCCGCAGTTGCCAGAAAGTGGAGACAAGCTTTGTCGAACAACATCACAGACAAGCCGGAATTGCCCAAGGGGGCTATGCGCTCGACCTTGATCGGGCACGATCTGAGATCGGGTGCAGGCTGGCTCGCCTCCGCGCCTGCTGCGGTGCAGGACAGATTTCTGAGTGAGATCGGGGAGGGGGGGCTGTGTGCCCTCCCTTTTCTGTTCGAGTTCTGGGCTCTGCCGCATCAGTTGCCGCCCGAGGGCGACTGGCGGTCATGGGTGATCATGGGCGGGCGCGGGGCGGGCAAGACGCGGGCCGGGGCCGAGTGGGTTCGGTCGATGGTCGAGGGGTCATTGCCATTGGACAAGGGTGAAGCCTGTCGTGTTGCCTTGGTCGGGGAGACCTTTGATCAGGTGCGTGATGTGATGATCTTTGGCGATAGCGGGATTTTGCAATGCTCGCCTCCGGATCGGCGGCCTGTCTGGAAGGCGTCGGAACGCAAGCTGGTCTGGCCAAACGGGGCCGAGGCGCAGGCGTATTCGGCGCATGATCCTGAGCGGCTGAGGGGTCCTCAGTTCGATGCGGCCTGGGTGGACGAGCTGGCCAAATGGAAAAAGGCGGGGGAGACTTGGGATATGCTGCAATTTGCTTTGCGGTTAGGCGAGCGGCCGCGGGTCTGTGTGACCACCACGCCGCGCAATGTGACGGTTTTGAAGGAGCTTCTGGCATCGCCTTCTACGGTGCAAACCCACGCACCGACCGAGGCGAACCGAGCCAATCTGGCGGGTTCCTTTTTGGAAGAGGTACGCGCGCGCTATGCAGGCACGCGGCTGGGGCGGCAGGAGTTGGACGGGGTGTTGCTGTCGGATGCCGAGGGGGCGTTGTGGACGGGTTCGATGCTGGAGGCGGCGCGTTGTGCGCAGGTGCCCGCGTTGGATCGCATCGTGGTGGCACTGGACCCGGCGGTGACGGCGGGGTCGGATGCGGATGCCTGCGGGATCGTGGTCGTCGGCGCGCAGGTTCAGGGGCCGCCCGAGGAGTGGCGCGCCCTTGTGCTGGCCGACCGGACGGTTCAGGGCGTTGGTCCGGCGGGTTGGGCGCAGGCGGCGATTGACGCGATGGATGAGTTTGGGGCCGAACGGCTGGTGGCCGAGGTCAATCAGGGCGGGCAACTGGTGGAAGAGGTCGTGCGGCAGGTGGACCCTCTAGTGCCATATCGTGCGGTGCGGGCGTCTCGCGGCAAGTTCGCACGGGCCGAGCCTGTGGCGGCGCTGTACGAGCAGGGGCGGGTGCGCCATGTGGCCGGGCTGGACGCGCTGGAGGAGCAGATGTGCCAGATGACCGCGCGGGGGTTCGAGGGGCAGGGCTCGCCTGACCGGGTCGACGCGCTGGTCTGGGCGTTGCACGAGCTGGTTGTGGGGCCCGCGGGGGTGTATCGACGGCCTAGGGTGAGGGCATTGTAATCGCATCAGTATTCTTGCTTCCGGCAATCCGCGCTCAATGACTTAAAGTTGAAAGTGAATCAGGAGTTACATCTTTAGAAATACAGATTATTGAATACAATGGCACCGCCCGTTCTGCGATCGACGTCGAAAGGAGAATTTGGTGCCGTTCGATATATTAGCGCACACTGTTAATGAAACCGGTCAGGGAGACCTGATCGTACAGGACACCACGGTACCTGCCATTATTGATGGGTCGACCATTTCTTTCGACGGTGGTCAAACATTCCAACCATACACCTATCTTGGCCAGGGGAACTATCGTGGCACAGGTGAATCTGGCGAGTTTATTCAGGTTGGGGGGCAGGTGTATGCTTACGATACGGCAAACCCGACAGGCCCGATGCGAACAGGTAACTGGAAAATAACGGAAAACGACCTTGATCCCAGTAATCCGCCTTGTTTCGTAAGTGGCACCCTAATCCAAACACCTAAGGGCGAAGTGCCGGTTGAGTCTTTGGTACCGGGGAACAGTGTTGTAACCGCTTCCGGCAACAAAATGCCAATTCTTTGGAAAGGAAGTCGAGTAGTCACGCGATATATGTTCCATCGAAATCCATCGCTTAGGCCAGTAATCATAGAGAATGGTGCTTTAGAAAACGAGAGGGCTTTGCAGGTATCTCAGCAACATCGGTTGTTGATAAAAGGTCATCAGGCAGAACTGTTTTTTGGTGAACAAGAAGTCTTGGTTCCGGCCAAGGCGTTGATCGGATTGCCCGGAATCACTGTGGATTGTTCCGACAACGAAATCACTTACCACCACATTTTGCTGCAAGAACATCAAATGGTTCTTGCAAATGGGATTGTCGCAGAGAGCTTATTTATTGGCGATCAGCTTGGTCACAAGGACTTAGCGGAAATTAAGGCTCTTTTTCCGGAACTTATCGCGGATCTCAAGAAGGTTAAAGCGGCGAAGCCGATGTTATCCAACAACGAAGCAAAGGTTCTAGTTTGGTAAGGCCAGAGTGTCTCACCAGCAAAAGTTCTTGAATCTTTGTGTTGATAAACTTGCGTACCGGGTTTGGTTTCTTCCCGATCGATTGCGATTTGCTTGCGAAGCGCCCAGTAGAGATCAACTTTGGGTATTTTTGGTGCTCTCTAGACCCCTATCCCAAGGCTTTAACGCTTTCCGCGATAAATCCATTCAAAAAATTGGACAGAGAGGTGATCAGTTGACCCATGATCTGGCTGGACGCGCTGGAAGCTAAGATATGTTAGATTAGCGCGCGCGGGTTTAAGTGGCAGGACTCACCCTACTGCCTCGGCGAGCTGATCTGGGCGCTGCGTGAGCCGGTGGTGTGGTCTGCAGGGGCGTATCGGCGGCCGAGGGTGCGGAGTTTGTGAGCGCTTTGAGGGTTGATAGATTACTGGCGCAATCAGGTTCTCGACATTGGGTACTTTTGACTCCAATTATCCTCGTATTCGCCGAGCAGCCGGGACAGCGTCAGCAGCGAAGAAAACAGCCTTGCGTGGAAATCCGGCGACATCATTGTTTTGTAGTCATCAAGCAGCTGCACAAGAACGACTACGTTGGAGGCAAACACCTCATAGACGTGCTTGTCAGCGGCAGTAGGTTCCTTGGTCCAACTATAGTTCGTATCGGAGTGTCCGGAAGGTGCAGGTTCGTTTTCATTCATCGGGTGGCCTCTTCAATTTGAAGCACACGTGGGGGCATGTGAAACGCAGACAATTGCCATGGCACGAAATCACAAGAACTTGGCGACGATTGCAAAGGAATTGGGTTAAATGTCCAGCAAGCCGCTAAACCTTAAATTTGCAATGCTGGATCTAGAGGCAGGGTTCGCCCGACCAGGGCGATGCGCTGGTCTGGGCGCTGCATGAGTTGATTGTGGGGGCTGCGGGGGGGGATCGGCAGCCTAGGGTGAGAAGTTTGTAAACGGGTCTATGCTTCAGCGTTAGAAATCGTTCAATCGCTCTGAGCCCTATCTGACTGATATCTTGATCCGGACAATGTGCTAGTGCTCATGATAGTACCAAAGTACCTTGCGCTCAATTGAAGTTTTGCCGAGGATTTGTTGCGCTGGGTTCTTGGAGCTGACGAAAAACGGATCGTCGTTACGGGAGGCGACGTTGAAAGTAGTCGAATTTTAGCGAATATTCCTGTCTATGTTTTCTATTTCTAATCAAATTGATAGTACGCGTTATGGGGCAACAGAACAAGTCGAAGCCTGCGAGCAGAAAAGTTCGGGTCCGGATCATCGTCATCGGGGCTTTTCTTTGCATTTGGCTGAGCGGAGTGACTGCCAGTCTGACTGCCGGAGCATGTCTCAATGACCGCTATGTAGGCGAGAAGAAGCTTCGGTTCTGCACTATTTCGATTACAGTCGGAGCATGGATGGATACTTTTTCGCGGGAACGGGCAAGGAGGTCTGTAATCCGACTCGAAAGAGGTATCGTGTTATCTCAACTGGATCGCGAGGAAGACGCGATTAAGGCTTTTGGGAGGGCTATCCACGATGCGCGTTCCGATCATGACGATTGGTTGGAACGAACGCTTCATCAGCGCATGGGCAAAAGGGAGCGAGAGCTTCATCAACGCATGATACAGATGGAAGACCGACACACGCTTGCATTGTGGCTGTCAGTGGTCAAGTCCTTGGACAAAGCTAGCTGATAGATGCCCACACGATTTTTTCACGGGCAAAACCATCGGTTCTGATGGGATAATCTAAGTGGTGCAGGTGTTGCCCAACCCCAGTACGCCCCATTCCCAAGCCCTAAACTTCTCTCCGTCATAACTCCTTTCAACAAGCCGGACAGAGCGGCGGCAGAAAGGAGCACAGATGGTATTCGATTTCTTGCGTCGTGGATCGGCTGAGGCAGCGCCCGAGGCGAAGGCGAGCGCGGCGGGGCCTGTGGTGGCGTGGCAGACAGGCGGGCGCGTGGCGTGGAGCCCTCGGGATGCGGTGTCGCTGACGCGGACGGGGTTTTCGGGGAACCCGGTGGGGTTTCGATCGGTCAAGCTGATCGCCGAGGCGGCGGCGGCCTTGCCTCTGGTGCTGCAGGATCAGGCGCAGCGCTATGATGTGCATCCGATCCTTTCGCTGATGCGTCGTCCCAATGCGGCGCAGGGGCGGGCGGAGTTGATGGAAGCTCTGTTTGGGCAGTTGTTGCTGTCGGGCAATGCCTATATCGAGGCGGTTCAGGCTGATGAGGGGCTGCCGGTTGAACTGCATGTCTTGCGATCCGACCGGATGAGCGTGGTGCCGGGGGCGGATGGCTGGCCCAAGGCGTATGATTACGCAGTGGGCGGCAAGAAGCACCGGTTTGCGGCGGAAAATATCTGTCATATCAAATCGTTCCACCCGCAGGATGATCATTATGGATTCTCGCCCATGCAGGCGGCGGCGATGGCGATTGATGTGCATAACAGTGCGTCTCGCTGGTCGAAATCGCTGCTGGACAATGCGGCGCGGCCTTCGGGGGCGCTGATTTGGAAGGGTGATGCCCATGGGGCGATGGCCGAGGATCAGTTTCGGCGTTTGTCGGATGAGATCGAGCAGAACTATCGCGGGGCGCGGAATGCGGGGCGTCCGATGGTTCTGGAAGGCGGGCTGGATTGGAAGCCGATGGGATTTTCGCCGTCCGACATGGAGTTTCAAAAGACCAAGGAAGCCGCCGCCCGCGAGATCGCGTTGGCCTTCGGTGTCCCGCCGATGTTGCTGGGGATACAGGGCGACGCGACCTATTCGAACTATCAGGAGGCCAATCGGGCGTTTTACCGCCTGACCGTTCTGCCCCTGGTGACGCGGGTGGCGGCGGTTTCGGAGTGGCTAGCGGGGTTCTCGGGTGAGGAATTGATGCTGAAGCCGGATCTGGATCAGGTGCCTGCGCTGTCGGCGGAACGGGATGCGCAATGGGCACGGGTCAACAGGGCGGACTTTCTGAGCGATGCCGAGAAGCGTGCCTTGCTGGGCCTGCCGGAGCGTGCGGATGTCTGACGGGTATCCTCCGTTTGAGTGTGCACCGGGCCTGCGTCTGGCCGCGCACGAGCGGGTGGCCGAGATTCAGCACGCGCATTTGTGCAGGCGGCTGGATCAGATTGAAGAGATGATGGAGCGGCTGGAGAAACGCCTGTGGCTGACAGTCTACGGCGTAGTCGCCGTAATCCTAGCGCAGGCCTTTCAATCGATCTTGGTGGTAACGCCATAAGTCCAGTATGTTACATGGAGAAGTTCATGGTATTAGAGCGTAAATTCGCACGGTTCGGAGATGGCCTGTCGGTGACTGACGACGCGGTGATCGAGGGCTATGCAAGCCTGTTTGGTCAGGTCGATCAGGGCAGCGATGTGGTGCAGCGCGGGGCGTATCGCGGTTCGCTTGACGGTCTCGCCAAGGCGGGTCAGCGGGTCAAGATGCTGTGGCAACACGATCCGGCGCAGCCCATCGGTGTCTGGGACGAGGTGCGCGAGGACGACCGGGGCCTTTGGGTCAAGGGACGTCTGCTGGAGAGCACGCAAAAGGGCCGAGAGGCGGCCGAATTGATCCGGGCGGGTGCGATGGACGGCCTGTCGATTGGCTATCGCACCAAGCGGGCCGTGAAAAATGACAAGGGCCAGCGGGTCCTGACCGAACTGGAGCTGTGGGAGGTGTCCTTGGTGACATTCCCGATGCTGCCCAGTGCGCGGGTGGCGGCGAAGGGTTTTGAGCCTGACGTTGAAAGCACCTGGCGCAGTATTGCCGAGGTGTTCGATGATGCCCGGCAGGAGCTGGCGCGGACCTAACGCGCCTCAAACCCACCCAAAAACAGGACATGCTGATGAGCAAGACCAAGACCCCGGCCTTGACCGGAGAGGGTGCGCCCCTGGTTCAGGAGGTGAAGCAGGCGATGGCTGGCTTCGTGAATGAATTCAAGGGCCTGAAGGTTGAAGTTAAAACCAAACTGCAACAGACAGAAGAGCGACTGACTATGCTGGATCGTAAATCAACCATCGCGGCGCGTCCGCATCTTGCTGCCTCGATCGAGGACGGTGCCCCGCATCAAAAGGCATTCGACGCCTATGTGCGTTCGGGCGAGGATGACGGGCTGCGCGGGCTGGAGATTGAGGCCAAGTCGCTTTCGACGGCGGTCAACAGCGATGGTGGCTATCTGGTCGATCCGCAGACGGCTGAGATGATCAAATCGGTGCTGAATTCGACGGCTTCGATCCGCTCGATAGCGTCGGTGGTGAATGTCGAGGCGAACTCTTTCGACGTGCTGATCGACCACACCGATGTGGGCGCGGGTTGGGCTGATGAGAACTCGGCCACGGCTGAGACCTCGACCCCATCGATTGATCGGATTTCGATCCCGCTGCACGAACTGAGCGCGCTGCCCAAGGCGTCGCAGCGCCTGTTGGATGACAGTGCGTTCGATGTCGAAGGCTGGTTGGCCGGTCGTATAGCCGACAAGTTTGCACGCGCCGAGGCGGCTGCGTTCATCAATGGCGATGGTGTGGACAAGCCCAAGGGTATCCTGACCCACCGCACGATGGAGAACGGCAGCTGGGGCTGGGACAGCTTGGGTTATGTCGCGTCGGGCATTGATGGCGGCGTTGATGCGGATGCCATTGTGGACGTGGTCTACGCGCTGGGCGCGCAGTACCGGGTGAACGGCACATTCGTGATGAACTCGAAAACTGCTGGTCTGATCCGCAAACTGAAGGACAGCGATGGCCGCTTCCTGTGGTCGGATGGTCTGGCTGCCGGCGAGCCCGCGCGTCTGATGGGGTATCCTGTGCTGATTGCCGAGGATATGCCGGATGCAGCGACCGACAGCTATTCGATTGCTTTTGGTGACTTCCAGTCGGGCTACACCATCGCCGAGCGTCCTGATCTGCGCGTGCTGCGCGATCCGTTCAGCGCCAAGCCGCATGTCCTGTTCTACGCAACCAAGCGTGTCGGCGGGGACGTGAGCGATTTTGCTGCGATCAAGCTGGTGAAATTCGGCACCGCCTAATGCGGGCTGAATCCGGGGGGCTTTATGGCCCCTCGGGCGGCGGGCGCGGGCCGGGGTGAGATCCCCCGCGTTGTCTAGCTGCTCCCCTCCGTCCGAGCAACGTGGGGCGGCGCGTGCCCGTCATTTTCCAAGGATACGGCCCCGGAGGGGTCCGAGATTGCGGAGTGAATGGATGATGTTGATCGAAGAAACCGCCATCGCGGATGTGGCGCTGCCGGTGGATCAGTTCAAGGCGCATCTGCGGCTGGGTACGGGGTTTGCCGAGGGCAATGTGCAGGACGAAGTGCTGCAGGGTTTTCTGCGCGCAGCCATTGCGGCGATAGAGGCGCGCACTGGTAAGGTGCTGATCCAACGGGAATTTTCATGGAGCCTGAACGGCTGGCGTGACACTGCAGGTGAAGTGCTTCCGGTGGCCCCGGTGGTCTCGGTTGCTGCGGTCACGTTGACAGATGCAGCAGGGACCGAGACGGTTGCGCCCTCGGCGGCTTACCGTTTAGAGCGCGACACGCAGCGCCCTTGGCTGCGTCCGGTTGGATCCTGCTTGCCAAAGGTGCAAACCGGCGGCTCGGTGAAGATTGCCTTCACTGTCGGGATGGCTGCGGATTGGGGCGGGCTGCCCGCGGATTTGGGGCAAGCGGTGCTGCTGTTGGCGGCGCATTACTACGAATATCGCGATGAGACGGCGCTGGGTGCGGGGTGCATGCCGTTTGGTGTGACAAGTCTGATCCAGCGTTACCGCACAGTGCGCTTCGGTGCAGGGGTGACGCAATGAGCACGCCGCGATTGAACCGCAAACTGGTGCTTGAGGCGCCGGTACGGAGTGCTGATGGTTCGGGGGGATACACCGAAACGTGGGCCGTGCTGGGCTCGCTTTGGGCGGAAGTCACGGCGCGCAGTGGGGCGGAACGCGCGGTCGGTGGCGCTTCGGTGTCGCGGGTAGGGTACCGGATCGTCGTGCGGGGCGCGCCCGAGGGGTCCCAAATGCGGCCCACACCGGATCAGCGCTTTGTCGAAGGGACGCGCCGGTTTGTCATTCGTGCGGTGGCCGAGCGTGATGGGCGCGGCCAATACCTGACCTGTTTCGCAGATGAAGAGGTGGCGGCATGAGCTATGGCGTTTCTGCCGCTTTGCAGGCGGCGGTGTTTCAGCAATTGGCGGGCGATGCGCAGGTCAGCTCCCTGTCGGGCGGGGCAATCTATGACGCGGTGCCTTCGGGGGTGTTGCCGCAGACCTACGTGACACTTGGCCCGGAAGAGGTGCGCGACGCGTCGGACCGGACGGGCGCAGGCGCGGTGCATCGGTTCACGGTCTCAGTGGTGTCCGAAGCGGCGGGCTTTGGCGCGGCCAAGACATTGGCGGGCGCAGTGTGTGACGCGCTGGAAGGCGCGGCGTTGACATTGGACCGGGGCCATCTGGTGGGGCTGTGGTTCGAACGCGCTAGCGCCCGGCGCACGGGAACTGGCGGCGCGATCCGCCAGATCGACCTGAGATTCCGCGCCCGCGTGGAAGACGACTAAGCAATCAACGGAGAGAGCATATGGCTGCCCAGAACGGAAAAGACTTGTTGGTCAAAGTGGATATGAACGGCACGGGCCTGTTCGAGACTATCGCGGGGCTGCGCGCCACGCGGATCAGTTTTAACGCGGAAAGCGTGGATGTCACCAGCCTGGAAAGCCAGGGCGGGTGGCGTGAGCTGCTGTCGGGGGCGGGTGTCAAATCGGCCTCGATCTCGGGCTCGGGCGTATTCAAGGATGAAGGCACGGATGAGCGTGCGCGTCAGCTGTTCTTTGACGGTGAGACGCCTGGGTTTCAGGTGATCATCCCTGATTTTGGCATCGTCGAAGGGCCGTTTCAGGTGAGCAGTATCGAATATGCGGGCTCGCACAACGGCGAGGCGACCTATGAGATGAGCATGGCAAGTGCCGGTGCGCTGAGCTTTACGGCGCTCTGATGGCCAATCCGTGGACGGGCGAGGTGGCGCTGACCATCGATGGGGAGCAGCGGGTGCTCAAGCTGACTTTGGGTGCCTTGGCGGAATTGGAACAAGAACTGCAGGCCGGGTCTCTGGTCGAGTTGGTGCAGCGGTTTGAGGGCGGCGGGTATTCCAGCAGCGATGTGCTGGCCTTGCTTGTCGCCGGGTTGCGGGGCGGCGGAGCGCAGGTCACGCGCGATGAACTATTGCATGCCGAGATTGCGGGCGGGCCGATGGCGGGGGCCAAGGCGGCAGCCGAGTTGCTGGCGCGGGCCTTCATGGTGCCCGAGTGAGCGGGTTCGACTGGCCCGTGTTGATGCGGGCCGGGTTTCTCGGCCTGCGCCTGACGCCGGATCAGTTTTGGCGTCTGACCCCGGTCGAGCTGCGGCTGATGCTGGGGCAGGGCGCAGGGATGCCTTCGATGAACCGGGCGGGCCTGGATGCCTTGCTGGCCGCCTATCCGGACAAAGAACAAGGAGAGCGTGATGACGGATCGTGAGGGTTTTGACGACCTGCAGGAGCGGGGAGAGGCGCTGGGTGATGCGTTGGGCGATGCGGCGACCATGGCATCAGCGTTTGATGGTCAGATGCGGCGGATCAAGGCTGCGTTTGAAGAGACTGGAAAGGATGTGGCCACGCTGGAGCGCGGCATGTCCGGCGGTTTGCGCAAGGCGTTTGATGGTGTGGTGCTGGACGGGATGAACCTGTCGGGGGCGCTGGATGTGCTGAAGAATTCTATGATCCGCACGGCCTATTCGGCGGCAATCAAGCCGGTGACGGATCACTTTGGCGGGATGCTTGCCAACGGGGTTGGCAGTCTGGTGCAGGGCATTTTGCCGTTTGCCGATGGCGGCAGTTTTTCCCAGGGCCGGGTGATGCCGTTTGCCAATGGTGGCATCGTCAGCAGCCCGACCATGTTCCCGATGCGTGGTGGCACCGGGTTAATGGGTGAGGCTGGTCCCGAGGCGATCATGCCGCTGGCGCGCGGCGCGGATGGCAAGCTGGGCGTGCGGACACAAGGCGGGGGCCGGGCGGTGAATGTGGTGATGAATATCTCCACACCCGATGTACAGGGATTCCGCCGCTCGCAGGGTCAGATCGCCGCGCAGATGAGCCGCGCCTTGGGCCGTGGCAATCGCAACAGATAAAGGGAGCAGGTGATGAATTTCCATGAGGTGAGATTTCCTGCCAGCCTGAGTTTCGGTTCAGTTGGCGGGCCAGAGCGGCGCACGGATATTGTGACGCTGGCGAATGGGTTTGAGGAACGCAACACGCCCTAGGCGCATTCGCGCAGACGCTATGATGCGGGTCTGGGGATGCGGTCGCTGGACGATGTCGAGACGCTGATCTCTTTTTTTGAGGCGCGGCAGGGCCAGATGTTTGGATTCCGCTGGAAGGACTGGTCGGATTTCAAGTCGGGCGCGGCGACGGTAGAGGTCGACAAGGGCGATCAGGTCATTGCGCGCGGGGATGGCGAGACCACAGTGTTTCAGCTGATCAAGACCTACAGCTCAGGCGGGTTCAACTATGTTCGGCCAATCCTGAAGCCGGTGCTGGGGACTGTGAAGCTTGGGCTGGATCAGGACTCGCAGCGCGAAGGCGTGGATTTTGAGGTCGATCTGGCGGTCGGACGTGTGACCTTTGCAGCACCACCGCCCGAACAGGTCGAGATTACGGCAGGGTTCGAGTTCGACGTGCCGGTGCGGTTCGACACCGACAAGATCCAGACCAGCGTCGCCAGCTTTCAGGCGGGCGACGTGCCCAATGTGCCGGTGGTCGAGGTGCGGGTCTGATGAGCGGCGATAAACAGGCGCTACAGGCGCATTTGCAAACGGGCTTGACCACCACCTGCCGCTGCTGGGCGATTACGCGCAGCGACGGGCACACCTTCGGCTTCACTGATCATGACAGGGAGCTGAGCTTTGACGGGCTGGTGTTCAAAGCCAGCACTGGCCTGACCGCTGCCGCGATTGAGCAGGCCACTGGTTTGTCGATCGACAATACCGAGGCCATGGGCGCGCTGTCTGATGCCTCGGTCCGGGAAGAGGATATCGAGGCGGGCCGCTTTGACGGGGCCGAGGTGCGGGCCTGGTTGGTCAATTGGGCTGATCCAGAGCAGAGGATGCTGCAGTTTCGCGGCTCGATTGGCGAATTGCGGCGCGCAGGCGGGGCGTTCCATGCGGAATTGCGCGGGTTGACCGATCTGCTGAACCGGCCTTTAGGGCGGATTTATCAGAAGCCCTGCACGGCTGTGCTGGGGGACAAGGTGTGCCGTTTTGCCCTGGAGACGCCGGGCTATCGCGCTGAGGCTGAAATTGTCGCTCTGGACGGCGTGGCTTTGCGGTTGCGAGGGGCGGAGAGTTCTGACGCCGGGTGGTTCGAGCGCGGCAGGCTGGATGTGCTTGATGGTGCCGCACAGGGTCTTTGGGCCTCAATCAAACTGGATGAACCGGCGCGAGATGGGCGCAACGTTACGCTGTGGTCGTCGATTGGCGGCGGGTTGGCGGTTGGCGACCGGGTCCAGTTGATCGCCGGGTGTGACAAGCGCATGACCACCTGCCGGCTGAAGTTCAACAACATGCTGAATTTTCAGGGCTTCCCCGACCTGCCGCACGAGGATTGGGTCATGGCCGTACCCAAGCGCAGCAGCCAACACAGAGGGGGAAGCAGGCGGTGATGCGAACTAAGCAGGAAATCGTGGAAGAAGCGCGGACATGGCTGGGTACGCCCTACGTGCATCAGGCCTCGGTGCGGGGTGCGGGTGCCGATTGTCTGGGCCTGTTGCGCGGCGTTTGGCGCGCGGTGATGGGGAACGAACCCGAGGCGGTGCCGGTCTACAGCATGGACTGGTCAGAACCGCAGGGCGAGGAACGAATGTGGGCTGCGGCCCGCCGCCATCTCATCGAGAAATCGCCCGAGGAGATGGCTCCGGGGGATGTTTTGCTGTTTCGGATGCGGGACGCGGCGGTGGCCAAGCATCTGGGCATCGTCAGCGCCCATGACCCGTTGCGGTTCATCCACGCCTATACCGGGCATGGTGTTGTTGAAAACACGCTGAGCGAACCGTGGCGTCGCCGCGTTGTCGCCTGTTTCGAATTCCCGCTGGAGGACCTCTGATGGCTACAATAGTTCTGTCTGCCGCCGGGGCGGCAATTGGGGGCTCGATCGGGGGCTCGGTCGCAGGGCTGTCGACAGCTGTGATTGGTCGTGCGGTGGGGGCGACACTGGGGCGGGTGATTGACAACCGGCTGATGGCCAGTCAGTCATGGGGGGCGGCAGTGAGGTCGTTGAAACCGGACGTCTGGATCGCTTCCGTCTGACCGAGACCGGCGAGGGTGCGACCGTCGCAACAGTCTATGGCCGGATGCGTATCGGCGGACAGGTCATCTGGGCATCGGATTTTCTGGAAACCCGCTCTACATCGACCTCAACACAAACTTCGGGTGGTGGTGGCGGGGGCAAAGGTAAGCCCAAGCCCGTTGAGGTGACGACGACAACCACCACCCATAGCTACAGCTATTCGGTTTCTCTGGCGATTGCTGTGGGCGCGGGCCAGGTCGCGGATATCACGCGTGTCGGGGCCGATGGTGAAGAGGTCGAGCGCCGAACGCTGAATATGCGGATTTATCGCGGCGATCATGAGCAACTGCCCGACCCGCTGATTGAGGCGGTTGAAGGCGCAGGCACGGTGCCCGCCTATCGCGGTACGGCTTATGTGGTGATCGAGGATCTAGCGCTGGGCCCTTTTGGCAACCGTGTACCGCAATTCTCATTCGAGGTGGTACGGCAAGATCAAGACGAGATGCCGGATGCCGCAGACGCGCTGTCTCGGATCATTAAAGGCGTGGCGCTGATGCCGGGAACAGGCGAGTACGCGCTGGCTTCATCCCAAGTCAATTACACCAAGGGCCGGGGCCGTAGTTGGGCGGCGAATGTCAACTCGCCGTCGGGCAAGTCCGATCTGGTGACCTCGAACCGCGCGCTGAGCAAAGAGCTGCCGGGGTGCGAGGCAGCGTCGTTGATCGTGTCGTGGTTCGGCAATGATTTGCGCTGCGGAGAATGCCAGATCCGCCCCAAGGTCGAACGCAAGAATATTGAGGGCGCAAACATGCCCTGGAGTGTTTCGGGTCTGTCCCGAACTGTGGCAGGGCAAGTGAAATGGCAAGATGGGCGCCCGATCTATGGCGGCACCCCGGCTGATGCGGCGGTGGTGCAGGCGATCCGGCATCTGAAGAATTCGGGCAAACGAGTCATGTTCTATCCGTTCATTCTGATGGAGCAATCAGAGGGCAACGGCCTGCCTGATCCATGGTCTGATGCTTTTGATCAGCCGCATTTGCCGTGGCGGGGGCGGATCACGTTGAATGTGGCTCCGGGACGGCCGGGCTCACCGGATCAAACTGCTGATGCGGATGCCCAAGTGGCGGCGTTCTTTGGTACTGCGCGAGCGTCACATTTCTCGACCAGCGGCAGCAAAGTGACCTATCGTGGCCCAAGTGAATGGGGATTGCGGCGGTTCATTTTGCACTATGCGGCCCTGTGCAAGGCCGCGGGTGGTGTGGAGTCCTTCTGCATTGGGTCCGAGATGCGCGGGCTGACACAAATCCGCGGTGCGTCGGGCTTTGCAGCAGTTGCCGAGTTGCGGGAATTGGCTGCGGAGGTGCGTACGATATTGGGGCCGGAGACCAAGATCGGCTATGCCGCCGACTGGACCGAGTATTTCGGGTATCAACCGCAGGATGGCACCGGTGACCGGTATTTTCACCTTGATCCGCTTTGGGCTGATAAGAACATCGATTTTGTCGGCATCGACAATTATATGCCGCTGTCCGACTGGCGGGATGGCGCCTCGCATCTGGACGCTGAGGCGTCGAACGGGTCGATCTATGACCTCGACTATCTGCGTGGCAATATCGAAGGCGGTGAGGGGTATGATTGGTATTACGCTTCACCCGAAGAGGCCGAAGCGCAGATACGAAGCCCGATCACCGATAACGCCAATGGCGAGCCATGGGTTTGGCGGTACAAGGATGTGCGCAACTGGTGGGGGAACCGACATCACGAACGGATCAACGGCGTCCGGCAGGAGACCCCTACGGATTGGGTTCCTGGAGCTAAGCCGATCTGGTTTACAGAACTGGGATGCGCGGCCATCGATAAGGGCACGAACCAGCCGAACAAGTTCCTGGACCCGAAATCGTCGGAATCGGATTTGCCGAATTATTCCAACGGGGTGCGAGACGATTTCATCATGGTTCAGTACCTCCGGGCTGTACTTGGCTATTGGGGTGATCCTGAGATCAATCCGGTCTCGGACATCTATGAAGGCCCGATGGTGGACCTGTCGAACGCCTTTGTCTGGGCCTGGGATGCACGACCCTTCCCAACCTTTCCAAACCTGAGGTCGCAGTGGACTGACGGAGACAACTACGCGCGCGGGCATTGGCTGAACGGGCGGTCCGGGTCGCGGACACTGGCCTCGGTTGTGACAGAAATCTGTCACAAGGCGGGGATGACGGCCATCGATGTCTCTGAGCTGTATGGCGTGGTGCGCGGCTATGCGGTCGAAGAGGTGATGAACGCCCGGCAGGCTTTGCAACCGCTGATGCTGCGCTATGGGTTCGACGCGATCGAGCGAGACGGGGTGCTGAAGTTCAGAACGCGGGATGGGCGTCAGGCTGTAGATCTGGATCCCGAGCAAATCGCGATCAGCTCGGATATCGATGGACCGGTGGAACATCGCCGCGAGGCAGAGGCTGAGATGACAGGGCGTGTCCGTTTACGGTTCGTCCAATCGGATGCCAACCATGATGTCGTCGCGGAAGAGGCCGTCTTGCCCGATGACAGAACCCATTCGGTCGCCGTCAACGAAATGCCTCTGTCGATGACCCGCGCTGAGGGGCGTCAGACGGTCGAACGCTGGCTGAGCGAATCCCGCATCTCGCGCGAGACGGCGCGCTTTGCTCTACCGCCCTCGCTGCTGCATGTCGGGGCTGGCGATGTGGTGCGTTTGCCGGATGCTGGGGACGGAACGCTATATCGGATTGACCGGCTGGAACAGGCCGAGATGCAATTGGCCGATGCAGTACGGATTGAACCCGGCGTCTATACGCCGTCCGACGTGTTGGACGATGTAGCTGCGGCCAAACCGTTTATCGCGCCGGTGCCCGTCTTACCGGTGTTCATGGACCTGCCGCTGATCACCGGATCCGAAGCGCCCCATGCACCTTATCTTGCAATCTCGGCCGAGCCGTGGCCCGGCAACGTGGCCGTCTATTCGGCTGCTCAGGACGAGGATTACACGCTGCATCAGGTGATCGCAGGGCAGGCGGTGATTGGGTTCACCGAGACACCGCTGCGGCGCGCTGGCGCTGGGCTCTGGGACGAAGGGGCCGTACTGCGGGTCAATCTGATCGATGGCGTGTTGGAATCCCGCCCCCGCTCGGCATTGCTGAGCGGCGCCAATCTGGCCGCGATCGGTGACGGAACGCCCGGCAATTGGGAAGTGTTCCAATTCTCGGATGCGGCCCTGCAGGAGGCTGGCGTTTACAATTTGTCGGGTCGGTTGCGGGGGCAGTTGGGTACGGATGCCCTGATGCCGGATGTCTGGCCAGAGGGGTCCACCTTTGTGCTGTTGGATGAACGTGTTTATCAGACCGGATTGTTGCGCACCGAACGCCGCGTGGCAAAGCATTACCGCATTGGCCCCGCAACGCGCGGATATGAAGACCCGGCCTATGAGCATCTGGTCGAAGCGTTCGATGGCAATGGGCTGAGACCTTACGCGCCGGTGCATTTGCGGGTTTCTGCGTCGGGCACGGGGGACGAGATCTCGTGGGTGCGGCGCACGCGGATTGATGGCGATGACTGGAGCGCGCTGGATGTGCCGCTGGCGGAAGAAAGTGAATCCTATCTGATCCGTCTCTTCGCCCAGGGTGCTTTGTTGCGCGAAACAGTCACCAGCGATCCAATCTGGCAGTATTCCGCCGCGATGAAAGCGGAAGATGGGTTGGCCGGACCCTACGATATCGCGGTCGCGCAGGTGTCGGCCACCTACGGACCCGGGGCGTTTGCGCGCCTTTCGGTCGGCTAGCCGTGCGGCCAGTCCTGCACGGAGATATCAGCGCGGCGGCGCGGGCTTTGCTGGCCGCGCCGCTAGCCGACCGTGATCAGTTGAGCACCCTTTTGATCTCTGCGGCCGAACTGGCAGATCAGCACGTCGCCAGAACGGGTCCACTGCATCCGGTTTACGGAAATGGCTCACTAATGGCGGCTGCACGCAGTCGACCGCTGGCAGATGAACCAAGTTTCGATGATCTGCAATATTGCCAGTGTTTCGAGATGGTTCTGCTAAAACTGATCCGGTTTCAGATTAAGCAGTCGCGCAGCTGACACATTTGGATGCGGCAAGGTCCAATTTTAGCCGACCGTGGGCAATTTCCTCGCCGCAATCTTCGCAATAGCCAAACTCGTCCTCTTCAATCCGGACAAGCGCAGCCTGAAGACGATGAACTTCGGTGTTCCGCCGAACCTGCTGGGCTTTCGCCATCGCCTGATTTTGAAGGGCATCCATTCGGCTAAGTCGACCAACTGCCTGTTGATCCAGTTCCACAATCGATTGAGCTTCTTGGCCAGCTGCGGATTGCGTGGCCAGATCGCTAAGGCGCTGGTGGATGAGTTGCCGGAATTGCTCCAGTTTAGCTGAGTTCATTTTTTGTTGCACTGTGCATCAAGGGTTTGCGTTTGGCGTTTTTGCCACTAGATGGCTATTCTAAGCGCAGCAAAGGATGAAAAGCCATGTTCGAAACGCGCAGCCAAGTGACGCCAGTGGATCCCGTTTGGGATCGCATAACCTCTGAGGCCCACGCGGCCGTTGAAAAAGAGCCGCTGATGGGCGGGTTGGTGCATGCCTGTATACTGCATCACCGCAGCCTGGAACGGGCGCTTTCCTATCGAATCTCGGCCAAACTCTGCTCGAACGAGATGTCGATGATGGTCCTGCGCGAGATCGTGGACGAGGCCTATGCCGATGACAATTCGGTGATTGAAGCCGCGCGCGCCGATCTGATGGCCGTCTATGAACGCGATCCGGCCTGCCACCGCCTGCTGCAGCCGATTCTGTATTTCAAGGGCTATCAGGCGATGCAGGCCTACCGTGTGGCCCATTGGCTTTGGAAGAAGGGACGGCATGATCTGGCCTATTTCTTCCAAATGCGGTCATCCGAGATTTTCGGGATCGATATCCATCCCGCCGCGCGGATTGGTAAGGGCATCATGATTGACCATGCGCATTCCATCGTGATCGGTGAGACTGCCGTTGTGGGTGACAATGTCTCGATGTTGCATTCGGTGACGCTGGGCGGGACCGGCAAGGAAGAGGAACAGCGCCATCCCACAATTGGTGATGGAGTTCTGATCGGAGCTGGTGCCAAGGTTCTGGGCAATATCGAGGTCGGCCATTGCAGCCGTATCGCTGCGGGTTCTGTGGTGCTGCAGGAGGTTCCACCGTGCACGACGGTTGCAGGCATTCCCGCTAAGATCGTGGGCGAGGCCGGGTGCGATCAGCCGTCGATCTCGATGGATCATATGCTGGGGAAAGACCAGTAAATCTGAATGAATAGACGAAAAAGGCCGCCTCGGGGTTCGAGGCGGCCTTTTTTGTGCGTATTCCGGTTGGCTTAGGCCAACATGACCATCGGGTTTTCCAGATTGTCGACGATGGCTTGCAGCAGCTGAGCGCCAAGCGCGCCGTCGATGACCCGGTGATCGACCGACATGGTGACTGACATGACGGTTGCGACTGTCAGTTCTCCGTCCTCGCCCACGATAGGTTTCTTGAGGCCGGTGCCAACCGCGAGAATACCAGCATGCGGCGGGTTCACGATGGCGTCGAAATTGTCGATGCCGAACATGCCAAGATTCGAGACCGCGAAGGTGCCGCCTTGATATTCATGCGGTGCCAGCTTGCGTTCGCGGGCGCGGCCTGCAAGATCCTTCATCTCGGTCGATAGGGCAGATAGCGACTTGGTGTCGGCGTCTTGCAGGACCGGTGTGAACAGGCCTCCCTCGATCGCAACCGCGACAGCCACGTCCGATGGTTTCAGTTGCAGAACCCGGTCGCCCGCCCAGACGGCATTGCATTCGGGTACCCGCTGCAGCGCGTTGGCGACGGCTTTGATGATGAAGTCATTGACGCTGAGCTTCACACCCCGGCCTTCGAGCTGTTTGTTCAACTGGCTGCGGAACTTGAGCAGCGCGTCCAGCTTGATGTCGCGGCGCAGGTAGAAATGCGGAATGGTCTGCTTCGCCTCAGACAAACGCGCCGCGATGGTTTTGCGCATGCCGTCGAGTTTGATCTCTTCGTATTCGCGACCTTCATACATCTTGGCCACAGCGTCTGCCGATGGGCCTGCAGGCGCAGCGGCGGCTGGGGCGGCCGCAGCAGCAGGCGCTGGTGCCGCTGCAGGTGCGGCTGTGGCGCTTTCCACATCGGCTTTGACGATACGACCATGAGGACCAGAACCTGAGATTTGTGCCAGATCCAGGCCTTTTTGTGCGGCAATCCGACGAGCAAGGGGGGAGGCGAAGATACGACCGCCATCCGCTTTGGCCGGCGCTGCCGGGGCAGGGGCGGGCGCCTCGGGTGCCGCTGGTGCGGCAGCCTCGTTGCCCGCTGCAGCTGCTGGTGCAGCCGCAGGAGCAGCGGTTGGCGTGGTCGCGATATCATCAGCGCTTTCGCCGTCTTCAAGCAAGACTGCGATCGCGGTGTTGACCTTGACGCCTTCGGTGCCCTCGGGGATCAGGATCTTGCCGACAATACCTTCATCGACGGCTTCGAACTCCATCGTAGCCTTGTCAGTTTCAATCTCGGCTAAAAGATCGCCTGAGGAGACGGTGTCACCTTCCTTGACGAGCCATTTTGCAAGTGTGCCTTCCTCCATCGTCGGGGACAGGGCAGGCATCAGGATTTCGGTGGGCATTTCAGCGCTCCTCAATCAGAGTAATTTGGTCAAAGGGCGCTTTGGGGCGCCCGGTGCCGCGTGCGAGCGTCGCAATCGCAGCCTCGATTTTATCTTTGTTCTCCGCCATCCAGACATAGGCGGTCTGGTGCGAGGGGCGCGCGCCGATCAACCGCATATCCGCCGCAAGCCGTTCGGGCACAAGCGCCCGCACGGTCCGATCATCGAGATCAATCTCGACACGGTAGCATTCGGTTGCTGGATCGCGGCCCCTGATCTCCATTACCGGTAGGTCACCTGTTTCACCGCCGTGATCACCTCATCAGTGGTGATCAGCGCCAGCTTTTCGAGGTTCGCTGCATATGGCATCGGAACATCTTTGCCGGTGAGGGTGATGACCGGTGCGTCGAGATAATCGAACGCTTCCTGCATCACGACCGAGCTGATGTAGCTACCAACGGAACCTTGCGGCCAGCCTTCTTCGACGGTCACAAGGCGGTTGGTTTTCATCACCGAGTTGATGATCGCGCCGGTGTCCATCGGGCGGATAGTGCGCAGGTCGATCACCTCGGCGCTGATGCCGTCCTCGGCCAGCTTGTCGGCGGCTTCCAGCGCATATTGCATGCCGATGCCGAAGCTGACGATGGTCACGTCCGAGCCTTCGCGCCAGATGCGGGCCTTGCCCAGCGGGATGGTAAGGTCATCCACTTGCGGCACGTCGAAGGAGCGGCCGTAGAGGATTTCGTTTTCAAGGAACACAACCGGGTTCGGATCACGGATGGCCGATTTCAGCAGGCCTTTGGCGTCGGCTGCGGAATAGGGCATCACCACCTTGAGGCCAGGCACCTGCATGTACCACGCGGCGTAGTCCTGGCTGTGCTGAGCAGCCACGCGGGCGGCGGCACCGTTGGGGCCACGGAACACGATGGGACAACCCATCTGACCGCCAGACATATAAAGCGTCTTGGCGGCAGAGTTGATGATCTGGTCAATCGCCTGCATGGCAAAGTTGAAAGTCATGAACTCTACAATTGGTTTCAATCCGCCAAAGGCCGATCCAACCGCGATGCCTGCAAAACCGTGCTCGGTGATCGGAGTGTCGATGACACGCTTGGCACCGAACTCATCGAGCAGACCTTGGGAGATTTTATACGCGCCCTGATATTCGGCAACTTCCTCGCCCATCAGATAGACATCTTCATCACCGCGCATTTCTTCGGCCATCGCATCGCGGAGTGCTTCGCGGACGGTTTCGGACTTCATCTCTGCATCTGCGGGCCAGTCGGGCGACAGGTCGACCACCGGCGCAGCTGGGGCAGTGGCAGGAGCGGGGACCTCAACCGCCGCAGGGGCGGCCTCGGTCACCGTTTCAGCTGCGGGAGCAGCCGCGGGCAGCGCGGAGGCGTCCTCGCCTTCTTCCACTAGCACGGCGATGGGGGTGTTCACTTTGACCCCTTCGGTGCCATCCGCGATCAGGATCTTGCCGACGATGCCTTCATCGACAGCTTCAAACTCCATAGTCGCTTTGTCAGTTTCGATCTCGGCCATGATGTCGCCCGAGGATACGGTGTCGCCTTCCTTAACAAGCCATTTGGCCAGTGTGCCCTCTTCCATCGTGGGCGAAAGGGCGGGCATGAGAATTTCGGTTGCCATGTCTTAGTCGTCCTCTCAGGCGTAGATATCTGTCCAGAGCTCGTCCATAGACGGCTCGGGGCTTTCTTTTGAGAATTCTGCGGCCTGGTTGACGATCTCCTTGATCTCTTTGTCGATCGCCTTCAGATCATCCTCGGTCGCATGTTTGCCGGTTAGCAGCAGCTCGCGCACGTGTTCGATCGGGTCGCTTTGTTCGCGGACCTTCTGAACTTCTTCGCGCGTGCGGTATTTGGCTGGGTCGGACATCGAATGGCCGCGATAGCGGTAGGTTTTGACCTCGAGGATGTAGGGGCCCTTGCCAGCGCGGCAGTGGGCGACGGCCTTCTCACCAGCAGCTTTGACCGCCAGAACGTCCATGCCATTGACGATCTCGCCGGGGATGCCGAACGCCTCGCCCCGATGGTAGATGTCTTTGGTTGAGGTCGAACGCGTCTGCGACGTGCCCATGGCGTATTGGTTGTTCTCGATCACAAAGACAACCGGCAGATCCCAGATCGCCGCCATGTTGAACGTCTCATAAACCTGGCCCTGGTTGGCCGCGCCATCACCGAAATAGGTGAAGGTTACGCCACCGTTTTCCTTGTACTTGTCGGCGAAGGCCAGACCTGCGCCCAATGGCACCTGAGCGCCGACGATACCGTGGCCGCCATAGAAGTGTTTCTCTTTCGAGAACATGTGCATCGAGCCGCCTTTACCTTTTGAAAGGCCACCTTCGCGACCAGTCAATTCGGCCATAACACCACCTGGGTCCATGCCACATGCCAGCATGTGTCCGTGATCGCGGTAGGAGGTAATCCGCTTGTCGCCTTCTTTGGCGGCAGCCTCGAGGCCCACAACGACGGCTTCCTGCCCGATATAAAGGTGGCAGAACCCACCGATCAGACCCATTCCATAGAGTTGACCTGCCTTCTCTTCGAATCGGCGGATCAGAAGCATCTCGCGGTAGTAGGTTTTAAGTTCTTCCGCAGAAACATTTGGTTTCTTTGTGGTTTTTCGCGCAGCCATCGTGGCGATCTCCCCCTCTCGGACAGATAGTTTAGCGTTAAACTATCTCATAAAGCATTTCGCGCGTTCTGGCGAGTACAAATGTGACGCGGGGGCAGGGTGCCTTCGTTTCGGTGGCAGAAAATCTTAGAAGATGAATTAGGGTGAGTGATTTTTCTGTAAAAAACCCCTGTGCCTGGGCGTGATCAGCGAATGACAATTTCATCGGCGCGGATCATGCCGAGGATAGATCGTGCCTGCTGATCCAGCAGGTCAAGGTCCAGATAAGTATCAGACAGACGACGGGTCATATTTTCCATTCGCGCGATCTCATCCTGAAGCAGGGTAAGGTCGCGGGACAGCGCGTCACGTTCCGCTGCAATTTCCACACGTCGGAACAAGCCATAATCCCCCTGCACGGCGGCAAAGGTGAAATAGACGCCTAACATAAAGGCGACCGAGTAGAATGCGAATGCCCCAAGACCGGGTCGATAGGAACGGGTCACCGTGTAAACCACCGTAGAACGAACTGCCTCAAAACGTGCCCTTAGCGGGCATCTGCCGGTACTATGTCACAGGTGATTCGGCTTGTGAATCCCCTGTGAATAAAAAGGTCAAATCTGAGGGTTGGGCGCTTACCGAACCAGAGCGGCGACGCCTGGCAGAGCCTTACCTTCCATCCATTCCAGGAACGCACCACCTGCGGTGGAGATATAAGAAAATTCAGCCGCTGCACCCGATGCGTTCAGCGCGGCCACCGTGTCACCTCCACCCGCGACTGAGGTTAGTTTGCCATCTCGGGTCAAAGCCGCGGCTTGCAGCGCGGCGGCATTGGTGGCGGCGTCGAACGGGGTCAGCTCGAACGCGCCTAGCGGGCCGTTCCAGATCAGGGTCTGGCTTTTCTCCAGCACCTTGGCCACGGCTTCGACGCTTTCGGGGCCAGCGTCCAGTATCATGGCGTCGGCAGGGCATTGATCCGCGGGCAGTACCTGATGCGGTGCGTTTGCCTCGAATGCCTCGGCTACCACGATGTCGCGCGGCAGGACGATCGTGCAGCCTGTAGATTCGGCTTTGCTCAATATCTCGGTGGCCGTGTCGGTCATGGCTTGTTCGGCCAGAGATTTTCCGACGTCGATCCCTTTGGCCACCAGGAAGGTATTGGCCATACCTCCGCCGATTACGAGGTAATCGACCTTTTCGATCAGGTTGCCTAACAGGTCTAGTTTGGTTGACACTTTCGCGCCACCGACAACGGCAGTGACGGGGCGATTGGGTGCACCCAAGGCAGCCTCAAGCGCGCTGAGTTCCTGTTGCATCAGACGACCGGCGCAGGCCGGTAGCAGGCGGGCAAGTGCTTCGGTCGAGCTGTGCGCGCGGTGGGCGGCCGAGAAGGCGTCGTTGCAATAGACATCGCCCAGTTTTGCCATGCCTTCAGCAAGGGGCAAGCTGTTCTTGGTTTCTTCGGCATGGAAACGGGTGTTTTCCAATAGCAGTACCTCGCCTGCACCCAGCGATGCTGCGGCAGCTTCGGCCTCAGGACCGACGCAATCATCGGCGAACCGAACCGGTGTGCCAAAGGCGGTCTCGAGCGCCGGGACCAATTGCCTGAGAGACATCTCGGCGACGCGTTCGCCTTTCGGCCGACCGAAATGGGCCAGCAGGATCGGCTTGCCGTTTGCGGCGAGGATATCGCGCACGGTTGGCACGATGCGCTGAATGCGGGTGTCATCCGTGACCACACCATCCGCGACGGGCACGTTGATATCCACACGTACCAGAACCCGTTTGCCGTTCAGTTCCATATCGTCCAGAGTTTTCCAGCCCATCGCGTCTATCCTTGCCCATTGCGTCCAGTTTCAGGCGGTTCTTTTCCTGCATTTTGCCTTCAGGTCAATGCGTCACTTGGCATTCGCGCGTCCGCGTCATAGGTATTTGCGCAAGTTTCAAAGACAGGAGGGCCAGATGGCCGAGATCAAAGACCCCGAAAACACGATCATCATCGAACTGAAAGACGGCAATGTCGTTATCGAGCTGCTGCCCGACGTGGCCCCTCAGCACGCGGAACGCATGAAAGAGCTGGCCCGCGGTGGCGAGTATGACAACGTCGCCTTCCACCGGGTGATCGACGGGTTCATGGCGCAAACCGGCGACGTGCAGCATGGCGACATGGAAGACGGGTTCAACATTCGTATGGCGGGCACCGGTGGATCGTCGCTGCCGAATGTTCCGGCAGAATTCTCGAAACTGCCCCATGATCGCGGAACCCTGGGTGCGGCGCGTTCGGCCAACCCGGATTCGGCAAACTCGCAGTTCTTCATCAACTTCAAGGACAACCATTTCCTGAACGGTCAGTACACCGTTTATGGCCGCGTCATCGACGGGATGGAGCATGTGGACGCCATCGTGCGTGGTGAGCCGCCTGCGAGCCCTGACCGGATGATCAGCGTCAAGGTGGCCGCCGATGCATAAGCTGGCCGCTGTTTTTGCCTTGCTGGCCAGCCCTGCGCTGGCAACCGGGCTTGAGATTGAGATCGAGGGCGAGGGGGCCAATGGCACCGTCACCGTTGATCTGTTCGAGGATATTGCACCCAAGCATGTGGAGCAGATCACCGCTCTGGCCGCTGCTGGTCAGTACGATGGGGTTGTGTTCCATCGTGTGATCGACGGATTCATGGCGCAGACCGGCGATGTCGAGTTTGGCCGTGCCGGTGGCGACATGCGTCGTGCGGGCACGGGTGGATCGGATCGCCCTGATCTGCCTGCGGAGTTCTCGGACTTCAACTATGACCGGGGCGTCGTCGGCATGGCGCGGGCGCAGGATCCAGACAGCGCGAACTCGCAGTTCTTCATTATGTTCGAGCCCGGCCCGTTCCTGAATGGTCAGTACACCGTTGTTGGTCAGGTGACAGACGGAATGGACGTGGTCGATGCGATCAAGCGGGGCGATGGCCCCAATGGTGCAGTGATCGGCCAACCGGATGCGATGAAAAAGGTTACTGTGACCGAATAAAAGAAAACCCCCGGCGCGCTTCTGCGGGCCGGGGGGTCTTGATGCGGCCGGGTCAATCGTCGTCCGACATCGCCCGCCAGATCAGCGCGCCAATCGCGCCGCCGATCAAAGGTGCCACCCAGAACAGCCATAGCTGCGCCAGTGCCGGACCATCGGCAAACAACGCCACGCCGGTTGACCGGGCAGGGTTCACCGAGGTGTTGGTTACCGGGATCGAAATCAGGTGGATCAGCGTCAGCCCCAAACCAATCGCGATTGGGGCGAACCCGGCAGGCGCGCCGCTGGAGGTTGCGCCGAGAATGATCACGATGAAAAACGCAGTCATGACGATTTCGATCACCAAGGCCGACATCATCGAATAGCCTTCGGGTGACGCCTCGCCATACCCGTTCGACGCGAACCCTCCAACGCCCTCAAAACCCGGTGCTCCGCTGACGATCAGATAGAGCACGGCTGCCGCAGCGATCGCTCCGATTACCTGTGCGATCCAATAGGGAATCAGATCCTTGGCATCGAACCGCCCGCCGATCATCAGCCCAAGGCTGACCGCCGGGTTGAAATGCCCGCCCGAGATATGACCGACCGCATAGGCCATGGTTAGCACCGTCAGGCCGAAAGCAAAAGAAACACCCAGCCAACCGATGCCGACATCAGCAACACCTGCAGCAAGAACCGCGCTGCCGCAGCCGCCAAGCACAAGCCAGAAGGTGCCAAAGAATTCAGCCATGAGTTTTGATGACATGAAAAGTCCTCCAGAAAACAATGGCTTTTAGTCTAATTCAAAAAGTGCGTTTTGTGAAACTAACGTCTGCGGGGAATTTTTCTGGCTCTTCTTCAGCGCCTGAAAACTATCCGGTGCGTCCGTAGAATGTTTGGCGTGCGCTTTCGGACAAGGAAATGCCGGGTTCGGTGTTATAGGCAAGCACCGCAAGGATACGGGTTTGTTCGCCCTCGTTTGGAGCAACCCGGTGGATCGAGTTCCGGCCACGGAAGAATACCAAAGTTCCAGCCTCGGCGTCGAGCTGATTGACCTGAGTACGGCCATCGAGGATGTCGCCAACCGCGTCAAAGCTCATCTCACCAGCATCTGCATTGCGCACATCACGAACGTACTCAAATGACCCGCCCTGTTCCGGAGGTTGCACCATCAAAGTGATCGCGAAAGAGGAATTGTCAAAATGCCATCCCAGCTCTTGCCCTTGTTCGGCAAAATGCAGATTTATCGACGACAATGGATCGGCGTATTCAAACAGCGCGTCTTCTTCCAGCACGTCGCACAGAAAGGCGCGGAATGCATCGGAATCGTATAGCGCACGAAGGGCAGAGGTCTGAGGGATCTGATCATCGGTCAGGCAACCCTTTGACGAGGTAACCAGCCGGTTGCGCGGGTGATCAGGGTCGTAAGCAGGGTCCTGCGGGCTAAGGTAGACGGTGTGCTTCTCGGTCTTTGCATACACCTTATCTTTGTTTGCAAGACCATCTGCCCGAATGGATGAAATCGCCCTCTCTTTAACAAAACTCGGCATCTCCAGCACACCATCGCGTTGATAGCTCTGTCTGAGCGTCGCCCGAAACTCCGGATCCTCTATCGGGTAGGTGGTGAGATCAACAATATCTGCCAGTTCCATCGGGCCTCCATGCTGCTGTGCGCATTATTCCCAATTGGTGTAGAGCTTTCTCAGCCCCCAAGAAACAAAAAACGCCGCGAACAGGATCGCGACGTTTCTGCAGGACAGAAGTGTCTGTCTTTACTGTTTGACTTCGGCTGCCGGATTAGCGCCCGATTTGCCACTGCGGCCCGGGTTCAGCGGGTCGTCCTGACGCTGGACCGAACCTTCGAAATGCGCGCCGCTTTCGATGGCGATGGTTTTGTGGATAATGTCGCCTTCAACCCGTGCGGTCGAGGTCAGACGCACCTTCAGCCCACGCACGCGGCCCACGATACGGCCATTGACCACGACGTCATCTGCGGTGACTTCGCCCTTGATGGTGGCCGTCTCACCAATGGTCAGCAGGTGGGCACGGATGTCGCCTTCGACGGTGCCCTCAACCTGGATATCGCCTGAGGTTTTCAGATTGCCGGTGATGTGCAGATCCGAGGACAGGACCGATGCGGGCGGCTTGGGCTTGGGCGGGGTGCTTGCCTTGGTTTCAGTCGGTGCAGGGGCCGCCGGAGTGGCCGGAGCGGCCGGTTTCGCTGCCTCAGTCTCTTTCGATCCGGGTTCGTTGATTTTGCTCTTAGAAAACATTTCTCGCAGCCTTGATGTAAGTCATTGGGTTTACAGGTTTTCCGTTCACGCGCACCTCATAGTGCAGGTGGGTGCCGGTCGACCGTCCGGTGCTACCCATATCAGCAATATGATCCCCGCGCGAGACCCTTTGACCAACCTTTACCCGTATCTTGGTGTTATGAGCGTAAAGTGTCTCAATCCCGAACGCGTGCTTGATCTTGACCAGCCGACCGAAACCCGATTGCCAGCCTGCATGGGTGACCACGCCATCGGCGGTGGCGAAGATATCGGTGCCTTGCGGGCCTGCGAAATCAGCGCCGTTATGCATGCGGCGTCCACCGGTCTTAGGGTCGCGGCGGGTTCCGTAGCCGCTGGTATAGCGGACAGCAGCGCGCACCGGGCTGGCGAAGGGGGCCTTTTCGGCAGCGATGCGATAGAGGTTCAGCTGGTCCATCTGTTCCAGCAGAATATTTGCGCGGATCTGGTCGGGGGTCAGTTCCTCACCGCGCGTACTAAGGGATAAAGGGGTCAGCGGACCGCCCATACCGCTATATCCACGACGAACCTCGTCGAGGATACGATCTGTGGGCATGCCCGCGTTGCGGAACATCTTGTCGAGGGGTTCGACCGAGATCACCATGGCCTCTTCCAACTGGCGGAAAATCTCGTCGCTGCGTTCCTGCATCAGGCGAATTTCAAGTTCCAGCTCATCGCGCTGATGCAGCGCACCTTGTGCGTCAGCCGCAATCTGGTCGCGCTGTGCAGCGGTCCTAGCAAGAGCGTCGGTCATGAATGCCATTTGCGCGGGATTGGCCGACGCCGCCATATACGCAGAATCTCCACCGGCGCTTTGTTGCAGTTCGGCCAATTCAATTCGGGCGTCTTCACGCTGTTTCATCGTGGCGCGCAGTGTGGTCTGGATAACCTCGATTCCGGTCTCCAGCTCACGGCGGCGGTTCTCGGATTCCAGTAACTCGGACTGCATGACCGAAATCTGTTCCAGCGCCGCGTTGAACCTGTCATGAGCGGCCAAAGCCTCGGCAGCGCGCGTATCACGTTCATCCGACAGGATATTCAGGCGCTCTTGATAGGTTGCTTGATCGCGCTTGGCTTGTTCCCGGAAATTGCCAGACCCAATACTGTCCATCAGCAGGATCGACGTGGCAATGGCGGTCCAGGCGACCATTACCCCGACACCAGCGACGGCGGCTATCTGGGTCTCCGAACTTAGCCGGATAAACCGTGTATCATTGTCAGATTTCAGAAAAACCCGGCGCTCTGGAAAGTGCCGCTCAAGCAGTGAGTGTAGTTTAATTGCCAGACGTGTCCGCACGCGTCCTACCTCAATTGTCCCCATATCTCGGAGCCGGTCGTGAGTGAGTAGCCGCTCCTTGACGCGATTGCATAAAGGGGTCGGGGCATTCGGGCAAGTTTGTTAACCAATCGAGCGCAATGAACGGAGTTTTACCGCATGTGATCGGCGAGAATTTGCCGATAGCAGGCGTTTGCTGTCAGTCTGATACAACTCCGGGTGGTGGCAGGTCTTCGGTCAGGGGCCAATAGAAATCAGGGGGCAGTCCGGCCTCGGCGCGCTTCTCTTCGTTGAAGGGGGGTTTCAGCGCTCCGTGGAAATAGCGGCGCACAAGGGCGTGAAACACATCCTTGGGATCCGCATTCTCGCGCCCGCACAGAAAGTGAAACCATTTCGAGCCATAGGCAACATGGCCAACTTCCTCGGCATAGATTACTTCAAGCGCGGCAACGGCGTCATCAGCCTTGGCCTTGCGGAAGATGTCTATCATGCCAGGAGTCACATCTAGCCCGCGCGCTTCAAGAACCATCGGGACCACGGCAAGGCGGCCCATCAGGTCCTCGGCGGTGTCCTCGGCGGCGCGCCACATTCCCGCATGGGCGGGCAGTGCACCATAATGGCTGCCCATCTGTTCGAGGCAGTCGCAGACCATCTCGAAATGGCGCGATTCTTCTTCGGCACATTTCACCCAATCGTCATAGAAGCCGATGGGCATCGGCAGATGGCCAAATCGGGCAATGATGTCCCAATGCAGGTCCACGGCGTTCAACTCTATATGCGCGACGGCGTGTAACAGCGCGATACGGCCCGCCTCGGACCCGGGCCTGCGGCGGGGCACATCCCGAGGAGACAACAGTTCGGGCTTTTCAGGCCGCGCAGGGTAAATCGGTGGCTCGGCGGTGCCCACTTCGATCTTGGGCGCGTCGCACTGCCGGGATGCAAACCAGGCAGCGGCGTATTGTTTGGACAGGGCGGTTTTCTCGCGTCCGACCGATGTGGTCAAAACCTCAGTCGCCATTTCGGTCAGTGTTTTTGACACGCTTGCCCCCTAACGCTGCAGTCCGCGCGGGTCATACCCTTGATGCCCGCGCGGGTCGAGAGAGTCAGAGTGCGCGCGCAGCCTCAAGCACCTCGTCCACATGGCCCGGCACTTTCACCTTGCGCCAGATACGGGCTATTTTGCCCTCGGCATCGATTAGAAAGGTTGAACGTTCAATGCCCATCGATTTCCGCCCATACATGTTCTTTTCGACCCAGACGCCATAATCTTCGCATACGGTCTGACCCTCATCGGACAGCAGCGGTGTGGTCAGCCCGTGTTTGGCAACGAACTTGTCGTGTTTGGCGATGGTATCGCGCGAGATGCCGAAGACGTGAGCGCCTGCGTCACGAAACGCATCAAGCTGTTCCGAGAATCCGATGGATTCCTTAGTGCAGCCCGGCGTATCATCACGGGGATAGAAAAACAGAACGACGGCACGGCCACGTTGTTCCGACAGGGACACCTCGCCGCCGCCGTCGCGGGGCAGAGTAAAGTCGGGTGCGATGTCTGAGACTTCGGGCATATTCAAACTCCGGCTGGGAAACTAAAGGCTGGCGCTTATCATAGTGCACGGACGGCAGGTTGAAAGGCGTGGGACGTAAATTGGTCCAGCAAGAACAGCAGGATGACGCCGGTTCGGTTAAAAAGCCACGACGTCGGTCGCGTCGACGGACTGCTGGCTTGTGGACACTGCGCGGTGTCTTCATTCTTGTTCTTCTGGCACTAGTCACAGGCTTCATGGTGGTGGGGCAGCGCATGCACGCGCCGGATTGGCTACGTGATCGGGTTGAAACTCGGTTAGATCAGGCTCTGGGCGGCGTCAAAGTGCGGTTCGGCGATGTCAGCTTTATTATTCATGAAGGCTGGCGTCCTCGATTGCGTTTAACCGATGTCCGCATCAGTGACGCGGACGGTCGTCAGATCGCCGAAGTGTCCGACCTGCGGGCCAGTCTTTCTATGCGCCCGCTGCTGCGCGGTCATGTGCAGCCCAAGCGGATCATCCTGCAAGGCGCGCAGATCGCTTTGACAAGGGGTGTGGACGGAGCCCTTTCTCTGACGGTGGGTGCGGGCAGTGCGCCGGTCGGGCAAGCTCCGAATCTGGCGCAGCTGATCGAGGCTTCGGATGAGGTGTTCCAGGCGACAGTCTTGTCAGCCCTGACTTCAGTTGAACTGGATGCAATTACGCTGGACTATCAGGATCTGCGGCTGGGCCGGTCCTGGGTGCTGGATGGTGGGCGCATTCAGGCGACCCGCAGCGCGCGCGAGGTTCGACTGGCCACCAGCTTTTCGGTACTTGCCGGGCGGGACTACGTGAGCACGATTGAAGCCAATTATACCAGTTCGCTTGGCAGCCCTGCCGCACAGTTTGGCATTTCGATCACCGATCTGCCTTCGGAAGATATTGGCGGACATAGCCCAGCTCTTGCATGGATGCAGGTGTTGCGCACGCCCATCTCTGGTGCTTTGCGTGGTAGCGTAGACCCCGACGGCGCGCTGGGCCCGGTCTTTGCCACACTGAACCTCGGTACGGGTGCGGTGCAGCCGACACCAGAAACAACGCCGATCAAGTTTGAATCGGCGAGGACCTATTTTACATACGATCCAAAGCTGCAGGCGCTGGACTTCAACGAGGTGTCGATCAATTCCGCCTGGGGTACGGTGCAGGCAGATGGGATAACATTTCTTAAGGGCGTAGAAGCTGGCGGTCTGGAGAGCATGTCAGGTCAGTTTCGCCTGAGCGGGATCGAGATTAATCCCGTGGATCTGTTCCCTGAACCGCTGAACCTTTCGCAGGCCGATGTGGACTTTCAGATGAAACTGGCCCCGTTCCGGCTGCGGTTGGGCCAGATGTCAATTGAAGATGGTGAACATCGCGCGCGCCTGAGCGGGTCATTGGCCGGTCTGTCCGAAGGTTGGGTTGCCGAGATTGACGCACAGATCGACCAGATGAGTTCTGATCAATTGTTGAAATACTGGCCAGAACGTCTTGCGCCGAAACCACGTCTCTGGGTCACTGAAAACTTGTATCAGGGCGAAATGTCGGATCTGGATTTCGCTCTGCGTCTGCGGCCCGGAGAAAAACCCGACATCTATGCCGATTTTGAGTTCGAAGATACCAAGGTCCGGTTCGCCAAGACGCTTCCGCCCATTCAGGATGCACAAGGGCAGGCCAGCCTGCTGAACGGTCGGTTTACCGTCTCGGCGCAGAAGGGGATCGTAATCGCGGACGAGGGCGGGGCGGTTGATGCTTCGGGCACCTCGTTTATCATTCCAGACACCCGTATCAAGAAATCCACGCCCGGGATCGCCCGCGTGCAGGCCAAGGGTAGTGTGACGGCTGCCCTGTCTTTGTTGGATCGGCCACCGCTGCAATTATTGACCAAGGCCAATCTTCCCATTGAGCTGGCAGAAGGTCAGGTCAGTCTTTCAGGTACGTTGTCGTTGCCCATGATCAAGGGCTTGAAGCTTGAAGACACACGATTCCATTTTCTGGGGGAACTGGTCGATCTGGACAGTGATAGGCTGGTGCCGGGGTTTGAAGTCAGTGCCGACCAGCTCGATCTGACAGGGGATCAAACGCAGGTCGCCATTTCGGGCGAGGGCCTGTTTGGCGTCGTACCAGTTAAAGCCACCTGGCGACAGCCCATCGGCGGCGACACCGCGCAACGTAGTGGGCTGACAGGGCAAATTGAAATCTCTCCGCGCCTGATGGAACAGATAAATGCTGGTTTACCCAAAGGGATGCTAACCGGACAGGGGGTGGCTGACTTTTCACTGGGTATAGGCGCGGGTGAACCGCCACTTCTGAACGCAAACTCTGACTTGGTGGGGGTGGCTCTGGCCATCCCCGAGTTGGGGTGGAGGAAAGGGGCAAACAGTAGCGGCACCTTAACAGCCGAAGCGACGCTAGGCGCGCAACTCAGCGTCGATGAGCTGCGTATCGAGGCGGCTGGGCTGCGAACATCAGCCACGATCTCTTTCAGAGATGGTGGGTTTGACCGCGTGCGCTTCAGCTCATTTGAATTGGGCAACTGGTTGGCTGTTCCTGCGGAACTGATCGGGCGAGGGGCGGCTTTACCGGATATCCGTGTGTTGGGCGGTGTGCTTAATCTGGGTAAATCGACCTTGGGTGAAGGGGCTAGCAGCGGAGGTAGGGCAGCTGGACCCGGGCCGAAACTCGACGTCACATTGGACCGGTTACAGGTAACCAAAACGGTGGCATTGACCGGGTTAACCGGCTCGTTTCAAACCACAGGCGGGTTGACGGGCGGATTCGCAGCTCAGGTCAACGGTGGCGCGCGGATCAAAGGCCAGGTGACGCCGCGCGATAATCGAACGGCGGTTGGGCTGACTTCCGAAGATGCGGGTGCGGTTCTGCGTTCGGCTGGTGTTCTGACGCAGGCGCGTGGCGGGTCCATGCAATTGCAACTCGACCCGATTGCCGAGCCCGGAAACTACGACGTTGACCTGAAAATCAAGAATACACGGATCACCGACGCTCCGGCGATGGCGGCCTTGTTGAACGCGATCAGTCTGGTGGGGTTGTTGGACGAGATGGCGGGGCAGGGCATATTCTTTGCAGCCATCGATAGCAAAATGCGCATCACACCGACCGAAGTGAAAGTTCTAAGTGGCAGCGCCGTAGGGCCATCTATGGGACTGTCATTCGAGGGCACCATTGATACGGTGACTCAAATGCTGAACCTGCGCGGCGCGATCTCGCCAATTTATCTGGTTAATGCGATTGGCAGTGTTCTGTCGAAGAAGGGCGAGGGGATTTTCGCGTTCAATTATACCCTGACCGGCCCACTGAGCGATCCAAAGGTTTCTGTCAATCCGCTGTCCGGGCTGGCCCCGTTGTTCCTGCGAAACTTGTTGCGCGAGCCCGCGCCGACTGTCTCGGATGGCCCAAATGCAACGCCTGACCGATCGGACCAACCCCATCCGGCTGTGCAATCACGCGGCGAGGACCGTTGATCTGAGCGGTGGCCGAATCTGTTGGGCCGATGTATGGCGCGGCCATGAAACTCAGCGATTTTGATTTCCATCTGCCTGAACACCTGATTGCGACGCGGCCTGCCAGCCCGCGCTCATCGGCACGCTTGCTACTTGCGCAGCAGGATACCATTCGGGATCAGCGTGTCCACGAACTACCGGACATATTGCTCCCTGGGGACCGGCTGGTTTTGAACGACACGCGTGTCATCCCGGCACGCCTGAACGGCCGCCGCCATCGCAGCAGCGCACAGGGGCCTGTGTCTGCAGCGATCGAAGCGACGCTGCTGGACCCGCAATCCGACGGCTGCTGGGCTGCACTGATCAAACCGCTAAAGAAGGTCAAACCTGGCGAAGAAATCGTGTTTTCAGATGACCTAAGTGCGACCCTGGATCGGGTTGCCGATGGCCAGGCCTTTCTGCGTTTCAACCTGACCGGAGAGGATTTCGACCAAGCCTTGGAGCAGGCTGGCGCGATGCCATTGCCGCCTTATATTGCGGCGAAACGTGCTGCGGACGAACAGGATAAGACCGATTATCAAACTGTATGGGCGCGTAACTCTGGTGCTGTTGCAGCCCCGACAGCGTCGCTGCATTTCGACGATGCGTTGCTTCAAGCGCTGTCAGCACGTGGTGTCGAGTTTACCCATGTCACTTTGCATGTGGGCGCAGGCACCTTTCTGCCAGTTAAGGTCGAGGACGTGGCGACCCACAAAATGCATGCTGAATGGGGCCGTGTCAGCGCGCAGGCCGCAGCCGATATCGCCGCAACCAAAGCAGCGGGTGGGCGGATCATTCCTGTGGGCACGACGGCCTTACGTCTGATCGAAAGTGCTGCACGTTCAGGGCAGATCGAGCCGTGGGAAGGTGAGACCGACATATTCATTTACCCCGGATTTCAGTTTCACGTCACTGATGCGCTGATGACTAACTTTCATCTGCCGAAATCCACACTGTTAATGTTGGTTTCCGCGTTGATGGGACAGGATCGAGTCAAGTCAATTTATGATCACGCCATCGCGGATGAATATCGCTTTTTCTCATACGGCGACGCATCTCTTTTGATCCCCTAGTCGCATCTGTTTCATCCGCGCCGCAACAATGTCGTAGACAGGCGCGACGCGGATAGTATTTGATCGCAAAGCGAACAAAACAAATCAGCAATTTGGGTTGGCAGAATGCTTCAGGTTCTTTCCAGCGCTTGGGCGCTTCTTCTGGGTATGGGATTGCTGATGGTCGGTAACGGCCTGCAGGGCACTCTGCTGGGCGTGCGTGGCGAGATTGAGGGGTTTTCTACCCTCGAAATGTCATTTGTAATGTCCGCCTATTTTGTTGGATTTCTCGGCGGTTCGCGTTTGGCGCCCGAAATGATCCGTCGCGTCGGTCATGTGCGCGTATTCGCAGCACTGGCTTCGTTTATTTCGGCCGTCATGATCATGTACCCGATGCTTGCCGATCCCATTGCCTGGTCGCTGGGCCGGGTTGTGATCGGATTCTGTTTCTCGGGTGTGTATGTGACCGCTGAGAGCTGGCTGAACAACGCCGCAAACAACGAGAACCGAGGACAGGCCCTTTCGCTTTATATGATCGTGCAGATGGCGGGTGTGGTCAGCGCTCAGGCCTTGCTGCTGGTTGGTGACCCCGCCGGGTATGAAACCTTTGTCATCGCGTCGATTCTGGTTTCGATCTCGTTTGCACCCATTTTGTTGTCGATCTCTCCTACACCTGCGTTTGACACCACCAAGCCGATGACCCTGCGCCAGTTGATGGAAACATCTCCGCTGGGCTGCGTTGGCATGTTCTTGTTGGGCGGGATTTTTTCTGCCCAATTCGGGATGAGCGCAGTTTATGGTGCGCAAGTAGGTCTGAGTCTGGTTGAAATTTCGATCTTCGTGGCGGTGTTCTATATTGGAGCGGTATTGCTTCAGTTTCCGCTGGGCTGGATGTCCGACCGGATGGATCGTCGCGTATTGATCATATTGGTCTCGGCAGTAGGTGGGGTCGGTGCTGTTATTGGCATGGTGCTGGGTGTAACATTCACGATGCTTCTTGTTGCGGCCTTCTTTATTGGCGGCATGACAAGCCCGCTCTATTCCCTGCTGATAGCTTATACCAACGATTATCTGGAGTATGATGATATGTCGGCGGCCTCGGGCGGGCTGGTATTCATCAATGGCCTCGGAGCAATCGCCGGGCCGATTATTACTGGCTGGCTGATGGGCACTGGCGTTGTCGGGCCAAAGGGTTTCTTTCTGTTTATTGCTACGCTGATGTTTGCCATGGCCGCCTACGCCGCCTATCGGATGACCCAGCGAGTCTACACACCGGTGGATGAGACGGGCGCGATTGCTCCGATCTATCCAACTTCGTCACCTGTTGCGTTGGAAGTCGCCCAAGAGGTTGCTATTGAAGCAGCGCAAGATGAGCAAGATGCACAAGAACCCGCCCGTGCGCCGGAATTGTGACTTTAGTGTTGCAATATGTTACTGTCACAAATCTGTAAAAGTGATTTTAATGACGTTACGTCCTGGGGAGGACAATTACGGAGTCTAGGGCAATGGCAGGTCCTGAAGAAGTATTGAGTTTTTGGTTAGATGAGGTCGGCCCCGAGGGGTGGTACCTACAGGATGAAGCGCTGGATGCGCGGATCCGAGACAAATTTCTTTCAACCTGGAAAGCCGCGTGTGAAGGCAAGTTTTCGCTCTGGCTGACCTATCCCAGCGGGGCGCTGGCTTACATTATCCTTTTGGATCAGTTGCCTCGCAATATGTTCCGGGGCAGCAAGCAGGCCTTTGCATCCGATAGGGCGGCACTGGCGGCAGCAAAATGCGCGGTCGACAAGGGCTGGGATCTAAAGATCGATGAACCCGCGCGGCAGTTCTTCTATCTGCCAATGATGCACTCGGAAAATTTGTGCGATCAGGAGCGTTGTGTACGCATGATGCTTGAGCGGATGCCCGAAAGTGGTGACAGCAATCTGTTGCATGCGCGCGCGCATCGCGAGGTGATCCGAAAATTCGGCCGTTTCCCATATCGCAACGATGCACTGGAAAGGGCAACTACTGATCACGAAGCCGCATATGTGAGCAATGGTGGCTACGGATCAACAGTGCGTGAATTGCAGGCCGCGACCTAGGTCGCGGGCTCGCAACCCTTGATGATCAATATCCGGTTGGTGATGTTGTCTGCAGAAGTCGTGATCGCATAGTTGATCAGGTCTTCCGGACGTTCGACAAGGTTCGCCAAGCGAGATTGCGTATTTTCAAGTTTCCCCTCCAAACTGTTCAAGCGTTGCAGGGCGGCGCTCAGCTGTTGGCGCATGGTTTCATCAAGCTGTGCTCTCTGGCCAAATGAGGCAAAATCGCTGCGCAGCTCTGTCAGCTCTACTCGAATGCCTTGCGCCTGTTCGCGTAATGGCGCCACTGCTTGCAAGTTCTCAGCAAATCCGGTCCGAATTTGGTCTGCGGATTGTAAAAGTTTCCACCCTAGGAAGAGGCATAAGGCCAGCAATATCAATGTCGCGTTCAAAAATGCCAGTAATAAGTCCTTGAGGATTTTGGCCATGTTTCGCCTTTCGAAATATGGTGGATATCAAAAACAAATGGTTCCGAAGTCTCCGTTCTAGCCTTTGCGGCGGCACGGGTATAGGCTGAATTCAGCTTGATAATGGCGAAATTACCCTGCGTCACATATGTCGCGGGAAGTTATGTTGATGCGTTGGAAAAAATAGTTTAACGGTAAACTAGTTTTTGAACCGATCTGTGCCGAGAGGGAAACATGGCTGCACAATCCTATGATCTGATCGTAATCGGGGCTGGCCCCGGTGGCTATGTGGCCGCTATTCGCGCGGCACAATTGGGCCTTAAGACCGCTGTCGTTGAACGCGAGCATTTGGGCGGCATCTGCCTGAACTGGGGTTGTATCCCAACAAAGGCGCTGTTGCGGTCATCGGAAGTGTTCCATCTGATGGAGCGTGCCAAGGATTTTGGCCTGAAAGCTGACAAGGTCGGTTACGATCTGGACGCCGTGGTCAAACGCTCGCGCGGGGTTGCGGCGCAGCTTTCCGGCGGCATCGGTCACCTGTTGAAGAAAAACAAAGTGGCCGTTGTGATGGGAGAAGCGACCATTCCGGCGAAAGGCAAGGTCAGCGTGAAAACTGACAAAGGCACCGAGGAGCTGACAGCGAAGAACATCGTTCTGGCCACTGGCGCCCGTGCGCGTGAACTGCCGGGGCTCGAGGCTGATGGCGATCTGGTCTGGACCTACAAACACGCGCTGCAGCCGCCGCGGATGCCCAAGAAATTGCTCGTTATCGGTTCGGGCGCGATCGGAATCGAATTCGCCAGTTTCTACAACACGCTGGGAGCAGACACGACTGTTGTCGAAGTCATGGATCGCGTTCTGCCGGTCGAAGATGCTGAGATCAGCGCGTTTGCAAAAAAGGCCTTCACCAAGCAAGGCATGACCATCATGGAAAAAGCAATGGTCAAGCAACTGGACCGCGCCAAGGGCAAAGTAACCGCGCATATCGAGGTGAAAGGTAAGGTCGAGAAGCACGACTTTGACACCGTGATTTCGGCGGTTGGTATTGTCGGCAATGTTGAGAACCTCGGGCTTGAGGCTTTGGGCGTAAAGATTGATCGCACCCATGTTGTGACGGATGAATTCTGCCGTACCGGGGTTGAAGGACTTTATGCGATTGGCGATATCGCTGGCGCGCCGTGGCTTGCGCACAAGGCGAGCCACGAAGGCGTTATGGTCGCTGAGCTTATTGCTGGTAAGCACGCACATCCGGTCAAACCCGAAAGCATCGCTGGCTGTACCTATTGTCAGCCTCAAGTCGCCTCGGTCGGATACAGCGAAGCCAAGGCCAAAGAGTTGGGGTACGACATTAAGGTCGGCCGGTTCCCGTTCATTGGCAATGGCAAGGCCATCGCACTGGGTGAGCCTGAAGGGCTGATCAAAACCGTGTTTGATGCCAAAACCGGTGAACTGCTGGGCGCGCACATGATTGGTGCTGAAGTGACCGAGTTGATCCAGGGCTATGTGGTGGGCCGCCAGTTGGAGACCACCGAAGAAGATCTGATGAACACTGTCTTCCCGCACCCGACGCTGTCGGAAATGATGCATGAAAGCGTGCTGGATGCCTATGGGCGCGTGATCCACATGTAAGGATGGGTGCTCAGCCCCCGTCGAGGTATGCCGCGACTCTCCGAGATAATTATCGCCAGATGAAGCAGGGTATCCGTACTTCATCTGGCTGGAAATAACTCGGAGCGCGAGGCTGAGCCTCGCAAAACACCATGCTTATTTCCTGGTCAAAGCGTCCAGAATGCGCGCCCACGAGCGGATGCCCTTGTGGAAACTCTTGACGTCGTATTTTTCATTCGGTGAGTGAATGGCGTCGTCGTCATTAGCATAGCCGACCAGCATGGAATCCAAGCCCAACACCGAATTGAAATAACCAACGACAGGGATCGAGCCGCCCATGCCAGTGAAGACGGCCTCGCGGTCCCATTCATCCGAAAGCGCGCCGCGCGCGGCTTCGAATTCGGGGCGATTGAGGTTCATGACCGAGGCGGGCGAGCCCTCAAGGTCGTTATCCCATACTACTTTGGCATCCGATGACAAGCGATCTTCGACATGTTTGCGGATTCGATTGCGCAACGCATCCGGATCCATATCGCCAACCAGACGGCAGGTAATCTTGCAATGCGCCTCGGACGGGATCACGGTTTTGGAGCCAGCGCCGTTGTAGCCTCCCCACAAGCCGTTCACTTCCAGCGTCGGCCGCGCCCATTGTTGTTCGAGCGTCGAATACCCCTTTTCGCCGTGTGGTTCGGAGTAGCCAACAGAGTTCAGGTATTCCGCTTCGTCGAAACCACAATTCTGCCATTGGCGCAGTTGCTCGGCTGGGACTTCGTGCACGCCTTCGTAGAAGCCGTCGACCGCCACGCGACCGGTGTCTTCGTCGTAGAATGAGGCAACGATGCGCGATAGCTCTCGCAGCGGGTTTAGGCCGGGTCCGCCATAATGGCCTGAATGCAGGTCGATGCGGGGGCCGATGATGGTGAATTCATCCTTGAGCATGCCGCGCAGTTGCGACGCGATTGACGGGACACCTCGCGAGACCATCGAGGTGTCACAGACCAGCGCCAGATCAGCCTGAAGCTCGGCTTTATTTGCTTCGAGAAACGGAACCAGAGATGGCGATCCGGATTCTTCCTCGCCCTCAAAGAAAAACGTGATGCGGCAGGGCAGGGAGCCGTGAACCGCTTTCCAGGCGCGGCAAGCTTCTACAAAGGTCATCAACTGACCCTTGTCATCGGAAGACCCACGACCGCGGATCACTTGACCATGTGCGGTGTCTTCCAATGCAGGATCGAAGGGTTCGCGGTTCCACAGTTCAAGCGGGTCAACCGGTTGTACGTCATAATGGCCATAGAACAGAACATGAGGGCCTTCGTTGCCTTCGCCGACATGACCAACAACCATAGGATGGCCCGGGGTTTCTCGCTTTTCAGCGTTGATGCCGATGCTTTTTAAATCATCGACCAACCAGTCTGCGGCTTTGTCGACGTTCTCCTTGAACGCTGGATCAGTGGAAATAGAGGGGATTCGCAGGAACTCCATCAGGCGATCGATAGAGGTTGTCAGATCGGTATCGATCCGGCTCAGTACAGCGTCAAGCGACATGGGTCTCTCCTGAAAGGTCTGGATTTGGCGCAGAGCCTAGCAGCGCAAACGGGGCCGTCCAGCCCGTTTTGCCTTAAGAATCGGTGAATCTGCCTGCGTCGTTTCCTCGCGTCTGGTTGCCGTAACTTTACTTGTCGGATAGCCGCTTAGTAGGTATTTGATGCAAATCAAAGTTGGGTTCAACGGTTCGGCTGTAGGCAGGTCGGACAGGGGAACGCGAAGCCATATATTCGGCCCGTCTGTGATGTGGCAAAAAATATCGCCCGGGGTTATGATAAACCCGGGCATCCAAGGAGGGTCCGTTGGACTATACTGCTAAGCTCGATACTGCGATTGCCAGGCTGCATGACGAAGGACGTTATCGGACCTTTATTGATATCGAACGCCGTAAGGGTCAATTCCCGCACGCCGTGCGGACTTGCCCGGACGGATCACAGCAGAACATCACCGTGTGGTGCGGCAACGATTATCTGGGCATGGGGCAAAACCCCGTGGTGCTGGACGCGATGCATGAGGCGGTAGATGCGACCGGTGCGGGTTCAGGCGGAACACGCAATATATCAGGGACGACTGTCTATCATAAACGTCTCGAAGCTGAGTTGGCCGATCTGCATGGCAAGGAAGCCGCGCTATTGTTCACCAGCGCTTACATTGCAAATGATGCGACCCTGAGCACGTTGCCCAAGCTATTTCCTGGCCTGATCATCTATTCAGACGAGCTGAACCACGCCTCGATGATCGAAGGCGTGCGCCGTAATGGTGGGGCCAAGCGTATATTCCGTCACAATGATGTCGCACATCTGCGCGAATTGCTCGAGGCCGATGACCCGGCAGCCCCCAAGCTGATCGCCTTTGAATCAGTCTACTCGATGGATGGTGATTTTGGTCCGATTGAACAGATTTGTGATCTGGCTGATGAATTCGGAGCTTTGACCTATATCGATGAAGTTCACGCAGTCGGTATGTACGGCGCCCGTGGTGGTGGCGTGACTGAGCGGGATCGCCTTGCTCATCGCATCGACATCATCAATGGAACGCTGGCCAAGGCCTATGGCGTTATGGGGGGCTACATTGCCGCAAGCGAGAAGATGTGTGATGCCATCCGCTCTTACGCGCCCGGTTTTATTTTTACCACGTCCCTGCCACCTGCGGTCGCTGCCGGGGCGGCGGCTTCAGTTGCCTATCTCAAGCGCGCACCGGAATTGCGTGAGCAGCACCAAACCCAGGCCAGCATTCTTAAGCTGCGGCTCAAAGGGCTGGGCTTGCCGCTGATAGATCATGGCAGTCATATCGTGCCGGTGATCGTCGGTAATCCCGTGCATACGAAGATCCTCAGCGACCGATTGCTGGATGACTATGGAATCTACGTTCAGCCAATCAATTTCCCGACCGTTCCGCGCGGCACCGAACGCCTGCGCTTTACCCCCTCTCCGGTGCATGGGCCCGACGAAATGAACCGTCTGGTGCAGGCGATGGACGAACTTTGGTCACATTGTGCGCTAAATCGCGCCGAACTTGCCGGGTAATGTCACACTAAAGTGTGCAACGAGTTTGCTGCGTGTTACGCTTACGCTAACAAAAGAATTAGACGAATCGTTGTAGGGGCGATTCGCCGCTAGCGTGCAACACGCGACAGGCAAAGATGGGGCAGCAGGAATGATTGGGCGCAGATCACAGCGCGATTCCGAAGAAGACATGGACGTCAGGCCAAAGGGCTTTGACGACTATGAGGTACGACTTGGCGATGTTATGCGCGGTGAACGCGCGACGATGGGCAAATCTCTTCTGGATGTACAGCGCGAACTTCGGATCAAAGCCAACTACATAGCCGCCATTGAAAATGCTGATCCTGATGCTTTTGACACACCCGGCTTCATCGCTGGGTATGTGCGCTCCTATGCCCGCTATCTGGGGATGAACCCCGATGAGACTTTCGCAAGCTTCTGTCAGGAGAGCGGATTCGAAGTTGCACACGGCATGTCGGCCGAGGCATCGGTAGTCAAGAAAGCCCAAGGTGGTTTGCCCACTCGCGGGTCGATGGGGCGTGATCCCTTCGTCTCGCCGAACACGCCCTATATTCCCGGTCGCGAATCCGTGGTCAGCCAGATCGAACCGCGGGCCATCGGCTCGACACTTGTGCTGTTGGCCGTAATTGGCGGAATTGGCTATGGCGGCTGGTCGGTTCTGAACCGAATTCAGCAGGTACAGGTCAGCCCGGTCGAGCAAGCGCCGGTTGTACTGACTGATCTTGATCCGCTGGACGCTGCGCAGGTGCGGGCGGACGAGGAGGCCGAATTGGCCAGCGTCGATGCACCAAGCACAGAAGCGCTGGATCGTTTGTATCGCCCGCAAGCGCTGGATGTACCGGTGCTGGTTGCCCGCGATGCCCCGATTTCAACGCTTGATCCGCGTACAGTCGGCACTTTCCGCGCTCCTGAGCCACCGCAGATTCAGGTGACTGAAGTTCATACGGTCGAGCGTCCGGCGTTACCGCAGGTGGTTGAGCAACTGGATACGACGCTGAAGATCGTAGCCGTTAACCCATCGTGGATGCGCGTAACGGCCGCTGATGGCAGTGTCATTTTCGAAGGTACACTGGGTACCGTCGAACAAGGCAGCACGTTCGAAGTGCCCCTGACCGAAGAGGCTCCGCTATTGCGAGCTGGCGCATCGGGATCCGTATATTTCTCGATGAATGGTGAACATTTTGGTCCGGTTGGCGCACCCGGCACGGTGACCAAGGGCGTTGTGCTCTCGAAAGATGCAGTTTCCGAAAAATTTGCAGTTGCGGATCTTGAGGCCGAACAGAACAGCGCGCTCAAGCAACTGGTCGCGGAATTACAGACCAAGCCAGCAGAAGCGCCTGCTGAGTGATCTAGCCATTGCTCCCCTTGGGTTGGCGAACTATCTAAGGGGCAACTCAGGCTGATCTGGACCCTCCCTCATGTCCCTTAATCACGTGCGTCCCTGGCGCGACATCTATCGCCGCAAATCTCGCCAGATCATGGTGGGCAATGTGCCTGTTGGTGGAGATGCGCCGATTGCTGTGCAAACCATGACCAACACGCTGACGACAGATGTGGCAGCGACGGTCGCGCAGGTTCAGGCGGCAGCAGAGGCTGGCGCGGATATTGTTCGGGTGTCGGTCCCGGACGAGGCCTCGGCCAAAGCGCTGAAAGAAATCGTGCGCGAAAGCCCGGTTCCAATCGTGGCTGACATTCACTTTCACTACAAACGTGGTATCGAAGCCGCCGAGGCGGGTGCCGCTTGTCTGCGGATCAATCCCGGGAACATCGGCGATGAAAAGCGGGTGAAGGAGGTCATCAAGGCCGCGCGCGACCACAATTGCTCGATACGGATCGGGGTGAATGCGGGTAGTCTGGAAAAACACCTGCTTGAGAAATATGCCGAACCATGCCCCGAGGCGATGGTTGAAAGCGGGCTGGAACACATCCGTATCCTCGAGGACAACGACTTTCACAATTTCAAGATCAGCGTGAAGGCCAGTGACGTCTTTCTATCGGCAGCCGCCTATCAAGGCATCGCCGAAGCCACGGACGCGCCGATTCACCTGGGCATCACCGAGGCTGGCGGGCTGGTATCGGGCACGATAAAGTCTGCCATCGGCCTGGGCAATCTGCTGTGGATGGGCATTGGCGACACGATCCGGGTCAGCCTGTCTGCCGATCCGGTGGAGGAGGTGAAGGTGGGCTTTGAGATCCTGAAATCTCTGGGCCTGCGCCATCGCGGCGTGAACATCATCTCATGCCCTTCCTGCGCGCGTCAGGGCTTTGATGTGATCAAAACGGTTGAGGCGTTAGAGCATCGACTGGAACACATCAAGACTCCGATGAGCCTGTCGATAATTGGCTGCGTGGTGAATGGGCCGGGCGAAGCCCTAATGACCGATGTCGGCTTTACCGGCGGCGGGGCAGGGTCTGGCATGGTCTATTTGGCGGGAAAAGCCAGCCACAAGATGTCAAACGATCAGATGATCGATCACATCGTGGAACAGGTCGAAAAGAAGGCGGCAGAGTTGGACGCTGCAATTTCAAACTGAAACAAAGCACGGCGCTTCTGGTGTGAAGCGCCGTGTTTAATGAAATCCAATGCTCACAGATTTTTCAGGCAGGGCGTGATTTCCGTCTGCCAATTACAATCAGACCACCAAGTCCAGCCAACAACATCAACACCGCAGGTGGCAACGGTATAGGTGCAACCGCGCCAAAAGCATCGACGCCACTCAACCCTTTGCCGATCCACGAGAAGACGTTGTTTTCAGTGTTGTTCCTTATCAGTATGTAGCGTGGATCGCTTGCGCTCCATGCCAGATAGTACTGACCAGAACCGGTCCAGCTTGCGGTATCCCCACCGGTGTATCCGCTGACTGCATCCACGCCACCGATAGCATCGCTTGATGCCGATTGAGTGGAAAACACTGTGCCCAAAATTGCGTTCACGAGGGACAATCTGTTGCTGTTACTGTTGCTATGGTGAATTCCGTAATCGGCACTTGATAACCAAGATCCAGCGGATGCACTGAAACCGTCGGGATCCAACGCCAAATCCCAAAAATCACATGATCCTGAACAGGTAATATCAACGCTTTTTGTTGAAGTTGCTATGGTCACGGCTGATGCTGAATTAGCAAATATCATGCCAAAAAAAACTAGCGCCAAAACAATTCTCAACCGAAGGCGCGCAGTGAACCCCTTACTCATAACCAAATACTCTCCTAAAAGTAGAGAAGACTCGAACTGCCTTAATTATGCCTTAGTTTTCGCGCCGTGTCAAAAAAGAACAATAGACAGCGAACGAAATTCGGCAGAGGCGTTTTCAATCGTTCAAACTGCAGATTTCCCGCTGGGTCAAATATCTCGCCGTCACCCTTGTTTGGCGTACACCCAGAACGCAAGCGGTTACATCTGGTCTGCGATCAAAAACCGCCACTTGATCTTAGCGATGAACAAAAATGTGCTCGTTGGAAACTTGCATCTTTATTGAGCCATTTTACATGCCCTGATACCCTATTCGTCGATATTCGTTACCGCGCGATCCATCCTGAGCTTATCCAAGACGCAAAACTTCTGCTGAAGCAAAACAGACGCAACACGGGATGGGGTTACTCTGCAAACTTCGGATATATGAAACCGTTCACCGGATATGAACTGCCGTACCGACCCGGATTGGTTTCCACCCGCACCAGCGTCCAGTCATTGTTTTTGGATACGTCCATGACGCCCATTTTCAACGACACTTTGTTGCGGTGCCAGTTTGCATGGTTGATGATGACTTCTCGGTCGGTGACGATATCAGAGACGACGGCGACATGACCCAGAGGCATTCCGCGGGTTGCACGAAACGACATCACAGCACCAACCTCTGGCTCATTGCCCCGGTCAAAGATATTGCCAGCTTTGCCCCACCAGTCCTTGGCATTACCGCGGATCTGGATGCCGCTGAGGTTTCGGGCGTAGGGTACGCACCACACTCTTTGCCCGCGGGCATGCTTTTTCGAAACCTCTTGCAGCGCCATTGCCTGTCGCTCCGGATCAAGATCACTATCGTTTGGATTCTGAGCGCAGGCCGAGACAAAACCAATAAGGCCCATCGCAATCACAGCGCGGGCGGTGACTGGCAGGCGCGGCCAAATCGTATTTGTTTTGCGGTTGCTGATTTGCAAGATTCTTTGATGCCGGTTTGAGTGGTTACAGAGTTTTAAGGTGATCATGCAGCTTGTGAAAAGAGCCCAAAAAGGTCCCGGCAAAATTTTGCCGGTTCCCTAGTTCCAAGGTGGTCCAATGCATGCTCAGGAAAGCCCACTCAATCGCTTCAATTCAATTGATAGGTTTGAAGAGAAGGCTCACAAAAGGCTCAATATCCAATGTAGATGGCTGTTGGGCCAAAGGTGAGTTGAACCCATCGGTAAAGTGAACGTCGGGCGAGCATTCCAACCTCTGCTCTTAACCTTGTTCTGCACGAACTCCGTTCGCAATCTGCAGCATCTGATCTGCGGGTAGGTAACCGCGCAGCATTTCAGTGCCTAGAACAAATGAAGGCGTTCCAGAGATTCGTAGTTTTTGTGCCAGCGCGCGGGTTTTGGCGATCTCCTCGGTGACTTCTTCACTGTCCATCGCCGCGATGATCGCGTCGCTGTCCAGTCCCAGCCCATCAGAGATGCGGCGCAGTGTGACTTCGGACGGCTCACCGCTAAAGGCCAGCAGGGCATCATGAACCTGTTTGTATGCTTCATCTCCCGCCACCTGTTTGGTCGCGATGGCAAAGCGGGATGACACCACCGAGGCATCGCCCAAAATTGGCAATTCCTTAATAACCAGACGGATATTCCCGTCTTCGGCCAGCAGGGTGGCCACTTCGGGCATGGCGCGCCGGCAATAGCCACAGCGATAGTCCATGAACTCGACCAGAGTTATGTCACCGTCTGGGTTGCCGCCCACCCAGCTATAACCATCGTTGAACAGGTCTTCCGCATTGGCGGCGACGAGTTCTTTGTCGGCATTCGCCTCGGCTGCGGCGTTGCGCTCTTCAAGGATGTTGATCGCCTCGATGATCACCTCCGGATTTGCCAGCAGATATTCGCGCACCTGCGCGCCAAACTCGGCTCTCTCGGCGTCGCTCATGGCGTTTAGGTCAAGCGCCTGCGCGGGACTGGTGATCAGGGAAAGACCCAATAGGGCCGGTGCAGCATGTCTCAGGATCATTTCCGTTTCCTTCTTTTGTTCTTTTTCAGGCGCTCCGAGGCAATCAGCACATCCTGCGCCCTTTGCCAACCCGGAGACCCTTCGGGGAGTTGTGCAACCGCGCGTTTAGCATGGATGCCAGCATCAGCAAGACGGCCCTGCAGCGCATATCGCTCTGCGGTCACAGCAGACGCCATTCCATTGTTGCCCACCTGCGAATAGGCTAAGCCAAGATCACGCATTAATCGGGCGTTTCGGTAATCTCTTGCCCTTGCTTTTTCAAGAACTTGCAGGGCTTTCTTGGTTTGACCATCCGCCAGTAGAGCGCGCCCATACCCCGCCAAAACCAGAGAATTGTTCGGTGCCATATCGACTGCAGCACCATAGGCTTCAACAGCCTCGTTCAGGCGTCTGTTCTCCAGCAGAATCTGGCCTTTCAGTTCGTAGAAAAACGGATCATCGGGGCGGATTGCCAACGCTCCGTCAATCGCGGCGCGGGCGCGGGACAAGTCTCGGTTCTGGTGGTAGGCCGATGCTTCACGCATCAGACGGATGTCTCGGTCGGTTTCCTCGGCTGCACGGCGTAGAGTCCAGGTCGGGGATCGCAAGAAGGCTGACAGTTTTCCTTTTACGCGGGCAAACCAGTAATCTGCGTTTGGGTTCTTTTTAGCTTTGTCGGCATATTGATCCAGAAACGTCTCAGCCGCGCGAAGGCGCTCTCGGCTGGTTGGGTGCGAGCGCATATACGGGTCCTGCCTGATTTCGCTCAGTAGTTCCTGCCCGGCAAACTTGCGGTGCAAATCAACCATCCCGCGTGGTGAGATCCCAGCCCAACGCAGATAGCTGGCAGCACTGCGATCGGCCGAGGCCTCTTCGGCGCGTGTATGCCCCAAGAAACTGCGTAATGCCGAAGCCTGAGTGCCCACAGCAATGCCTGCCGCAGCCTCTCCGCCGCCCGCTGCTGCGGCCGCGAGCGCCAGCAGCGTGCCTAGCTGCGCGTTGCGCTGTGCCGCCCGCAGGTTTTCCGAACGGCGTGCAAGGTGACCGTTGGCGATATGGGCGGCCTCATGCGCGATCACCGCCTGCAACATCTCGGGGGTTTCGACGGTCAGGATCAGACCGTAATTCAGGTAGATGGTGTTGTAGTCTATAACAAAAGCATTGAATACGCTGTCATTTACCACCAGTACCCTAACCCGGTTGGTGTTCAGGCCAGCCGCGCGCAAGATCGGAAAAGCCAGTTCTCTTAGGCCGTGTTCTATATCGGGATCGCGGATCAGGCTTTGCGCGTTGGTCTGAACGACACTGACCAACCACGTCACTGCGATCAGCAACACGGCCGGGATTGACGCCAGCCGGGATAAGCGTTCAAAAGCCATGGCTGCAACATGGGAGATGGCCATGAGAAACTCAACCCGTTCCGGGGTCGATCCCTTCATCGTGATGGATGTGATGGAGGCCGCACGCAAGGCCGAAGAGGCCGGGCGGCATGTCATTCATATGGAGGTCGGTCAACCGGGAACCGGGGCACCTAAAGGGGCGACCGGAGCGCTGGCGAGGGCCATGGAACAGGGGCCGCTGGGGTATACGGTGGCTTTGGGTTTGCCCGCGCTCAGGCAGCGGATCGCGCGGTTGTATGGCGAGTGGTATAATGTTGATCTTAACCCCGAACGGGTGGTGATCACACCGGGGTCGTCCGGCGGGTTCCTGCTGACCTTCACGGCGCTTTTCGACAGCGGTGATCGGGTAGGGATAGGGGCACCGGGGTATCCGTCTTATCGGCAAATCCTCAAGGCGCTGGGGTTGGTTCCGGTTGATCTGCCGACTGCGCCTGAAAACCGGCTGCAACCAGTGCCCGCTGATTTCACAGGGCTCGATCTGCAGGGATTGATGGTTGCTTCACCTGCGAACCCCACAGGAACGATGTTGGACCATGCCGCGATGCAGGCACTGATCGAAGCGGCGCACGGGCAGGGGGCTTCATTCATCAGTGATGAGATTTATCACGGGCTGGAATACGAAGCCAAAGCCGTCACTGCGTTGGAGCTGACGGATGAGTGCTATGTGATCAACTCGTTCTCCAAGTATTTCTCGATGACCGGCTGGCGTGTTGGCTGGATGGTTGTGCCCGAAGATCAGGTGCGCGTGGTCGAGCGAATTGCGCAGAACATGTTCATTTGTGCTCCCCATGCGAGCCAGGTGGCGGCATTGGCTGCGATGGATTGCGAAGATGAGCTGCAGGCCAATCTGGATGTTTACCGCCGTAATCGTCTGTTGATGCTGGATGGGTTGCCCAAGGCCGGGTTTGCCAATATCGCACCGCCGGATGGGGCGTTTTATGTCTACGCAGATGTCTCGGATTTGACGCAGGATAGCCGTACCTTTGCGGCCGAGATTCTGGACAAGGCCGGGGTTGCCGTGACACCGGGGCTGGATTTCGATCCGGTGCGCGGGCACACGACGTTGCGTTTTTCTTATGCGCGGTCGAACGAAGACATTCAGGATGGGCTGGATCGGCTGCAGCGTTTTATGGCCGAGCGAGGCGCGATCCCGCAAACGGCCTAAAGCGTTCACAAAGGCAGGGGATTGCTATAGGCTCTGCCTCAAACGATCTCGGGAAAACTTGAGACCATGAGCAGGATCTTCTTCGCACTCGCCCTGATCTGGGCGCTGACTGGTGCTGCTATCGCGCAGGACTTCAGCGCACTTGCACGCGCCCTTCCGGAGCAGAGCCGCATCGTCGATGAGGGCAATACCGGGGTGCGGCTGGACCTTGGCCTCAGCCAGGGTGTGCCATACCGCGTGTTCACATTGCGTGATCCCTACCGGATGGTGCTGGATTTCCAGGAGGTCGATTGGTCTGGTTTGGACCGCGGGACCTTCCTTCAAACTGACCGTATCAGTGGTATTCAGTACGGAGCCTATGTGCCCGGCTGGTCGCGCCTAGTGCTGGAGCTTGGTGCTCCTTTGGCTGTAGAAACCGCCGATCTGCGGATTGATCAAGCGACGGGTGCTGCACATTTGTCGTTGCATCTGAAAGGGACTGACTTTGACAGTTTCGCGGCCAGCGCGGGTGCTCCGCGCCAGCCAGGGTGGGACCTTCCGGAGCCCGCGGTGACACCGGCGATGCCCGGGCGCGTTGATCGACATGTGTTGCTTGTCATGTTGGACCCCGGCCATGGGGGCATCGATCCGGGTGCCGAAGTCGCTGATACCAATGAGAAAACGCTGATGCTGACCTTCGCACGCGAACTACGCGAGGCGTTGCTGCGTACAGGCGGATACGAAGTGGTGATGACACGCGTCGACGATCAGTTTGTCTCGCTAGAGCGGCGCATTGCTTTGGCGCACAGGGCCGGGGCGGACGTATTCATCTCGCTGCACGCGGATTCGCTTTCCGAGGGGTTGGCGCATGGGGCTGTCGTCTACACACTGTCAGAAGAGGCTTCGGATGTTGCCAGCCAGAAGCTGGCAGAACGGCACGACCGAGGCGATCTGATTGCGGGTATCGATCTGAGCGGAGCGGACGATCAGGTCGCTGATGTGCTGCTGGATTTGGCCCGGCAAGAGACCAAACCGCGCAGCAAAGCGCTGGCACGTTCATTGGTCGATGGTATGGCACAGCAGGGTGGGCCGATGAATCGCAGACCCCTGCGTTCTGCGTCATTCTCGGTACTGAAGGCCGCAGACATCCCATCTGTGTTGGTCGAGTTGGGGTTCTTGTCCAGCCCGCGTGATTTCAAGAACATCTCTGATCCGGACTGGCGGGCCTCGATGGCGCGCGGGCTAGTGCAGGGGCTTGAGAACTGGCGTCAGGACGATTTAGTGAAACGATCGCTGATTGGTCAATAACGTAGCGGCGCAAAACGGCCATTGTAGCCTTTCGTGTTTTGACCCTGCGGGGGGGCGACACTATATAGGCGTCACCGCGAGTAAAAGGCAGTAACGTGATCCGGTTCATTCTTTCGTTTTTCGGGGCAATTTTCAGCCTCGTGACCTTGGGTATTTTTATGGCCGCGCTGGTCGTTGGCGCGGTGTTCTGGATGTATGGGCGCGATCTGCCCAGCCATGAGTCGCTGGCGCAATACAAGCCGCCGACCATCAGCCGGATTTACTCGGGCGAAGGACAGCTGATCGACGAATTTGCACAGGAACGCCGTCTGTTCACGCCGTCCGAGGAAATCCCCGATCTGGTGAAACAGGCGTTTATCTCGGCGGAAGACAAGAATTTCTATACCCATCAGGGCTATGACCCGCGCGGTATCATTGCTGCCGGGGTCGAGGCCGTGCGCACCAAGGGCGAAACCGTACGTGGTGCATCAACGATCACGCAGCAGGTGATGAAGAACTTCCTGCTGTCCGGCGATCGCCGGGCCGAGCGCAAGATCAAGGAAATCATCCTCGCCACTCGGCTTGAGGATACGCTGGACAAGGAACAGATCCTCGAACTCTATATGAACGAGATATTTCTGGGCCAGAACTCCTATGGCGTGACCGCCGCGGCGCAGACTTATTTCAACAAGACCCTGCAAGAGCTGGCACCACACGAAGCGGCGATGCTGGCCGCTATGCCCAAAGCGCCGTCCGACTACCATCCGGTTCGTCAGAAGGAACGCCTGCTCAACCGCCGCAACTATGTGCTGCGCGAAATGCAGCAGAACGGGTATATTGATCAGGCGACCTATGAGACCGAGGTCGAGATGCCCTTGCGCTCGGTCCAAAACGGTGACTTTGAAAGCTTCCGCACCGCGCTGCCTCCTCGTGATTATTTCACCGACGAGATTCGCCGCCAGCTGAGCGAAGATTTCGGCGAAGGTGAGTTCTTTACCGGCGGCTTTACCGTCCGGGCGTCGGTTGATGAGGAAATGCAGGTCGAAGCGGCGAAAGCCCTGCGCACGGCTCTGCAGAAATACGACCGTTCGCGTGGGAAATGGCGTGGTACGGGTGAGGTGATCCCGGAAGAAAAGCTGACAGATGAAGCTCAGTGGCGCGAGGCGCTGGCGATCATGGAAATCCCCCGCGACGTGGTGCTGCCGACGCAATGGTATCCGGCCGTTGTATTGAATGTCGCCGAGCAATCCCTGACTGTTGGCATCGAAGACGGCCCGGTAGATGGGATTATCCCGCGCGAAGACATCAAGTGGATGCAGGGTGATTTCGCAGCCAATTTCAAACGTGGCGATGTCATTCTGGTAATGGCGGGAGAAGAGGGGCAATGGTCCGCCCGTCAGGTGCCAGAAGTGCAGGGCGGCTTTGTCGCGATGGACGTGAATTCGGGCCGTGTTCTCGCGATGCAGGGGGGGTTTTCCTATCAGGACACGGTGTTCAACCGCGCCACGCAAGCGCAGCGGCAGCCTGGGTCCAGCTTCAAGCCATTCGTTTATGCAGCGGCGCTAGACAGCGGATATAGCCCAGCCACAATCGTTGTGGATGCGCCGATCGAGGTGAATACACCGCAGGGCCTTTGGCGTCCCAAGAACTCGACCAACAAGTTCTATGGTCCGACGCCGTTGCGCACCGGGATCGAGATGTCGCGGAACTTGATGACCATCCGCTTGGCGCAAGAGGTCACCATGCCCGTTGTTGCGGGGTATGCCGAACGGTTCGGCGTTTATGACCGTATGGGCGCATTCCTTGCGAACTCGCTGGGGTCCGAGGAAACCACGCTATATAAAATGGTTGCTGCCTATGCGATGTTCGCCAATGGCGGCGAGCGGGTTGAGCCGACTCTGGTTGACCGTATTCAGGACCGGTTCGGCAAGACCATCTATCGCCATGATGACCGCCAGTGTGTGGACTGCAACTCCAGCTGGCTTGAGCCCGATGAATCGCCCACGATCCTTACCGATCGCAGTCAGGTCATGGATGCTATCACTGCCTATCAGCTAACGTCGATGATGAAAGGCGTGGTGGATCGCGGCACCGCGTCGCGCGTTGTGAACCTGCCAGTGCCCACGGCGGGCAAGACCGGCACAACGAACGAATCCAAGGATGCGTGGTTTATCGGATTTACATCAAACATCGTGGCTGGTTGCTACATCGGTTATGACCGCCCGCGCCCGATGGGCCGGGGCGCCTATGGCGGCACCCTGTGTGGCCCTGTGTTCCAGAGCTTCATGGAAAAGGCCGTCGAGAAATACGGCGGAGGCCCCTTTGAAGTGCCTCCGGGCGGCCATTTCATCAAGATCGACCGGTTCAGCGGCGCGCGCCTACCTGAAGATGCCAGTGGAGAATATGTGGTCGCCGAGTATTTCCGTGATGGCGTCGACGGCTTCATCGACCGCATCTATGATGGTGGTTTTGCTATGGGCTCGGATTTGCCATTGTTTGAAGAGGCCAGCTCGGGCCGTCAGGTAACCACCTCGACGGGTGATACGATCACGGTCGGCCCCAATGCCAGCCAAGGTGATCTGCAGGGCGGCGGTCTTTACTGATCCGCTATATCTAAGAATAGGTGGAGCAGATCAGCCTCACGGTCGGTCTCAACCGAACCATGTGAGCGCCAGAAAATTGAAAGTGCGCATTTTGCAGCGGCCCATTTTGCCAGTCGGTCTTCGCTCACAAGCAGCGCATCGGCGTAGAGCTTTAGACATCTTTTAATCTGGCTGCGTTGTTGCACTAGAGAGGGCATGCCTTTGGGATGGCGCAGGGCATTCGCCAGCTCGAACGCGGGATCACCCAAATACCCTTTTGCGTCTATCACGCGTGGCCCGGCTGCAGTCTGAATAACATTGTCGGGATGCAGGTCACCATGCAATGCGACTGTCTGAACCTGGGTGTCCAACAGGCGACGCGCCAGACTGATCGCTCTCTTCATGTTGCACTGTAATGCTGCGGTGCAGTCCGGCAAAAATCGGCAGGAGAATAGGGGCTCAAAGACATCACTGAGCGGCTTCAACTCTTTGGGTGATTTGAGCGGCATGTGATGTAGACGTCGCGCTGTATCAGCCAGACTGGCAAGGGCTCTGCCTGGCTGACCAGCGCGCGCAATATCGCCGAGAGACGACCCCTCCAACCACTCCATCAGCACGGCATTTTGCGCTTCCGCCAGTATTTGAACAGCACCGCGATTCTCCCAATGCTTCAGCAGCGTAGTACCTGCCGCCTCATTGCCCCGATCCGTGCGATGGTAAAATTTCAGCGCTGCGCTTCCATTGGCTGTTTGAACCTTCCAAACCTGTGCATGGCCGGTATCTGCGACGTAAGACAGGTTATGCAGCCCCCAATTGTCCGCTAACTTTTTCACTGCGCTCTGCATTACGATCCTGCCCGTCTTGTGGTGACCTGCACCTCTTGCTATCACGCAAGCCTGATTGAGCAAGTTGGGACCTGACCATGCGCGCCGAAACCCAGAATATCGTGGCGGAAATCGAAAAGTCGCTGGAGCTGCTGGCGCAGCGTATGGACTATGAAACCGCACCGCACCGGTTGGAGGAATTCAACGCACGTGTTGAAGATCCAAACCTGTGGGACAATCCGGAGAATGCGCAGAAACTGATGCGCGAACGGCAGTTGCTGGTCGATGCCATCGAGACCTACGAATCCATCAAAACCGATCTCAGCGATAATATCGAGCTGATCGAACTGGGCGAGATGGAAGAGGACGAAGAGGTTGTCACCGACGCCGAAAACGCCATCAAAAGCCTGCAGACTAAAGCCGCCAAGAAAGAGCTTGAGGCGCTACTGGATGGCGAAGCCGACGGCAATGATACATTTCTTGAGATCAACTCTGGCGCCGGAGGTACAGAAAGCTGTGACTGGGCTTCGATGCTGGCGCGGATGTACGTGCGTTGGGCCGAGAAAAAGGGCTATACGGTTGAACTACAATCCGAGACGGCGGGGGAAGAAGCGGGCATCAAATCTGCCGCTTACAAGATCACCGGTCACAACGCCTATGGCTGGTTGAAATCGGAAAGCGGCGTGCACCGGCTGGTGCGCATTTCGCCTTTCGACTCGGCAGCCAAACGGCATACCTCGTTCAGTTCGGTCTGGGTTTATCCGGTGGTGGACGACAATATCGAGATCGAGGTCAATCCTTCGGACATCCGCATCGATACATACCGGTCCTCGGGCGCAGGCGGTCAGCACGTGAACACCACGGACTCGGCGGTACGCATCACACACATCCCGACCGGGATTGTTGTGACGAGTTCCGAGAAATCGCAGCATCAGAACCGCGATATCGCCATGAAGGCACTGAAATCGCGGCTGTATCAGCAGGAGCTGGATCGCCGGAATGCTGACATTAACGCTGCGCATGAGGCCAAGGGCGATGCGGGTTGGGGCAACCAAATCCGGTCCTACGTGCTGCAGCCCTATCAGATGGTTAAAGATCTGCGAACCAACCATGAAACCTCGGATACCAAGGGCGTACTGGACGGCGACCTTGATGAGTTCATGGCAGCGACGCTAGCGCTGAATGTCTCGGGTAAAAGCCGGTCCGAGGCGCAAGGCGAAGGCTAGTTGCGAAAGCACCTGACCTCTGTAGCAAACCTGATCAGAGGCCACTGGCAACTGATCATCATTGTCGCGTTGGTGTTTGTGTTCTGGAACACGATGCTGGTGCTTCCATTGAAAATCCTGGTTGTTTTTCTGCATGAGCTTTCGCACGCCCTTGCTATCGTTCTGACCGGAGGATCGGTCGAAAGCTTTTCGGTCTCACCGCAACAGGGTGGTCTGGTGGTCGGCCGAGGCGGCAACCGGTTTATCAGCCTTTCAGCCGGGTATCTGGGCTCATTGATGCTTGGGATGGGGCTGCTTATGATCGCCTTACGCACGAATGCCGATCGGATGGCGCTTGGTCTCTTTGGTGGCGTCATGCTGGTGGTCACTCTGCTCTATATCCGTGACCCGTTTGCCATGGCGTTCTGTGCGGGCAGCGGCGTGGTGATGGTGGCGATCGCCTGGTACCTGAGCCGCAATCTGTGCGATCTGATTTTGCGAGTCATTGGATTGACCAGCATGATCTACGTGCCCTTTGATATCTTCGATGACACCCTCCGGCGCTCGGGCTTGCGTTCAGACGCGCACATGCTGGCCGACGAGTTCGGTGGAACGACAATGATGTGGGGTGGGCTGTGGCTGACCATCAGTCTAGTCATGATCATCTTTGGCCTGAGGAACATGCTTGGCCGCGATAGCAGTGTTCGGATCGACGTCAGGATCAAGTGAGCATAACCTTTGCTCACATCCAAAAAAGATACATCTAAACAGTGGCTTTAAATGGTCCGACCACGTCGTTAGGCTGATCGGGAACAGGCAAAGGGCCAACCCACATGGATCTGAACAGAGCCTCTGCAAAGGACATTCTCGATAGCCTGTCCAACCGTCAGCTTTCAGCGGTTGAGTTGATGCGCGCGACACTGGACCGGATCGCTGAGGTGAATGGCCCGGTGAACGCGATTGTCGCGCTCCGAGAGGAAGACGCTTTGCTGGAAGAGGCGCGGGCGGCGGATGCTGCCCTCACGCGTGGGCCGCTGCACGGGCTACCGATCGCGGTGAAAGACCTGGTGAATGTGGCGGGGATCGTCTCGACCCAGGGTTCGCCATTGTTCAAGGATCATGTCCCACAAACTGACGATCTGTTGGCCGCCCGGTTGCGCGCAGCCGGAGCGATCCTGATCGGTAAGACCAATACGCCGGAATTCGGACTTGGCTCGCACACGTTCAACCCCGTCTATGGCGCAACCCGCAACCCGTACGATACGGCAAAATCTTGTGGCGGCTCGTCGGGTGGCGCGGCTGTGGCGTTGGCGACGGGCATGCTGTCGCTGGCCGACGGGTCCGACATGATGGGCAGCTTGCGCAACCCTGCGGCATGGAACAACGTCTATGGTTTCAGGCCTACTTGGGGGCGGGTTCCTTCCGAACCAGCTGGCGACAGCTATCTGCACCAGCTTTCAACATTGGGACCGATGGCGCGCAGCCCCGAAGATATCGGGCTTTTGCTCGATGTGATGTCTGGTCCAGACCCAAGAATGCCCCTGAGCACCAAGGTCGTGGCGGTGTCCCCCGTTCAGACCGCCGATCTGAATGGAATGCGTATCGGCTGGCTGGCTGACTGGGGCGGGGCGTTTTCATATGAGCCAGGCATACTTGAGCTTTGCAGAGATGCGTTGCGGGTTTTCGAAGGAAACGGCGCGCGGGTTGAGACGCTTGAACCACCCTTTGATGCGGACCTGATCTGGGACAGCTGGATCACTTTGCGCTCGTGGAGCGTGGCAACTGGGCTTGAGCCTCTGGCTCGGGATAAAGCCGTACTCAAAGATACAGCGCAATGGGAGTTGGAGCGTGGGCTGTCTTTCAGCGCAATGGATGTGCACCGCGCCAGTGTTATTCGATCAGACTGGCACAGACGCGCGGCAGAGATATTTGCTGATTGTGACGCTCTGGTATTGCCAGCTGCGCAGGTCTGGCCATTCGAGATCGAAACACCATACCCAACCAAAATCGAAGGGCAGGGGATGGATACTTACCATCGCTGGATGCAAGTTGTGACGCCAGTCAGCCTGCTGGGTCTACCCTGTTTGGGAGCTCCAGCCGGGTTTGGGGCCAATGGGTTGCCGATGGGGCTGCAACTATTTGGCCCGCGCGGATCGGATGCGAAAATCTTGTCGTTGGGCGCCGCTTATCACGCAGAAACGCACTGGCCACAGAAACGCCCCGCCATGTAGAAAGAAGCGCCTGGGAGGAGCAAACAGGAATGAATAAACCCTTTGGTGTGCCGACGTTGAAACCGGTCGATACTGCGATGCTGAAACAAGCGCTGCGTCGCGCCTTGCAAGATTTTCGCAGCGCGCCGCTATACGGTCTTCTTTTTGCTGGTTTTTACGTCTTGGCCGGGTGGCTCATGGCCTGGGTTACACTAAAGACCGGTACATCATTCTGGCTGGTTCTGGCCGCAATCGGATTTCCTTTGATCGGGCCGTTCGCCGCCGTAGGTCTGTACGAGGTGTCGCACCGATTGGAGCAGGGCGAACCGTTGAACCCTGCTGCGATATTCGGCGTCGTCGTTCAGCAAAGCCGCAGGCAACTGCCGTCGATTTGCGCGATCATAGTGGTGATTTTCCTGTTCTGGTTCTTTCTGGGTCACATGATCTTTGCCCTGTTCATGGGGCTGTCGACGATGACCAACATCTCGACTTCGTTTGAAGTCTTTCTGACCCCCAATGGTTTGGGGATGTTAGCCTTGGGCACATTGGTAGGTGCTGTGTTTGCGATCATTTTGTACATGATCACGGTACTATCGATACCAATGTTGCTGGATCGCGAGTTAGATTTCGTGACAGCGATGATCTCAAGCTTTGGTTACGTCAAAACGAACATGAAAGTGATGCTGGGGTGGGGTGGATTCATCGCGATTGTCACATTTCTCGCGATGGTGCCCTGGTTCTTGGGCCTGTTTCTGGTTCTGCCGTTGCTTGGACACGCAAGCTGGCATCTCTATCGTTTGATCTCGGATGGTGGATCATCAGAAACTGCTGAACCTGAGAGTGCCTGAACGCACAATCTCAGGTCGAAGCGCCCCTGCTCGGGTGTGCTGAGCGCTTTGCTTTGCGCGCCAATTTCAACGCAGCAGACAGGTCATGTCCCAAGTGCCGTAGCTCAACCCGTTGGGTGCTCTGGCCTAGCTCGGATCCTTCTGCCAGCCGATAGACATAGCCCAACAATCGGGTGCCGTTCTCCTCGCTTGTTTCAGTCAGAACCATCATTCGACGATCTTGTGCGCCCTTTCGTGAAATCAACGCGCAAATCTTTCCATCTGCATAAGACACGATACCCCGTACCTCACGCGTGGCGGGTCTCTCGGATACTGAGGAACAGGGGTCATAACCACGTAGCAGGGTGCAATTGAAGATCTGACGCACATGGTACAGCCGGTGATGGGGCTGGCTCGCGGCTGTCTGGTCACGCTCAATGGCTTGGTAAAAGCCGGTCGCAAACGTCGTATCGACGTTAGCCGAGAGGTAGCGATCGATGACATTTACCGCCGGATGCGGGGCGTGGGGCTCGATTTCATCCAATGGTTTTAGAAGGATACGCGCATCGACATCGAAAAACCGACAAATCCTGTCCAAGATATCCGGGCGCGGAAAGCTCTCACCGGCCAGATATCGGTTGAACTGCGTTCGATTGATTCCCAGCTGGCGGCATAGCTCAGACACTGATGGGTATCTTTGTGCAAGCTGCCGAAGGTTCGCGCCAAACATTCTACGTAATTTAGCAGGGCTGCGATTGCTGTCAGTCACGTCAATTCCACGGTTCTGCTTGAGATTCGAAACAACGAGAAGGCGTCAACACAGTGGCTGCACGTCAGTCAGAAATCGTAAAACGACAAATGGGGGCGCCGGATGAGGCCCCGCTACGCGGGTCAGGCTAACGTTACGTCATGCAAAATCAATAGCGATTCAGTTTATTTGCATGATCTTTTACATGATATTGTTCGTGAATTGCGCGGAATACAGGCTAGTTTCGGATTATTGTTTAAGCTTACCGCGTTGCCGGGTCCTCGGCTGGGCAATCACAGCCGAGGATGGCGCCAAAATGTCAGTCACCACGCAGCAGGGCAGCAACACCGGTCCGGGCGATTTCGATTAGCCCTAGAGGGCGCATCAGGTCAGCAAACGCATCGATCTTGTCTGGCGCGCCGGTGATTTCAAAAATGAATGAATTCAGCGTGCTATCGACCACATTGGCGCGGAAAATATCGGCCAGACGCAACGCCTCGACCCGTTTGTCTCCTTCGCCGACAACCTTGATGATCGCCAGTTCGCGCTCGACCGAGGCGCCTTCCACGGTCAGATCATGGACATCGCGAACCGAGACGATGCGCCCGAGCTGCGCCTTTATCTGTTCGATGACCTGCGGGGTGCCGGTGGTGACAATCGTGATCCGGCTCAGGTGGCCTGTATGATCCACCTCGGCGACCGTGAGGCTTTCGATGTTATAGCCGCGGCCCGAGAACAGTCCGATCACCCGCGCCAGAACGCCCGGTTCGTTTTCAACCAGAACAGCAATTGTATGCTGTTCCTGAACGTCCGAGAAAGTTGGGCGTAGGTTGTAAGCAGAATGGCGAGTTGCGCCTTTTTTGATTTGTAGGGCAGACATTTACGTCCCTTTCATCATCTTTCGATGGCCGGGCACCGAAGCGCCCGACAAAATTCGTCGAATTTGTTAAACCAGTACCGAGCCTTTGCTATCGATTACGCCCTGCGTTTCGGCCTCGCCCAGCAGCATTTCGTTATGGGCTTTGCCTGATGGGATCATCGGGAAACAGTTTTCGTGCTTTTCGACCACGCAGTCAAAGATCACAGGGCCGTCATAGTCGATCATCTCCATGATCGCGTCGTCCAGATCTGCTGGGTCGGAACACAGGATACCCTTGGCACCAAAGGCCTCGGCGAGTTTGACGAAATCAGGCAGTGCTTCGGACCAGCTGTGCGAATAGCGTTCGCCATGCAGCAGCTCTTGCCACTGGCGCACCATGCCAAGGCGTTCATTGTTCAGGATAAACTGCTTCACCGGCAAGCGGTACTGTGCTGCGGTGCCCATTTCCTGCATGTTCATCAACCACGACGCTTCACCTGCCACGTTGATAACCAGCGCATCGGGATGCGCCATCTGCACACCGATCGAGGCGGGGAAACCATAGCCCATTGTGCCCAAACCACCCGATGTCATCCAGCGGTTTGGATCTTCAAAGCCGAGATACTGAGCCGCCCACATCTGGTGTTGTCCAACCTCAGTCGTGACGTATCGATCGTGGTTCTTTGTCAGCTCTTCAAGCCGTTGCAGCGCGTATTGCGGCTTGATGGTTTTCTCGCTGTTGGTGAAGGCAAGGCAGTTAACTTTGCGCCACTCGTTGATCTGGTCCTGCCACTGTTTGATATTGGCAGCATCTGTTTTGCGACCGCGTGCCTTCCAGACTTTCAGAATATCCTCAAGCACATGGGCAACATCGCCAACGATTGGGATGTCCACCCGGATCACCTTGTTGATTGAGGATGGGTCGATATCCACATGGGCCTTGATCGAGTTCGGCGAGAACGCATCGATACGGCCGGTGATACGGTCGTCAAAGCGCGCGCCGATATTGATCATCAGATCGCAATCATGCATCGCCATGTTGGCCTCGTAGAGCCCATGCATCCCCAGCATACCGATCCAGTTTTCACCCGAGGCCGGATAAGCCCCAAGCCCCATCAGGGTCGAAGTGATCGGGAAGCCGGTTGCGTCCACAAGCTCGCGCAACAGCTGGCTGGCTGCAGGGCCCGAATTGATGACTCCGCCGCCAGTATAGAAGACCGGTTTCTTCGCGGTCTCGATTGCCGCGACCAGTTCGGTGATTTCTTCCAGATCGCCCTTCAATACTGGCTGATAGTGGGAGGTTGACGGTTTTGGCGTCTTGTATTCACCCGAGGCAAACTGAACGTCCTTCGGAATGTCGACCAGCACCGGGCCGGGTCGACCCGCGGTTGCCACGTGGAAGGCTTCATGCATTGTTGCCGCCAGCGAGTCCGTATCCTTCACCAACCAGTTGTGCTTGGTGCAGGGGCGGGTGATGCCTACGGTGTCCGCTTCCTGAAAGGCATCAGAGCCAATCATGAAGGTCGGAACCTGACCGGTCAGAACAACGATCGGAATCGAATCCAGCAACGCATCGGTCAGGCCGGTCACCGCATTTGTCGCACCGGGACCGGATGTAACCAAGGCAACGCCGGGCTTGCCGGTTGAGCGGGCATAGCCTTCAGCGGCATGTACCGCACCCTGCTCATGCCGTACCAGAATGTGGCGAATGTCGTTTTGCAGAAAAATCTCATCATAGATCGGTAGGACGGCGCCACCGGGGTATCCGAAAACTGTGTCCACGCCCTGATCCTTGAGGGCCTGAACTACCATCTTTGCGCCGGTCATCTCACGTGTCATCTGCTTTGCTCCGTTCGCGACATGTGTCTTGCGTGTTGCCAAAAAAAAGCCCCCGAGATTTTCGGAGGCGCATGGGTTCGATTATGGTTTACCGTTACCGGCCCATGCGCGTGTTTCCTACGATTACGACTAGCGCTTTCATCGCCAGAGGCTCCTTCTTTGCGTGCAGGGACATTATGTTTGAGGGGAAGGGGCGTCAACAGGCAAATACAAAAATATTGTAAGTCAGTGTTCATATTTTTTGTTACTTTATTGCGCAAAATGACGCAGATCGAGAAACATCCGTGAAATTTGGGTGAAATTTTGAGTGCATGACGTTGCGTGAGGCTGGTCTGATTGCGTCAGGTCCATGTCTGAAACAGACCAGAGCAACCCCCGATGCTGAGGCAGGCTGATGAAAACAGCACTACATCGGGAGGTCAGACATGTTGCACGATCTTGTAGATTTAGGGCGATATCCGATCGATCGGCCTGACTCCTATGGATATAGGCAGTTGATTGCGGACCTGCGTCGGGATCTGGATGTTGATGGATGTGCAGTCCTGCCGTCCTTTGTGCATGAAGAGGGATTGGAAAAACTGATTGCCGAGGCCGACGAGGTCGCTCCCAAGGCGCATCGGTCATTCAATCGCACGAATGCCTATTTCACTCAGGACGACCCGAGCTTTGGTATCGGGCATCCGATCCGACGGTTTTTCGACCGGTCCAATGCCTTTGTGCCAGCGGATAACTTTGCAGCCTCAAGCCCTTTGCGACGTATTTATGAGTATGAAGGTTTCATGCCCTTCATCCGCGAGGCGCTGAACGAGCCAGAGGATCGGTTCTTTAGATATGACGATCCGTTGGCGGACGTGATCATCAATGTGGTCGAGAAGGGAGGCGGCTTTCCGTGGCATTTCGACACCAATAATTACACTGTGACGCTGGCAATTCAGAATGGTGAAGCAGGCGGTGCGTTCGAATATGCACCCAACCTGCGGACCAGTGAGGACGAAAATTTTAATGGCGTCGCTGCGATTTTGGATGGCAGCAGGAGGGGTGTGCACCAACTGGAACTGCAACCAGGAGACCTGCAGATTTTCAAAGGGCGTTATGCCTTGCACCGGGTTGCTCCGGTCGAGGGTGACCGCAAACGCTATGTCGGAATTTTTTCATTTGTAGAAACCGAAGGGATGTGCGGCGGGGTTGAGCGTACACGGCAACTTTATGGTCGGGTTTTGCCCCAACATTACGCGCGTGCCGGGCTTCGGGATGACGAATTGCTGGATTGAGTTAAGCGAGAGGCTAGACTGGCCACCATATTATCTGCGGAGAAACCATTAATGTCGCAAATACTGCAACTCACACCATTTGTTCTTTGTTCGTCTTTGGACACGCAGATTGAGTTTTATTGCAAGAAGCTGGGATTTACCTGCAATTTCAGGCAGGAGAACTATGCGTTTCTAAGGTTGGATCAAGTTGCCATTCGTTTATTGGAATGCCCGCCGCGATCGGATGGTAAACCATTGGGTGATAACCAATCCTTCTATATTGATGTCGACGGAATTGATGAGCTTTATGAAGAGATGAAAGGGCAGTTGGCCGATTTGCCAGAAGGCCGCGTGCGCCCGCCTTTCGATCAGCGCTATCAGCAGCGCGAATTTCATGTGATCGACGAAGATGGAACGCTGATCTTCTTTGGTCAGGACATTCGCCCCAGGTAACTGGGCATGGCTCCCGCCCGTAATCAACGCGCCATTCGGCGCGCCTTTTCCGGTTGGGCCGGGCAGCGCGTATCGCGCTGTGGTCAGAGCCCGGGGCTGGTGCCCTGCAGAACGCCGTGTTCCAGCGCATAGCGGGTCAAACCGGCAGTCGAAGAGATCCCCAGTTTACGTTTGATATTCTTACGGTGGGTTTCGACCGTGCGGACAGAAATATCCAGAGACTGTGCGACTTCTTTGTTGGATTTGCCCTGCGCGAGTTCCAGCAAGATGGTCTGTTCGCGCCCGGTTAGCGCTTCACGCGTGTCACCTTCTTTCGGTTCCAAAGAACCTCTGGCGCCGGTGCAGAGATAGCGCTCGCCACGCATCACCGCGTCGATAGCTTGCTTGATTTCTTCGGTCGGAACGTCCTTGAGGATGTAGCCCTTGGCTCCGTGACTGAGCGCCGTCGAGATATATTCGGGACTGTCGTGCATTGATAGGATCAGAATGCGGGTTTCAGGCAGGCGTTCCAAGATAATCTCAGTGGCGTTGAGCCCGCTGAGACCGGGCATGTTGAGATCCATCAGGATCACGTCTGGTTCGAGCTGGGTCGCCTGATCAACCGCCTCTTGCCCGTTTGAGAGCGTGCCAACCACGTCTATTTCATCAAAGCTTTCCAGTAGTGACTGAATGCCTTCGGCGACCATGGGATGATCGTCGACTATAAGTACACGGGTGGTCGTGTCGGACATCAGAGACCGGCCTTTCGTTTTGGCGTTGGATCTTCCTGCGGTGGCAGCATATGGCTGAGTGGCAGGCTGACTTCAATCACAGTGCCGCTTTGTCCGCCGCGAGAGGAGAGGATACGCAGGCTGCCGTCAAGCTGCTCAATCCGCTCTTGCATGTTGCGCAATCCGATCCCGGCGCTGACTTGACCGGGTTCGCTACGCAATCCGCGGCCATTGTCGGTGATCCGCATCGTGGCGCCTTTCTTATGACCCCGCAGATCTATGGTAACACGGGTCGCGCCTGAGTGGCGCTCGATATTGGTCAGGGCTTCCTGTGCAATCCTATAAAGGGCGATCTTGCTGTCCTGATCCAGCCGGTTACGGAACACGACTGTCGAAAACTCGGTCTCGATCCCGGTGCGTTCGCTGAAGTCGTCTGTTAGCGCTTTTAGGGCAGGCCCAAGACCCAGATCGTCCAGAACGCCGGGGCGCAGATCGCGGCTAATACGGCGGACTTCGGTGATGGCGGTGGCCAGATTATCGATACCTGTTTGCAGCGGAGCTTGCGCGGCTGCGTCGTCTCCGCGGCCCAACCGTCGACGGGCATTGTCCAGCGCATAACGGACGCCGACCAGTATTTGGCTGATGCCATCGTGCAATTCACGGGCGACACGCCCGCGCTCTTCCTCTTGGGTATCAAGCACGCGCTGGGTCAGTTCCTTCAGTTTGGCGTCAGCCAACCTGCGTTCGCGAAAATTCAGCAACATTCCGGATGCAAAGACGATCAGTACGGCTGCAAGAACGATACCCCCGATATAGAGGAATGTGCGCTGCACGCGCGCCTCGACCTCGGCCCGTGCGTTGGCGACTGTGGCGACGATATCGTCGATGAAAACGCCTGTGCCCACCACCCAACGCCAATCCTGAAGGCCGACGACATAGGCGATCATCTGCGCCTCTTCCCCGGTTGAAGGCTTTTGCCACATAAAGCTGTGCCATCCTGCGCCTTGGCGGGCGAGGCTTATGAACTCATCCACAATGGGCGTGCCATCACTATCCGTTAGGCCAACCCAGTTGCGGTTGATAAACTCGGTCTGGCGCGGGCTGACCAGATTGTTGCCGTCATAATCGTAGACGAAGAAGAACCCGTCTTTGCCGTAGATCATCGCCGAAAGGATTTGCGTGACCAGGTTCTTCGCCACCTCGTCATCGGGCGAGGCGCGGCCGTAGATATAGGCAAACCCGTTGCGCGCCTGTGTGACGTAGTTGCGCAGTTCGTCCTTCTTGGCTTCGATCAGGCGGCGTTCAAGCGCTTGGATCTCGCTTTCAGCGGTTGCGCGGGATTCATATGCGACCACCAAGGCGATCGCAGCCACCGCCGCGATCAATGGGATGGCAGCGACCAGCGACAATTTCTGCGCGTAGGTCAGCGAGATGAGATTCCGGAAACCTCTCATGATCGAATCGATACGCAAGCCGCAGCGAAATTGCAAAAAGATTGGTTGATCAGTGACCTCAGGCAACGCGATTTAGCGCTGGGCACGCGAAATCAGCCCGAATTGCGCCCTCAAATCCAAAAAAATCTGACTGGCTACGTAGTAGTAGGTATTCACATTCATGTGTGCGGAACTAGGCTAACGCGCACTGGAAACGATCGACCCGGCATCACCCGGGGAATGAATATGAAGGGGAGGATCACTCATATGGATCGTCGTAAGTTTCTAAAAACATCGGCACTGGGCGGCTCGGCTGCTGCAGCCACCACGCTGGCAGCGCCCGCCTACGCGCAGGGCAAGCGCACGCTGACTATGGTCACCTCGTGGGGCCGTGGCCTTGCAGGCGTGTTCGACAGCGCGCAGCGTTGCGCCGACAGCATCACCACCATGTCGGATGGCGACCTGAACGTTGAAATCAAAGCAGCGGGTGAACTGGTTGGTGCTTTCGAAGTATTTGACGCGGTATCGTCCGGTCAGGCTGATATGTACCACGCGGCAGACTACTACTTTGTGGGTCAGCACCCGGGCTATGCCTTCTTCACTGCCGTTCCGTTCGGCATGACCGCGCAGGAACTGGTGAACTGGTATTACCATGCCGGCGGTATGGAGCTGCATGATGAGCTGGGCGAAATCTTCGGCCTGAAATCCTTCCTGGCCGGTAATACTGGCGCGCAGGCAGGTGGCTGGTACTCGAAAGAGATCAACAGCCCCGAAGACTTTAACGGCTTGAAGTTCCGTATGCCGGGTCTGGGCGGTAAGGCGCTGGGCAAGCTGGGTGCATCGGTTCAGAACATTCCGGGTTCGGAAGTGTATCAGGCGCTGTCGTCCGGTGCGATTGACGGAACCGAGTGGATCGGTCCTTGGGCTGACGAAAAAGCGGGCTTCCAGGAAATCACCAAGACCTACTACACCGCAGGCTTCCATGAGCCGGGTGCGGGTCTGTCGTTGGCCACTAACCGCGAGGTTTATGACAGCCTGTCCGCTGCGCAGCAGAAGATCATCGAGATCGCAGCAGCCGAATGCCACCAGTGGAATCTGGCACAATTCCTGGCCAACAACGGTGCCGCGCTGGCGCGCCTGCAAGCCGGTGGCGTCAAGGTCATGGAATTCCCTGACAGTGTTTGGGACGCATTTGGTGCAGCCAGCCAGGAAGTTCTGGACGAGAACATGGGTGACGAGCTGTTCAAGCGCATCCACGACAGCGCCATGGCGTCGATGGCTGAGTCCTCGGCATGGAACAACCTGTCGTCGGGTGTTTACACCGCACAACGCGACCGCGTTCGCGGCTAAGTAAACCGCTCAATGCAATCGGTTCCCCCGTAAAGGCGGGGGAGCCTTTCCCGTTGCACATAAGCGGTTCGGACATGCCGCAATAATCAAACGTGCAACCGATACGACCTGGGGACAACATGCAGGACGAAAACGGTATCTCGTTCTTCGGCGCCCTGTGGAATGGACTGATATGGTTCATTCAGAACATTGCCGAAGCCTTCTATAATTTCGGATACGCCATCACGCATCCGCAGCTCTGGCTGGACTGGTCGAACAAAGAAGCAATCATGCGCTTTGTTTACTATGGCGGGTCTGTCGAGTTCTTCTTCGTGATCTTCGCGCTGTTTCTGGTGCTGACGGCCATAGGGCTCTACTACCGGAACTTTATGTGGGGGATGGTGCGCGGGCTCGAGGGTTTTGCCAACACCACGGGCCGTTTCTTTGCCTGGGCGGGACTGCTGATGGTGATCCAGCAGATCGTGATTGTATTCATGCAGCGGGTGTTCACGCGGCCAGATATGTCCTTTGGTTTGGGCATCCCTTTTCAGATGGATATCAGTTGGTTCGCCGAAGAACTTAAACTTTATAACGCGATGGTTGTTTGCCTCTGCTGCACTTATACGTTCGTGCAAGGTGGTCACGTACGCGTTGACCTGATCTATGCGGGCATCAGCCACAAGGCCAAACGCGTCGTTGATATGTGCGGAGCGGTTCTGTTCATGATGCCGATGGCCGTGCTGACCTGGATGTATGGCTGGTACTTCATGTGGCGGCACCTGATCGTGCCGAAACCCTCGGCCAGTGATACGCTGGACCGGCTGCTAGCCAAGTCCCGAGCGCTGCGCTGGAACGTTGAAACCATCGGGTTCAGCCCCAATGGGTTCAATGCCTACTTCCTGTTCAAAATTCTGCTGGTGGCCTTCGCCGCCATGGTGTTCCTGCACGCGATTGCCTTCCTGTATCGTTCGTATCTGGAATACGTGGAAGGGCCGGAAAGTGAAGGAAAATACCTCGACAAGGACAGCCTTGGCGAGGGTGAAGAAGCCTACGAAGGCGCGCATTAGGGACGGAGAACCAGACAATGCTATTCGGACTTGATGGCGTCGAGATAGGCCTCATTATCGTATTCTTCTGCCTCTTCGGGGGCATCCTTTCGGGTTTCCCGGTGGCCTTTGCCATCGGCGGGGCCGGGGTGATTTCCTTCGGGATCATCGCCGCATTGGACAGCGCAGGGCTGTTGATACACCAAGCGATCGACACCGGTTCGCAAGCCTACCGCGACGTGGTGAATTCGGGCGTCAAACCTGATGTGATATCCGTGTTCCGATACCCGGATTTGCCAAGGATCGCCGAACCGGTCTTTGTACAAGGCTGGGAAACCGCGCTGGACCGGAACGTCTCTTTCATCGTGAACCGTATGAACGAGCGTGTTCTGGCCGGGCAATCGATTGAAACCCTGCTGGCAGTGCTGATGTTTGTTCTGATGGGAATCACGCTGGAGCGGTCGAAGATCGCGAATGACCTGCTGACCACGATGGCGCGCGTCTTCGGACCCTTGCCCGGTGGCCTTGCGGTCTCGATTGTGGTCGTGGGTGCATTCCTTGCGGCTTCGACCGGTATCGTGGGCGCGACTGTGGTCACCATGGGCTTGTTGGCTCTGCCTACCATGCTGCGGAACAACTATTCGCCGGAACTGGCGACGGGTGTGATCGCGGCCTCGGGTACGTTGGGGCAGATCATTCCACCGTCCATCGTGATCGTTCTTCTTGGAACGCTGGCTGGTGACCTCTATTCGACCGCGCAGGAAACGCGCGCGGTTGAGGCCGGGTGTACCGACGCGCTGACCTATCTGGGTGAACCCGCGGTTGTTTCGGTGGGCACCTTGTTCCAGGCGGCGCTGCTGCCGGGGATCATGCTGGCGCTGCTATATGCGCTCTATGCCTTTGGTTATGCACTGTTGAACCCGGAAAAGGCCCCTGCGGTTGAGCTGTCGGGCGGTTCGGGTGAAACCATCACGCGCTCGGAAGGTCTGACTTGGCTGCTGGGTGCTCCGGTTGCTCTGATCGTTGGCGCTGTATTGCTGGGCAGTGCGGGCGTGATCGGAAGCCAGAATGTCTCAGTCTCGGCATTCTCGGATATCGGGCAGGGCGCATCACTGCGCACAAACGTCTCGGAAGAGTGTCAGGCTTCGATGATCGAACTGCATGGTCAATCCGCCTGGGATCAGGCGGTGGCCGAGCAGGAAGCGATCGATGAGGCAGGAGGTGCAGCTGAATCCCAACGTCTGAGCGAAGAGGAACTTGCGGCTGCACAAGAGGCCAAGATCGCTGCCGCTGCACCGATAGGAAACGGTGTCGCCGTTATTGTGGTTCTGCTGGGGCTCACGTTGGTACTGGGACGCGGGATTGCTCCATCGCGGTCGCCGCAACCTCTGATCGTCGGGGCTATCGGCTTGTTGCTGATGCTGCTGGTCGATGTGCTGCTGATTGCACCGACAACGTCGTCCGGGGCGACGTTCCTGTTGCTGGCGATACCCTTCGCGTTTGCCATGTACGGCTGCAAAGAGGCGGCCGCACGATGCGCCACTAATGATCTGATCAGGGTGGTGTTCCCGCCGCTGGTCCTGATCATCGCGGTGCTGGGATCGATCCTTGGTGGTGTTACCAACCCCACGCCCGCAGCGGCACTGGGGGCGGGTGGGGCTATAATGTTGGCGGCCTATCGCAAGCTGCAGGATCAGGGTAGATCGGGCAAGGTGATCATATGGTCGACCTTTGCAGTGATCATTGCGCTGCTGATGGGCGTGAACTTTGATCTGCGTATCAATCAGGGCGGTGTCACGGTCGAAAGCTGGATTGCCTTCATCATTGCCTATTCCGCTTATCTTTACGCGCTGTTCGGGCTGTTGTTCGCATGTTGGGTGCTGTTCTCGAGCGGGGTTCTGACACCTGTAGTGCGCGAGACGGCCAAGGTGACCTCGATGGTCTTTACCATCCTGATCGGATCGCAACTGCTGAACCTAGTGGTGATCTCGTTCGGAGGGGAGCATTATATCCAGCAGTTCCTCAAGAGCTTCGACAACGAATTCACGGTCTTCCTGATCGTGATGCTTGTGTTGTTCTTCCTGGGCTTTGTGCTGGATTTCCTCGAGATCATCTACATCGTGATCCCGATCGTTGGGCCGGTGATCTACGGCGGGTCGTTCGACCCGAAATGGGTGACGATCATGGTGGCGGTGAATCTGCAGACCTCGTTCCTGACGCCACCGTTCGGATTTGCGCTGTTCTATCTACGCGGGGTTGCGCCCAAAGAGGTCACAACCGGCCACATCTATCGTGGCATCATACCGTTTGTGATCATTCAGGTGGTGGGTATCGCGATCTTGTGGTTCTTCCCCTCGATCGTCACCATTGTGCCCGATCTGATACCAAGCTGATTGAGGCGATTTATGTCCAAGGGAAAGGGGGCTTCGATGCCCCCTTTGCTTTATGCAACTGTGAAGGGGATCAGGTGAACTGGATCAGGTCCCAGCGATTGCCGAAGGGGTCACGCCAGACCGCTACGGTACCGTAGGGTTCGTAGCGAGGCGGTTCTTCAAAATGAACGCCGTTGACGCGCATGTTTTCGTAGTCCCGATTGAAATCATCTGTTTCAAGGAAGAAGCCGACACGGCCCCCTGTCTGGTTCCCGATGCACGAGCGCTGAACGCCATTTGCAGCTTTGGCAAGCAAAAGCGTACCCCCAGATGATCCCGGAGGCGCGACGCGCACCCAGCGTTTGCCACCACCCAGATCAATATCCTGGAGCAGCGAGAAGCTCAGCACATTGGTGTAGAACGCAATCGCATCATCGTAATCCGGCACTACAAGAGTGACCGCGTGAAGGCTCTGCCTCATTGCAGGTTAGCCTTTCGTCGGATGTCTGTCAGGCAGTTGGATATTGGCCACCTGCTCGGCAATGGGGGCCGATGACAGAGGGTGGTGCGCTGTCTGGGCGTATTGTTCCGGGTCTTCAATCTGCTTCCATTCGCCTCGAATATAGGCCTGAAGCCCCGAAAATTTGGCTTTATAGTCCATCTTCGGACTGCCGGGGACCCAATATCCCAGATAGATGTAAGGCAATCCGGCCTCGCGCGCGATCTCAATATGGTCGAGGATCATATACGTACCCAGCGAGTGTTGCTGAAACTGTGGATCGTAGAACGAGTAGACCATGCTCAACCCGTCATCCAGCACATCGGTCAGGCTGACTGCGATCAATTCGTCTGTATCGGGATCGGCATATTCCACTACGCGGCTGCGGATCGGGGTTTCCTCGATCATCGCGGCAAATTCAAACACATCCATATCGGCCATACCGCCATCAGCATGGCGAGCATCGAGATAGCGCCGGAACAGGTCGAATTGCTCATCAGTGGCCCACGGCGATGTGGCACGCCGATTCAGGTAGGAATTGCGCCGATAGGTCCGTTTCTGGCTTTTGCTGGGGCGAAAGCTTGAAACATCGATGCGCGCTGACAGGCAGGCGGCGCAATCGGTGCAGGACGGACGATAAAGCACATTCTGCGAACGGCGAAATCCTTGTTGCGACAAGCAATTATTCAGCTGGTCCGCGCCTTCTCCCTGAAGGGCGGTGAACAGTTTGCGCTCCATTCTACCCTCAAGATAAGGGCAGGGTTGGGGTGCCGTCACATAGAATTGTGGCGCGATTGGCAGCGTGTGTCGCATGAAGGTCCCGCATTTCCTCGGGACCGATGATAACAACGGTTTTTGGTGCCGCCAAGTGTTTCACTCAGGTGTTTAGTCAGGCGCGTTGATTGATCATCACGGTGCCAAGGAAGGCATCGGTAAGGCCCTGACACCGGGCGCTGGTCATCATCATGATAACCGAGATGATCTGCAGTACTGGAAACGCCATGCTAACGAAATAGCCTGCCGTGTGTGCGATGGCTTTGCCTGTATCCATCCGGGCACCAAACGCATCACGCAACTCGATCCCCATAAAGCGCATCCCCAACGTGGCCGAGCCATTCGCGATAGTGACAACGCGGTAGACGAAGCTAACCACGGCATAGATCAGGGCCAGGATGAAAAAACCCATGCCAAAGGTCAGCAGAATTGCAACTGTACACAGCAGCGAGATGAAGGCGATGTCGAACAGCCAAGCAAAGAAGCGTTTGGTCGCCACGGATTGATAAAATTCGGGCTGGCTGTCGGGATCAGGCAGGTGAGTCATAGAGTGCGGTCCGGAAGTTTGTCAGAAACACCCTGTCCCGACAGGCGGGACAGGGCAAGTTCAGATTAGACGGGTTTATTGCCATCGTCTGCGTCGTCGCGATTGTCGCGGGCGCGTTCGTCCATGAATTCGTCGAACTCGGCCTTATCCTTGGCTTCGCGCAGGCGATGCAGGAAGGCCTCAAAGTCCTTCTGTTCACGTTCGAGCCGCGCCAGCGTGTCAGCCTTATACGCGTCAAATGCGCTGTTGCCCGAAGGTTTCATTGCGCTCATATGACTGTTCCACGATGAACGACGGCTGCAGGATTTGCTGAACATGCGTTTGCTCCAGATCATATAGGCAAGGAAGGCAAGGCCGATCGGCCAGAAGAAGATAAAGCCAAGGACCATTGCGGCGATCCAGGCGCCTTTGCCCTTGCTGTCAAGCCAGGCTTCGCTTCGGTGCAGCCACCCCGGGTTTTGGGGAACGGCGTGGTCGGACAATGCGGTCATTTTGCTCTCTCCAGTTAGGATGTAAATTCTCTTCACATTTCCTAGATGGGAGGGGTCGATCGGCAATGCAAGGGGTGTATGTAAAAAAGATTTACATTAGCTCAAAAACGGGTTCGTTTCGCTAAAAAAGGCCTTTGTAAATAAGAGAGGTGGCGATCGCTTCTGTTCCGGTACTTCAGCCGAGTATGTGCGTGCAATGCGAATTAACGCCCGATTAAGATCGCTTAATATTCAACCTCTTCGCTAGTGATCCACGTTTATGTGCATACATAATGCTGAGCTTAGACTTGCAGGGAGGCCTTAAAATGATTGCTGGGAATACATCGCGTTGGCAGCCTTTGCTGGGGGATGAGTTCATACTGCCGATCGAACCTCATTTGGTTGCAAGCACTTACGGTGCGGGTGATCGGCCCTTGGGTCACGATGAACTCTTCCAATATGAAATCGCCACCGATCCGACATGTATTGCGCAAGATACTTCGCTGGATGTCAGCGCAAGCTCAGTGGGTCAGAATGAGGTCCCGTTTCGAAACCTCGACCCTTATGATCTGACTGGTAAAGACGATCTGCCCAACATCACACTTCATGAGCGAGGCGGTGGGCCTGTCTATTCGGAGGTTGGTGTCTATCACGGGGCCGGAATTGATGGGGTGGAATTCGGTCTTTTGCTGACGGGATACCAAATGGTGTCCGATAACAGCACGACGCAAATTTCTGAGCTGTATCACGAACAAATTGTCGAACTTGAGTTCGCACATCAGAATGGTCAGTTTGTGCCGGCAGGTTATCAAACCTATTCAAGCTTTGGATTTGAGGGGCAGTATACGGATCAGTCGGTTCAGTTTTACCATTTGTCCATCGAAGCAGAGCGTGAAGAAAGCTTTCAGACCCAAATGCTCTTTGGAAGTGAAGATCCGGTCCTAACGTCTTATTGCTATCATGAAGTTCTTGCGATTGCTGGAGAGGCGTTTCAAAACGGAATCGCCGATTTTTCATTCAGTCTCCAGTATTCGATCGAATTTCAAATGAATGCTTATGGTCAGTACGAGCTGCTTGCCGAAGTCGCGTTTGAGGGGCAGATAAACTATTTGAATGCCCAGACGCGGGAGTTTCAGTTTTACGATTATGTGCCTATCGTGTTTCGCGATCTTGAAAGCTTGGAATTTCCTCCCTTTTCAGATCAGCTTGCTGATCAATTGGCCATGTTTCAATACAGCATGGGTGAGGCCTGGGATGGGTTGGCGCAATTGAACGATCAGCTTGAGGCGGTGTTCGTGAAGATGCGCGAAGATGGACTTTATGACGCGTGGGACCAGATCGGGCAGGGGCCTGATAACCCGTACAATTTCGATTTGCCGCCGCCTGATCTGTGGCTATAACGAATTGGCCAAAGCTTAATCGATCCAAGTGTTTGCCTTGGCTGTATCTGATATTCATCGGTCACAAGACATAGGCATATGGAAAACGACGAGAACACCAACCCTCCAACCCTTGATGAAATTCTATTGTTGGAAAAGCAGGTGTGGGAGGCGTTGGTCGATGGCAACGCTCAAGCTGACCGCGCGCTATTGTGCGCGGATTTTCTGGGCGTTTATCCGAGCGGTTTTGCAAATCGCGATGATCATGTCGGGCAATTTGCCAATGCGCCGACGATGGCACAGTATGAACTCAGCGACACCAGACTGCGTGTTTTGTCGGCGGACATAGTTTTGCTCTCGTACCGCGCAGATTATCGGCGACCCGACAGAGAAGAATGGGAAGCGATGCTGATCTCATCACTTTGGGAGCGGCGGCATGACGTTTGGGTCAACAGCTTCAGCCAGGACACCCCTTTGGATAAAGCATGAGTGACGCTCTCGCCATAAACCGTCTACCGCGTACATTTCATGCCGAACTAGGGCAGGAAACACGTGCTGCACTGCCCGATCTGACGACCGAACAGGGTGAGTTGATCGCAGGAACTGCTGGCTCCAGCCCCTATCTTAAGGGATTGATCGACCAAGAACGGGATTGGCTGCCGCAAGCGCTGCAGCGACCAGACCAGTCATTCGCGGATGTGATGGAGGCGACTCGGAAGCTGCCATCGGATAAGTTGAAACCCGGATTACGGCAAGCAAAACGGCGCATGGCATTGCTGACGGCCCTCGCAGATCTGGCGGGTGCGTGGCCGTTGGAAAAAGTGACTTCTGCGCTGACCGATTTCGGGGCGCTGGCCACCGATGTGGCAGCGAAGGCCGAGATCGCAGCTCTAGTTCGGCGTGGAAAGCTGCCGGGCATGACTGAAGACGATGTCGAAACCGCCGCCGGTATGGTCATTCTGGCGATGGGCAAAATGGGTGCGCACGAGCTGAACTATAGCTCGGATATCGACCTGATCGTGATGTTCGATGAAACACGTTTCGACCCTGATGATTTTTACGAGGCCCGGCAGGGAATGGTTCGCGCCACGCGTAACTTTTGTGCGACGCTCAGCGACAAAACGGCGGATGGTTATGTATTCCGCACTGATCTGCGCCTGCGCCCTGACCCGGCAGTCACGCCAGTGTGTCTGGCGATGGAAGCGGCTGAGCGGTACTACGAAAGCCTTGGACGCACGTGGGAGCGCGCGGCCTATATCAAGGCGCGACCTTGTGCCGGGGATATCGCGGCGGGGCAGAGGTTTTTGGATGCGTTGCGCCCGTTCGTCTGGCGCCGGCACTTGGATTTTGCCGCGATTCAAGACGCTCATGACATGCGTCTGCGCATCCGCGAGAATAAGGGAACCGGGGGCAGCCTCTCGATTCCAGGTCATGATATGAAGCTGGGGCAGGGCGGTATACGCGAGATTGAGTTCTTTACTCAGACCCGCCAACTGATCGCAGGAGGCCGCGACCCTGACCTGCGGGTGCGGGGAACCGTGCCTGGTTTGGCGGCGCTGGCGTCGAAAGGCTGGGTGCCCGAGGATGTCACCGTAAAACTAACGGATCATTACCGCGCCCATCGCGAGGTCGAGCATCGCATCCAAATGGTACATGATGCGCAAACCCACAAGGTTCCGAATTCAGACGATGGGATCGAACGAGTTGCCTGCCTGATGGGTATCTCTAGCGACGAACTGACCACCGATCTGACCCGCCGCCTGACCGAAGTGCACGAATTGACTGAGGGGTTCTTTGCCCCCGGACCCGGCGCGCAGCCTGCGCCGTTACAGGAGGTCGAATTCGACAAGGGTGTTCTGGCCCGCTGGCCCACCTATCCGGCGCTTCGGTCTCAGCGGGGGGCTCGGATATTCGAGCGGCTAAGGCCCGAGCTTTTATCGCGACTGGCAAAGACCGCGAAACCCGAAGAAGCGTTGCTTGCGTTGGACGGGTTTCTGTCTGGACTGCCAGCTGGGGTACAGCTGTTTTCACTGTTTGAGGCGAATCCGCAACTGATCGATCTGCTGGTCGATATCGTCGGTACATCTCACGCTCTTGCCACCCATCTTTCGCGCAATGCCTCTGTTTTTGACGCGGTGATAGGCGGAAGTTTCTTTAGCGACTGGCCGGGGCTGGCTACGTTGCAGGCCGATCTTACACGGGCCCTGACAGAAGAAGACGACTATGAAACGCAGCTGGATTTTGCGCGTCGCTGGTGCAAGGAATGGCACTTTCGCATCGGCGTGCATCATCTGCGCGGATTGATCAACGGGGCGCAGGCCGGGCGGCAATATGCTGAACTTGCGCAGGCCGTTATCGCGGCGGTGCTGCCTTGCGTTGTCGAGCAGTTTGCCAAAAAGCACGGCCCTGCACCGGGGCGTGGCGCCGCGGTTCTGGGCATGGGATCGCTTGGGGCAGGGCGCATCAACTCGCAATCCGATCTGGACATGATTGTCATCTACGACCCACAGGATCAGGACATGTCTGATGGCCCCCGCCCGCTGGCCACGCGGACATATTACGCTCGGTTTACCCAAGCCCTGATAACAGCGCTCAGCGCGCCGATGTCGCAGGGGCGTCTTTATGAGGTCGACATGCGCCTTCGACCTTCGGGCAATCAGGGGCCAGTAGCCACCAGTTGGGGCAGCTTCACCAACTACCAGCAGAATGAAGCCTGGGTGTGGGAACACCTGGCGCTGACCCGAGCCCATGTTGTTGCGGGCGATGCTGAGCTGGCGGAGGATATCGAAACCTTTCGCGCTGAATTCCTGTCGCAACCACGCGATAGGGACATGGTTCTGAAAGAGGTTGCCGAAATGCGCGCCCGGCTTGCTGCCGCCAAAGCACCCGCCGGAGTGTGGGACGCCAAGAACGGACCGGGCCGCATGATGGATATCGAATTGTTGGCTGAAACCGGAGCTTTGATGGCGGGGCTTTCTCAGCGCGACGTGGCTTCGGGTCTTGACGGCGCGGTCGCAGCCGCGTTGCTGGATGTCGCGCAGGCACAAACCCTCAGGGACTGTTACGACTTATGCTGGTCGGTGCAATGCGCAGCGCGGCTGCTGTCGGGAAAAGTGATTGAGGCCGATAAGATTGGCGAGGGAGGCACAGCCTTCCTGTGCCGGGCCACCGGGTTCGATCAGGTCGAGCAGCTGCAATCTGCCTTGAAGGACAGTTACAGTAGGGCCGCCCAGTTGATCAGCGGCGTGGTTGGGGAGATTGAAGATGGCACGCAATGATGATCCTAATGACCATAAAGGTCTGATCCGCGAGGCTTATCGGATTGAAGGCATCACCTTGCCTGAATGCCGCAGCATCTTTCTAGATTGGGCGCTGAGCCTGCCTGCGGACCGTGATCAGCAACAGGCAGTGAGCTCTCTGCATTCGATTTACTCGGCTCAGGCAGAAGACCACCCTATGACGCAGGTACTGACCGAAGGGCTGCAAACTGCCCAAGCGCCCAAGCGGCGTGGCGGCTGGCGCAATCGCAACCGCTAACAGGGCTTTTACCCCTGCCTATTCGCGACTATGAGGGCGCCATGACAAATTCATCCGAACGCCCCCGTATCCGTTTGAAACCCAAGGCCAACGCGCGTGGCCTTCGCCATGGGTTTCCATGGGTCTATGCCAATGACATCGTGACCGACCGCCGGACTCGAAAAATCGAAGCCGGAGCATTGGCTGTGCTCGAAGATGATAAACGCGCACCCATCGCTCTGGTCGCAGTAAACTCGGCCTCGAAGATCATGTGCCGGGTGCTGGATCGCGATATCGGGACACAGCTGACCGCGGATTGGTTCGAAACGCGACTTCGCCATGCGCTTGAGATGCGCGAAAACTTGTTTGATGCCCCATACTACCGTCTGATCCATGCTGAGGCGGATGGGTTTCCGGGTGTCATCATCGACCGCTTCGGAGATGCCTGCGTGATCCAGCCAAACGCCGCATGGGCCGAGGCGCATCTCGATGCGCTGACGGATGCGCTGGTCAAGATCACCGGGGTATCTACGGTGTTGAAAAATGCCTCGGGCCGCACGCGCGGTTTGGAAGGGCTGGACGATCTCAGCCTGGCCCTCCGCGGCACTGCGCCCGAGGCACCGCTGCCGGTGCCCATGAACGGTGCAACATATATGGCCGACCTGACGGGCGGGCAGAAAACCGGCCTGTTTTATGACCAGCGCCCCAATCATGCGTTTGCCGCCAAGTTGGTTCACCCCGGTGCGCGTGTACTGGATGTTTTTAGTCATGTCGGTGGGTTCGGCTTGGCCATGCTGGCGGGCGGCGCGGCACACGCCGTGTCGGTTGATGGATCGGCAGCCGCTCTGGAATTGGCGGCAAAGGGCGCTGAGGTATCAGGGTTTGCCGACCGTTTTCAGACCCGTCAAGGGGATGCCTTCGATGTGCTGGCCAAGCTGGGGGAAGAGGGTGCAGAATTCGACGTTGTAATCTGCGATCCTCCAGCTTTTGCACCCTCGAAACAGGCGTTGGACGCAGGCTTGCGCGCGTATGAGCGCATCGCACGTCTGGCAGCACCGCTGGTCAAGCCCGGCGGTTACCTTGGCCTCTGCTCCTGTTCTCATGCCGCTGATTTAGGACGGTTCCGTGATGCGTCTTCGCGCGGCATCGGACGTGCTGGGCGACAGGCGCAACTAGTCCACACCGGATTTGCCGGCCCTGACCACCCACAATTGCCGCAACTAGCCGAAAGCGGTTACCTCAAAGCTGTGTTCTACCGGCTGTGAAAGCGGTTCTGGATACCTGCGTCATCTATCCAACGGTGATGCGAGAAATGTTGCTGGGCGCCGCCAAGCTTGGCCATTTTACACCTGTCTGGTCCGCGCGCATCTTGGAAGAATGGGCCCGCGCGGCGCGCAAACTCGGCCCGGAGGGCGAGGTACAGGCGCGTGCCGAAATCGCACTGGTTCAGGCAAATTGGCCAGCTGCCGAGCATCCTGCCACACCCGGAGCAGAGCAACGTCTGTGGTTGCCGGATGCGGCAGATATCCACGTTCTGGCAACAGCAGTCACAAGCTCGTCGGATGCCATAGTCACCGTCAACGCCAAGGACTTCCCAAAAAACATCCTTGCCGAAGAAGGGCTTGATCGGCGCGACCCCGATGGTTTGCTGCACGGTTTCTGGCTTTCGGATCCAGAAGGCATGTCGCAAATCGCTACCAGCGTTCTGTCAGTCGCCAACCGCCTATCGGGCGATAAATGGACATTACGCGCACTGATGAAGAAAGCACGGCTGCCAAGACTAGGCAAAGCGCTCGCCAACTAACGCGGGATCTTCTTTATCTGGCCTAAAATACTCCCGGGTGTGCGAGAGGCTGGCTCCTCGCTTCCAAACTAACCACCAACGCCCCACTTTTGTTCCAACACCTCCAACGCTGCAATCCGCTCATCCGTTTTCGGGTGGCTCATCAGCCAGGCTGGTGCTACGCCTGCACGCTGTTGTGTCAGATCTTCAAGCTTGTGGAACAATGACTTCTGCGGCCCAATCCCAATTCCGGCTTTTGTCAAAAGCGCCGCGGCATACTCATCTGCCTCATACTCGTCGCCACGCGACAATCGCGAGGCCAACAGATGTGTCAGCATATTCGCGATCCACGCACCGATGAACGGAATAAAACGGTTCAACAGCATCATCAACGCCGCCCGCAGCGCATTTTGGCCGGAAAAATCGATCATGCGCCGCCGGGCGTGTCCCAGTGCTACATGCCCAAGCTCGTGCGCGATGACGCTCGCCATTTCTTCTGCCGAAACCTCGCCATTGTGAAACTTTCGATAGAATCCACGTGTAATGAAAATGCGTCCATCAGGGGCTGCCAGACCATTCACCGGATCGATTTCGTAGATGTAGACTGGCACACGATCGATTTCCAAAGCTGCCGCCAATCGGTCGGTCATACGTTTGAGAGCGGGATCAGCCAACTCAGTCGATTTTGCATCCAGCTCGCGATGCGTGCGCCAAACGGAAATCCGATACATGACGACGGCATAGGCGATGGCCAGCAAGATGGGTGTTAATCGGAGCATGTGTTAGATATGGGCGGCCCGCCCTGTAGAGGCAAGTCGCTATTCCAGATACAGGCCCGATTGGAGGGTGTTGCGTAGACGATTGCTACTGACTTGGCGTTGGCAACTGAAGGTTCGAGTGGAACTCGGAGAGCGACTGCTTAGTCAAAACCGCGCCCTTTGAAGCTTCGAAAAACGCATGTTCGGCCTCTTTCTCTGCGACCAAGGTGTCAATTCTCAGATCCCTCAAATCGGCGCGCAGATCGTCGCGCGCCTCTTCATAGGTTTCTGCATCACGCAGTTCATCCTCAAGCGAACTGAGATCGTCTTCGTAATTCGGGTCTGCAGGATCGAGCGCGGCGATGTCATCAGCGATGTCTTCGCTGCTGCGGCCATCATAGCTCTCGTTCAGGTCACGCAGTTCACGGCGCGCCTCATAGAGGTCATCGCGCAGGTCGTAATAGGTTTCCGCCTCAGCCTGATAGGTCGCGATCTTGCCCACATTGCTGTTGGCTGAGGCATTGCGGAACGCCGGCGCCGCCGCCTTGGACGCATTCAGGTTACGCAGCTTATCCGAGCCATCGGGATCGGTGATCGCCGCGACAAGCGGATCGCGGTAATAGCGGTAGCGGTCCTTCTTCCGATCGGAATATGGCTTATCGTAGCGCAGTCGATAGTCGGTTTCATCATAGAACGTCTTATCATCCGAATAGCTGTAGTCATCAGGATCGTAAGGCACCGGCTGGATCGTTGCCCAGTCCTTGTGCCGGTAACTTGGCTGTGGCAGGTCGAGATAACCATGGAACTCGCCCAGCGTCGCCTTGGTCAATGTCCGCCCTTTCGAAGCGTCATAAAAGGCAGCCTCCGCATCTTGCAACGCGTCGCGGGTTTCGTATCTCAGATCCCTCACATCCGCGCGCAGATCGTCGCGCGACTCTTCATAGGTTTCTGCATCACGCAGTTCATCCTCAAGCGAACTGAGATCGTCTTCGTAATTCGGGTCTGCAGGATCAAGCGCGGCGATGTCATCAGCGATGTCTTCGCTGCTGCGGCCATCATAGCTCTCGTTCAGGTCACGCAGTTCACGGCGCGCCTCATAGAGGTCATCGCGCAGGTCGTAATAGGTTTCCGCCTCAGCCTGATAGGTCGCGATCTTGCCCACATTGCTGTTGGCTGAGGCATTGCGGAACGCCGGCGCCGCCGCCTTGGACGCATTCAGGTTACGCAGCTTATCCGAGCCATAGGGATCGGTGATCGCTGCAACAAGCGGATCGCGGTAACGACGCGTGCCGGGTTTTTTGTCGACATGGCGCTTGGAATAATAATCCGTACGGGCAACAGGGCGCGGGGAATGCTCGAGCGGAGCTACGGAAGCTTGACGGTGAGTTTTCTTTACGCGCTTGGCACTTGTATTGGATTTTGATCGCGTACGTTTTCCAAAAAGTTGCTCAACATCGCGTTTGAACTCTCGTCCAAAGCCCGCCAGTGTAGTTTCCCGGACTTTGCTGTTCTGTCCCTTATTCTTATTCTTGTTCTTGGCCGACCGTTGGGATTTTGCATTCTGATTTTTATTAAATTTAAAAGCTTTGCCTGAGCGTCGAGTATTGAACTTGGCACCACCTGCATCTTTATCCGTGCTTTTGGCCCCATGGCCTTTACCGGATATTCCTTTGCCGCCCTTGGTGCTGTCATTGCCTTTGCCGGATTTTCCTTTTCCACCACTGCGGCCTGCTCCTTTCCCGTTACCATTGCTCTTGTCGTTCTTGGCATAAGCCGCATCGGGACCCAGTATAATGGTAGCGACAGCTCCCGATGCAAGAACCAGCGAAGTAACCGTCAAAACAGACGTCAGAATATTGCGAAATTTGGAATTGGTCATCTCAGCCCCCCAGCCTCAAACCCTGCTCTGTATATCATAGATTTGAGAGAGGTGGGGAACTTAGCTTAGATTGTTTCCGGAGTGCTCATTTTGGAGCGTGAATCATGAGAATTCAGTCTGATTGTTTCCCGGATCCGGCCAATCAGAATTCCAACGGCCCTAACGTGTCAGTTCCCGCATGCCCTGTTCTAGCCCCGCCAGCGTCATGGGCACCATGCGATCCTCAAAAATCTCGCGGATCATGCCGATCGAATGCGTGTATTCCCAATACTTCTCGGGCACCGGGTTGATCCATAGGTTCGATGTCCACTGTTCGCGCGCGCGCTGCAACCAGACTTGTCCGGCCTCCTGGTTCCAGTGCTCATTTGCGCCACCGGGATACGCGATCTCGTAGGGGCTCATCGAAGCGTCGCCAACGAAGATGCATTTGTAGTCCGGACCGTAGGTGCGCAGCACCTCGTGCATTGGCGTCTGCTGATCCCAGCGGCGGCGGTTGTCACGCCAGACACCTTCATAGAGGCAATTGTGGAAGTAGTAGTATTCCAGATGCTTGAACTCGGTCCGCGCGGCCGAGAACAGCTCTTCGACCACCTTGATGTGCGGGTCCATTGAACCACCCACATCGAGAAACAAAAGCACTTTAACCGCGTTGTGCCGTTCAGGACGAGTTTTGACATCCAGATAGCCATGCTCGGCGGTGGCACGGATTGTGCCATCCAGATCCAGCTCTTCCGCAGCGCCCTCACGCGCCCAGCGGCGCAGGCGTTTCAGGGCGACCTTGATGTTGCGGGTGCCGAGTTCAACCGTGTCATCCATGTTCTTGAATTCACGCTTGTCCCAGACTTTAACCGCGCGTTGATGGCGGCTTTCTTTCTGGCCGATGCGCACGCCTTCGGGATTGTAGCCATAGGCCCCGAATGGCGAGGTACCTGCTGTCCCGATCCATTTGTTGCCGCCTTGATGTCGGCCTTGCTGATCCTTCAGGCGCTCGCGCAGTGTCTCCATCAGCTTGTCAAAACCACCCAGCGCCTCGATCTCGGCCTTTTCTTCGGCGCTCAGATGTTTTTCTGCCATCTTTGCAAGCCATTCGGCGGGAATATCGACGGCCTCGAGCACCTGCTCAAAACTGATTGCGTCCAGGCCTTCGAAACTTGCGGCAAAGGCGCGGTCGAACTTGTCGATATTGCGTTCGTCCTTCACCATCGACACGCGGGCGAGGTAGTAGAAAGCTTCGACATCGTAGGTGGCGAGGCCCTTTTTCATTCCCTCCAGAAAAGTCAGGTATTCGCGTAAGGAAACGGGAATACCGGCGTTTCGAAGGTTCTCGAAAAAGGGCAGGAACATATCTTTAAACCAATCGCACCAGAACCAGCGAGATCACCAGTCCGATTAGCGCAAAAGCGATCGCGTATCCGGCAGCATACTGGGCCATATCTGCACCGCTGCCATTGCGATTCCGCGCAGTTCGAACGCCCAGCAAAGCCCCTAAAAGTGCCATGCCCAAAACCACTACCATATGCCGTTATCCACCCGTACCTGCGGCGGCCGCCTGCGCAATGTCTTGCGATACCGAGCGTGCCACCAATTCCGAGCCGAAGCCGTAGCGCGCCCACCCGATACTGTCCAGCCGAACGCTGCGTGCCTGATCAATTTGCCCAGACTGGCGCAAAGCTTCGGATTTCAGCAGCAACAAAGTCGCCAGCAGCGCGGCGTTTTCAGAGCGCGTCATGACATCAATCGCACTGTTCAATTCGGGCAGCGCCTGCGCCCCTTGACCCTGCGCCAAGGCAAATGCCGCAGTCTGGGCTGTGATATGGGCGCGCTGGACCTCTGTTCCGGGTGTGGAGCGCAGGTACTTCTTCGCGATGTCATATTGCCTCTGCGCGGCTTCGGGGTCGTCGAACTGCCCCATGCGCCCCAGCAGGTAATGCGGGTAGGCGCGGCGGTGGTCTGTCCAGCCTTGTTGTTGCCCGATCTGTGCCGCTTCTTTCGCGGCATTGACCCGCTTGGCGGTGCCCGCACCAGCCCCCAATGCGCGCTGTACTGCGTTTATCCAGGCGCGGGGTGTCTCGGTTACCGGTTGCGGTGCAACGCGATCCCCGCGCGGATTCAGCCGGCTTAGGACACCGGGCAAAACCGCCGCGACCTGTTCGCTTGTCATACCGTTCTGCAACTCGGGCGAGTAGGCCGTTCGCAGGATCAACATGTCGAACCCGGTCAGAACCGTGTGAAAGTTATCGTCGTTGAATACAGAATCCGGCAGGCGGTAGAGATCGTTTAGCGGTCCAAGGGCCTGAGCCAACTCTTCATGCAGGCAATCGCGAATTTCCTGTGGGCTGGCATCATAAGGGATGAAAATTCCGATCCTCTCGCGGCTGCGAAGTTCGGTCCAGTTGCTTTTCTTTTTCCGCCGGTCGCGGCGGTATTCTTCCAAACTTGAAGAGTTTGGAACGACGAAACACGCAGCCTGCGGAAGGATGCGGCGAATCTGTTTCTGGCTTACGGCCTCGATGGTGATATTCGCCTGGCCCTCTGGAATCTGTCGGATGTCGATCTTCGCCTCCCGTCGCAGCCGTGTCAGTAGCCGGCTCAGGTCGGTCTGCATCGTTGGAGGGGGTGTCCCAGTCAGGCGCACCGTGATCGGTTCGTCGAACCGAGTAAAGACCGGAAGTTCCGCGCCGCTTTCAAGCGCGAAGTGCAGCGAGAGGAAATCGGCGGCGATGTTCTTGTTTGAACGGGCAGGCGGGCTGGGACGGACGGCGCCGAAAGATTTAGACGGCGGCAGCGATGCTTCGATCACCTGGGTACGGGTCGGCGTCTCGATCCGGTCGACCGTCGTGCAGGCAGACAGCGCCGCCAGGAGGAGGGTTGCTCCCAAAAGCCTCATGGTCGCTGATACTTCAGGAACGGCGACAACTTGCCGATGCGGTCATAGAGTTTGCGCGCGGTATGGTTGTTTTCCTGTGTCAGCCAATAGACTGAAGGGGCTTTCTGCCTATCCGCTTCGTCGTAGACTGCTTGAATCAAGGCGCGTCCAACACCGGTTCCACGCGCTTCGGGGCGGGCATAGAGATCCTGCAGATAGCAGACACTCTCCTCTTTCCATGCGTGGCGATGAAAAAGGTAGTGGGTCAGTCCGAGCAGCTGCCCATCCAGATCGGCGACAAAACAGGAAAAGTCATTCGGATCATCACCTAAGAGCCGAGCAAAGGTGCTTTTGTAAGTCGAATCCGGCACCTCGGTTTCATAAAATGCAAGGTAGTCACGCCACATATCGGCCCATTGGTCCCGATCCTCTGATCGCAAAGGGCGGATTGTGGGGGTGGTCGACATTGCCATGTTTCCTGCTCTGGAGGCCCGATTGTCGCGGGGTTTTTCGTTAACGCAATGCTGACATCCGAGCGTACCGATGACAAGCCGTGATCACCGCTTGCTGCGCGCCATAAAGGCCAGCCGTTCAAACAGATGTACGTCCTGCTCATTTTTTAGAAGCGCACCATGCAGTTTTGGCAGCGCATTAACGCCGTCGCGCTTCAGATCCTCGGCACTTAAATCCTCAGCTAAGAGCAACTTCAGCCAGTCCAGCACCTCCGAAGTCGAGGGTTTTTTCTTCAACCCCTGTGTCTCGCGGATTTCGTAGAACTGGGTTAGTGCGGTGGTCAGCAGAGCGTCTTTGATGCCGGGGTGATGCACCTCGACGATCCTGCGCATCGTGGCCTCATCCGGGAAGCGGATATAGTGGAAGAAGCAGCGGCGCAGGAAGGCGTCCGGCAGTTCCTTTTCGTTGTTCGAGGTAATGATCACGATCGGGCGGTTCTTGGCCCTGATTGTCTCGCCGGTCTCGTAGACGTGGAACTCCATCTTATCGAGTTCCTGAAGCAGATCGTTGGGAAACTCGATGTCGGCCTTGTCGATCTCATCGATCAGCAGAACCACCTTTTCATCGGCGTCAAAAGCCTGCCACAGCTTGCCCTTGCGGATGTAGTTCGACACCTCATGCACCCGTTCATCGCCAAGCTGGCTGTCACGCAGACGGCTGACGGCGTCGTATTCATACAGGCCCTGTTGCGCACGGGTTGTGGATTTCACGTTCCACTCGATCATCGTCAGCCCCAAAGCACCCGCGATCTGCTTCGCCAGCTCAGTCTTGCCAGTTCCCGGCTCACCCTTGACCAGCAGAGGGCGTTCCAGTGTGACGGCAGCATTCACAGCAATGGTCAAATCGTCGGTGGCAACATATTCTGCGGTGCCTTGGAAACGTGCGGTCATGGGACCCCTCATATGGTGTTAGGGCAGTGTTTGCTTTGCAGGGGTTACAGAGGGGCAGGTGTTTTTACAAGCCGGGCCGCTGCGTCGCGCTGAGATGATTTCTACCGTGAGTTCAATCCCTCTCGGGCGATTCGCCCGCTTCAAATTAGCCTGGTGGCTGAGGGTGCCCGAAAAACGCCATGTGATAACCACAGAAAAACAAGGTTTTGTTGTTACAAGTCTCATTATTAGAGCAGGCGGAGTGACGCGGCGACGAGCGACAAGTTTGTGTAGTGACAATCTTTGCGCCGTCGGATACACGCTCCGCAGAAGGGGGTGCCGAATGTCAGCTAACACAACAGCAACCGACGTTTCAGGCCATACCGAGGGAGCAAATATGAAGCAGGAAGTTTTTCTGCCGGAAGATTATCGCCCGGCCGAAGATGAACCTTTCATGAATGATCGACAGCTTGAGTATTTTCGCCGCAAGCTGATGGATTGGAAGACAGAACTACTCGCAGGCAGCCGCGATACGATCGAAGGGTTGCAGGACAACACCCGTAACATTCCTGATGTCGCTGATCGCGCAAGCGAAGAAACCGACCGCGCGTTGGAACTGCGCACGCGAGACCGTCAGCGTAAGCTGGTGGCCAAAATCGACTCGGCCCTGCGCCGTATTGATGAGGGTGAATACGGGTATTGCGAGAAAACCGGTGATCCGATCTCGTTGAAGCGTCTGGATGCACGTCCAATCGCGACGATGACCTTGGAAGCGCAAGAGCGCCACGAACGCCGTGAAAAGGTCCACCGCGACGATTGATCGCTGGAAAATCAAGATAAAACGTCAACGCCGGGGCCTGTCGCCCCGGCGTTTTTGCGTTATGGCAGAGCCATGAACATAAACGGTCTGAATTTCTGCGTCATAGGTGGCGGGATTGGTGGCATGGCCACAGCACTGGCTTTGCGCAATCATGGAGCCGGGGTAACCTTGCTGGAACAAGCCTCCGAACTGATCGAAGTCGGTGCGGGGCTGCAGATCAGCGCCAATGGCATGGCAGTTCTGCGCGCTTTGGGCGTAGCGGGGGAGACACCAAAGGCAGGGCAGGTCTCTGGCGGGACCATTCTGCGTGACTACCGGAAGGGACGGGTGATCAGTCGGGTTCCGGCTCCGGTTGCCGGACCGACTTACTATTATCATCGTGCTGATCTGTTGGGCCTGTTGCTCAAGGCTGCACTACACGCCGGGGTCGATATTCGGTTGGGCGCGCGTGTGAGCAAAGCATGCAAACACCCGGGAGAGGCCGAGATAGTCTTGGAGAGTGGCGAACGGCTGCATGCCGAATGCGCGATCGTCGCTGACGGGGGGCGCAGTGAAATCCGCCCGCTTCTGAACGGGCCCGAAGCCCCCAAATTTACCCATCAGGTCGCTTGGCGCGCAACGATCCCTTGGAACCAACGCGAAGACGTGCCGCGAGCGTCTCTCACTATGGGTCCGGGTCGGCATGTTGTGACTTACCCACTGCGCAACCAACATCTTATGAACATCGTGGCCATCGAAGAGCGTTCCGATTGGCAGGAGGAAGGTTGGCGGCGCCAGGGTGATCCAGATGACCTACGCCGTCGGTTTGCCGATTTTGGAGGACCGGTGCGCGATATCCTGTCAGAAGTTGATGATGTTCATTTGTGGGCGTTGTTCCTGCGTCCGGTGGCACAAAGCTGGCAGAACGGGCGGTTGGCCTTGCTTGGTGATGCGGCGCATCCGACGTTGCCTTTTATGGCTCAAGGAGCGTGCCTTGCTTTGGAAGACGCCTGGGTTCTGATCCGGTCGCTTCAGGACCAATCAGGCGTTACCCGCGCTTTGGCTGCCTATGAGGCGACCAGACGACCTCGGGCCCGGCAAGTGGTCGCCGCCGCCGGAGCTAATGCCCGCAATTTCCACCTTCGCGGCCCCATGAGGATGGCGGCTCAGGCCGCTTTGATGGCTATCGGTCCACGCTTGGCACGGCGCTATGAATGGATCTACCGCTACGACGCGACGGCGTAATCCATCAGAGATCGAGATCGACCCAAACCGGCACATGGTCCGAAGGTTTTTCGTGCCCACGAATCTCGAAATCGATCCGACAATCGCGCATCAGATCTGCTGCTTGCGGAGTCAGGAGGAAGTGATCGATCCGAATCCCGTCGTTTCTGTTCCACGCACCGGCCTGATAGTCCCAGAACGAATAATGACCCGGACCATGCGTGCGAGCGCGGAAGGCTTCAGTAAAGCCTAAGTTCAAGATTTTTCGAAATGCAGCGCGACTTTCGGGCCGAAAAAGAGCGTCCTCGCGCCAGGCGTCGGGTCGTTTTGCGTCCTCGGCTTGCGGAATGATATTGTAGTCCCCGGCCATCAGCGCGGGCTCTTCAGTGGCCAGCAAATCACGCGCGCGTTCATAGAGACGCTCCATCCACGCAAGCTTGTAGTCATATTTCGGCCCCGGCACCGGATTGCCGTTAGGCAGATACAGCCCACAGATGCGAAGAGCTTTTTTCCCGATGACAGTCGCTTCGATCCAACGGGCCTGTTCATCGTCGTCATCACCGGGAAGGCCTCGGGAGACATCCTCCAACGGCAGTTTCGAAAGGATTGCGACGCCGTTGAAACTCTTTTGCCCGTGCGTTTCCACGTTATATCCGCGTTCTTCGAATATCTCGCTTGGGAAATTCTCATCAATCGATTTGATTTCCTGCAGCAAAACGACATCCGGCTGCGCCTCATCCAACCAGCGCGGTAGCGCCTCGGCCCGAGCTTTTATCCCGTTGATGTTGAACGTGGCGATTTTCATGCGCGATCCTCCGGTGCCATCCGCAACCTATCGCGCAGATTGCACCTGACGGCAAGGAACAGAACGGGCCAGCGAGGCTCTGCCTCGCGCTCCGAGGTATTTTGGGCCAGATAAAGAAACGGATTCTTAACCATACTTGAAAATAATGATTATGCGGTACAGGCGGAGGCGCCGATGACCGTGCCAGGTGAAGCTCTCTGGCCTTAACGGTCAGAGAGCGGATCCCACTTCGTCTGGCTAGAAATACCTTGGGGGTGTGGGGGCAAAGCCCCCACTTTGGCTACATTGAGAAAGATGTACCGCAGCCGCAGGAAGATGTGGCATTGGGGTTCTCGATAACAAAGCGCGCACCGATCAGTTCCTGTGTGAAATCGATCACCGCATTTTCCAGAAATGGCAGAGAGATCGAGTCGACGATAACCTTCTGGCCTTTGCCCTCTAATACCAAATCGTCTTCCTTAGGCTTATCCAGCGCAATTTCGTATTGAAATCCTGAACATCCACCGCCCTCTACTGCGACGCGCAGGGCCTGGCCCTGATCTGCGGCGCCAATCTCGGCCAAGCGATCAAAGGCGCGTTCTGTAACTATTGGGGGCAGATTCATGCCGGTCTCCAAAGGTTTATTTCCTTAGCATCGTACAATATATGAAACCTGAAGACAGGCGACAAGGACAACACCATTGGACAGAGCGGGTTTTGCCTCGGATCCGGGCCGCGCGCGGGGGCGATTGGTGCCGGAAGAAGAGAGCAGCTTTCGTTCATGCTTTCAGCGTGACCGCGACAGGATCATTCATGCCAGTGCCTTTCGGAGGCTCAAGCACAAGACACAGGTCTTTGTTGAGCACGAAGGTGACAGCTATCGTACTCGTTTGACCCACTCAATCGAAGTTGCGCAGGTGGCGCGGACGATTGCTGGCGCTTTGGGGTTGAACCCGGAGCTGACCGAAGCGGTCGCTCTGGCGCACGACCTTGGGCACACGCCTTTTGGTCATACGGGTGAGGATGCCTTGCACGCGTTGATGGAGCCCTATGGCGGTTTTTACCACAACGCACAGGCCATTCGGATCGTAACCAAACTTGAGCGCCACTATGCCGAGTTCGACGGCTGCAATCTGACCTGGGAATGTCTGGAGGGCATCGCCAAGCATAACGGTCCCGTCGTAGGCGAATTGCCATGGGCGCTGGCCGAGTGCAATCAGGGCTTTGATCTCGAACTTAACACACACGCGAGCGCCGAGGCGCAGGTGGCCGCGCTTTCTGATGACATAGCCTATAACAATCACGATCTGTTCGATGGGTTGCGCGCTGGTCTGTTCAGCGATGACGACATTCAGCAACTTCCCATCATCGATGCCTGTTTTGCAAAAGTCGATCGCAGATATCCGGGTCTGGACCCATACCGGCGTCGCCATGAAGCGCTGCGGCGGGTTTTTGGCGTGATGGTCTCGGATGTTATTGACACGTCGCGCGCGTTGATCGCTTCCTCAGGGGCGCAATCGGTCGAGGATATTCGGAATCTGGGCTATCCGGTCATTCAGTTCTCAGATGAGTTATGGGCTCAGCTCAAACAAATCCGGGCGTTTCTATTTTCACGTATGTATCGCGCACCAAGCGTGATGCAAGTGCGCACCAAGGTCAGCAAGGTGGTCGAAGAGCTCTTTCCGATTTATCTTGCCGACCCGAAGCAGATGCCTGGGCACTGGCATGGCGATATCGAGGCGGCGGCTGACGAAACGGCGTTGGCGCGGATCGTCTCGGATTATATCGCGGGTATGACGGACAGGTTTGCGCTGCAGGACCATGCCCGCCTGACCGGAGATCATTCAATCGCGATATAGGCAATGGCCCAGACTTGTTGGCTGGCCTGCATCTGAGCCAATTCTGCATCATCGGTTGGAGGGAAGACGATCATTGTGGGGCCATAGCCGCCGATTCCCATGGGCACGCCGTCCGCATGGGTGGCTACAATCGGTTGATGTGTTTTGATGCTCTGCCAAGGGATTTCCGCCTGATAGCCGTCCATTGCCATGGGCAGGGCGGATTTACCCTCTGCTCCGGCCAACTTCATTATTTCGGACAGCAGTGGGCCTGAAAAAATATAGTCGCGCTGGCTCTCTGGCGGGCCATAGGGGATAGTGATCTCGATCTGCTCCAATCCCTCCAGCATGGTTGCGTCGAACCCGGCCGCTCCTGCGTGCGTGACTTCGAGGTAACCGAACAGGCCACCGTCATTTTCTGTTCGTGCGGGCAGGTTGGTCTCATCGACGGCGCCACCCAGTGTCAGAATGACGTGACCTTCGGGCGTCGATAGTTCGGCCCATGCGGGTATGGCGGCAGATAGAAGCAGGACTAAGGGCAGAGCGCGGTACATGGGGATCTCCGGGGCGTGTGTGGCGTCAGGCCCGAAACTACCCGGCCTGTGCGTTATGCCAAGTACAAACTAAGGGCGTCCATTGACCTTGCCGCGATGCGTGTTAAACCCCGCGACAAGTAAAAGGACATCCGAAATGAACCTGTTTTCCGAGATCCGCGGCCTTGTACTGGACGCGCTGGCGCAGATGCAGTCCGAAGGCGCGCTGCCAGAGGGATTGAGCTTTGACAACGTGGCGGTTGAGCCTCCGCGCGATGCAGCGCATGGCGACATGGCGACCAATGCGGCGATGGTACTGGCGAAACCGGCGAAGATGAAGCCGCGGGACATTGCGGATGTGCTGGCAGGCAAGCTGTCTGCAGACGACCGGATCACCAGCGCCGAGGTGGCGGGCCCGGGCTTTCTAAACCTGCGGCTTGCGCCTTCGGTCTGGCAGGGCGTGCTGGCTGCGGTGCTGGAAAAAGGCACCGATTATGGCCGTTCGACCATGGGGCATGGTCAGAAGGTCAACGTGGAGTATGTCTCGGCCAACCCGACCGGCCCGCTGCATGTGGGCCACACGCGGGGGGCTGTGTTCGGTGATGCGCTGGCAAGCCTGCTGGCCTATTCGGGCCATGATGTGACCCGCGAATACTACATCAACGATGGCGGCGCGCAGGTGGATGTGTTGGCGCGGTCGGCCTATGAACGGTATCGCGAGGCGAATGGTTTGAGCCCGGAGATCGCTGAGGGCCTGTATCCTGGCGACTACCTGATCCCGATTGGCGAGGCGCTGAAAGAGAAATATGGTGACAGCCTGATCGACAAGCCGGAAAGCGAATGGCTGGAAGCACTGCGTGAGTTTTCAACCGATGCGATGATGGACCTGATCCGCGCCGATCTAAAAGCGCTGGGCGTTGAGATGGACGTTTTCTTCTCAGAAAAATCGCTCTACGGCACGGGTCGGATCGAGGCGGCGCTGCAGTCTTTGACCGACAAGGGCCTGATCTACGAAGGCGTGCTTGAGCCGCCCAAGGGCAAGAAGCCCGAGGATTGGGAGCCGCGCGAGCAAACCTTGTTCAAGTCGACCGAACACGGGGATGACGTCGATCGCCCGGTCAAGAAGTCGGATGGCAGCTGGACCTATTTTGCCCCCGATATCGCCTATCACTACGACAAGGTGAGCCGCGGGTTTGACGCGTTGATCGATGTGTTCGGTGCGGACCACGGCGGCTATGTCAAACGGATGAAGGCGGCAGTGTCGGCGCTGTCCGATGGCAAGGTGCCGTTGGATATCAAGCTGACGCAACTGGTGAAGCTTTGGAAGAATGGCGAGCCGTTCAAGATGTCCAAACGGGCAGGGAACTTTGTCACCCTGCGCGATGTGGTCGATCAGGTCGGGCCGGATGTGACCCGTTTCGTTATGCTGACTCGCAAGAACGACGCGCCGCTGGATTTCGATTTCGACAAGGTGCTGGAACAAAGCCGCGAGAACCCGGTGTTCTACGTGCAATACGCCCATGCCCGCGTCATGAGTGTACTGCGCCGCGCGGCCGAAGCCGGGATCGCGGCCGATGATGCGACCCTTAAAGGGGCCGATCTGGGCAAGATTGATCACGCCTCTGAGCTGACTGTTGCCAAGAAGCTAGCGGAGTGGCCACGGCTGGTGGAAATTGCTGCGCGTACCAACGAGCCACACCGGGTCGCATTCTATCTCTATGAATTGGCAGGGGATTTTCATGCGCTGTGGAACAAAGGCAATGACGAAACTCAGCTGCGCTTTATCCAGGATGGCGATGTTGCCACAAGCCAATCGAAAATCGCATTGGCACGCGCTGTTTCTGTTGTGATTTCAGCGGGCTTGGGTATTCTTGGCGTTACCCCGGCGCAGGAGATGCGGTAAACAATATCGCCCGAACCGCCGGTACGAGGTAGGCAAGAAATGACCCGCGCGCCATCTTTGTAAGGCGTGAAACGGGCGGTGAGGCGGATATGGCACGTTACGATTACTCGGGGCAGAACAGCTCCGAGCAGATGCAATACTCGAATCAAACGCATTCTGCAGATGCGTATGACTATCCTGACGAAAGCTATGGCTATGACGATGCGCCGCGCGCAGGGGCTGGGCTTGGTCGAATTGTGAACGTGCTTGGCGCGGTTGCGTCTCTTGCGCTGGTCGCAGGTGTTGGCGTCTGGGGCTACCAGCTGATCATGCGCGACGTTAGCGGTGTGCCGGTTGTGCGCGCTGCCGACGGGCCGATGCGCGTGCAACCCGAAAATCCCGGCGGTACGCCTGCGGATCACCAGGGGCTGGCGGTGAATGCGGTCGCCGCAGTTGGAACCGCTGCACCTCCGGCAGATCGGCTCATTCTGGCACCACGCCCTGTGTCGCTGACGGATGAAGACACACCGATGGCGACGCTTGAGGCGACGAATGCCGTACATGTGGTTGAAGAGCCCGCCACGGATCAGGCAGTCATGCAGGCTTTGGCCCAAGGGCTCGCCGCACCTGTGCCCGCGCAGGAGCAAGAGCAGGGTGTGCAGCTGGCCTCGCTGGTTACCCCCGAGGAAGAGCCCGCGATTGATCCGGCGGACTATGCCGCGCAACAGCCTGACCCGAAGATTGCAGCACTGCCCGGAGTGCGGCGTTCGCTACGTCCGCATGTGCGCCCAGCTCGTGCAACTCCCAGCACAATCTCGTCCAGCAGCGCAACCGAGGCTGCAATAAACGCGGCCGTAAAGGCTGCCGTTGGTCTGGATGTAGACCCGGATACGCTGGCCAAAGGCACGCGTCTGGCTCAGCTTGGGGCCTATGAAAGCGCCGATGTGGCGCAAGCGGAATGGGCGCGTTTGAACGGTCAGTTCGGTGAGTATATGGATGGAAAACAGCGCGTTATCCAGAAAACCTCAAGCGGGGGCCGCACTTTTTATCGCTTGCGGGTCATGGGGTTTGATGATCTGAGCGACTCACGCCAGTTCTGCGCCGCATTGGTTGCGCAGGGTGCAGACTGTATCCCGGTCGCCGTCCGGTGAGATTTGGCGCGGTTATCACCGATGCCGAAGGGCTGCGCCTGACGCCGGATGAGAAAGCATTATTCAAAGAGATGAACCCGTTCGGGTTCATTCTGTTTGCCCGCAACATCGAAACTGCCGACCAGACCCGCGCCCTGTGCGAGGACTTTCGCGAGGCTGTTGGTCGAAATTGCCTGATCACCGTGGATCAGGAAGGGGGCCGCGTGCAACGTCTGCGCGGACCTTTAGCCCGTGAATGGATGCCGCCGCTGGATCATGTCGCGCGTGCCGGAGATCAAGCCGAGCGTGCGATGTATCTGCGCTATCGGCTGATCGCGCATGAATTGCTGGAGCTGGGCATCGACAGCAACTGCGCACCAATGGTTGACCTGGCTCGCGACAACACACACACGTTTCTGAAGAACCGCTGCTATGGATCTGATCCCGAACAAGTTTCTGCGATTGGCCGTGCCGTCGCTAACGGGCATTTGGACGGAGGAGTACTGCCGGTTGTGAAGCACATGCCTGGCCATGGCTTATCAACGCTCGACAGTCATCACGACCTGCCGCATGTGGACCTTTCGCTGAAAGCACTAGAAGAGGCAGATTTTGCACCGTTCCGCGCGCTCAACGACCTGCCAATGGGAATGACGGCGCATTTGGTCTATGACCAGATTGATCCCAGACCTGCGACCATTTCTGCCGGAATGATGACATTGATCAGGGAACACATTGGGTTTGATGGTCTGATCATGACCGACGATATCACCATGAAAGCGCTCAACGGCACGCCCGCCGACCTGGCCCGCCAGGCGCTGGACGCCGGATGCGATGTGGCCTTGCACTGCAACGGCGCGTTTGAAGAACGTGCTCAGGTGCTTGAAGCCGCCGGCCAGATGTCAGATGCGGCACAAGCCCGCGCAGATCGGGCGTTAGCTCGGCGGCAACCGCCACAGGAACTTGACATCCAAGCCGCCGAAGCGGAACTATCTGCCCTAATGGGCGGGCAGGTATATGCAGGATAACCTTTTCAGCGAAGACCCGGTCTCGGTCGCGGATCGGCTTGCAGCCGAAGCGCTGATTGTTGACGTCGACGGGTTTGAAGGCCCGTTGGACGTGCTGCTGACCCTGTCTCGCACCCAAAAGGTGGATCTGCGCAAAATCTCGGTTCTGGCGCTGGCGCAGCAATATCTGACCTTTGTCGAAAAGGCGCGTCAGCTGCGCATTGAACTCGCAGCGGATTATCTGGTGATGGCCGCTTGGCTGGCTTTCCTCAAATCCCGCCTGTTGCTGCCGCCCGACCCGGATGACGAAGGCCCCTCGGGTGAAGAACTCGCCGCACACCTCGCATTCCAGCTGGAACGCTTGCAGGCCATGCGCGATGCCGCTGCGCGTCTGATGGCGCGCGATCAGCTGGGTCGTGACTTCTTCAAACGCGGGCAGGGCGAGGATGTCACCCGTATCCGCACCGTGACCTATTCTGCCACGCTGCTAGACCTTATGCAGGGCTATGCGCGTATCCGCACCCGAGACGAATTCCGACCCTTTGTGATGGACCGCGATGCCGTCTTCACGATGGAACAGGCGTTGGAACGGATGCGCCCTCTGATTGGTTTTGCCGGTGCCTGGACGGATATGGAGACCTATCTGCCCGAAGGTTGGGACACCGATCCGGTGCGCCGCCGCTCGGCCACCGCCGCGACCTTTGCGGCCTCGCTGGAGCTGGTTAAAGAAGGACATATGGAGATGAAGCAAAGCGAGACCTTTGCACCGATCCATCTGCGTAAGAGGACCGAAAAACGTGACTGACGCCCCAGAAGAGACCGGCACTCTGTTTGAAGCGCCGCCCTTGGCCGAACAGGAGCGTATGGTTGAGGCCGTGTTATTTGCCAGTGCAGAACCGGTGACGATTGCTGATCTTGAGGCGCGGATGCCGCATGGCAGCAATGCTGCGCAGGCCGTTGAATTGCTGCAGAAACGATACGAAGGGCGCGGAGTGCGCGTGGCGCGCGTTGGCGAGGCCTGGGCGATCCGAACTGCCCCCGACCTGGGTTTCCTGATGCAGAAAGAAACGGTTGAGACGCGCAAGCTGAGCCGGGCAGCCATCGAAACGTTGGCGATTGTTGCCTATCACCAACCCTGCACAAGGGCTGAGATTGAAGAAATCCGCGGCGTTTCCGTCTCGCGTGGCACCATCGATCAGCTTCTGGAGATGGAGTGGATTCGGCTGGGGCGCCGCCGCATGACGCCGGGCCGTCCAGTTACATTTGTGGTAACGCCCGAATTTCTGGATCATTTCGGTCTGGAAAACGCCCGTGACCTTCCGGGTCTGAAAGAACTGCGCGCGGCGGGGCTGTTGGAAAACCGGCCGCCTCCAGGCACAGTGCCGTTGGGTGAAGGGCAGGATCAGGATGAAGACGAAGATCAGACCGAGCTGTTCGAGGAAGAGTGATCAAACAGCCCTTTTGTTGGCACAGAACATGCCTATTGTAGTGCGCGGGAAACGGAGTTGAACCAATGAATGCCAATCGGATCATTGACATGATCGTGCGTCAGGTTTTGCGCCGCCTTGTGAACCGTGGGGTCGACAAGGGTATTGATATGGCGAGCCGGGCCGGTCGCAAACCGGGGCCGTCAGAGACCCAAAGTGATTCCGAAGCAAATCGTCAAATGCGCGATGCGGCTGGGCGCCAGAAGCAGAGCGTCAAGCAGATGAAACAGGTAACTCGGCAGATGCGCCGCTTCATGAAATTTTGATTGTTAGCCTACGGCCTTAAAATGCTTAGACAGTTTGAGGCCTTGCCCCTGATAGTTTGAGGCAATGCCCGCGCCATACAGCTGCGTCGGCATCTCAGCCATTTTCTCATATACCAAACGCCCGACGACCTGTCCGTGCTCCAACACAAAGGGCGCCTCGTGGCAGCGCACTTCCAACACGCCGCGCGATCCTGCGCCGCCCGCTTCGGCATGACCAAAGCCCGGGTCGAAGAAACCGGCGTAGTGCACCCGGAACTCACCGACCATGGCCAGATAGGGGGCCATTTCGGCGGCATACATCGGTGGGATATGCACTGCTTCGCGGCTGACGAGAATGTAGAACGCGCCGGGGTCGAGGATGATGCGTCCGTCTTTGGTGCGCACCTCTTCCCAGTATTCCTGCGGGTCGTATTCGCCGATCCGGTCCAGATCGATCACCCCGGTGTGTGGTTTGGCGCGATAGCCAACTAGGTCGGTATCGGGTAGCTGCAGATCGACCGAGAATCCCAGACCGTCCTGAATCACGGCTGGGCCATCGACCAGCGGTGTCTGACTATGCAACGCGGACAGTTCGACGTCGCTCAACACAGCCTGACCCTTGCGGAAACGGATCTGATTCAACCGCATTCCGGGGCGCACCAAAACCGAGAAAGAGCGCGGGCAGATCTCGGCATATAGAGGACCAGTATATCCAGCGGGGACCCGATCGAACTCGGTACCACCATCGGTGATAGTACGGGTCAGTAGGTCCAGCCGCCCGGTCGAGCTTTTGGCATTGGCCACCGCACTGACGTCATCGGGGAGGGCGAGCGATTCCATCAGCGGCACCAGATAGACGCAACCTTTTTCCAGAACCGCGCCTTCGGTGATGTCGATGCGGTGCATTTCAAACTCGGCCAGACGATCTGCAACAGACCGTCCTTCGCCTGCCAGAAATGAGGCACGTACCCGGTAAGCTACTGTTCCTAAACGTAGATCAAGGCTGGCGGGCTGCACCTGCGCAGGGATGATGTCCGGGCTTGCAGTAATCTCACCACGCGCGATCATCGCCTCAAGCTGCTGATTTGGGCAAACACCTGTCATTTCGATCCCCTCTGCTGCCAGAGCGGGATCTGGCCTGTGTGCCATAAACGTCGGTGTGATTTGGTCGGGCTAGCAGGACTCGAACCTGCGACCTTCCGTCCCCCAGACGGACGCGCTACCAGGCTGCGCCATAGCCCGACGTTGAGGTGTTCATAAAGACTTTCCCGGCAGGGGCAAGAGGAAATCATCGCCTTTTTTGCTATCCCGCCGCCCGGTTTTCAACGCGATCCAGCCAACGGCGCAGGTCTTTTGCAATCGGTGCAATTTGGTGCAGAAGCTTGTCGTCATACTCTGCCCGGTTCCATGCCAATGATGCTATTCCACCCATAAGTGGAGCGGCGTCCATTGCATCAGGTTGCAGCTTGGGTTGGTCGCTAATGTCGGGCTTTATTGGTGCCGGAGCTTGGCCGGGTTCGCCGAGATCCATGTTAATCTGGTTCGCAGGCTGCGCCGAGGATGCTGCGGTAAACGGAACAACCGTGTCATTCGGAGGCGAAACGGGCGGGCTGTCATCCAGGCTCGGTGAAAGTGAAGCAACGTGTGCAACGCCTTGTTCCCGCAGGATTCTCTGTACGCCTTTGATGGTGGTGCCATCCTCGTGCAGCAGTTTCTTGATGCCACCCAATAATCGCATATCATTCGGGCGGTAGTATCGCCGCCCACCGGCACGCTTTACCGGCTTTACCTGCGTAAACTTGCTTTCCCAAAAGCGCAGAACATGAGCCTGAACTCCTAGCCAGTCCGCAACTTCACTAATGGTGCGAAAGGCGTCGGGGGACTTACTCATAACCAAACTGTCCTGAACTTACTTGCGGTTCCCTGCAGCGACGCGATCCTTCATCAGGTGCGACGGGCGGAAAGTCAGCACGCGGCGCGGCTGGATCGGAACCTCTTCTCCGGTCTTGGGGTTACGTCCGATGCGGGCGGTTTTGTCCCGAACGCTGAATGTACCGAAAGACGAAATCTTGACCTGCTCGCCACGCACCAGCGCGTCGGACATGTGGTTCAGAACGCTTTCGACAAGCTGCGCACTTTCATTGCGTGACAGGCCGACCTCACGAAAGACGGCCTCGCTCAGATCCATTCGGGTCAGTGTTTTATCGCCCATACTTTTTCCCCTGTTGATGAGCGAGCATATGGCGATGCGAAATTCACTGTCAATATCAATGAATTGCAGGCGGCTTCGTAAGCCGGATTGCGCCCATCACCAGCGTAGGGCAACCGCACCCCATGCCAGACCGCCGCCGATCGCTTCAGTTACAATTAGATCACCGGTTTTGATCTGGCCGTTCTTCTTGCCCACCGACAAGGCCAAGGGAATCGACGCAGCGGAGGTGTTTCCATGATCCTGCACGGTGACAACGACATTTTCCATCGGCAGGCCCATCTTCTTGGCAGTGCCTTGAATAATGCGGATATTGGCCTGATGCGGCACAATCCAGTCGACATCGTCGCTGGTGAGGCCCGCTCGCTCAAGCGCGACTTCGGCGGTTTTGGCCAGCTTCTCGACGGCATGGCGGAAGACCTGATTGCCCTGCATCCGCAAGTGGCCGGTTGATTGGGTCGAAACCCCGCCATCAACATAAAGCAGGTCTTTGTATCGCCCGTCCGAGTTCAGGTCGGTGGAAAGAATGCCGCGATCATCAGAAGTGCCTTGCCCATCCTGTAATTCCAGCACAAGTGCGCCTGCGCCATCGCCGAACAGCACACAGGTGGACCGGTCGGTCCAGTCCATGATTCGCGAAAATGTCTCGGCTCCGATCACCAGCACGCGCTTCGCTTGTCCAGACAGGATCAGAGCGTTGGCATTGCAAAGTGCAAAGACGAACCCGGCGCAAACGGCCTGCACATCAAACGCAAATCCTTTGGTCATACCCAGCCGCGCCTGCACCATAGTCGCAGCCGATGGAAATGTCAGATCAGCCGTCGAGGTTGCCAGCACAATCGCGTCGATATCATCTGCCGTCAGTCCGGCATCGGTCAGCGCAGCCTCGGCCGCTTTGGTGGCAAGATCGGATGTGGTTTCGTCCTCGGCAGCGAAATGCCGTCGCTCGATACCGGACCGGGTGCGAATCCATTCGTCCGTCGTATCCAGTGTTTTTTCGAATTCGGCGTTTGGTACAACGCGCTCCGGCAAATAATGTCCGACACCTACAACAACTGAGCGGCCTGCCATGCTGGGGTACTGCCTTTTTTGTTATTATTCCGATTGAGACACGGAATGGGCCGCATCTTGTGCAAGTGCGGCAGTTGATGCAACCCGTGCCGCCAATTTTTCGGCAAAGCCGGATTCTGCCAAAGTGAAAGCAAGTTTGACCGCAGCCGAAACGCCTGTCGCGTCTGCTCCGCCGTGGGATTTCACAACGGTTCCGTTCAGCCCGAGGAACACGCCGCCGTTTACGCGACGCGGATCGATCCGCTTTTTAAGGCGGTTTAGCGATGTGATCGCCAGAATCGATGCCAAGCGGGACAGGGGCGAATATTTGAATGCCTCGCGCAGCAGATCACCGATTAGGTTCGCGGTGCCTTCGCCGGTTTTGATCGCAACGTTGCCGGTGAAACCGTCTGTGACGATCACGTCAGCCTTATCGCCGGGGATATCACTGCCTTCGACAAAGCCCACGAACTCAAAATTCGCCTGATCGGCAAAGTCCGAGATCATGGCGTGCGCCTCTTTCAATTCGGCGCGGCCTTTGTGCTCTTCAGTTCCGACGTTCAGCAGACCGATACGGGGGCGGCTGAGCGCCATACCGTTGCGCGCGTATGAAGCACCCATCAGAGCATATTGCAGCAAATCCTTGGCATCAGCACGTACATCCGCGCCCACGTCCAGCATCACATTGAACCCGTGTGGATTACGCGAGGGCCACAGGATCGCGATGGCAGGGCGGTTTACACCCGGCAGCTTGCGCAGCCGCAGCATCGACATTGCCATCAATGCGCCAGTGTTGCCGCAGGACACCGCGCCATGCGCTTCGCCTGCGCGCACCGCTTCCAGCGCCGACCACATCGATGTGTTCTTGCCGCTACGGACAACCTGGCTGGGCTTGTCCTCCATCGTGACGACGTCGGGGCAATCACGAAAAACGACGCGCCCATCAAGGACACGTCGTTTGGCAACCAGCTTGCGCAATTCCTGTTCCTGGCCGTGCAGGATGAACCCGATCTTCGGGTTCTTGTCCGCAGACTTGGCAATACCCGCCACAACGACGGCGGGGCCCGAATCTCCGCCCATAGCGTCAACCGAGATGATGATCCGTCCGGTTTGCGTGGGCTGATCCGTCATGCCTTGGCCTGCGTCCAATCAGGCTTAGGCCGCGTCTTCGTCCAGGTCGATTTCGTCGGCCTGAGCGACGACTTCACGATCGTCATAGTGACCGCAGGATGCGCAAACATGGTGCGGGCGCTTCAGCTCGCCGCAGTTCGGGCATTCGTTCGGGTTTGCAGCAACCAGAGCGTCGTGTGCGCGGCGGTTGTTGCGACGCGACTTGGAAACTTTGTTCTGTTGGACGGCCATGGTCTCAACCTTTGTCTGATATGGGCTGATAGATTCGCTGTCAGCCGGGTTACGTACTTTGTTTTCTCGTGGTTTGACGCGCGTTTAAGGGGCTTGCCCCGCAATGTCCAACCCAAATTCCAATGAGCGCGCGAAAATACTGCGATTCTCGCCATGTTCAAGCGGTTTTTCTGGCCGCCTGCTATGACAGGAAATCCCTTGCCTGTCACTCGTCTTTTTTCAACGCATCCCGCAGGTCAGCCAGCCCCGCAAAGGGTTTGACATCCTCGTCGGTCATCGCTTGTTTTCCGGGCTCAGTATAGTCGACTTGCTTAAGTTCGGCACCGTCCTTGCGGGGATATTGCGGCAACGCAAGTGATAACGCTTCGATCATAACCTGCGCCGGATCAATTTCAGCGCCCAATGGTTCGGTCTCGTCATCTTCTGGGATTTCGAATTCAGGCTCGTCCGGATCGGTCCAATCCGCCAGAAACACGCGAGTGACTGGCGTGTCGATCCGGGTTGTCACGGGTTCAAGCGTTACGACGCAGGGTTGGATCACCGTCGCACCAAGTTTGCCTTTCAGAAGCCAGTCACGTTTGCCCTGGGCGCTTAGCTGCCCGACAAAGCTCAACTTGCGCAGCCCCAGCAGGCCGAGCTCCCGTTTGATCGGTTCAAGCGTGTCGCTATCTGGGCGCAGTTCAAACGGGGTTGCAGCGTTCTGGGGCAGGTCAGCCACCCGTAATGATGTTTGGTTGCTCATAGTTGAGTCTTTCCTGTGTTGAACCGGAGCGCCGGTTTCTGTAATCGGATAGGGTCCGCAAGGGGCCATGGCAAGAGGGTGTCAATGTTGAAGGGTGTGAACAGGCTGAAACCAGCATCGAAAACGCTTGTCTTTGCTGTCTGTTTGGCAGTCGCGGGCGCGTGTTCGCCGATCTTCAAGAATCACGGCTATGTGCCGCCGCCGGAGGATCTGGCCAAGATCAAAGTCGGCGTCGACACGCGCGAAAGCGTCGAAGAAACGATCGGTGCGCCAACGGCATCTGGCGTTGTACGGGATTCGGGTTATTACTACGTCGCGTCTCGAATTCGTCACTATGGACCGAAAAAGCCCGAGGTCGTTTCGCGCCAGTTGGTCGCAATCAGCTTCGACCAACGCGGTGTCGTCCGCAATATCGAGCGGTTTGGTCTGGAAGATGGCTATGTCATTGTCCTCGACCGCCGTGTGACCGATTCCAATGTTGAGGACAAAGGCTTCCTGCGTCAGCTTCTTGGTAATATCGGCAACTTCAATCCGGCGAACATTCCGGGGGTCAGTCAGTAACTAAGCTGTGTAGGGGCGGTGTGGCGGTCATATGACGGTCACATGCACTATATAAGTGTTTCAGATGATTGACCGGTCAGCCACCGCAGGAGGATGCGACCATGGCTGTTTTGTTGGAGAAGGGCCGTTATCAAGCGCGCTTAGCACAAACCGCGTGTGATGTGGCCGAGGCACAGAAGCTGCGGACGCTGGCCTTCGCGACCGAGGATCTGGATGGCGATGCTTTTGATGAGCACTGTAACCACATGCTGATCGAGGACATGCGCACCAATGGAGAGTTGGTATGCTGCTTCCGCATGCTGACGATGCAGGACGGTGACGAAGTAGGGCGCAGTTATTCGGCTCAGTTCTATGACCTGTCGGCGCTGCGTGGCTTTACTGGGCCAATGGTCGAGATGGGTCGTTTCTGTATTCATCCTGACCGGCACGATCCGGATATTTTGCGTGTCGCCTGGGGGGCAATGACGGCATATGTCGACCAGAACGGGGTCGAAATGCTTTTTGGCTGCTCGTCCTTTGCGGGGACTGAGACGGTTGAGTATCTGGATGCTTTTGCCATGCTCAAAGACAAGCATTTGGCCCCAAAACGGTGGTTGCCAAGGGTCAAGGCACCCGATGTTTTTCGGTTTGCCACACGGTTGCGTCGCAGACCAAATGCAAAACTGGCGATGCTGCGCATGCCGCCATTGCTGCGCACCTATCTGATGATGGGCGGGTGGGTCAGTGATCACGCGGTCGTGGATCGCCAGATGAACACGTTGCATGTGTTCACAGGACTTGAAATCAGCGCAATTCCAGCCGCGCGTAAACGCCTTCTGCGGGCCGTGGCCGGGTGAGATGGGTATTATTCAAAAGGTGAAACAGGGGCGTTGACGCCTTGCCCCAGCCGGTTTAGCTGGCGGGCATGGCGAGAATTCCTTTGTTGCAGATGTCCGGTATCTCTCTGACCTTCGGGGGGGATCCGGTGTTTTCCGGTCTGGACCTTGTGGTTCAGCCCGGTGATCGCGTTGCGCTGGTCGGACGTAATGGATCAGGTAAATCTACCCTGATGAAAGTAATGGCCGGATTGGTTGAGGCCGATCAGGGCGATATTGTCATCCCTCCGGGTAAATCTGTGGGTTACATGGAGCAGGATCCCGATATGCAGGGGTTCGCGACTCTTGGTGACTATGCCTCAAGCGGGTTGGAGCCCGGGGAGCTCTATAAGGTCGAACGCGCTGGCGAAGGCTTAAAATTCGATCCCGCCCGTCCGGTTGAAACTGCGTCTGGCGGGGAAAGACGGCGGGCGGCATTGGCAAAGCTAATGGCCGAGGCACCAGACCTGATGCTGCTGGACGAGCCAACGAACCATTTGGATATCGAAGCGATCGCATGGCTTGAACGTGAGTTGGGATCGACCCGTGCGGCTTACGTTCTGATTTCGCATGACCGGGCCTTCCTGCGTGCATTGACCCGCGCGACTCTGTGGATTGATCGCGGCGTTGTACGGCGGCAGGAGCAGGGGTTTGAGGCTTTTGAAAGCTGGCGCGACAAGGTCTGGGAAGAGGAAGATCAACAGCGCCACAAGTTGAACCGCTTGATCAAGTCCGAGGCGCGATGGGCTGTTGAAGGTATCAGCGCGCGCCGTAAGCGCAATCAGGGCCGGGTGCGGGCGCTGCAGGCATTGCGAGCTGAGCGGGCAGCGCAGATCAAACGTCAGGGTTCTGCCGCTATGGCTTTGGAATCTGGTCCAAAACCCGGGCGTAAGGTCATCGAAGCCACTGGCGTTTCAAAGGCATTTGGATCTCAGCAGATCGTGCGCAACTTTGATCTTTTGGTGCAGCGTGGTGACCGTGTGGCCTTTGTCGGCCCCAACGGTGTGGGTAAGACAACGCTGCTGAAAATGCTACTGGGTCAGGTCGATCCTGATGAAGGATCTGTGGTGCAGGGCACCAATCTGGAGATCGCTGTATTTGATCAGGCGCGTGCGCAGTTGGATCCGGAAATGAGCTTGTGGGACAGCTTAACCGGCAATCCTGAGATGCGGGTGTCTGGCAAGGCTGATCAAGTGATGGTGGGTGGGCAGCCCAAGCATGTGGTGGGCTATCTCAAAGAGTTTCTGTTCGATGACGCACAGGCAAGAGCGGCTGTTAAGTCCTTGTCTGGTGGGGAAAAAGCGCGGTTGTTGTTGGCCAAGCTGATGGCAAAATCTTCAAACCTTCTGGTGCTGGACGAACCGACGAATGATCTGGATGTTGAAACGCTGGATCTGCTGCAGGAACTGCTGGACGACTATGATGGCACTGTGTTGCTGGTCAGCCATGATCGGGATTTTCTGGATCGGGTTGCGACCACAACCATCGCGATGGAGGGCAATGGGCGCGCAACCGTTTACGCCGGAGGGTGGTCCGACTACATCGCGCAACGTGGAGAGATAGCTCAGAAAAAAGAAGATAAAACAAAATCTTCAAAGCCGAAGGTGAAGCAAGAGGCAAAGCCAAAACACGGCCTCTCGTTCTCGGAAAAGCACCGGCTAGAGAAGCTACCTGCCGAGATTGCGCGCCTTGAGGCCGAGATCGCCAAGCTTGAGGAACTGATGTCGGACCCCGAGCTGTTCACCCGCGAACCGGTCAAGTTTCAGAAAGCGACTGACGCCTTGGTCGAACGGCAGGAAAAACTGTCAGCGGCCGAGGAAGAGTGGCTGTTGTTGGAAGAGAAGGCCGAAACTGGTTAAGTCCGAGTTATACATCTACATTCGGTTGAATTGTCTGAATTGTACAAAACTTAGGTTAATGGTTTGAATACGACTTGTTAATCGCTCCGAGCCCTTATTCCCCAATGCTGCAGAGAGCCCCTATGTCTGAATTGCTTTCGTATCGGTAACGCTCAGCGATGCCGCCCCACTTCCCGACCAGCAACCACAATGTTAGCGTGACTGCCAGGAACCGGGGGGATCACTTTATGGGCATGGAATACGACGACGCGGCAGCGGAGCGATTAGAGGCGGTTTACCTTGGGCCGGATGTAGTTTCTCAAAGAGACGACACCCTTCGAAGGATTTCGGTTCGAAAGGGCGAGCGGGTCTTGGATATTGGAAGCGGCCCCGGCTTTCTCGCGGCTCAAATAGCGGATCAAACAGGACCCGATGGTGAAGTTGTAGGCATCGACATTTCGGAACAAATGGTAGAACGCGCAACGAAACGAAGTGGGCATGACTGGCTAAGCTATCGTTGCGCCGACGCGACCAAGCTCCCGTTTGAAGAAAGTTACTTCGATGTGGTCGTTAGCACCCAAGTTGCTGAATATGTGCCTGATGTAGCGAAGTTTTGCAGCGAGGTTTTTCGTGTTCTCAAACCCGGCGGACGTGCTTTGATCCTTGCGACGGATTGGGAGGGTGTCTGTTGGCATAGCGAGTACCCGGATCGAATGGACAAGGTGCTCAAGGCTTTTGCACCGCATTGCGCCGACAGCAAACTTCCGCGAACGCTTGGTGCTCGTCTTCGAAACGCGGGTTTGGTAGTCAATGAAGTGAGCTATTTCTCCATCATTAATACGGACAGATACGATGGTTGCTATGGCGAAATGGTGGTGCCCTTCATTGTGGCTTACGTGAAGGGACAAAAAACTGTTCCAGATGATGACCTGCAGGCGTGGGCAGAAGAACAAGCGGCGCTTAATGCAAGTGGGGAGCATTTCTTCTCGACTGGCCGATTTAGTTTCTCCGTCAGTAAACCATCCTGATCGACAAGCAGACATTGGGGCGGCGACAGCGAACGGCAGCAAAGTCTCGCAAAGGTGACAACACCAACGAAAGCAAAACAGATACACCCAGGCTCAGAACTTTTTGTCGCCGCTCCGCGTTATCCTGTGGGTCGGGCCTAAGAAAAGAAGAAAAACAAGGTGCTGGACATATGGCTTGCGGCCACGCGTGAGGTCAAATCGGGCGGGCCGGGTTGCCGACGACGGTCGCTCCGACCGAGACGTCTTTCGTAACTATGCTTCCGGCGCCGATGATGGCGCGGTCTCCGATTGTGACGCCGGGCATGATGATCGCGCCACCGCCGATCCAGACATTCTCGCCAATTGTCACAGGGTGAGCGATTTCCAGACCTTGCGCGCGCAAGGCGGGGTCTTTCGCGTGTTCGGCGCAGTAGATCTGTACCGTGGGCCCAAGCATCGTATCATTGCCGATCCGCACCGGCGCGGTGTCGAGAACGACACAGCCAGCGTTCAGATAAACCCGATCACCCAGAGACAGGTTTATTCCGTAGGCACAATGGAATGGTGCCTCGACAAAGCTGTCCTGACCGACATGGGCAAGAAGCGCCGCGAGTTCCGGAGCCAAATTGCCCCTTTCATCTGGCGGGCAAGTGTTATGGGCATGGACAGCACGGCGCGCGGTGGCACGCAACGCATCGAGTTCTGGATCAAGGCAGCGATACCAGTCGCCTGCCTCCATTTTCTGCCGCTCGGTCATGGCATTGATTTACCGCATCCGGAGGGCACCGTCGATGCGGATGACTTCTCCGTTAAGGTAGCCCATCTCGACGATAAACCCGGCCAGCCGCCCGTATTCAAGGGGATCGCCAAGGCGGGCAGGGTTGGGGACGTCCGCTGCAAGTTGCTGCTGCACCTCTTCGGGCAGACCAGCCAGCATGGGCGTCATGAAAATACCCGGTGCGATGGCCATCACGCGGATGCCAGAGGATGCCAGATCGCGGGCCATGGGCAGGGTCATGCCGACCACGCCGCCTTTCGATGCTGCATAAGCGGCCTGACCCTTTTGCCCGTCAAAGGCGGCGATAGAGGCGGTGTTGATGATTACGCCGCGCGCGCCGTCCGGTTCGGGATTGTTCTTAGCCATTTCGGCAGCGGCAAGGCGTGAGACGTTGAAAGTGCCGACCAGATTGATGTCGATGGTGCGCTGGAAGGCGTCCAAGGGGTGGGGGCCGTCTTTGCCGACGGTTTTGGCTCCGATCGCGATCCCGGCGCAGTTCACGGCCGCGGTGATGCGACCCATCTTGTCCTTCGCCTGCGCAATGGCCGCAGCGACCGAGGCCTCATCCGTCACATCGGTCTGTGCAAAATACCCACCAATCTCAGCCGCGACCTGAGGGCCGCGCTCGGCATCACGATCAAGGATGGTTACTTGTGCGCCGCTCTCGGCAAAATGACGGGCTGTGGCTTCACCCAGGCCGGACGCACCGCCGGTGATGACTGCAGCTGTGGTTGAGAGTTGCATGAAGGGCCTCATCTTGATCTGAACACTTGTTCAGATAATCGCAAGCAAGGGGTGCTGTCCAGTCACAGTATTGATCAATCCAGCCTGCTGCGCTGTTGCATGGGCGTGATCCCAAAGGTCGCACGATAGACGCGCGAGAAATGACCGGCACTTTCGAACCCGCAGGCAAAGGCGACCTCGGTCACTGAGGACTCGGTCTGCAAAAGCAGATTACGAGCCCGCTCTAGGCGCAATTCCATGAAGTATTTTTTGGGCGAAGTGTTCAGGAATTTTCCGAACAGGCGTTCGAGTTGTCGTGTCGAAATGCCGATATCGGCGGCAATGACTGATGGCGACAGCGGGCTTTGGATGTTTTCGGTCATGATGTTGATCGCCTTGGCCAAATGCGCATTGCGCATCCCGTTGCGTGATTGCAGCGAGACGCGCTGATCAGCGGTGGCATTACGCACGGCGTTATAGACCATCTGATCGGCAACGGCGACGGACATGTCGTGGCCGTGATCCCGTTCGATCAGGTGCAGCATCAGATCGGCAGTGGCCGTGCCGCCCGATGCGGTCATGTGTTTTTCGTCAGCGACAAAAACGCTGCGAACCAGGTTGATTTCGGGAAAAGCCTCCATAAAAGAATCGTGATATTCCCAATGAATTGCAGCCTGCATACCGTCCAGAAACCCGGCTTCGGCCAGCAACCAAGCACCAGAACAAAGCGCGCCGATATTGGTCCCACGCGCGCGTTCACGGCGCAATGTGGCCAGCAGTGGCTTCGTGACATGATTTCGCATGTGAATGCCCGACAAAACAAACAACTGGTCGCATTTGGGCACGGACTGCAGCCCGCCATGTACCAGAGTTATTGATCCGTTGGAGCAAACCGCCTGCTCTCCGTGCTCTGACCGAAAGGACCATTGGTAGAGCTCTTCACCCGCCACCCAATTTGCAATGCGCAACGGTTCGACCGCGCATGAGAAGGCGAGGTGCGAGAATTCCTCGACCAGTATGAAAGTGAAGTGTTGCGGTTTGTGCATGGGGTGGACCGGAATCAGGGCGTTTCTGAATGTATCGGCATGCTGCACGAAAACTAACTGTATACAACATGTATTTTTATGAGATACCACGATACGCATACGCGAATCGAAAACGGCAATGGAAGGCGTGGGATGAAGGGCGAGCACAGATCACCGAAAGAGGCGCTGGCCGAACATCTCAAGATGTCGGTTCTGACCTTGCGCCTGAGCCCCGGAGAGGATCTGGACGAGGCGCAGCTGTCGCAGGCCTTTGGCCTGTCGCGCACGCCGTTGCGCGAAGTGTTCCGGCAGTTGGCCGGTGAGGGCTATCTGGACCTGCGCACCCATCGCGGGGCGCGGGTGTCAGAGATGTCTCATACCACGCTACGCGATTTCTTTCTGGTTGCGCCGATGGTCTATGGCGCGGTGCTGCGGCTGGCAGCCTCCAATGCGACGCCCGATCAGATCGATCAGTTAAAAGCGGCGCAAGAGACGTTCCGGCAGGCCTTGCGCAACGGCTCGGCTGAAGATCGGACGCTGGCCAACACTCGGTTTCACGAGGTGACCGGTGAGATGGCAGGAAATGTCTATCTATCGCCTTCGTTCAATCGGCTTCTGATCGATCATGCGCGGATCGGGATGACATTTTATCGCCCGCAGACCGCACGGATGGCTGAGAACCTGTCGCAGGCCAGCCACCAGCACGACGCCATCATCGCCGCCATCGAGGCGGGCGATGAGGCGGCTGCTGCGCAGCTTGCCGACGACCACTGGACCCTGTCGCGCGATCAGATCGAGCTGTTCGTGATGCCTGAGGGTTTGGATTTTCCGCTGGGGCAGGTCCCCGGCAAGACATCTGCATGAGGGACACATGACACCGATCTTCAGATTTGAGGGTATCTACACGCCGGTGGTGACGCCCTACGCGGCGGATGGCAGCGTGAACTGGGACGCCTTGGCCGAGGTGATAGACTATCTGGTCGAACAGGGTGTGCACGGGCTGATCTCGGGTGGATCGACCGGTGAGAACTATGCCCAGACGGTTGATGAACGGCTGGAATTGGCGCGCTTTACGCATGAACAACTGAAGGGGCGTGCGCCTCTGGTTGTGGGAACGGGGGCGATGCTGACCGGCGCTTCCGTTGCGCTGGCCTCGGGCGCGAGGGAACTGGGCGCGGATGCGATCCTGTTGGCCAGCCCTCCGTATTCGGTGCCGACAGATCGTGAGAATGCACTGAACGCTCTGGCGATCGACAAGGCGGCTGATCTGCCAGTGATGCTGTACAACTATCCGCATCGGACCGGCACGATGATGGGCGAAGAGTTCCTGGATCGTGTGGGGCGCAGTCGGAATTTCTGCGGCATCAAGGAAAGCTCGGGCGATATCAACCGGGTGCATCTGCTGGCGCGGGATTACCCTCATATTCAGCTGGGCTGCGGCATGGACGATCAGGCGCTGGAGTTCTTCGCCTGGGGCGCGCCGTTCTGGGTCTGCGGCGGATCGAACTTTCTGCCCGCTGAGCATGTGGCGCTGTATCAGGCCTGTGTGATCGAGGGCAACTTTGCCAAAGGCCGCCGCATCATGAGCGCGCTGATGCCATTGATGCGGGTGCTGGAGCAGGGCGGCAAGTTCATCCAGACGATCAAGCATGGCGTCACGATGAACGGGTTCGATGCGGGTGAGGTGCGGCCCCCGCTCAAAGGGCTGAACAAAGATGACAAACGCGCGCTGGAACAGGTGACGCGGGTTCTGAAACGCAAAATTGCAGATATCGTGGCGGAGGGTTAAGGCATGAGCTTGCTGACGAAAGACGAATACGACTCCATCGCTGCGCATCTGGATTTGCCGACGGGCGCGTTCATCGACGGCGGCTATCGCCCGGCAATCTCGGGGCAGGTGTTCGAGACCGTGAACCCGGCAACCGGCGCGGTGTTGACCAGTATTGCCGACTGCGGTGCCGAGGATGTGGATTTCGCAGTCGAAAAGGCGCGTGAGGCCTTTGACGATGGGCGTTGGTCTAAGATGCACCCGTCGGATCGCAAGGACGTGCTGATCCGCCTGAGCAAGCTGATCACCCGTAATGCGCGGGAACTGGCGGTGATGGAAAGCATCGACAGCGGTAAAACTATCTATGACTGCGAAACCGTGGATGTGCCCGAGACGATTCACTGCCTGAAATGGCATGCCGAGGCGATTGACAAGATCTATGATCAGGTCTCACCGGCCAGTGATGACCATATCGCCATGGTCGTGCGGGAACCTATCGGTGTGGTTGGGCTGGTGCTGCCGTGGAACTTCCCTTTGCTGATGCTGGCATGGAAGATCGGGCCTGCATTGGCAGCGGGTTGTTCCGTGGTGGTGAAGCCTGCGACCGAGACCTCTCTGACCGCGCTCAAAGTGGCGGAATTGGCTGCAGAGGCGGGTTTGCCGCGCGGGGTTTTGAACGTGGTACCGGGGGGCGGTGCCGAGGTTGGCGAACCCATTGGGCGGCACATGGATATCGACATGGTGTCCTTCACCGGGTCGACCGTGACGGGCAAGAAATTCCTGAGCTATTCAGCCGAAAGCAATGCTAAGGAGGTGGTGCTTGAGATGGGCGGCAAGAACCCCGCCATCGTGATGGACGATGCCGAAAACCTCGACCGGGTGGCGGCGCATATCGTCAATGGCGCGTTCTGGAATATGGGCGAGAATTGCTCGGCCTCTTCGCGGTTGATCGTGCATAAGGACGTGAAGGCAGAATTGCTGGAACGGATCGCGCATCATGCCAAGCACTGGAATGTCGGCGACCCGCTGGACCCTGAAACTCGGTTGGGCGCGCTTGTCAGTGAAGGGCATTATTCCAAGGTGTGCGGCTATCTGGATCAGGCCGAAACCGTGCTGATTGGTGGCAAGGCGGAGAATGGGTTCGTCGAGGCCACGGTGATCGAAGTGCCCGGAAACGATGCCACGCTGGCGCGCGAGGAAATCTTTGGCCCGGTCTTGTCGGTGATCGAAGTCTCTGGCTTTGACGAGGCGATTAGCATTGCTAATGACACTGAGTATGGCCTGTGTGCGTCGATCTTCACGGCCAACGCCAAACGCGCCATCCGGGGCGCACGGGCGATCCGGGCGGGAACCGTCACGGTCAACAGCTTTGGCGAAGGTGACATCACCACACCATTTGGCGGTTACAAGCAATCGGGGTTTGGTGGTCGGGACAATTCGGTCCATGCGCATGATCAGTATACCCAGCTGAAAACCATTTGGATTGATCTGACTGATGACGAAGATGAGGCGGTGGATTGACGAGCTACGCCGCCAAACGGTTGCCCCGGCAGACCGGCGCGGCGGGATGGAATGCGATCCTGCCGCCGCAGCAATCGCTGCCCCGGCTTGAGCAAGACCAGACCGCAGATGTGACCATCATCGGCGGTGGTTTTGCCGGGCTGTCTGCGGCGCGGCGGCTGCATCAGCTTGATCCGGGGCTGAAGGTTGTCGTGCTGGAGGCAGGGCGCTTTGCCGAAGGCTCGGCCGGGCGCAACTCGGGCTTCATGATCGATTTGCCGCATGATCTGGCCTCGGACAATTATGCAAGCGACGGGCTGGAGGCGGACCGGGCCTCGATTGCGCTGAACCGGCAGGCCATTTCTTTTGCGACGCAAGTCGCAGAAGAATGTGATCTGTCGCTGGAGATGTTTGACCCGTGCGGCAAGATCAATGCCGCAGCGACACCAGATGGAGATCGGCACAACGCAGACTATGCGGAACATCTGGCGCAGATGGGAGAGTCTTACGAGCTGTATGATGCACACCAAATGCAGGCGCTGACGGGTAGTCCGCATTACAGTTCTGGCCTGTTTGCGCCGGGAACCGTGATGATTCAGCCCGCTTTTTACGTCCGTGCCCTGTCCGCGTACCTTGCAGGACAGATTGGGGTGTTTGAGAATTCACCCGTCACGGGGTTTAGTAAGAAGGGCAGTGGCTGGGAGGTAGAGACCGATAGGGCGAAGATCTCGACCGGGCAGATTGTGATGGCCACGAATGGTCATCTGGAAAGCTTTGGATTCTATCAGCGGCGTTTGATGCACATCTGTCTCTACGCGTCGATCACCGAACCGTTGAGCGAAGCGCAGATCGCCAAGTTGGGCGGGCAGCCGCGCTGGTCGGTGACGCCTGCGGATCCGATGGGCACTTCGGTGCGGCGGGTTTCGGGCAGCTATGGGGATCGTATTCTGATCCGAACCTGTTCCAGCTATCATCCGGATATCCGAAGCAGCGATAGCCAGTTGGATCGGGCAGGCGCTGTGCACGACCGCAAATTCCGAGAACGGTTTCCGAACCTGCCCGATGTGGGGATGGAGCATCGCTGGGCCGGGATGTTGTGCCTTAGCCGCAATGGTTCAGCCGCATTTGGTGAGGTTGATCAAGGGGTCTATGCCGCCTGCTGCCAGAACGGATTGGGCATCGCCCGCGGCACGTTGCAAGGAATGGGCGTAGCAGAGCTTGCGCTGGGGAAAGACTCCCAGGTTTCAGACCATTTTCTAGCGCAGCCGATGCCGCCGCGCTTGCCACCCGAGCCCTTCGCATCAGCGGGTGCCAATGCGTATCTGCGCTGGAAAGAGTGGCGATCCGGGGCGGAATAACCCGCCTGCTGGTCAGGGCAGGCTAAGCTTTGCCATCCGCCCGCCATCGACGGTGTAAATCTGGCCGGTGACAAACCCGGCCTCATCAGCAGCCAGAAACGCGACCAGTGCGGCGACTTCTTTGGGATCACCAGTGCGGCCTACGGGATGAATACGGGCGATATCCCGGCCGAACGCGGCGGGGTCGTCCATGCTGTCGATGAAATCGAGGTTGAGATCGGTGTCGATCCAGCCCGGAGCAACCGCATTGCAGCGGATGCCCTCTGCGCCATGGTCGACGGCAACCGCGCGGGTCAGCCCGTGCAGCCCGGCTTTTGAGGCGCAATAGGCGGCATGACCGGGATTGCTGCCCAGCCCTTCGACCGAGCCGATGTTGACGATGCTTCCCTTAGTTTTGCGCAGATACGGCAGAGCGGCTTGGATCAGCAAGAAAGGGGCGGTCAGGTTGACCATGATGTTGCGTTGCCAATCCGCCAGAGACATGTCGTCGACCGATGCTTCCTGCATCATGCCCGCGTTGTTGACCAGCACATCCAGCCGACCCGCTTGAGCAATGACCTGCTCGATGATCTGTGAGGTTCTGTCGGGGTCTGAATAATCCGCATGGAAGGAGGGGAAGTCGTCGTCTTGCCCACGTTGAGCGGTGTAGACATCGGCCCCTTCGTCGCGCAGACGCTGGGCGATGGCGCGCCCGATGCCGCTGCGTCCGCCAGTAACCAGCGCAGTTTTTCCGACAAATCTGTTCATTGCACCGGCTTGCCTCCGTTCACTTCAACCAACGCACCGCACATGTACCGCGCGGCGTCCGAGGCCAGAAACAGGATCACGTCCGCGATATCCTCGGGTTCGGCAATTCGGCCCAACGGCACTGATTTTCCAAGCTCGGCAACGGCACTATCGGGATCAAACCCCCGTTTTGCAAAGCCGGAGCGCAGCATCGGTGTGTTCACTTCATTCGGGCAAACGGCGTTTATGCGGATGCCCTGATGCGCGTGATCCTGCCCCATGCATTGTGTGAGACTGGCGATGGCCGCTTTGGTCATGCAGTAGACCGCATGATCCGGGCCGGGTCGGAGGCCCCAACAGGACGCGGTGTTTACGATTGTTCCGCCACCTGCCGCGGCCATGATTGGAATGGCGGCCCGGCAGATGCGGAACGGGGCCTCGACATTCACACCCAACGACAGGGCCCAATCCTCATCCGAAGTCTCGGTCACAGCCCCGCGCGTGATGACGCCCGCATTGTTGACTACGATATCAAGACTGCCCAGAGCATCTGCGGCCTTCGCGGGCAGTGCGTCGGCATAGCTCGTGTCAAGAAGATCACCGGGGAAATGCGCTTCTGCTTCGATCCCCTCCGGTGAGCGGTCTGCCACCGCCACTTGCGCGCCCGCAGCGCGCAGGCGCTGCACGAGAGAGGCTCCGATACCCCCGGCGGCACCGGTCACCAGGGCTGTTTTTCCTGTGAAATCCATGTCTGCGTCCAATCAGTAGGATGCGACCGACGCGCCAAATCGGCTTTCGTCAGGTGAGACGCCGAGCCCCGGTGCGGAGGGAACGCGGATATGCCCGCCCTCAATCCGGATACCGTTTTCGGGATCGTAATTGCCTTCGATATAGGGTGCAGCGAGCCATACACCTTCGAGCAATTCGGTCTTCACCGTAGCACCGATATGGGTGCAGGCCGCTGCGATAATGTCGCCGCCCCAGCTATCGTCACAGGTATGGGGCAGGTTGCGGGCCTCGCAAAGATCGCGGAAGGCGCGCATCGGGTGCAGGCCGCCTATACGGGTGACCTTCATGCCGAACCCGTCCACCAGCCCGGTGCCCGCCGCGGTAATGACGGTGTTCAGGCTGGTGCTGTTTTCATCCATGTAGATCGCGTGACCAACCTGTGGCCGGATTTTCTGCAGATCTTCAATCGTGTTACAGGGCTGCTCCATGATGAAGGGAATGTCGGGACATTCGCGGCTCACACGCAGCGCATCTCGGGTGGTCCAGCCACGGTTGCCATCCACGGCAAGGCGCATGCCAGAGCCACCGATCACCTCCCAAACTTTGCGGATGGTTTCGATATCCAGCTCTACCGGGCGACCGCCGACCTTGATCTGCAGGCGAGGATAGCCTTCGGACTGCTTATCCGCAGCCAACCGGGCGATGTCATCCGGTGCGCCGACGCCTGTTGCGTAATACGAGGGCACTTTGTCGGTTACAGCACCTCCCAGCAGGGTCGATACACTTACACCATAGTGTTTGCCCAACAGATCATGCGCCGCGATATCAATTGCCGCTTTGGCGTAGTTATGACCGTTCAACAGGCTGTCCATTTGGCGATGCAAGCCAAGCGGCGAGACCTCAGCGCCCAGCAGATCTGGTGCCATCTGCGCTAGCGCGGCCCGTGCGCCTGCCGCATGTGCTTCAGCATAGGTGGGACCGACCGGACAGGTCTCGCCCCATCCGACTAGACCGTTATCAGCAACCAGTTTGACCAGAGTTGTATCCAGAGCCCAGACCTGGGCGCGGGCCATGGTGTATGGGCCATTTTTCACCGGTAGATCATGGCCGTAGATGTGGATTTCAGCAATTCTCACGTTTTGTGTTTCCCGATGTCTCTGAATGGAAAAGACCCGCCCAATAGTTCGGGCGAGTGAGTTTCAGGGGAGTGTATCTCAGTATGTTTGATTCAACTCATCGGCTGCCGGAATTTCTCGTTCACGCCGTGCGATGTAGTCCAGCAGCTCTTCGTTCTTTGCGATATCGAGCGTCGGTTCTTGGTACTCAGCCAACAGCTTGCGGGCGTGCTTGAGGGCGCGTTCGGTGATTTCGACACATCCCTCAGCCTGCCATTGCTCGATCGAATTATTGTCGAACATGTCGGGCATGAAGAACGCGCTTTGGAAATTGTCCTGCGTGTGGGGGTGACCCAGATAGTGCCCGCCGGGGCCGATATCACCAACGGCGGAAACCGCCTGATCGAAATCGTGCCATTTTGGACCCTCGGCCATGCGATAGGCCATGGCGCATTGTTCCGCGTCGACGATGAACTTCGCGGTCGAGCAGTGCATCCCGGCCTCATTCCAACCGGCCGAATGCCAAATGTAGTTGGCGCCGGAATGGATCACCGCCTGTAGAGTGGTTGCGGATTCATAGCCTGCCTGCGCGTCAAAGGTTTTTGCCCCGCCCAGCGTGTTCGAGGTGCGCCATGGTACGTCATAGTACCGGGCCATCTGTCCGATCATGAAGTTCATCAGGCTGATCTCGGGCGTACCGGCCATCGGTGCACCAGATTTCATCGATACAGTCGACAGGTAGTGCCCGTAAATCGCAGGCGCGCCTTTGCGGATCACCTGCGTATAGGCCAACGCGCTGAGCGCTTCGGCGTTCAGCTGCGCCACGGTGGCGGGTACACTGGCAGGCGTGTTGGCCCCGCCTAGTACGAAGGGCGAGCACAGCACAGGCTGCTTACGGCGACAGAAGGCCCGCATTGCCCCCAACATGGTTTCATCCCAGACTAGCGGGGAGTTGCCGTTGCAGTTGCCGGTGGTGACAGGGTGATCCTCAAGGAAATCCTCGCCAAACAGGATCGCGCACATCTCCATGACATCTTCGGCATTCTTGGGACTGGTGGTCATGCCCATGAAGGTCTTGTCCGAGTGTTTCATCGACGAATAGGTGATCCGCAGATGTCGCTGGCTGATCGGGTGGTCATAGGGTTCGACGATATGATGGGCCGACGAATGAAGCGCGGGTAACATGTGGCTGAGCTTGTGGAACATCGCCAGATCTTCCAGCGTCGGGTTGCGGCGCACATCGTCCAGATCGCGCAGGAACGGCGCGCCGGTCATCGGTACAAAAATCGAGTGTTTGCCACCAAGTCGAACGTTCTTTTTCGGATCGCGCGCGTGGTAGGTGAAGTCTGACGGGATGGTCGCGATCAACTCGCGCACCAGACCGCGATCCAGATAGACCAGTTCACCTTCAACTTTGGCACCGGCCTTTTTCCAGTCTTCCAGCGCGATGGGGTCGCGGAACTGGACACCCACGTTTTCCAGAATTTCCATCGATGCCGCATCGATGCGTTCAACCTGAGTTCCGTCCATCACTTCGCAGAGCGGTAAGCCATGGGTCAGCCCTGGTAGCATCTCGAAATTTGGAGCGGTGCGGATGGCGCGTCGGGCAGAGCGCCCTCCGGTACGTGTGGCAGTGGCAGTTCTGGTCATATGGTGCCTCCTTCCGGTTCAGAGTGGAACGGAAAGGGTGGGGCTCACATGCAGGAATGCGAAAGTCTGTTGCGAAATACGACGCCGGGAGTCGTCAATAATGCGGCAATCCGAAGAAGGTTATTGATGTTGGTATTGTTGTCTCAGGTTTGACAGTCTCATGACCAATTAAGCATTGGCATTTTCCGATGCTTGGGCTGCATTATCCAAATTCGTTTCACAGGTTGGCGTTCATCGATTTCAGATGATTTCTTTTTTGAGGGCTTGCATACTTAAATAGTGTTGTTGGCCGAGTGGATTATGCATGTTGCGCAGGTTTCTAAAGATATCGATAATTTCAGTTGCCGCAGTGTTGATGGCTTTGATTGTGCTTGTCCTGGTCGTCGTCGAGGACGCTCCACTAGTCGAAGCAGGAGCACCACCTTCTCCTAAAGATGTGACAGAAGCGCGTGAATTCGTACGAGGCCTGAGGTCCGCTATTCAGCCAAAGTTATCAGAAACGGCTTCATTCACTACGAACGAGGATCAACTCAATAGTGTCTTAAAGCTAGGAGGGCGCTTCGTTCCCGGATTTCGCGGCGAACTCAGTGTTGATGGTAAGAGCGTTTATGGAATTGCCTCAGTCCCGGTTCCGTACACTAACAAATGGATGAACCTGCGCGCATCTGTACCTGAATTTGAAGGCCCATTTGTGCTTTCAAGCGTTCAACTAGGGCCCGTCACAGTCCCTCCAAGTCTCGCAATTAGCCTCGCGCGAATAGGCGGTAATGTAATTGTGGGAGAGCAGTTCGGTAATATCGTTCTGAACGTCGCGGATAGCATGCATATTCATGATGGCAACGTGGCCTTCCGTCTGACGATGAACGAAATGGGTAGTAACGGATTAATGCGAGGGATTTTTGGGAGCTTGCGTGGTTCCGACATGCCCGACTCAGGAGACATTGACCGCTATTATTTGGAGTTTCGTTCAGCAATGGATCTCGGCGAACTGCCGACAAGCGGAAGTTACCTGCCCTACTTGCTGTTTATGCTAGAGGCCGCTCAAGAAGGAAGCCAATCCGAGGGTGTGGCGAACGCTTACACGTCCGCGATTATTGCCCTTACACTGATTTGTGGCGCGAAAGACTTTACCTTGATTGTTGGTGGCATGGTTGGAAGTGAATTTGCTGAGGACAATAACTGGAAAGCTGATTGTGGTGAATTGACTCTGAATGGGCGCATTGACAGTCGCCGACACTTCACAACTGCCGCCGCGTTGCAAGCTGCAAGCAACCGTGGCTTTGCCGTATCAGTAGGAGAATTCAAGGAGCTCTACGACACCGTTAAGTCTGGAGGTTTCGACTTCACCGACTTGGCGGCGAATAATTCTGGAATTCGGATGTCGAACAAATTTATGTCTACACCAGCCCCTGATTGGGCTGAACTCATACATGGGATCCGGTCGGAAAATGATGTCATCATAGGATTCGAAGATATTCCCCAGATCATGTCCGAAGAAGATTTTGAGAATAACTACAAAGATGTCGAGAGCATCGAGTATCTTAAAATGCTGAATCTGATCGAGGCTCGGATCGATGAACTTGAATTGCATAGACGCGGTAATCGCATCGATTGAACGTCATTCACCTTTGGTGGACTTAGACGCGAGGAAATGCCTAGTCCGAACTCAAAGCGCACCTCTGCCAGCCTGGCGCTAATATAATTCAGATTGAATTGTTCAATCTGAAATACCAGCTGCTAATCTGTGGAAGCTCAAAGGTGGCCGTTTACCTAGATCAACCCAGTTTCACCACCGTTCCACTTTTTCCTGCACTTTGTATGATCGGCGTTGGCAGCACCGACGCGGTGACCATCAGGCCCGCATCTGCCACCTTGCGGGCAACCGGTACAATCTGGCTCTAGGTGAACAACCCTGATTGCAAAGATAGCATCTTGTTCGATGATGGTACGATATTCTCAGCCCATTAAGGTGCGTAGATGCCGTCAAAGATTCAGCGTTATTACTCTTGTTTCTTTTGATTAAACTCCAGCGCCATCTCATCGAGAATGCCAAAAGCCACCGGATAAAAACTTTCGAATAATTCGATCACCGCAGCTTCCTCCGCCGGATGATGTTTTCCGTCAGAGTCTGTTAGTCGGCCCATACGAAATACAATTTCGGTGCCTTCTTCAATCGGGACCAATTCATAAGTCTCAATATTCGTAAGACCTTCGATGGAGGAGTTGTGCAGAATGTCGGTTACATATTCGAATGGCTGCCAGTCGACGATCAACATCTGAAAATGTGCGGCTTCATGAATGCAGTGCAACCGAACGCCGACCGATGTGCGCGATGCATCTCCTTCGCGATAGGCGTCCTTCAACATCATCCAGCGCATCTTGAGCCGGGGATCTGTAAGCATTTCCCAAGCCACTCCCGGGGGTGCGTTCAGCATGTGCCGAGTTGTGAATACTGCTTCTTCGTCTGTAACGCGGACAGGTCCGGCGACTTCACGGTATCGTTGCCAGGCTGCAGCAAGGTCGTAGACCTGCATGGGTACGTCGCCAAAGTGCTCGAACTGAGCGCTGTATTGCATGAGATCAGACTCGATGCCCATTGCCTGGAACGCGTCTTCTGAGAACAGCGCGTAGCTGAGGATACCTGTATCCTCTTTCACATCTGTTTTTGCCATCCGATGCACGAGTATGACGTCAGCACCGGAAATATCTTTCATCGGGCCAATCGAAAGCTCTTCAAATTTCCCGTGATGCGCAAGGATCTTCAGATCGAGATCAGCAACGTTGCGACATGCATTGCAGGGACAAGTCGTGTTCTGCACAATGTTCCGGCGGCGTTCGGCAAACGCCCGATAAAGGCTTTCACATATGTTGAGGAAAGTTTCACCTGAAGGGAACGGTCCACTCGAATAAGCGAGAACGGCGTCACCCTCGAGGCCTCGCAACTTCATCGGGTCTTTCAGTTCCATCACAATTGCCTCAAGCAAAGAATGGATGATTGGGTTGGCATGCTCCAACTCAGACCGGGTCAAGTATCCTGTGTAACCGGTGATATCGGCGATTAGCAGGTAACCTGTCTGAACAGACACAATCACAATATCCCTAATTTCGAGCGTCAATACTCATGGTAGACTTTGAAACTATTTCGGGCAACGCAGTTCACAAACAAGAGCTGAACGACCAGAAATGGCACCGGCTGATACCATTTTCTGACAATTGATCTTCTCTTTCGGGCTCAAGGCAATCCCCGTCGAGTGAATGCAAAAAAAATTGCAGATCGAGTTACTCGATCTGCAACATTTTCTCCAAAGCACAAATGCTTGATAGCAGTTCTTTGACTGGATTAACCAAGTTTCACCAGCGCATGGCGTTTCTTGCCTGCGCTCAATTTGATGGGCGATGACAGTGCGCCTGCGTCGATTAACAGGCCTGCGTCAGTCAGCGGGGCATCGTCCAGCTTGGCGCCGTTTTCAGCGATCAGGCGCTTGGCCTCTTTACCGGATTTGGCGAGGCCGGATTTGACGATCAACTGAACGATGGACATGCCTTCACCCAGTTCCGATGCGCTGAGGGTTAGGGTCGGGAGGTCTCCGCCAACGCCGCCTTTTTCGAACACCTCGCGCGCGGTTGCCTCGGCGGTTGCGGCGGCTTCGGCACCGTGCAGCAGGGTGGTGACTTCGTTCGCAAGGCGCACCTTGGCCTCATTGACCTCGGACCCTTGCAGCGCGCCCATGCGATCACATTCGTCGATTGGAAGCTCGGTAAAGATTTTCAGGAACCGGCCCACATCAGCGTCGGTGGTGTTGCGCCAGAACTGCCAGAATTCGTAGGGCGACAGCATATCGCCGTTTAGCCACACGGCGCCGCCCTGCGACTTGCCCATTTTACGGCCATCGCTTGTGGTCAGCAGAGGCGTGGTCAGGCCATAGATTTCGTGATCCAGGACGCGGCGGGTCAAGTCGATGCCGTTCACGATGTTGCCCCACTGGTCCGAGCCGCCCATCTGCAAAACGCAGTTGTACCGGCGGTTCAATTCGAGAAAATCATAGGCCTGCAGGATCATGTAGTTGAATTCGAGGAACGACAGCGATTGCTCGCGATCCAGCCGCGATTTCACGGATTCAAAGCTCAGCATCCGATTGACCGAGAAATGCCGCCCGATATCGCGCAGGAAATCGAGGTAGTTCAGGCTGTCCAGCCATTCGGCATTGTTCAGCATCAGCGCGCCGGTCTCGCTGTCATCATAGGACAGGTATTTCGAGAACACCTGTTTCATGCCCGCGATGTTGGCGTCGATCTGTTCGGGGCCCAGCAATGGGCGTTCGTCCGAGCGGAATGACGGATCACCCACTTTCGTAGTGCCGCCGCCCATCAGGGTGATCGGTTTGTGACCTGTCTTTTGCAGCCAGCGCAACACCATGATGTTCATCAAGTGACCCACATGCAGAGACTGCGCCGTGGCGTCATAGCCGATATATGCCGTCTGCACCCCAGAGATCAGCGCGTCGTCAAGGCCCTGATAATCGGTGCAGTCGGCGAGAAAGCCGCGCTCGATCATCGTGGCGATGAAATCCGATTTGGGGTGGTAGGTCATATCGTGCCCTCGGGGTTACTACTGCGGAGCACTGTATAGGCGGCGTCAGAGGCAAGGAAAAGGCACCATTTCCAAGAAAAGTGCCGCTCGCGCCTGATGTGTCTTGCCTTGGCTTGGCGTTACCGTGCAGGTTGTGCCCAGAACCCGGCGAACGGGTGTTTGAACGGAACAATGAGGTCGATGTGGGCAGGGTCATCAGCAAATCGGGAGCGATCAGATCGTTAGGTGCCATGTCAGGAACCTCTCTGGACGGTGTCGACGCGGCAGTGATCGAAACCGATGGGCAGGAAATTTTTGATTTTGGACCAATTGCCTACCGGGCGTATTCAGAGGAAGAGCGTGAGGCCTTGCGCTCAGCGCTCGGGCAGTGGCATGGCTCCAAAGTCGATACTGCAGCTGAATTGGTAACTCGCGCGCATGCCGAGGTTCTGTCTGAATTCGAAGAAGTTGACCTGATCGGCTTCCACGGCCAAACGCTGGCGCATGAACCACGTGGGCGTGGGACTTTGCAGGTGGGTAACGGTTTGGGCCTGTCGCAGGCCCTTGGATTACCAGTGGTTTGGGACTTTCGCAGCGACGATGTGGCGCTGGGCGGTGAAGGGGCACCGTTGGCACCGTTCTTTCACTTTGCCTGCGCCAAGTGGATTGGGGCGCAAGAGCCGATGTGTTTCCTCAACCTCGGAGGTGTGGGAAACCTGACTTATGTCGATCCGTCATTTGATGGACCCGAAGCACCTGGGGCGTTGCTGGCTTTCGATACCGGGCCAGCCAATGCGCCGATAGATGACCTGATGCAGGCGCGATTGGGCCTGCCGATGGACCAGGATGGCGAGCTGGCGCGTGGTGGGACGGTCGAAACCGGTGCGCTGGAGCTCTTTCTGGCCGAACCTTTCTTTAATCGTATGCCCCCCAAGTCGCTGGATCGGAATGATTTCTCGGAAATGATCGATCTGGTGAAAGAACTGAACGATGCAGATGCGGTCGCCACGTTGACGGGCATGAGTGCAGCAGGTGTTGTGCAGGGAATGGAGCATTGCCCCAAGCCACCTTCGCGCATTCTGGTGACGGGGGGTGGCCGCAAGAACCCGGTGTTGATGGAAATGCTGCGCGTATCGCTGGATTGCCCAGTAGGGCCGGTTGAGGCGGTTGGTCTGGACGGCGATATGCTTGAAGCCCAAGCATTTGCCTATCTTGCGGTTCGGGTAGCGCGGGGCTTACCGACATCTGGTCCGGGTACAACCGGGGTTAGTGCATTGGTTGGAGGCGGCGTCGTGTCGTCGCCAGCGCGGGGTGAGGTGGTTGGCGGGTAGGGGGTTCTGCCCCCGGTCGCTGCGCGTCCTCCCCCGGGATATTTTGAGCCAGATAAAGAAGCGGATGCCTTTGGGATGTAATCCTGTGGGTCCAGTGATTATTATTTTGCGGGAATATCGAAGTCGGGTTCTGCGAGCTCGAAACCTTCAAACTCAAAGCCTGGGGATACCGTGCAACTGACCAATGTGTAAGCTCCGGTGCTGCGCGCTGCTTGCCAATACCCCTTGGGAACAATCAGCTGGGGTGCGCCGTTGGCCAAGTCCGGGGTGAGCGTGTAAGCGATTGCCGGACCCGCATCGGTTGCGCTGATCGACAAGGTCAACGGTGCGCCTGAATGGTAGAGCCAGATCTCGGTCGCGTCGACTTTGTGCCAATGGCTGCTTTGACCTTCGGTCAGCAGGAAATAGATGCAAGTACCGGTGGCGCGGCCGGGATTGTCGGCCCGCCAGGTTTCTTTGAACCAACCTCCTTCGGGGTGCGGTTGCAGATCCAGGTGATTGATGATGTCTTGTGGGTTCATGGCGGCCTCGGGTTCGATTGCGCTGATTATGCACGGCGTCGTATGATCCGCTATGGCAATTGTGTAACCAGCGCATATGTTTGCCGCATGACCATGATGATCCCTTTTGACAATAGTTACGCCCGCCTGCCGGAGGGGTTCTTTGCGCGGCAGGCTCCTGCACCGGTCCGCGCGCCGCGTTTGATTGCGTTTAATACCGATCTGGCACAGCTATTGCGGATAACGCTCGACGAGGCTGAAGAGATGGCACAGGCGTTTGCAGGGAATATCGTTCCGGAAGGTGCCGAGCCCTTGGCGCAGCTGTATTCCGGGCATCAGTTCGGTACCTATAACCCCCAGCTTGGAGATGGACGTGCAGTTCTGTTGGGCGAGACCATCGGCGCAGACGGGGTCAGGCGGGATATTCAGCTGAAAGGCTCGGGCCAGACGCCGTTTTCGCGCCGGGGCGACGGGCGCGCCTGGCTAGGGCCGGTGTTGCGCGAATATGTCGTGTCTGAGGCGATGCATGCGCTGGGCATTCCGACGACACGCGCCCTGGCGGCGGTCGAGACCGGTGAGATCGTGTTACGGGAAGGTCCGATGCCCGGTGCGATCCTGACGCGCGTGGCGCAGAGCCATTTACGCGTGGGTACCTTTCAGGTTTTTGCCGCCCGAGGACAGTTGGACAATCTGCGAAAGCTGACAGACTATGCTATTCAGCGTCACTATCCGGACGCACAAGGTCCGATGGGATTGCTGCGTGCTGTGCGCGATGCGCAGGCGCGACTGATTGCCCAGTGGATGAGCGTTGGATTTATTCACGGGGTGATGAATACGGACAACAGCTCGATCGCGGGTGAAACCATAGATTATGGACCTTGCGCCTTTATGGATTCCTATCATCCGAATACGGTGTTCAGCTCGATTGACCGGATGGGGCGTTATGCCTATTCCAACCAGCCTGAGATTGCGGTCTGGAATCTGGCGCAATTGGCGACTTCATTGATTCAGCAGTTCGAAGACAAAGACGCGGTGGTTGAAGAAGCAACCGAAATTGTCCATGCCATGCCTGACCTGATGCAAGAGCATTGGTTGAAGAGGTTCCGGGCCAAGATCGGATTGGTTCGAGCTGAGGAGGGGGACCTTGAACTGATCTCGGACCTGCTGGTGCGGATGGCGCAGAATCAGGCAGACTTTACCAACACGTTTCGTGCGCTGGGCGGTGATCATGCGCGGGATCAGTTCACTGATCCCGCGGCGTATGACGAATGGGCTGAAGGATGGCGCGCGCGTTTGCAGCGCGAAGATACTCCTGACGTCGTAATGAGTGCTGCAAACCCGGCTTTCATTCCGCGCAACCACCGGATTGAGCAGATGATACAGTCGGCCGTTCAGGGAGATTACGGACCATTCCATCGTTTGAACGACGTTTTGTCACGACCCTACGAGGATCAGTCCGATGCGGTTGATCTGACACGCCCTCCATCCGAGAGCGAAGTGGTTCATGCCACGTTCTGTGGTACCTGACTGCGGCCCAAAAGCTCGAACTGCAGGCAGGTTTCGGACTGTTCAATGGGCAGCGCTGGAGAAATCCAGCCGCTGTCTGCCAACATGACGGATTCGCGCTTGAGCTGGATTTCACGACCAGCCTCAGATTTCAAATAGGTGCCGGATGTGCTTCGGTCTGACAGGATCAGCTTGCCATCCTTGATACTGAGGACAGCATGCAGGCGCGACACCCATGGTTGGGACAGCACGACGTCGCAATCTTGTGATCGGCCAATTGCCAGCTCGCCATTCTCGTGGCAGCGCCACGAGCGCTCCCCATGGCTAAGCAAAAGGGTCAAACGTTCCGCTGGCTTCCAGTGATCTTCGGTCCGGCCATGGGACAGTGGCAATCTGGTTTGCGTGAACGGGTCCATGTCCGGGTTCATCAAGGAATAGACCATGAACCGCTCTGTCAAACCTTTGAGGTTGAGTTGCCCAAGCGGTTTGAGAATCTGGCGCAAGTTTTCCTGTAGCATCGTCGCGACGCCATTGCTGACACAGGCTTCTCCTGGGTTGGCGGCTGTGGCAAGACGGGCGGTCACATTCACCGCTTCGCCATAAACACCTTTTTCGGCGATGACGATCGGCCCGCAATGTACACCAACATGCACCGACAGTGAGGTTTCCGGGGACTGTTCGATCAGACCCATCGCTGCATTCAATGCTGCGTTTGGATCCAGGAAAAAGCTTAGAACATCATCCCCTTTCTGGCCAACTTGTGTGCCACCATGGGTTGCAAGTACGCGACGTAGCCGATCAAGCTCCATTTGGATAAGGCGCTGCGCTTCGCCTTCGCCCACTGCTTTGTACAATGGGGTGCTCCCTGAAATGTCTGCGATTACCAGGGTGGCGAATGTTGTATTCACGTTTGATCCTTAGTTTGGCTTTACGGGCACTTTACCCATAGAGATGCACGTGTACACGATATTTGCGTTTTGGTGGAGCGCATTGTGGTAAAAGCAATTTTAAGTTGATTAGTGGTGATTGAACCAAAGCAATCTATCTGGTTCCTGCAGGAATTTCATGTTGCACTAGGCGCTGAGAGTGGCACTCTTAGTGTTTGAGCAAACATCGGAATCCCATGGTCCTTCAGTCAACACTGCGTCTAGCCAGTTACAACATTCAGAAATGTGTGGGACTCGACTTCCGACGGCAACCGCAGCGGATATTGCAGGTTATTGAGAGTATGCAGGCGGATATTGTTGTGCTGCAGGAGGCCGACAAACGTTTGCCACCGCGCCCTGCCGCGTTGCCGCATTTCATGTTGGACGAAGCCGGCTGGCAGATTGTCGATCTGGGTGGTGCGGGCAGTCTGGGTTGGCACGGCAACGCCGTCATCTGGCGTGGAGACACAATTGCGGTGCGCCGGACAGGGCATCACGAGTTGCCGGGGCTGGAGCCGCGTGGTGCTGTGCGGGTTGAATTTGATACACAGATCGGGCCCTTGCGCGTGATGGGGATGCATCTGGGATTATTGCCCGCGTCGCGACGCCAGCAAATCAACCATATCAAGCGCTGTGACTCCGATCTTGAGGATATGCCCACCGTCTGGGCTGGCGATTTCAACGAATGGTCGCGACAACCGGTTCTGGATCATCTGGCTCCGGACATGAGGTTTTTGCCGCCCGTACCCAGCTTTCCGGCTGCACAGCCATTGGGCGCGCTGGACAGGATCGCAGTGGGGCAGGGGCTTGAGGCAGCATTGCATGGGGTGCACGATGCGCGACCGGCGCACATCGCGTCTGACCATTTGCCGGTTTGGGCCGATTTGCGACGCGCTGCCTGATGCGTAAATCCTGTGTGGCGCAAGGCACTCAGACATACTATGACAGAGTTTCGAACAGTTCCGGGGGTCACCATGTCCGATACGATTATCGCTCGTTGCGAAGCCAAGGGCCTGCGCATGACCGGTCAACGCCGGACCATCGCCCAGGTATTGCAGCAGAGCGAGGATCACCCGGATGTGGAAGAGCTGTATGCCCGTGCCTCGGCAGAGGATTCGGGGATTTCGATCGCAACGGTCTATCGCACCGTTAAGCTGTTCGAAGAGGCCGGGATATTGGAGCGATTGGAGTTCGGTGATGGCCGCGCGCGATACGAGGACGCAGAGCGCGATCACCACGATCACCTGATCGACATGCAGTCAGGCGAGGTGATCGAATTCGTAGACCCTGAGATTGAAGCACTGCAAGAAAAGATTGCGGCCAAGCTTGGGTATAAGCTGAAAGGCCATCGCCTGGAATTGTACGGCGTACCGCTGGAAAAAGACTAACTCATCACGAAAATCGATTGGTCGGCGCACGGGAAATCATCGAACATGTCGCAATACTGCTTGCGACGTCGTGAAGGTTACGATTTTTGTGCTGGAAGGACTCGCAAGTTAGCGGTCAATTCCAACGGAAACGCGCATGAACAACGTAAACGGCATTTTGCTGATCATCGGCTCGATGGCAGCCTTCGCGCTTGAGGACATGTTCATCAAGTACCTTTCGGTCAGTGTCTCGACCGGGCAGATCATGATCGTGTTGGGTCTGTTCTGCGGAACCGTCTTTGCAATCATGTCGTTGGTGACACGTAAACGCATTTTCGATCCTGTCGCGTGGGAACCGCTGCCACTGCTTCGGGCAGGGACCGAGGCTTTTGGAGCGCTCAGCTTCGTGACCGCTTTGTCATTGGTCGATCTGTCGACCGTAGCTGCGGTTTTTCAAGCGATGCCGCTATTCGTTACGATGGGGGCTGCGCTGTTTCTGGGCGAGCAGGTCGGCTGGCGTCGTTGGAGCGCCATCGGCATTGGCTTTGTCGGCGTCTTGATGATCATTCGCCCCGGGCTCGAAGGTTTCCAGCCAGAATCTCTGTTTGTTTTGGTTTCGGTTGTTGCGATCGCAGCGCGTGATCTGATCACACGCAGGCTGGATGTTCGTGTAGCCTCGTCGGTCGTCGCATTGCAGGCCTATATCGGAGTAGCGCTGGCTGGTGCGGCCCTGATGGTGTTCACAGTACAGCCCATCGTGCCGCTGCAGTCTGCGCAGATCGGGCCTTATCTGGGTGCCATCGGGTTCGGCGTTTTGGGCTATTATGGCATCGTAACCGCGATGCGGATCGGCGAGGCTTCGGCGCTGACGCCGTTTCGGTATACCCGGTTGGTGTTCTCGATCATGGCCGGCATGCTGATGTTCGGCGAACGCCCTGACAGCATGACGCTGGCCGGTGCCGGTCTGATTATCGGATCAGGTTTGTACACCTTCATTCGAGAACGCCAGCTGGCGCAGGCGCTGGCAGCGGCCTAAGCACCCGCTACCTGTTGGCGCAAACAGCAAACTGTTAGCCCTAAAGGCTGAAAAATATACGTGTTAGCGATAACGGAAGCGGTTTACTTTTTGCCGCGTGCTGCTATGAGGCATGCAACTGTTGGCATCATCGGGACCCATATCATGAGCACGATCATCGACATCCACGCGCGCGAAATTCTGGACAGCCGGGGTAACCCGACGGTCGAGGTGGACGTGATTCTGGAAGACGGCACTATGGGCCGCGCTGCCGTGCCCTCGGGCGCGTCAACCGGTGCCTATGAGGCAGTGGAAAAACGTGATGGCGACAAGGCCCGCTATATGGGCAAGGGCGTGCTGGAAGCGGTCGCTGCCGTTAACGGTGAGATAGCCGAAGAACTGGTGGGCTTTGATGCGACTGAGCAGGTGGCCATCGACAAGGCGATGATTGAACTCGACGGGACCGAGAACAAGGGCCGTCTGGGCGCGAACGCCATTCTGGGTGTCTCGCTGGCGACGGCCAAGGCGGCGGCGGATTTCACCACACAGCCTCTGTATCGCTACGTCGGCGGTACTTCAGCGCGCGTTCTTCCGGTGCCGATGATGAACATCATCAATGGTGGAGAACACGCCGATAACCCGATCGACATTCAGGAATTCATGATCATGCCGACCTCGGCCGCGAATATCCGTGAGGCCGTGCGCATGGGGTCTGAGGTATTTCACACGTTGAAGAAAGAACTCTCGGCGGCTGGTCTGGCCACTGGTGTGGGCGATGAGGGCGGCTTTGCTCCGAACATCGCGTCGACTCGTGAGGCACTGGATTTCATTCTGAAATCCATCGAAAAAGCGGGCTACAAGCCGGGTGAGGAAATCCATCTGGCGCTGGATTGCGCTGCGACCGAGTATTTCAAAGACGGTAAGTACGTGCTGGCGGGCGAGGGCATATCGCTGACATCCGATGAAAACGCCGCCTATCTGGCAGCACTGGTCAACGATTACCCGATCATCTCGATCGAAGACGGTATGTCCGAAGATGACTGGGATGGCTGGAAGGCCCTGACCGACGCTATCGGGGACAAGGTGCAGTTGGTCGGCGACGATCTGTTCGTGACCAATCCGGCGCGTCTGGCCGAAGGAATCGAGCGTGGCTGTGCGAACTCGATGCTGGTCAAGGTGAACCAGATCGGTTCGCTGACCGAGACCCTTCGTGCCGTCGATATGGCCCACCGCGCGCGATACACCAACGTAATGTCGCACCGCTCGGGCGAGACCGAAGACGCCACGATTGCCGATCTGGCGGTCGCGACAAACTGTGGCCAGATCAAAACCGGCTCTCTGGCGCGCTCGGACCGGTTGGCGAAATATAATCAGTTGATCCGTATTGAGGAATCGCTGGGCGAGGTCGCGGAATATGCAGGTTCGTCTATCCTGAAACGCTGATCTGCGTCTCTGCATTTGGACTTGAATGGGCCTCGGCGTTATCGCCGGGGCTATTTTTTTCTTTGTCTTGTCGTCGTTCCGTCTAATCTGTGTCAGATAGGCCATCACGCGGTGGTCGATGGGAGAGGACGTCATATGAGCCATCTAAAACTCTTCGTGGGTGCAGTTTCGCTGTTGATCTTGCCTCAGTTGGTGTTTGCTGATCGACCGCCAGAGGCAGTGTGTCAGAAGATGGTGGAAGGTGATCCCAGCGGGCAGATCACGATGGAGGAATGTCTGTGTACTTATAACGTCGCCGATACGGTGCTGGACGATGACATCAAAGCCCTTTTGTTCGAATCCTGGTACACCGGCGAGAACATAACCGAGCAGCTCAACGCGTTGCCGCAGCCCAAGCGGGTGCCAAGGCAACTAAAAACCATGGAACAGACGTTCAACAAGAATTGCCTCTAAGCTAGAATATTTCGACATAAGAATCATTATGTGTGAACTTGTTCCTATTGCGGCGGAACAAGCCCCGATATTCTGCCTGTATTGCAGAAAGGGGGACGATATGTCTGCTTCAAAGATCTTTCTTGTAATTTCAATGCTTTCCGTCGGGCTTCTGGCCGCTTGCTCGGAGCCGGGGACCTATCCGATCACGGGGATGGAGGTCTCGCAGGATGATCCGGTTCAGGACATGGTGAACCCCGCTGTGATCTTCCGGGGTGAATCGCGCTAGAGCAATTTGCTCATCAGCATATAGCGTTCGCGCGGTTTGAAACCTGACCGCAGATAAAGTTTCTGCGCAGTCTCATTGGTGCGGTCGACTTCAAGATGCAGGGCGGTCAGGCCAGCTTCGGCCAGCGCTTTGGGGAGATCATGCAGCACTTCGGTTGCGATACCGCGGCCACGGACAGCAGGGCGGATGTAAATCTCATCCACAAATGCGTCCATGCCACCAAACTCGACTGACCAGCCGAAGGTGAGGATGACATAGCCCAGCGGCGCTCGGCCCGGCCCGATCAGATAGATGCAGCCATGCGGTATGCCATCCAGCAGAGGGGCCAGCGCGTTGCGGCGCTTCTCGTCATCCTGCGCGATGCCGGATTCCGAATGAAACGCTGCGATCAGTGCCATCAGGCGATCCAGATCGTCGGGACGGGCAAGGCGGAGTGCGGCAGTCATAGGCGGGCAAGCCTTTCTGTAAGCAGGTCGAAGAAGCCCTGAGCGTCCACGTCGCCTATGAACATGGCATTTGGTGCGCGGTCGGTGACTCGCCACCAATCGGCCACGGTCATGCCCAACGTCAGTTCTGATTGGGTTTCGATCTCAACATTGATGTGGCGGCCCGAGAACAGATTGGGCCGGATCAGATAGGCGGTCACGCAGGGGTCGTGCAGCGGCGCGCCTTCCGAGCCGTATTTTTCTTTGTCGAAGCGTTCGAAGAAATCGGTCATTTCTGCCACCGCATGACCGACCTTGCTGTCCAATGCTCGGAAGGCGTCATTGCGATAAGGCGTGACCAGCGCGTCATGGGTCACGTCCAGCGGCATCACCACGATGTGGATGCCGGATTTAAACACGATATCAGCCGCTTCCGGGTCGACATAGATGTTAAATTCCGCAGCTGGAGTTATATTTCCAACTTCGAAATAGGCGCCGCCCATTAAGACGATCTCTTGCACCCGGTCGATGATATCGGGCGCCTTCAGAAAGGCCGAGGCGATGTTGGTCAGCGGCCCCAGCGGGCAGAGCGTGACCGTGCCGGGCTCATGCGCGCGCAGGGTTTCGATGATGAAATCGACCGCGTGTCCTTCGGCCAGAGGCATTTCAGGATCGGGGAGAACAGGACCGTCGAGCCCGGTTTTGCCATGAACATGTTCGGCGGTGACAAGCGGGCGTTTCAGCGGTCGGTCGCATCCGGCATAGACGGGGATATCGGTATGGCCCGCCAATTCACATACGATGCGTGCATTCTTGGCGGTAAGTTCCAGCGGAACGTTTCCGGCGACGGCGGTGATGCCCAGAACCTCGATCTCTTCAGGGCTGGCAAGGGCCAGAAGTATCGCAACGGCGTCGTCCTGACCGGGATCGGTATCGATGATGATTTTACGGGGCATGGGGGTCTCCGAGGGCCGTGAAGGTGGGACACTCGCAAGTGTCGCGGGACTTGTCTAGCCGAATTACGTGTCTGCCGGAGCATTCACCGGCGGGAGTTTGCCATTGGCGCGGTGCTCCTCGAATTTCACCTCATCCCACAGCGCATCCATTTCGGCCAGATCGCTTTGGGTGGGCGTTTTCCCGCGTTTAGCCAGCCGGGCTTCGACCTTCTCGAAACGGCGGGTAAACTTCGCGTTTGTGCGGCGCAGGGCAGCCTCGGGTTCGATGCCTAAGTGGCGGCCGAGGTTGACGATCACGAACAGCAGATCACCGAATTCATCTTCCAGCGCATCGGCATCCATGCTGTCGCGCGCTTCTTCCAGTTCGGCGGCCTCCTCGGTGATCTTTGCCAGCACATGGCTGGCGTCGGGCCAGTCGAAGCCCACACGCGCGGCACGTTTCTGCAGTTTATGCGCACGTAGCAAAGCAGGCAGGTTGGCGGCGACGCCGTCCAGTGCGCCTTTCTGTTCTTTGCCCGCGCGTTCGGCGGCTTTGATGGTCTCCCAATCCTTCGTTTGTTGGTCGGCGGACTTGTCACGGGATTCGTCACCGAACACATGCGGGTGGCGGTCAACCATCTTGTCCGACATGGTGCGCACTACGTCCTGAAAGGTGAAATACCCAGCCTCTTCAGCCATTTGCGCGTGGAAGACGGATTGGAACAGCAGGTCACCCAGCTCCCCTTTCAACTCGTCATAGGCCTTACGTTCGATGGCATCGGCGACCTCATAGGCTTCTTCGATCGTATAGGGCGCGATGGTGGCGAAATCCTGTTCGATATCCCAAGGGCAGCCGGTTTCCGGATCGCGCAGACGACGCATGATTTCCAGCAAACGCTCGATACCCGCATCGGTATCGTGGATCAGAGGATTTTCGGCCATTGCGAACCCTTTCGTTCCGGTGTCAGATGCATCCATCCCGCAGTCAGGATCAGGAGTCCACCCCAGATGCCCGTCGTCAACCGAATTGCCGATTACGCCGCCGATATGGCCAAGTGGCGCCAGCACCTTCACACCATCCCCGAACTGGAATTCGAATGCTATGAGACCGCTGCATTCGTAGCCGAGCGTTTGCGCGAGTTCGGCGTGGATGAGCTGCACGAAGGGATCGCCAAAACAGGCATGGTCGCGATCATCAATGGGCAGGGCGAGGGTCCGACCATTGGTCTGCGTGCCGATATGGATGCGCTGCCGATTACCGAGGAGACGGGCGTTGACTACGTCTCGAAGAACCCCGGCATGATGCATGCGTGCGGGCATGACGGCCACACCACCATGCTGTTGGGCGCAGCGCGCTATCTTGCCGAGACACGGAATTTCGCAGGCCGCGTTGCCCTGATCTTTCAACCTGCCGAGGAAGAAGGTGGCGGCGCGGGCGTCATGGTCGAAGAAGGCATTATGGATCGGTTCGATATCTCTCAGGTCTATGGCATCCACAATACTCCGGGTCGGCCTGAGGGTCTGTTCGAAACCACGCCGGGGCCTTTGATGGCGGCAGTGGATACGTTTGAGATTCATATTCAAGGTGTTGGCGGCCACGGGGCCATGCCACATGAAACGAAAGACCCGGTGATGGCGGCTTGCGGGATGGCGCAGGCAATTCAGACAATTGTCAGTCGAAATCACTATGCACTTGACGATCTGGTGGTATCGGTGACGCAGATCCACACCGGAACGGTGAACAATGTCATTCCCGACACCGCTTATTTGAACGGCACTGTCCGCACCTTTGATCCTGTAGTGCAGAAAATGGTCAAAGAACGGATGGCGCAGATTGTGGCAGGGCAGGCGGCCTCGTACGGTGTTGAGGCCAAACTGGAGTATCAAGAGGGTTATCCTGCCACCATCAATGATGCCGAAAAGGCCGCGTTTGCGGCCGAAGTGGCGCGGGATGTGTCGGGTGCGGAACGTGTGAAGGATAATGCTGGGCGTGAGATGGGGGCAGAGGATTTTTCCTACATGCTGCAGGCCCGACCCGGTGCTTATCTGTTCATGGGTCAAGGAGAGGGTGCCGGGCTGCACCATCCGAAATACAACTTCAATGATGACGTCGCGCCGATCGGAGCGTCCTTCTTCGCGCGGATCGTTGAAAAGGCACAGCCGTTGGGCTGATAGGGAAAAGACATGGCACTGGAAGATGCAAAGAACCAGGTGGATGAGGCGTTCACCAACCCCGATCTCAAGGGGCTGTCCTATGAGAACACCTTTGGCGGCGCGACCTCATTCCTGCGGCGGCTCTATACCAAAGACCTGACCGGAGCGGATATCGCGGTAACCGGCGTGCCTTTCGATCAGGCGGTGACAAACCGCCCCGGAACCCGGCTTGGCCCTCGTGCGATCCGCGAGGCCAGTGCGTTGCAATCGCCTGATGCGCCTTATGGCTGGCCTTTTGATGCTCTGAGTGAGCTGGCCATCGTGGATTATGGCGACATGGCCTATGACTATGCCAATATCCCGGCCTTTCCCGACACCCTGACCGATCACATCCGTACCATTCTGAAGACCAATGTCGCTTCGGTCACGCTAGGCGGGGATCATTATATCAGCTTCCCGATCCTCAAAGCTTATGCCGAGAAATATGGGCCGATGTCGCTGCTGCAATTCGATGCGCATACGGACACCTGGGCCGATGATGACATGTCCCGCGTGGACCACGGGACCATGTTCTACAAGGCGGTGAAATCGGGGATCGTGGACCCGAAACGTTCGGTTCAGGTGGGGATACGCACCACAAATGAGGACACGCTGGGCGTCAATATCATCGATGCGCGCGAGGTTTATGAATCCGGACCCGCCGTTGTGGCGCAGAAGATCAAAGGGATATTGGGCGACAGACCCGTTTATCTGAGCTTTGACATAGACGGTCTGGACCCGGCCTTTGCCCCGGGCACCGGGACACCGGTCTGGGGTGGGCTGAGCTCCATTCAGGCGCAAATCATCCTGCGCGACATTGCCGGTATCAACATCAAAGGTGGTGATGTGGTCGAGGTTTCTCCGCCATACGACACATCTGGTGCGACGGCGATTGCGGGGGCCCATGTGGCGACGCAGATCATTTGCCTGTTGGGGTGGAACAAGCTGGTGAAGCCTTAACCTTTGGTTAGGCATAATCCCGGTATCTGCTTGGTAAGGCACCGGATCGGAGACAGTACATGACCGAACATAACCAACCCATTGGAGGCAATGATCTGGCGCGGTTTTCGGGGCCGAATACATTCATGCGCCTGCCGCAGGCGTCGTCGCTTGAAGGGCTGGACGTGGCGATCCTCGGGGTTCCGATGGATATCGGCACTTCTTGGCGGTCGGGCACTCGGTTCGGACCCAAGCAGATCCGCAGCGAAAGTGCGATGATACGGCCCTATAACATGGCCAATGGCGCGGCACCGTTCGAACATCTGCAGATCGCGGATATTGGAGATTTGGCGATCAACACCTTCTCGCTGGCTGATAGTCTTAAGATCATCAAGGGCAGCTATGACGGCATTCTGGCGCAAGGCGTCATCCCGGTGGCAATGGGAGGTGATCATTCGATCACTTTGCCGATCCTGCGGGCGATGGCGGCCAAGCATGGTCCAGTGGCTCTGGTCCATGTGGATGCCCATGCTGATGTCAATGACGAGATGTTTGGCGAGAAAGAGACCCATGGCACCGTCTTTCGACGAGCCTATGAGGAAGGGTTGATCGTGCCCGACAAGACCTTCCAGATCGGCATTCGCGGCTCGGGCTATGCCGCCAGCGACTTTACCGAGGCGCAGGGCTGGGGCTTTCGCCAGTACCCGGCGTGGGAGCTGTGGCAACAGAACCTGACCGAAATCGGCTCACTTATCCGCAAGACGGTCGAGGATCATCCGGTTTATATCACCTATGATATCGACAGCCTCGATCCGGCATATGCACCCGGAACGGGCACGCCCGAGATCGCGGGTCTGACCACTCCGCAGGCGCTGCAGCTGATCCATGCACTGGCGGGCATGAACGTGGTGGGCTGCGATCTGGTAGAGGTTTCTCCGCCATATGATCCGTCGGGCAATACGGCGCTGACGGCAGCAAACCTGCTGTTCGAGATGCTGTGCATTCTGCCGGGCGTGACGCCACGGTAGGGGTGTTGGTCGCCCTCGGACTGGGTAGGCTTTGCGCAAAGGGCTCGAAGGGCAGATGAAAATGGTGCTTTGGCTGTTGATTTCGGTGGGCATTGCGATGGGTGCATATGTTCGCCTTGCGCCGTCTGACCCAACGCGCTGGCATGTTGCCCCCGAAGGATTGGATCGAGATTTTAGGAACGGCGTAGTGCGGGTCGTTGAGGCAGCCCCGGAAGCGATGGAGCAACTCGATCATATCGCCCGCTCGACGCCGCGCACGACCGTGCTGGCAGGTTCGATCGAAGAGGGAATGATAACTTATGTCATCCGTTCCAGGGTATTCGGGTTTCCCGACTACACCACCGTTCAGCATGACGGGGATAAGCTGCGCATCTATGCGCGCTCAAGATTTGGTCGGAAAGATTTCGGCGTCAATCGACAGCGGGTCTCCCACTGGCTTGCTTTGCTGCAACCCTGACGACAAACATCCTTCCTGCACCTCGCGCCACATGGGCACGTTCAGTGACATCTGGCATTGGGCCATGAACATGCGACCGTCGACCTGCAGGCAGATCATCTCTCCCAATTCGACGCGGGTGCCTGATTTGTCGGTGCAATAGCAGTCCTGCACCTTGCCCCCGGGGCCAACAACGTCGGCCAAACCAGGGGTTGCAACAAGTGTCAGGGCCAGGATCAGTCGTTTCATGCGCTAAGCCTAGCACAAGGCAAGGCCTTGACCAAAGCCCCCGGATGATAGACACCGCGCGGATGATCCCCGAAGAACGCCTAGAACAGATCACCCAGCGATTCCAATACCTAGAAGCGGCCATGGCTGATGGCGCATCGGGCGGAGATATTGCGGCCTTGGCCAAGGAGTATTCCGACCTCAAGCCGGTGGTTGATCAGATCATGGCATGGCGTTTGTTGGTCTCCGATTTGGCCGAGGCCGAAGCGATGCTGGCCGACCCAGACATGAAAGAGCTGGCCGAGGAGGAAATTCCCGAACTGCAGGCCCGTATCCCCGAAGCCGAGCATGCGCTACAGCTGGCATTATTGCCCAAAGACGCGGCGGATGCGCGCCCGGCAATGCTGGAGATACGGCCCGGTACAGGTGGCGATGAGGCGGCCCTGTTCGCCGGAGACCTGCTGCGTATGTATCAGCGCTATGCCGAAGGTAAGGGGTGGCAGTTTGAAATCATCGAGGAACAGGCCTCGGATCTCGGCGGGATCAAAGAAGTAGTGGCTCATATCAAAGGCGACAACGTCTTTGCGCGGATGAAATATGAATCTGGCGTGCATCGGGTACAGCGTGTGCCCGAAACCGAAAGTGGCGGGCGTATTCACACTTCGGCAGCGACCGTCGCGGTTTTGCCTGAGGCTGAGGATGTAGACATCCAGATCGACGCGAATGACATCCGCATCGACACGATGCGCAGTTCCGGCGCGGGTGGGCAGCACGTTAATACTACGGATTCGGCGGTGCGGATCACGCACCTGCCCAGCGGTATCGTGGTGACCAGCTCCGAGAAATCGCAACATCGCAACCGTGAGATTGCGATGCAGGTGCTGAAAACGCGCCTTTACGATCTGGAGCGGCAGCGGATCGACAGTGAGCGGTCAGCGGATCGCGCCAGCCAAGTGGGCTCGGGTGACCGGTCGGAACGGATCAGGACTTATAATTTCCCACAGGGTCGTATGACGGATCACCGCATCAACCTGACGCTCTATAAGCTGGATCAGGTGATGCAGGGCGATCTGGATGAGGTGATTGATGCGCTAACCGCAGATGATCAGGCCCGGCTGCTGGCCGAGATGGCGCAATGATTGCGGCACTGACAGCTGCGCAGGCCATGGTAGCGGCCACCGCGCGTTTGCGCGCGGCAGGGGTGCCCGATCCGGCGCGGGATGCGCGGGTGCTGCTGGCCCATGCGGCACGGATCGAGGCCAGCCGTGTGACGCTGATCGCACCCGAGGAGCTGCCCGTTGATATCGCAGAGCGCTATGACCAGTTGATTTCTCTTCGTGCCATCCGGGTGCCGGTGTCGCACCTTCTGGGCGAGCGCGAATTCTATGGTCGTCGGTTCCGGGTCAGCCGTGATGTACTTGACCCTCGTCCCGAAACCGAAGCTTTGATCGAAGCAGCTCTAAGTGAACCGTTCGATCATGTTCTGGACCTGGGTTTGGGCTCGGGCTGTATCTTGATTACTTTGCTAGCTGAACGGGCGAGCGCCTCGGGCGTCGGGGTGGATTTGAGCGAAGCGGCCTGCCTGCAGGCCAGCGCCAATGCTGTTCAGCATCAAGTTCAGGCGCGTTTGGAGATTCGGCGGTCGGATTGGTTTGAAAACATTCAGGGGCAATTTGACCTGATTGTTTCGAATCCGCCTTATATTTCGGCGGAAGAAATGAATGATCTTTCGCCGGAAGTACGTGAACATGAGCCGCGCATGGCTTTGACGGATGAGGGCGACGGATTGGATGCGTACCGTCGTATAGCGGCCTCGGCCCCAGATTATCTGATGCCTGGCGGGCGTATTTTGGTAGAAATCGGTCCAACACAAGGCGCTTATGTATCAGCGTTATTTGATGCCGCTGGACTGACGCGCACGCAGGTGATCCCTGATCTGGACGGGCGTGACCGGGTTGTAGGGGCAAGAATGCCACCATCCAGGGGAATCTGAAGCTGAAAAATGCCGATTGATGTAAAAAAGCTGCGACAATTGTGAGAATCCTCTTGTCTGAGCGCTCAGGACATGTTTACTCAGGATTAGTCGGCGAGGTTGACGCTGTTTCAGCGCACCCCTGACGCCAAGCCCAAAAAGTCGATAGCGCGTAACGGCACAAAGCCACTGAGCAGCGTTAGATACGGGCTGATCGACAGTGAATTGATAAGGCTGACGTAAAGTAAGATGAGATCTTCCAAATCCCGCTCGCGGGCCAAGAACAACCGCAATCGTCCTTCTGGCGGCAACGTCGTTAACCGGGTTTTTGACAGCTCGGGTCCTGAGGGCAAAGTGCGTGGCACACCGCAGCAGATCATTGACAAATACAACCAACTGGCGCGCGACGCACAGCTGTCGAATGACCGTGTGGCGGCCGAGAACTTTCAGCAACACGCCGAGCATTACCTGCGCATGCTGAGCGAGGCGCAGCGCGAGATCGAAGCGCGCCGCGAAGAGCAAGAGCGCCAGAACCGCGAACGGCAAGCTGAACGTGACCGTGAGCGTGCCGAACGTCAGGAGCGCGAAGCGGCTCGTCAGGCGGACCCTGCCGAAGCTCCGCAACCTGATGTGATGGATTTCGCCTCGGCCGAACCGACGCCTGAAAGCGGGTTGGTCGAGACACCCGAAAGCAAAGGTGCCGAAGCTCCGGCTCAGGAGAAGAAGGAAAAGCCGGCGCGTAAACCGCGGGCGCGCAAGCCCAAAGCACCGCCTGCAGCTGAGGATACGCCCGCCGATACAGGCGACGCACCAGAAGCGGCCGAATAAGATCGGCTCACGCCGACAAAAGCCCCGAGGTTTTTACCCGGGGCTTTTTATTGCGATCAGGGTTTCTGAATTTCGCGAGCCAAGGCACAGAAAGCTTCCAGCGGAATCTGCTCGGCGCGTTCAGTGGGTTTGATACCAGCGGCAAGCAGGCGGTCTTCGATATCCGGGGCCGTACCTTTGAGCGAGGCACGCAGCATTTTGCGACGTTGATTGAAGGCCGCAGCGACCACACGGGACAGGGTGCGGGCGTCCGCTGGATACCGGGGCTCGGGCAACGCTGTCAGGTGAACCACCGCGCTAGAGACCTTCGGTGGGGGTGTGAACGCTCCGGGCGGCAGGGACATCGCGATGCGCGCTTCGGCCCGCCATTGGGCGAGGATGGCAAGGCGGCCATAGGCCTTGCTGCCGGGTTGTGCTACGATCCGCTCGGCCACTTCGCGCTGGAACATGAGGGTCAGGCTTTGCCAGAAGGGCGGCCATACGGGCGGGGTGAGCCAGCGGACCAGAAGCTCGGTCCCGACATTATAAGGCAAGTTCGCGGCCACGCGAATCGGAGGCGTAAGATGGGCTAATGGATCGATTTCCAGCGCATCACCGTTGATGACCTCGAGCCTGCCGGGATAAGCGGCGGCAATATCGTTCAAGGCTGCGATGCAGCGGGTGTCTTTTTCAACGGCGACAACTTTGCGGGCCCCCTCAGACAGCAGGCCACGGGTCAAACCACCAGGTCCCGGCCCGATCTCAAGGACATCGCATTCGTCCAGGTCTCCGGCCTGCCGCGCGATCTTTGCCGTCAGGTTGAGGTCGAGCAGAAAGTTCTGACCCAGCGATTTGCGGGCCGAGAGCTGATGGGTGGCGATAACCTCGCGCAGCGGGGGGAGGGAGTCGATGGCGCTCATGGCTTTATCGTTGTTCGGATTGGATTTGGTGCGCCAGATATTTTTTGCCTCCGGCGGGGATATTTTTGGCCAGATGAAGCATTAGCGGGAATGCGCCATCTTCTGGGCCAGTTTGAGCGCCTCGATCAGGCTGGTTGGGTTTGCGATCCCTTGGCCTGCAATGTCCAAGGCCGTGCCGTGATCCGGCGAGGTCCTGACGAAGGGCAGGCCCAGCGTCACGTTTACACCTCGGTCGAAATCCAGCGTTTTGATCGGGATTAGCGCCTGGTCGTGATACATTGCGATCGCCGCGTCGTAGCGCGCACGTGCCGCGGTGTGGAACATGGTATCTGCGGGGTGCGGGCCGGTCACTGAATAGCCAATGGGTGACAAATCGGCGATCAGCGGCGCGATCCAGTTGAGCTCCTCAGTCCCCATCTTTCCCTCTTCGCCCGCGTGGGGGTTCAATCCAGCCACGGCGATTCTGGGATTGGGGATGCCAAACTGGTCGCGCAAACCCCGTGCGGTGATCTCGATCGTTTCACGCAAAACTTCTGGAGTGAGCGCGCTTGTGACTTGCGATAGCGGAACATGGATGGTGGCTGGTACCACCCGCAACTGATCGCTCGCGAGCATCATCACGACTCGCGACTGTCCCGCCAGTGAGGCTAGGAATTCGGTATGTCCCGGAAACGCAAATCCAGCCCCATCGATCAGTGCCTTCTTGTGGATCGGTGCTGTACAAAGCGCCGATGCTGCACCGGATTGGACCAACTCGACACCCCGTTCAATAGCATCAACGACAGCGGGCGCATTTTTGGCTTCGGGATGTCCGGGTGTATTTGCAGACGAAAACTCGACATGCAGAACGGGCAGGGCAGTGGCGCTTGCTGCACGGGCTTCTGCTGGGTCAGATATCCGATTGATCGGAGTGCCGGCCGGGAGGTGCGAGGCATCGCCGATATAGAAGAACGGGCATTCATCGCGCAATGATTGCCAGGCTTTGGCCGCGATCTCGGGGCCTATTCCTGCAGGTTCGCCGCAGCTGAGTGCGATAGATGGTGTCATTGCTCGATGATGACGGCTTCTGCTCGGAGCTGTTCCAGCAGGCTATCAGCAAGAGCCTGCAAGCGTTGTTGTGTCAGAGCGTTGGCGACATCCACTCGGGTCGTTTCTTCACCCAGATCGCGGGTTCTGTTGCACAGCATCAGGAACATCAGCGTCTGACCGTTGTTTCGTGTCAGTGCAGTTGAAACCTCATTTGGGTCAAGCTTGGCCAGTTCCAATGCAACATCGCGTGGTATCTCGGACGGTTTAGCGCTGATACGATCAAGAATATCCGGCGACTGACCCTTGGCCAATCCATAGAGATCATCGCAGGTGTCGATCTCTTCCTTGAGTTTGGTGGCTTTTGCGAGCGTATCTGTATTGCGGCCACCTGGGAGGTAATAGATGGCGTAGTCGATTTCGGAATATCGCGGAGCACTGCCCGCTGTTTCACGGATACCCCTCATCTGGAATAGCGCCACCGCGTTTGGCAGCGCAAGCGGATCAGTAATCTCACCATTTTTCAGGCCTAGGATGACCGGCTGCAGAGCGGGCGGCAGATTTGTGATCGAAAGCCATTCGAGCCGCCCGCCATTTTCACGTGTAGCCGCTGCAGAGTACTGTGTTGCGGCGGCCGAAAAGCTCTCCTGATCAGGGAGCAATGCAATTTCGTCGGCCAGAGCCTCGGCTTGAGCCAGTGTTTGCGGGGTTACTGGAATGATGATTTCTGACAATAAAACCTGCAAGCCGCCGCCGCCGCCCTGTCCCAGTGCGCGATTGATTTCATCCTCGCTCGGCCGGGCCTGTGACAAAAAGCGAGTGGCGACATAATCCCGCCAGGATAATTGGTCGGCCACGAAATCCCGTACGGTTTCCGTGGAAACACCCTCCTCGTTCAGTAGTCTTAGAAACTCGTCCGTGCTTAGGTTGCCGCGTGAGGCGAATTCATCAATTCCAGATTGAACATCTTCCGGCGTCGCCTGAATCCCGGCATCACGCATAGCCTGTTTACGCAGCCTGTCATCGATCAATGCATTGCGAACTTCTGTTTCGGAACTGCCGGGGATACCCAGAAGATCCAGAAACTGTTGGCGCTGTTGCAGTTCATACCAAGTGACAATGTCTTGATTGACCCGGATTGCAGGAGAGAAAAGGCTTTGACTCTGGGCCGGGGGTGTCGCCAGGGCAACAAACGCGGCGGCCAACACCGGCAGGACCGAATTACGATAGCCCGCGCGAAGAGATTTTGTGAAACCTGAGATCAACTGCATCTTCTCTTAAACTTTTGTCCATTGCCTTCGACGGAGTACCCTGTCAGGGCTACGGTAAAGCCGAATTCCGTCGAAGGCTCAATACTTGATGTGGAGGTAAAGCGTCTGTTGACGTTCACATTCACCTGCACGCACTCATTCTGGTAGGTCAAACCAAATCCCAGTCGGAGTGGCTCAGATTCGCTGAAATCATAGCGCGCACTGGCGCTTGTCAGCCAGTTCTGGTCCACACGATAGCGCCCTGAAGCACGCAGTTCTGAAATTTCATCGTTGTTGAGCTCAGCAGGGTCTGGCTCGAGCCAGATATAACCGGCAGCTAATGCAGTATCCCCTTTTATCCAAGCTGCGCGCAATTCGGCCTTGGTAAAGCTGAAATCACTGTTAAGCAGTCCACGTGCTGCCAATGTCAGCCCATTGCCATTGTCAAGTTGACCGGCCAGCAGAATGTCCGATTTCGTCCCCTGCAACCCTGAAGTCAGTGTGAAATCCGGATCTGCGTCGGACCGAAAAACTTGCCCTATTGTTGCGAGTGCCCGCCAACCATCAGCGTTGTAGCGGGACCAATTCAAGCCAACCACTGCGGTTGTGCCATCTTCGCGCCGGTCCGGCGCAGGAAATCGCGAAAGCGCGAGCAGATTGCCCTGATCGAGTTCTTGAAATGTGCTTTCGTCGTTAGGCACATCGTTATCTGAAACATGTGTCCAACCGATTTGTGCAATAGGTTCCAGAATTTGCGTTGCGCCAGATTGCTCGCGTCGCAACATTGGGTAGCGCAAAGTAAAGGCCGCGCGCGGCGTCGAGCGCGTCACATTGTTCGGATAACTACTGTCATTTCTGATGTTGAACGTGTCAATTGCTGCGCCCAGCTGGGCCTCGGCACGTAGCCCGGTTGCGAAAGTCCAGTTGCGCAGCCATTCTGCGTCAAAAGTCGCGCGGGCAACATCGCGCCCAACAATATCCTCATCGCTGGTGCGAGTGTGAGTGTGGCCAAGAAAGGCCAGTTGAACTTCGCCTCCGAGGGCATTGGGAAATAAACGTTTTCGATAGTTAAGGTCGAAGATACGCGATGGGATCTCGTCCTGATCTTCGCTATCCCGCAGAGTCTTATAGTGGATGAAGCCGGTCCTGAATGCAGTGTCGCGTTTTATCCTTTCAAGGGCGATCTCGCTGCGCAGGCGATCAAAATCGGGCAGGCCATAGTCGGCCAGATACGAGTCGTCCGAGGTTGTTTTGATGTCAAACGTCAGTCGATAGCTGTTTCCCAGGCTGAAGCGACCATCTGCAAAGAGGTATCCGCGATCTTTGCCAGGTCGAAGATCGTCTCGCGTATAGGCGCCTCTTAATCGGATGCGACCGGATTTGAACGCCTGTCTGTACCGAAATCCTAGGGTGCGGGTTTTGGATGACAGATAGGGTGTCAGCGTCAGGTCTTTGTGATCCCCGATCTTGAAGAAATAAGGGACCTGTAGGCCAGTATCCAACTGCGAGGTCGTGCGGATTGATGGCACCAGGAAACCTGTCGCGCGTTCGAGAGTTGGATCGGGCAGGCGCAGGGTGGGGAAATAGAAGACAGGTACATCCAGAATGCGGAACTGGGCGCCTTCGAAATACAGCTGCCTTTCGAGCTGATCATGCGTGACTTTGCGTGCGCGAATTTGCCAGATTGGTGGGTTGCCGTTTGCGCAGACATGACATGAGGTTGCCGCCACTTTGCTGAACTGTGTGTATCGCCCCGCCGCACGGGTAGCTTGGACCGACGCGATCTGAACCTGCTGCTCAAATACCATGCGCGCGCCCATCAACAAGCCATTCTGGATGCCGCTATCCAATTGTGCAGAATCGGCCAGCAATGTGCTGTCCCCACCTTGATCGATCCGGATTGGGCCGACCAGAGTCAGCTCACCTGTTTCACGATCATAGGTGACGCTTTGGGCTGTGAGTTTCACGTCGCCCTGAAAAGCTTCGACATTTCCTTCGGCGACCAGTTTGCGGTCCGGGGTGATGAAAATCTCATCGGCCACAAGTAGGGCTGGTTGATTTTGCTCAGCCGTACCGGTGTCGTTGGTGGCGCCTGGCACTTCCGACTGTGCCATAGCAACAGCAGGCAGGGACAGGATCAATGCGGTCGAAAGTAGTAAGGAGAGGATAGGGCGCATCAGCCGTCCTCCGCATGAAGCAAAAGACCCAGTGACAAAAGGATACCCGCAAAAGGTGGAGCCCAGGCCGCAACAAGGATCGGCAATTGTCCGTTCTCGCCAAGAATTTGCGCAAAGTTTCGAATGAAATAAATGCCGAACCCCAGCAAAACGGCAGTTAGTACGGCAACACCCGTGCCACCAAACCGGACATGGCGCATTGTAAAGGCCGCACCGATCAGAACCATCGAGACCAGAAACAGCGGACGGGCGAGCTGTACCTGCAACCAGACTTCATATTGTTTGGTGGAAAATCCGGCCTCTTCCAGATCTCGGATCAATTGCGGCAAGTCGTAGACGGATACTGAATCCTGCTGCCCCAAAGTGTCCAGAATCCGATCTCGTGTCAGCGTTGTCGGGAGGTTCAGTACCTCGTGCGTGCTGGAATTTGCTTCGGGGTTGAGGTCATCCTGAATAGGCCAGATCTTGGCCTGATGCAGGGTCCAGAACCCATCCTCAAGATCGGCCTGTCGGGCTGAAATTTGTTGGTTCGGTTTACCGTCGGGTGCGAATGTGGTGATGGTTACGTCTTTCAAGGCGAACCTGTCTCCGTTGACCGTACCGGTTGCGTGGATCACCGACTGGCCATTGGCTGAACCCTGGCGCAGCCATAGCCCTTCGCGGCTGATCGAAAGGGCCGAACTGCCTTGGTTTCGGTAGCCATCCGACAGACGCTGAAATTCTTCTGAGGTGGCAGCGGCAATCGGGTTCAGCAAAGCAACCGCGAGTGTTCCGATTGTCAGCGCCAGCAATACCGGGGCCAATAACGCGCGGATTCCAGACCGGCCGATGGCTCGGGTCACGACCAATTCGGAACTGCGGGCAAGGCCAACGAACAATGCAATAGTGGCCAAGATCATCAAAAGCGGTAGCATCTCGCTAATCGCGGCGGGCGTGTTTAGAAGCGTCAACTGCAATAGCTGACCAAAGGACAGGCCAGTACCATCGAACCGGCGCACCTGCTCGATCAGATCGATCAGGATCATCAAAGTCAGAAAGATTCCGCCGATTATGAGAAAGCTTTGGATAAAGCGGCGGGCAAAATAGCGGTCGAGGATCACGTGGGCATCCCCGTCAAACCCCGGCATCCAAGAATCACGATCGGGCATGGAATCATGCGCGACGGCCTGTAACTGCCGATTGGTGTCACGTTCTCTCCCCCGAGCCTGCCGTTATTTTCGCGCGACCATAATGCAATTGCCCGGCGGGGAAAACTGCTATCTGGTCAACGGTGGCTGCGCGGGCTAGGACTTGGGCAACGCATTTTTCAGGAGAATGATATGAGCAGTCTCATGCCCGTCCGTTTCACCCCTTTTGACCTTGATGCGATGGCGCAGGCCGAAGGGCGCGTGGCCATTCTCATTCCCGCCGATGGCAAGATGAGCCCTGCCGCGCGACGGGCCAATCGTTTGACCAAAGGTGGTATTGCGCGGCTGGTCGAAAGCGAGCGTTTCAGCAAAGTGAAATCGGGTGATGTGATTTCGCTGGCATGGCCGGCAGGAATGGAGGCGGAGGCGCTGGATATTTTGGTCCTGCCGCGCCGACCCGATTTCGACGAAGCACGAAAGGCCGGGGCTAATCTGGCAAAGCTGTCTGCTGGTAAATCCGTGCTGGTCATGGCCGCCAACCACGCGCGAATCGAAGAGTTGGCTTTGGGCATGGTTCTGAGGGCCTACGATTTTGATGTCCACAAAACCAAAGATTCTGATCCGACAGGAGAGATCGTTATCGGTCATTCTAAACCGGAAGAGGCCGAGGCCAAATTTGCGCCGCTCTATGCCGTCGCGGATGGGGTGCGCATGACACGGGATCTGACAAATGAACCCGCAAATGTGCTGACGACAACCGAATTCGCGGACAGGTTGGTCGAGATGGAATCGCTGGGCCTGAAGGTCGAGGTTCTGGAAGAAGACAAGTTGGCCGAACTGGGCATGCGCACGCTGCTGAGTGTCGGGCAGGGCTCAGTCAGCCCCTCGAAAGTTGTGGTGATGCAGTGGGATGGTGGTGACAAGGATGACGCGCCGCTGGCCTTGGTCGGCAAGGGTGTTGTGTTCGATACCGGGGGTATCTCGCTGAAGCCCGCGGGTGGCATGGAAGACATGACCATGGACATGGGCGGCGCGGGTGTTGTTGCCGGAACCATGCGAGCGCTGGCCAAGCGCAAGGCAAAGGCCAATGTCGTGGGGCTGGTCGGGTTGGTCGAGAACATGCCGTCGGGCAATGCTTCACGCCCCGGTGATGTCGTCAAATCGATGAAAGGCGACACTGTTGAGATCATCAACACCGACGCCGAGGGTCGTTTGGTTCTGTGCGACGTCATGTGGTACGCGCAGGATCGGTTCCAGCCGGTGGGCATGATCGATCTGGCCACTTTGACGGGGGCAGTGATCATTGGACTGGGGCATGAGAATGCCGGTGTGTTTTCGAACAATGACACGTTCTGTGATGCCTTCCTGAAATCCGCCAAGGCCGAGGATGAGGGCGCATGGCGGCTGCCATTGGGCGAAGGTTATGACAAGCAGCTAAAATCACGCATTGCGGATATGAAGAACGTAGGGGGACGGCCAGCTGGTTCGATCACAGCGGCGCAGTTCCTGCAGCGCTTTGTCAAGGAAGAGACACCTTGGATTCACCTCGATATCGCTGGTGTGGCCTCGGTGTCCTCCGAGACGTCTTATGCGCCCAAAGGGGCCACCGGCTGGGGCGTCCGTGCGCTAAGCCGCTTCGTACAGGACAATTTCGAGACCACGGGCGAATAGATCCGTGGGTGCGGTCTATTTCTACCACCTGACTCGTCAGCCGTTGGAGCACACCCTGCCTGTGCTGTTGGACAAGGCGCGGCAGGCCGGGTGGCGGATTGCCGTGCGGGGGATTGACCCAGCGCGGATGGACTGGCTGGATGAAAAACTGTGGCTGGGTCCCGAAGAGGGGTTCCTGCCACATGGCCGTGAAGGTGGCCCGCATGACGCGGCGCAGCCGATTTTGCTGACGACCGGACCAGAGGCCGCCAATGGGGCGACTTGCGTGATGGCCGTCGATGGGGCACCGATTGAGGCGGACGAGGTTTCGGCGTTGGAGCGTGTCTGTATTCTGTTTGACGGCAACGACCCGGAGGCGGTGCAACATGCGCGTGGGCAATGGAAATCCCTGACCGGCTCAGGATGCACGGCTCAATATTGGTCCGAGGAATCCGGACGATGGGAGAAGAAGGCCGAGGCTTGATCGGCAGCATTAATTTTTTTGGGAGATTTTAAATGGATATGAAGCCTTTGGGGCGTACCGGGATCATGGTGTCGGATTTATGTCTGGGCACAATGACCTTTGGCACACAAACATCGGAAGCTGAGGCGCACCGCCAGATGGATATGGCGCTTGCGGGTGGAATCAACTTTGTCGACGCCGCCGAGATGTATCCGGTGAATCCAATTTCCAAGGAAACAATCGGGCGGACTGAAGAGATTCTGGGCAATTGGAATGCCGCCAATCCCTCGCGGCGTGGGGATTATGTGCTGGCCACGAAGCACTCCGGCGAGGGATTCGTGCATGCGCGCAATGGGGCTCCGATCTCGAAAGAAACCATTCCTGAGGCGATTGAAGGATCATTGCGTCGATTGCAGACGGATGTCATCGACCTCTATCAGTTCCATTGGCCAAATCGCGGCAGCTACATGTTCAGGCAAAACTGGGACTATGCGCCCTTGGGGCACGACCGGGATGAGATCGTGGATGAGATGCGCGAGAGTCTGATTGCTCTGCAAGCGCAGTTGGACAAGGGCAATATCCGCGCCTTTGGTCTGTCGAATGAAAGTGCTTGGGGCACCGCGCAATGGTTGCGGGCATCGGACGAGGTCGGCGGACCTCGGGTCGCGTCGATCCAGAACGAGTATTCGCTTCTCTGCCGGTTGTTCGATACGGATTTGGCGGAATTGTGTCTGCTCGAAGATGTCGGGTTGCTATCATTCTCACCCTTGGCGGCGGGTTTTCTCACGGGGAAATATCAAGGGGGTGCCGTGCCCGAGGGATCACGCATGGCATTGGTGCCAAATATGGGCGGGCGGAAAACGGATCGCGTGTATGATGCTGTGGCTGCTTATCTGGATATCGCGCAGCGACACGGGTTGGATCCGGTGCACATGTCCCTGGCGTGGTGTTGCAGCCGGCCGTTTATGGGATCGACCATTTTTGGCGCGACGACGGTGGCGCAGTTGGAGCATATTCTGGTGGGCAAGGATCTGAAGCTGTCGTCCGAAGTGATGGCCGAGATCAGTGCGGCGCACCGGGCGTTTCCGATGCCATATTGAAGGGTTGGGGGCTCTGCCCCCGTCGCCTTTGGCGACTCCCCCGAGATATTTTTGGCCAGATGAAGCTGGATCGCCTCAGTGATGGGTGGGTTGTGTGCGGTCTTGTCTGAGATCGCGGGCCGAGAGGCCGTGTGCGGTGCGGAAGGCGCGGGCGAAGCTGGATTGTGACGCGAAGCCTGTGGCGAGTGCCACGTCCATCAGCGGCAGGTCGGTATCGGTGACGAGACGGCGGGCCTCGGCCAGTCTGAGTTGCAGGTAGTGGTCTTGCGGTGTGGTATTTAGGCGTAGCCGGAATTGCTGCTGTAGGGTGCGGGCGCTGGTGCCGAGAGCGTCAGCGATGTCAGCCAGTGGAAGGGGTTCGTCCAAAGATGATTCCATCAGCGAGTTTGCCTTGGCGGTCAGGGCAGTATGGCGATGCGGTGCGCCGGTACGGCTTTGCGGTTTTGAGGGTTCGGATGTGCCTTCGTAGAGGAACAGTCCGGAGACCCGTGCAGCAAATCCTGCACCGTGGCGGGCGGCGATGATGTGCAGCATCATATCGATCGCCGGAACAGCACCGCCCGAGGTCAGGCGGTTTTCGGACACGGTGAACCGGTCGGGTCGCACATCGACATTCGGGAAGCGGGCAGAAAAATTTTCCAAGTCCTCCCAATGCGTCGTCGCAGCGTGACCATCCAGCAGCCCAGCCTCGGCCAGCAACCAAGGGCCGCCATCTATCCCGGCCATTGTGGCGCCCGAGGCGGCGATCCGGCGAAGACCGGCAAGTAGGCTAGGCGTTGCGTGACGTGCGAGTTGGAAGCCCGCAACGACAATCATCAGGTCGCAGCCTTGCAGGCGTGCCAATGGGATGCCTTGTACATTCAGAGCGCTCGTTAACATCGCGGGCTCAGCAGTTGCGGTGACGTAGTCCCAGTCAAAAGCGGGCCGGTCTGCCAATCGGTTGGCTGCGCGCATTGGGTCGACCGCAGCAGCAAAGCTGAGCGTGTTGCATTCGTCCAGCACCAGTACCGCCGTTTTCAGGGCGCGATGTTCAGGTTGGAGTATGTTTTTTGCGGATTTCATCAAGTCTGATTCGCATTCTGCCAAGTGGTTTGGCCAAGGCTGCGCCAGAGTTGGCGTTGACGCAAATCGGAATCCGGGGAGAAGCCTGGGGAAAACCCAAGGTAAAACCGGGTATAAGCTGGGGAAAACGCCATGCCTTTGGAATTGAACCGCGAAGTCTTTATCACCTGTGCCGTGACTGGGTCGGGCGGAACACAGGATCGCAGCCCTCATGTCCCGCGCTCACCCAAGCAAATCGCCGAAAGCGCGATTGCTGCAGCCAAGGCTGGTGCGGCGGTGGTGCACTGCCATGTGCGCGACCCTGAGACGGGTGCGCCGTCGCGTGATCTGGCGCTGTATCGTGAGGTGACGGACCGTATACGTGATGCTGAGGTTGATGCAGTGCTGAACCTGACGGCTGGCATGGGCGGGGACATGGTGTTCGGCGGGATCGAAAATCCGCTGCCATTGGCGGAGGCCGGAACCGATCTGGTTGGTGCCACTGAGCGTGTGGCACACGTAGCCGAGTGCTTGCCGGAAATCTGCACCTTGGATTGTGGCACGATGAACTTTGCCGAAGCCGACTATGTGATGACCAATACCCCCGGCGCCTTGCGCGCGATGGGGCAGATAATGACCGATCTGGGAGTGAAGCCCGAGATCGAGGCCTTTGATACCGGTCATCTGTGGTTTGCCAAACAACTGGTGAAAGAGGGTGTTCTCGAACCGAATGCGCTGGTGCAACTGTGCATGGGTGTGCCCTGGGGTGCACCCGATGATCTGAACACCTTCATGGCGATGGTAAACAACGTGCCAGATGACTGGACGTTCAGTGCGTTTTCATTGGGTCGAAATGAGATGGCCTACGTGGCGGCCTCAGTTCTGGCGGGTGGCAATGTGCGTGTCGGGTTGGAGGACAATCTGTGGCTCGAGAAGGGTGTATTGGCTGAGAACTGGCAGTTGGTCGAGCGTGCGGGCAGCATCATCGAAAACATGGGTGCGCGCGTGATCGGGCCACAGGAAGTGCGTGAGAAACTGGGTCTGGTCAAGCGGGCACCGGCAGGAGTGGCGGGCTGAAGCCCGCCCTACGAGTAAGGTCAAGCGATATGAAAAAGATTGCTGCAATCATTGGTGGCGGTGTGATCGGCGGCGGATGGGCTGCGCGGTTTCTCCTGAATGGCTGGGATGTTCGGGTGTTTGATCCGGATCCGGAGGCGGAACGAAAGATTGGCGAGGTGCTGGACAATGCACGCCGCTCTCTGCCAGGCCTGAGCGATGTGCCCCTGCCGCCGGAGGGGGCGCTGAGTTTTCATGATGAGATTGGTGACGCCGTAGACGGCGCCATATGGATTCAGGAAAGCGTGCCGGAGCGGCTCGACCTGAAACTGAAGGTTTACAAAAGTCTGCAGGAGGCATGTGACCCTGGTGCCATCATTGGGTCCTCGACCAGCGGGTTCAAACCGTCTGAGTTGCAGGAAGGTGCGTCGCGGCCCGAGCAGATCGTGGTCACGCATCCATTCAACCCGGTTTATCTGTTGCCGTTGATCGAACTTGTGCCGACTGACAAAAATACACCTGAGATGGTCGCGAAGGCGAAGGAACTGCTGACCTCGGTCGGGTTCTTTCCGTTGCACGTCAAAAAAGAGATCGACGCGCATATCGCGGACCGTTTCCTTGAGGCGGTCTGGCGCGAGGCGCTGTGGCTGGTCAAGGACGGTATCGCAACAACCGAGGAGATCGACGAATCCATCCGCATGGGGTTTGGCATCCGCTGGGCGCAGATGGGACTGTTCGAAACCTATCGCGTGGCCGGTGGCGAAGCCGGGATGCGGCATTTCATGGCACAGTTCGGCCCGGCGTTGAAATGGCCCTGGACCAAGCTGATGGATGTACCCGAGTTCACCGATGAATTGGTCGACATGATCGCAGATCAGTCGGATGCACAATCGGGCATGCACTCAATTAGGGAGTTGGAGCGCATTCGCGACAACAACCTTGTGGGCATGATGCGGGCGTTGAAGGCGCAGAACTACGGGGCCGGGGCGGTGTTGAACCAACATGACGCGGCGCTGAAACCGGGAGTCTTGCCGACCCTGGATCAAGCGGATCTGAGCCAGCCCATTCTGACGCTATCGCGCGCCGTGCCGCTGGATTGGACGGATTACAACGGCCATATGAACGAGGCCAAATACCTTGAAGCTTTTGCAGCCGCCACGGATCGGTTCATGGAGATAATCGGCTGTGACATGGAATATATCGCCACTGGCGGCAGCTATTTCACCGCCGAGAACCACATCCGATATATGCAAGAGACCCATGCCGGTTCGCGGATCGAGTGCCGTACGCAGATGTTGTTGGGGCAGGGCAAGAAGCTGCATGTCTTCCACAGCATGTACGAAGGTGAGACGTTGTTGGCCACTGGCGAAAGCTTTTTGTTGCATGTCAGCCTTGAAACCCGCCGCCCCAGTCCGCCATCACCCGAAATCGAGGCCGCGATGGCGCGGATTTCTGAGGCGCAGGCCGGATTGCCTTATCCGGAAGGTGCGGGCGCTGCGATCCGCAAGCCTGCATGACCAGCCGGGTTCTGATTACTGCCGGCGCCTCGGGTGTCGGTCGCGCAATGGCGGAGGCGTTTGATGCTGCCGGGGCGCAGGTCTGGGTGGCGGATATTGACGTAGATGCGCTGGCAGAATGTCCATCAGACTGGAAGCAAAGTCTATTGGACGTTTCGGATGAAACCGCTGTTTCATCTACATTCAAAGAAGTTGAGGCGGCGTGGGGTGGGCTCGACGTGCTGTGCGCGAATGCAGGGGTCGCCGGGCCGACCGCTGCGGTTGAGGATGTGCCTCTAACTGATTGGCGTTCTTGTCTTTCAGTAAATCTGGAAGGGGCGTTTTTGTGTTCCAAATACGCTGCTCCAATAATGAAGCAGCAGAGGAGTGGTGCGATCCTGATCACGTCTTCGACTGCAGGCCAATACGGCTATCCCAACCGCGCGCCTTATGCGGCGGCGAAATGGGGCATGGTGGGCCTGGGCAAAACGCTGGCGATGGAACTGGGGCCGCACGGAATCCGATGCAATGTAATCTGCCCCGGTTCAGTAGAAGGACCACGCATGGAGGGCGTGCTGCAACGCGAAGCCGTTGCAAAGGGCATGACCCGGGATCAGGTTTACAACGGTTACGCCTCGGGCACGTCCATGGGCCGCTTCGTCGAGGGGCGGGACATTGCAAACATGGCTGTATTTTTGGCGTCAGATGCGGCGCGGCTGGTGTCGGGTCAGGTGATCGCGGTGGATGGTCATACAGTCAATCCTGACCCGAAACTGTAGATCAGCCCTGATTGGGGCCGCGGATCTGGCGGATGGCGCTGCGGACGGCTTTCCAGTCCTGCGCCTCCTGTTGGTTTCCGGCGGCTTGGCTTTCGCGCATTTTCTGCGCAGCTTCGGCCTCGGCCCGATCTCCATGAGCCGTGTAAAGGGCACGTGCGTATTCTGCGGTTTTGAGTGCGTCCATTCCCGTCATCCTCCATCTCAGATCGGAATGTCTATGGGTTCGCGCCAAGTGACTATACAACAGGATATCGCTCAGGTCATGTCTGTGTAATTTCGGCACGTAATTGTTGCAAATGCGTTGGGAAATCACGGGCGGTCATCGCCGCCTCGCGCACAAGCCGATCGAAATGAAGAGTGAACACCTCAATCCGGTCGCGGTCGCGGAAGGCCATATAGTGGCTTCCAGCATAGAATACACATAGAAGCGGACCGAATATCGTAACCGGGGCAGAGTAAAGCCGTTTGGCATCAAATAGATAAATGCGAAGGCGGGGGTAGAGTTGTTTGCATAGGCTTAGCAGATGGTCGATTTGATCCAGCCGGACCTGCAGGGGCAGCCCCTCGTAGTATCCGGTGGCGTGACCAAAGCTGTGGAGCTCATAAAGCGGCATCGCAATTTCATAATCGGACTGTGCGCTACGCATCCAGGCCAGCCGGTCCGCCGAAGCGCCAATGGCTTGATCCGCAGTACGGCCCAAATGCGGAGCGTATTCCCATTCCAAAACTGCACGGGTCTTGAGCATGTCGGGCAGGGTGGCGGGAACATAACGTATTTTGTAGCCGGCGGCCTCTTGGTGCCATTCAAAGATTCGCTCATCTACAAGCGCTCGCGCGGCTTCAGTCAGCGTAAGGGAGCTGGCCAGCAATTCCGCCGCGCTTTCAGGTCGGTTGGAGAGGCCCAATAACCAGTCGGCGGATACCCCGAGCGCCGAGGCGCAGCTGCCAACCACATGCGCATTAGGCAGGCGTGCGCCTGCTCCGGTCAGCAATTGTGAGACAGTTGATCGGTCAACACCAATGCTACGTGCCAGCGCACTCTGACTGACGTCGCGATCTTGCATCGCCCTGGCCAGGCGCTGCCGGAACTGCGAGGCACGATCCCGTTTGTCGATTTTTTCAATCATATGGTGATTAATATCACCTATGTTGTGAATTGTTAATCATATTCAGAATTCCCGACCCTTGGATGCGTCTGTAACGCTGGTGTTACAAAAACAAGAATGGGGTCTGGAATGGAAACGCGACGCAGGTCAGTCGTGAAAGCGCTGGTGTGGAATGCGATGGGACTAGCAATGATGACGCTGGTTGGTTTGATCGCTACAGGCTCGGCAGCGCTCGGGGGAATGGTTGCTCTGGTCAACACGGCCATTGGTCTGACGATGTACGTGATTTACGAACGCGTATGGGCCGGGATTTCGTGGGGCCGCAATGGCTGATCCCACCACACCCAAGTCGCCCGAGTGGGCGACATTTGCCCTGATCCTCGCGTGTTATTCCGTTTGGCTTGGCGTGATCTTCTGGCTGGCTGATGTGTCTCTTTGGCTGGCAATCCCAGTCATGGGGCTGGTGGCCGCTTTGCATTCCTCGCTGACCCATGAGGCGCTGCACGGGCATCCCTTTCGCCAGAAATGGCTAAATGAGGCGCTGATGGCACTGCCGCTGACCTTGTTCATTCCATACAATCGGTTTCGGGACCTGCATCTGGCGCATCACTGTGATGCGAACCTGACCGATCCTTACGATGACCCTGAGACCAACTATCTTGACCCGCAGGTCTGGGCGTCTCTGGCCGGTTGGCAGAGGCGGATGTATCAGGTGAACAATACTCTGCTTGGGCGGATGGTTCTGGGGCCTGCAATTGGGCAGATTGCGTTCCTGCGGGATGAAATACGAGGTGCATTGCACGGGGATCGGGAGATTCAGTTGGCATGGGCGCTACATTTGCCCGGCGTTGTTGCGGTGCTTTGGATCGCCGCACTTTCGCAAATGCCGATTTGGGCCTTTGCCTTATCTGCATATATCGGGCTGGGTCTGGTCAAGATCCGCACATTCCTGGAGCATCGCGCCCATGAGAAATCCCGTGCCCGGACCGTGATTGTCGAAGATCGTGGCATCCTTTCATTTCTGTTTCTTAACAACAACCTGCACGTCGTTCATCATATGAATCCAGCCGCGCCGTGGTACCGTTTGCCGACACTCTACCGTGCAGGAAAAGAGCGCTATCTGGCTTGTAACGAGGCCTATGTATACCGTTCATATGCGCAAATATTTCGGGAATATTTCTGGCACGCCAAGGATCCAGTGGCGCATCCGCTCTGGCCAAAGCCTTGATTTAACGACAGAAGGGAAACCATGAGTTTATGGATTCCCGTCACCATCGCAGCAGCATCGTTCCAGACGGTGCGGTTCATGCTGCAGAAATCGCTGAGCAGCGTGAAACTCTCGGCTGCCGGGGCGACATTCGCGCGATTTGCCTATTCGATGCCGTTAGCGTTGCTGGGACTTTTCATAGCTTTGGGCGCAACAGGGTACGAATTGCCAGCGTTGACGGCGAAGTTCTGGATCTTTGCTGTCATCGGCGGGACCTCGCAGATATTGGCCACGATCTGCGTTGTGGCTCTGTTCAAGCAGCGCAACTTTGCGGTTGGGATTACCTTCAAGAAAACCGAGGTTATTCAAACCGCTATCGTGGGGTTCCTCATCCTCGGCGATCAGGTTTCGACCGGGGCGCTTGGGGCAATTCTGCTTGGATTGCTGGCGGTTCTGTTGTTGTCAAAAACACCCGGTGGCAGCGGGGCTTGGTGGCAACATCTGACAAACAAGGCCTCGCGCCTTGGACTTGGGTCAGGTGTGTTGTTCGCCTTTTCCTCGGTCAGCTATCGCGGTGCCTCACTGCAATTGGGCGATATCGATGCGTGGTTCCGGGCGCTTGTGACACTGGCCGCCGTGGTGACGTTCCAATTCCTCAGCATGTGGCTTTGGTTGCTGTGGCGAGATCGGGCTGAGCTGCGCGCCGTGTGGGAGACCCGCCGGACCGGCGTTTTTGTCGGCCTGACCAGCCTTTGTGGTTCGTTTTGCTGGTTCTTTGCCTTCACGCTGCAGAATGCGGCCTATGTGAAGGCCCTCGGGCAGATCGAACTGATCCTCAGCCTGGTCGCATCGCTGCTGTTTTTCCGCGAAACCATCACCCGGCGCGAGATCGCCGGGATGACGTTGCTTGGCCTGTCGATACTGGCGCTTGTGCTGACGATCTAGCCTGCGCGACGCTCATCAAAGCTGAGTGCGATAAAGCTGGGCAGGTGATCGCCCATGCCCACAACCGCTGGCCCGCTATCGTCGCGACGACCACGGCCTCGGGATTTGGGCTCACGCTCTTTGCGGCTCTCGCTTTTCTTGCCTTCCGAGGCTTTGGCCTTTTTCTCAGGTTTCGGCGCTTCGGGCTTGGGCTCGTCTGCCTTGACCGGATTGTCGATGCGCGGAATATCCTTCTGGATCAGGCTCTCGATCGCGGCCAGAGCTTTTTCATCTCGGCCCGAACAGATGGTGATCGCCTTGCCTTCGCGCCCGGCACGGCCCGTGCGGCCGATGCGGTGGACGTAATCCTCGGCATGGCCGGGAACGTCGAAGTTGAACACATGGCTGACGGAAGGGATATCCAGCCCCCGCGCTGCCACGTCCGAGGCCACCAGCAGGCGCAATGATCCATCGCGGAATCCGTCCAGCGTTTTCATCCGCTGCGACTGGTCCAGATCGCCATGGATCGCGGCGGCGTTATAGCCGTATTTCTTCAGCGACTTGGCGCAGATATCTACATCCGTCTTGCGGTTGCAGAAGATAATCGCGTTGGTGCAGGTGTCGCCCTCGGCATCGATCAATGCGCGCAGGGTCTTGCGCTTCTGGCTGGCCTCGCGGTCGCGGCGACCGCCTTTGAACATCACCACGCCCTGTTCGATTGTTTCCGACGCGGTGGCCTGACGCGCAACCTCAACCCGGGTGGGGGCCGACAGGAAGGTGTCGGTGATCCGCTCGATCTCGGGCGCCATGGTGGCAGAGAAGAACAGGGTCTGGCGGGTAAATGGTGTCAGAGAGAAGATGCGTTCGATATCGGGGATAAAGCCCATGTCGAGCATTCGGTCGGCCTCATCCACCACCATGATCTGAACGCCGGTCAGCAACAGTTTGCCGCGCTCGAAATGGTCCAGCAAACGGCCGGGGGTGGCAATCAGTACGTCCACGCCGCGGTCGATCAGCGCATCCTGTTCCTTGAACGAAACGCCGCCGATCAGCAGCGCTTTGGTCAGCTTGAGATGCTTGGCGTAGGTGTCGAAGTTTTCGGCCACCTGCGCCGCCAGTTCCCGAGTCGGGCACAGGACGAGCGAGCGCGGCATGCGCGCGCGGGCGCGCCCACGGGCCAACAACGTGATCATCGGCAGGGTAAAGCTGGCGGTTTTGCCGGTGCCGGTTTGGGCGATCCCCAGAACATCGCGCCCTTCCAGTGCGGCTGGAATTGCGCCTTCCTGGATCGGGGTCGGATTTTCGTATCCAGCTTCCTCAATGGCTTTGAGGACCTTCGGGTTCAGGTTCAGTTCGTTAAATTTTGTCATGTATGTCCGGTTCATGCGGACACTCGACCTGGCCCGCGCGTCAGAATATGCCGGGCCCGGATGGCCATGCGCCTCATGCGCGTTTCGGCTGTGGCGCGGGCATAACAAAAACGTGGGGCAGGGTCAAATGAAGTCGGCTTAACCTGTTCCATATCCGCTGATAACAGGGATTTCCGCAACAATTCAGATGCTTCCGGGAAAGTGTTTCGCGACTTTCCGGTCCAGATCCAGCGGGCGGTGGCGCATCATGTCATTATCTTCAAGCCGTTCTAGAACCTCAGGGTCAGCGGCACTGATTTCATCATAGAATTCCTTAAGACCATCTAACCCGTATTCGGCTTCCAGAAGTGTGAACAATTCGAACCTGTCGAGCGCGCCGATCTTTCGCGGGCGATCCGGGCTGGCCTGGTACGAGCCGCGTTCAAGGCGGAAGCGGTAATGCGCCAGCCAATGCTCCCAATCCGGGGCGTGGCGGTGGCAGAGATCGATCTGCGGCAGTTCTATTCTGACCGGTAGAAATTCGCCGTGCTGATAAAGATTGTGGATGCGGTCGCTCAGTTTCTTGAGGCCACTGCGCACGAACAGTTTGCCCTGAGTGTGGCTCATGAAACCGGCCAGAACATAAGCGCCGAATTTGGGGTAGAGCGATTCGACCAGCGCCTGTCTATTCTTTCCTTCGGGAATGAAGGCTTTGTAGAGGTCCTCGCCCCCCGCCAGAGCCTCTATCGGGCGGACGCGGACGGCGGGGGCGTCATCCGGAATTTGGCTCAGCAGATCTGGGATCGGGGACATCGGCCAAAGGAACTCGTCGACGTCGATATGCGCGACCCAGTCCAGATCGGTCCGATTATAGATCAAATTGGCATTCGACGATTGCCGGACCTGATGTTTGTCCGGCCTCTCACGACCGCGACGCTTCCAGAACGCCGCATCGCACGTGCGCACCCGGATCCGAGGGTGTTCGCGCAGGCCGGTGATGTCGCCTTGGACTGGCTCGTCCAGAAAGATGTGAATCCGGTCCACCCCGATATCCAGATGGTGTGCGGCAAAGCGCAGGATGTCCTCACGCGGGGCACGGATGGTGGATACGATGCCCCATGTTGTCTTGTCTGGCTTATCCGCGGAATCCGTCAGGTCATCATTTCCTTCGTCGCGGTCAGGTTCAGCGCTGGATAGTCACGAACCACCCGGTCAATATCCCATTGCAGACGCGTCAGATAGACGATGTCGCCGTCATGGTCATGCGCGATGTGCTGTTTGTTGGCGTTAACGAATTTGTCGACCTCGGGCTTGTCACCGCTGACCCAGCGGGCCGAGGTGAATTGAGACGCCTCAAACCGCACAGGGAGACCGTATTCCATCTCGATCCTACTGGCGAGCACTTCGAATTGCAGCGCACCGACAACCCCGACGATAAAGCCTGAGCCGATCGAGGGTTTAAAGACCTTGGCCGCGCCTTCCTCGGCAAACTGCATCAGGGCTTTTTCCAGATGCTTGGCTTTCATTGGATCGCCCGCGCGGACGGTTTGAAGCAGTTCCGGCGCGAAGGAGGGGATGCCGGTCACGCGGATCGCTTCGCCTTCGGTAAGCGTGTCACCGATGCGCAACTGGCCATGGTTGGGAATGCCGATGATATCACCGGCCCAAGCCTCTTCGGCCAATTCGCGGTCAGAAGCGAGGAACAGCACAGGGTTCGAGATTGCCATCGGCTTCTTTGATCGCACATGGGTCAGCTTCATGCCACGTTTGAAATGGCCCGACGCCATGCGAACAAAGGCCACCCGGTCGCGGTGCTTGGGGTCCATGTTGGCCTGCACCTTGAAAACAAAACCGGCGACCTTCTTCTCATCGGGTGCGATCTGACGCGGTTCTGCCGACTGAACCTGAGGCTGCGGGCCATAGGCGCCGATGCCCTCCATCAACTCTTTCACACCAAATGAGTTGATCGCCGAGCCGAACCAGATCGGGGTCATGTGCCCTTCCAGCACCGCCTGCGGGTCGAGCTTTGGCAGCAATTCGCGCGCCATCTCAACCTCTTCCAGAAGCTTGTCGAGCAGTTCAGCCGGCACATGCTCGGCCAGCTTGGGGTCATCCAGCCCGTTGATCTGAATGCTCTCGGCCACCTTGTTTCGGTCGGCGCGGTCCATCAGCTCCAGCCGGTCGCGCAGCATGTCGTAGCAACCAATAAAATCGCGACCCACGCCAATCGGCCACGCGGCGGGAGTGACGTCTATGGCCAGCATCTCCTGAATTTCGTCGATGATCTCGAACGTATCGCGGCTTTCGCGGTCCATCTTGTTACAGAAGGTCAGGATCGGCAGATCGCGCAGGCGGCAGACCTCGAACAACTTCTGCGTCTGGCTTTCCACACCTTTCGCACCGTCAATGACCATGACGGCGGCGTCTACAGCCGTCAGGGTGCGATAGGTATCTTCCGAGAAATCCGAGTGGCCGGGGGTGTCCACCAGATTGAACCGGAAACTCCCGTAGTCGAAGGACATCGCCGAGGCCGAGACCGAGATACCGCGATCTTTCTCCATCTGCATAAAGTCCGACCGCGTGCGCCGTGCCTCACCCTTGGCGCGCACCTGACCGGCCATTTGAATGGCACCCCCGTAAAGCAGGAACTTTTCCGTCAGCGTTGTCTTGCCCGCATCCGGGTGCGAGATAATGGCGAATGTCCGGCGACGGGCAATCTCGGGCGGCAGAGTGGGTTGGTTCGAGGTATCAAGCATAAACGCGCGTATAGGCGGGGAATCCTGCCGAGGCAAGACAAAGGGGGGTGGTTCGAATCGTGGGGGTATGGCAATAGGAACATATAGTGAACAAAATATGGAGTGGACCAATGAATTTGAAAGAAATCGCAGACGAATTGGTTGCGGGTTGCAGAGAAAACCGAGCCAAAGAAAATCTGGACAAGCTTTACGCAGCGGATGCTGTCTCAGTCGAGGCTGCGGATGCAATGGGCACGGGCCGCGAAACTCATGGCCGTGACGCAATACGAGGCAAACATGAGTGGTGGGAAGGCGCGCACGAGGTTTCAGGCGCGTCGGTGAGTGATCCGTTCCCGCATGGCGAAGACCGCTTTGCCGTCATCTTCGAAGTTCAGGGCAAGGTGAAGGAGTCTGGTGAGAGCTTTGATATGCGCGAAGTAGCTGTTTATCACGTCGCCGACGGCAAGATCGTGCGGGAAGAGTTCTTCTATTGAGCCACTGATCCGTTTCTGGCCTTCCTTGTCGGGCCGATGCTAAATGAGGGCAAAGATAGGGAGGGTCAGAATGGATCTTGGAATTCGTGGAAAACGTGCGTTGGTTTGCGCCAGCAGTAAAGGTTTGGGTCTGGGCTGCGCTGAGGCGCTGGCCGAAGCCGGTGTCGACCTGGTGATGAACGCACGCGGGTCTGAGGCGCTGGAAGCCGAGGCAACACGTTTGCGGTCGTCATATGGCGTTGCCGTACAGACCGTCGCTTGTGACGTTACTATATCTGAAGGTCAGGCTGAGGTGATAAACGCCGCGCAGGGTGTTGATATCCTTGTTACAAACGCAGGTGGACCGCCTCCGGGGATGTGGTCTGATTGGGAACGCGACGACTTTATCAAAGCGCTGGATGCAAACATGCTGACACCGATTGCGTTCATGAAGGCTCTACTTCCGGGAATGATGGATAAAGGCTGGGGGCGTGTGGTGAATATCACCTCACAATCCGTACGTGCACCGATCGCTGTTTTAGGTTTGTCAAATGCGGCGCGTACTGGTCTGACCGGATATGTGGCGGGCACTTCGCGGCAGGTGGCGCCGCACGGGGTGACAATTAACAATTTGCTGCCGGGAATCCATGCAACCGATCGGGCGGACGCACTGGATGGCGGCGTGTCGGCGCAGAAAGGTATCTCGATCGATGATGCACGGGCAGAGCGCGCCGCGACCATTCCAGCACGCCGCTATGGAACGCGGGAAGAATTCGGGGCGACTTGCGCGTTTTTATGTTCACAACATGCCGGTTTCATCGTCGGGCAGAATATTTTGCTGGATGGTGGGGGCACTAATCTGACGATGTAAGCATGGCGCAAAACTTTTCTCTGAAAGATCAACTCTTCAACGCTGAAAAAGTAAGCTATCTTGCGGGTTTGTTCGCGGAAGCTGACCTTCATTTCGACGGAGGTGCACTCGAAGCACAAATAATGTCGCGATTGCTTGAGCTGGAATTGAAAGAGCGGATGGCCTGGATTGCAGAATGTTTGCAAGAAGCCGTTCCGGGTGATCTTCCAGCGGTTGCCCCGGTCATTCTGGATGCGTTGCCGCCGCCGCTTGATCCCGGCAAGAGTGATGATGACTTCGGCGATTTCATTTTTGCGCCTCTGGGCGATTGGGTCTGCGCGATCGGGCTGGATTACCCTGAATTGTCGCTGGACGTCTTGGAAGAGATTACGCAACGCTTTTCGATGGAATGGGCGATCCGCCCTTTCCTGAACCACCATCCCGAGAAAGTTTTTGAGCGTATGCAGAACTGGTGCTGCCATCCCAGCTATCACGTGCGCCGTCTGGTCAGCGAAGGGACAAGGCCACGCCTGCCTTGGGGGCAGGCTGTTGGCTTGGACGTCTCTGATCCCTTGCCGTTGCTTGACCAGCTGCATGGGGATCAGACGCGATATGTGACACGATCAGTCGCCAACCATCTGAATGATATCACCAAGAAAGACCCCGGTCTGGTGCTGGAACGACTGCGTAAGTGGGAGGAGGAACAGCAACAGGATCCGGAAGAGTTGCAGTGGATGACAGCGCACGCTTTGCGGGGTCTGGTAAAGTCTGGGCACCCGGGTGCGATGAGAGCTCTTGGGTATGATCCCGAAGCTGACATCGCGGTCGAAGTTCAGGTGAATGGTCCGGCTCGGATTGGTGAGGCGCTTAATTTCGAAGCGCGATTGAAGGGTGCGAGCGGACAGCCTGTGTTGATCGATTATATCGTACATTTTCAAAGGCCTGGGGGGAAGGTTTCACCTAAAGTTCACAAGTTGAAACAAACCAGTTTGGAAGAAGGACAATTGGTCGTCACAAAGCGCCACAAGCTCAAGGGCAACGCGACCACATTCAAACTGGTGCCCGGGCCACATCGGTTAGAGGTTCAGGTGAACGGGCGGGTGCGTACTAGCGTGGATTTCGAATTGCTGGGCTGAGCGCAGTCACGGTATCGTCAATTCGGACGGTGGTGGATTGCACGGTTCGGCATGCTGCATTAACTGCAGTTCAACCAGTGATGAAAGGAATGCCGCGATGAAGCATGAAGCTGTGCAGAACTACTATGGCGAAGTGCTGCGAGGCAGTGCAGATTTGCAAACCAATGCGTGCTGTACTCCGGATGACATGCCGGATCACGTCAAGAAAATTCTATCGCAAATTCATGATGATGTACTGACACGTTACTATGGATGTGGGCTAATTGCTCCGCTTGATCTGGAAGGAATGCACATCCTTGATCTGGGCTGTGGCGCGGGGCGTGATGTGTATGCTCTGTCGGCGATGGTTGGTGAGAATGGCCGTGTTGTCGGCGTCGACATGACGCCGGAACAGTTGGATGTTGCGCTCGCTCAACAGGATTATCACGCTGAGGCATTTGGGCATTCCAAAAGCAATGTAGAGTTTCATCACGGTTTTATCGAAAAGCTGGATGAGCTGGACCTAGATCCGGGATCGTTCGATATCATTGTCTCGAACTGCGTAATCAATCTGGCGACTGACAAGGCTGCTGTACTGCGCGGGGCCCATCGTTTGCTGAAAAAAGGCGGTGAGATGTATTTCTCGGACGTCTATGCCGACCGCCGGGTGCCCAAAGCCATGGCCGAAGACGAGGTGCTGTACGGTGAGTGCTTGTCGGGGGCGCTCTATTGGAATGACTTCCTGTCGATGTCGCGCGCTGCCGGGTTTGGTGATCCGCGTAGGGTCACGCATCGTCCTTTGACGATCGAGAACTCTGCTCTGGAGGAAAGGGTGGCACCGCTCAGCTTTATTTCGGCCACATACCGTCTGTTCAAGCTGCCCGAGCTTGAGCCGGCTTGCGAAGACTACGGTCAGGCTGTGATCTACAAGGGCACAGTGCCGCATGCGCCACATGAGTTTGTGTTGGATGACCACCACAAGATTGAGACCGGCAAAGTGTTCCCGGTCTGTGGCAATACATGGATGATGTTGCAAGACACTCGTTTTGCACGACATTTCGAGTTCATCGGCGATTTCTCAACCCACTATGGGATCTTCGAAGGATGCGGCGGTGATAGCCCGTTTGTTGTACAGGGCGAAGCTACTTCAACTGGGTGTTGCTGATCCCTTGCGCCTGAAGGGCGGGGTTGCTATCCCCGCCTAAGCCCGATGGAATTGATCGGGAAAGGCAACGGGGTCCATCGGTGACAGTGACGACAACTCCTCCTCGATTGGAAATCCGCAATCTGGTTGCGCGCTTTGCTGGGCGGACGGTTGTGGATGATGTGTCCTTGACCGTACAGGCAGGGCAGGTGACCTGTCTGCTGGGGCCGTCGGGTTGTGGCAAGTCAACCACCTTGCGCATGATCGCTGGCGTCGAGATGCAGACCTCGGGCGAGATTTATGTCGATGGCAAATTGATCTGCGACACTGTGTTTCGAGTGCCCCCTGAGCGGCGCGAGATTGGCCTGATGTTTCAGGATTTTGCCCTGTTTCCGCACCTCAGCGTGGCAGACAACGTCGCGTTTGGCCTGAAGGGCAGCAAAGAGCAGAAACGCGCACGGGTCGAAGAGTTGCTGACCAAAGTCGATTTGATGCGGTTTATTGATGGATTTCCGCATCAGTTGTCGGGAGGGGAGCAACAGCGTGTGGCTCTGGCGCGGGCGCTTGCACCACGTCCACGGATCATGCTGATGGATGAGCCGTTCTCGGGCCTCGATAACCGCCTACGAGACGGTATTCGGGATGAGACGCTGGCAGTCCTTAAGGAAGAGGATGCTGCCGTTCTGTTGGTCACGCATGAGCCAGACGAGGCGATGCGGATGGCCGATGAGATCGCGCTGATGCGGCGCGGCAAGATTGTGCAGCAAGGGGCGCCGTACAATGTCTATACCCGTCCTGCAGACAAGGCTGCAGTTGCATTCTTTAGTGATGTCAATGTGTTGAAGTCCCAAGTTAATGGTGCTTTGGCGCATACTCCGTTTGGCCGTTTTCTCGCGCCAGGTGTGCCGGACGCAACCGATGTTGAAATCGTGTTCCGACCCCAGCATGTCAAACTGGATTTCGACCGCAATGGCAAAGGGCCTGCGCCGACACCTACAGACGGTGTTGCAGCCCGAGGCGTTGTTGAGCGTGCTCGATTTCTGGGAAATGAAAGCCTTGTCGAGTTTCGCATGGACTACGATGGCTCGATCCTGAAGGCCACGGTTCCGAACGTGTTTGTGCCTAAAGAGGGCCGGGTCATGTGGCTGACAATTCGCCGCGACCGGTGTTTTGTGTTCCCGGCCTGACGCTCAGACCCTGCATTTTCACCCAAGTGGTGCGTGAAAGCCTCAGATTGCGTATGCGCATTGCTTGTCGCAGCGCAGAGGCGGGTCTATCAAGGGCAAAACGAGGGGTGGACCGGGCATGCGAATTCTTCTGACCAATGATGACGGCATCAACGCGCCGGGACTGATCGTGCTGGAAGCGATTGCAGCTGAACTGGCTGGCCCCGAAGGCGAGGTTTGGGTGGTCGCACCTGCTTTTGAGCAATCGGGCGTCGGTCATTGCATCAGCTATACCCACCCGATGATGGTGGCCAAACTGGGTGAGCGTCGCTTTGCCGCCGAAGGGTCGCCCGCAGACTGTGTATTGGCAGGTTTGCATGACGTGATGAAGGAGGCTCCGCCGGATCTGGTGTTGTCTGGCGTGAACCGTGGTAATAACTCGGCTGAAAACACCTTGTATTCCGGTACGATCGGTGGGGCGATGGAGGCGGCCCTGCAGGGTCTCCCTGCGATTGCCTTGTCACAGTATTTTGGCCCGCGCAATTTGGGGCTGGAAGATCCGTTTGAGGCAGCAGCCCGTTACGGAGCGGGGCTTGTTCGGCGCATTTTGGATGCCACCCCGCCAGAATCGGGTGATTACCGACTGTTCTACAACGTAAATTTTCCACCGGTCCCCGCCGATGAAGTGCTGGGTGCCCGGGTAGCACCGCAGGGATTCCGCCGGGATACGCATTTCTCGGTCGAACCCCACAGCTCGCCGTCGGGGAGGCGGTTCCTGTGGATCAAGGGCGGATATCAGCATAACCCGACTGCTCCGGGCACGGATGCCGCCGTTAACCTTGAAGGGTATATCTCGGTGACGCCGATGCGAGCCGATCTGACCGCCCACGACACGCTTGAGGCGTTGAAGGTCATCGAATGACAGGACCAAGCGCTGAAACCATCATGCAGTTCCTATTTGCGCTGCGTTCGCGCGGGGTCACTGATGCGCGCGTTCTGGCCGCAATGGAGCAAATCGACAGGGGGCAGTTTGTGAGGGGCCTGTTTGCCCAGCGGGCTTATGAGGACACACCATTGCCGATTGCCTGTGGTCAGACCATCAGCCAACCGTCGGTTGTGGGTCTGATGACGCAAGCTTTGCAAGTGCGCCCGCGGGACACGGTTCTGGAGGTGGGCACTGGATCGGGTTATCAGGCGGCGATTCTGTCCAAACTGGCGCGCCGGGTTTATACTGTCGAACGCCATAAACGGCTGGTGCGTGAAACTGGTGAGCTGTTCCGTGAGTTGGGGCTGACAAATGTGACGGCGATGCTGTCAGATGGTTCTTTTGGATTGTCCGAACAGGCACCGTTCGACCGTATCATTGTAACCGCTGCCGCCGAAGATCCTCCGGGGCCACTCTTGGCGCAGTTGAAAATCGGCGGTATCATGGTGTTACCCGTGGGCCAGTCGGATGCGGTGCAGACCCTGATCCGGGTCACGCGTACCGAGACCGGTCTGGATTACGACGAATTGTTGCCGGTCCGTTTTGTGCCTCTGCTTGAGGGGCTGGGAAAAGACGGAGCGTAAAGGTATATTAAAAGGCGCCGGAACCCCGGAGAACAGGGGCAGGTGTTGAGGACAAAAAAATGAGAGCAGTTTCCAATTCAGCAATGCGCCGTTGTGTAACGGGCGTGGCCGCGCTGGCAATTCTGGCCGGGTGCGAAGGACCGTTCGACTATGACTTGCGCGGGAATGTTGGCGGGTTTTCTACGACAGATGCCGCTCTGGCAGCCACCGCCAGCCGACCGTTGCCGGATGCACGGGGAGTGATAACCTATCCAAACTATCAAGTGGCAGTGGCTCGCAGGGGGGATACGGTTGGTGATGTCGCTGCCCGTATCGGCATGCCAGTGGCCGAACTGGCGCGATTTAATGGTTTGCAGCCGAATGACTCTCTACGGGACGGCGAAGTGCTTGCACTGCCGCGTTCAGTCGGTGCTTCGAGTGGTGTTGATATTGCAACCATAGCCGGGACTGCGATTGATGACGCACCCGATACCGGTTCGGTTCAGACATCCACCCTGCAACCTGCGCAACCCGCCGCGACCCCTGCGCCTGCTGCATCCGGGCCAGAGCCCATTCGGCATAAGGTAAAACGCGGCGAAACCGCCTATACGATTTCGCGTCTCTATCAGGTGTCTGTAGAATCGCTTGCTGAATGGAACGGGTTAGGATCGGATTTCACCGTGCGTGAGGACCAGTATCTGCTGATCCCCGTCAAGGATCAGGCAGCGCCGCGCGCCGCCGCACCAGCAGCAACCGCGACGGCTGTGACACAGCCGGGAGAGGGCTCTCCGACGCCAACACCGCCAAGCGCGACACAGCCATTGCCGGATGAGAAGGTTGCTGCTGCAACACCTGCACCAGATGTAACTGCCGAAGCCCCGACGAATTCAGGCAGTTCAGCATTGGCAGCGCCTGTGAACGGGAGGATCATTCGCACTTATGCCAAAGGCAAGAACGAAGGGATCGACATTGCGGCGTCTCCAGGTGCTTCTGTAACGGCGGCCGAGGCGGGCACAGTTGCAGCGATCACGGAAGACGCCGATCAGGTTCCGATCATTGTGGTCAAGCACAACAATGATTTACTGACCGTCTACGCCAATGTCGACAATATCACCGTGAAGAAGGGTGACAGGGTGCGACGGGGTCAGAAAATCGCCGCGCTGCGTGGTGGCGACAATGCCTATGTGCATTTTGAGGTGCGTCAGGGGTTCGAGTCGGTTGATCCTGAGCCCTATCTGAAGTGACCTGAATGGCCCGTTCCGGGCCATGCCTCCGGCGGGGATATTTGTGGCCAGATGAAGGTCGGTTCACCCATAGGGGTCATAGTCGCTAAGCCGTTTTCCGGGTTCGTCTGAAAAGAGCTCTGGCAAGGGTGTGATGGCCTCGATCAGGTCGATGCGGAAGACGCGGAAGCTATTGCGAAGTTCGCACCATGCGGTGAGGGTCCAGACGCGGCCCCAGTATTCCATGTGCAACGGGCGGATGGTGCGGTCGGTCAGGATCCCGTCAATGCGGCGGTAACTCAGTTGTAATTTCTGGTGCGATTTGATCGCAGCGCGGATCGGGGCCATGTGGGCCAATCCGCGCGCGGCATCGGCAAACGGGTAGACGGCGAATTTCCAGGTGTCGGCCTCTGCCACGACTTGAGTGGGCAGTACGGCGTCAATCTTGTCGGCCAGAGATTCAGCGGCGGACTTGAGATCGGGATCGGCGGCTTCAGCCACGATGGCCATGCCGAGGTTCAGAGCCTCAAGCTCGGCGGGTGTCAGGTTCAGCGGGGGCAGTGTGATCTGTTCACGCACCATGTAACCCACGCCGCGTTCGCCTTCGACCGGAACGCCCGAGGCTACCAGCGTATCCATGTCGCGATAGATCGTACGGACCGACACTTCGAGCCGGTCCGCTATGTCCTGCGCGCGGTGCAGCTTGCCGTCGCGCAGGATCTGGATGATATCGAACAGGCGGTCAGTACGGCGCATGACACGCCGTCTGAGCCGCGGTTAGGCGGTCATGTTCCATAGCACGGTCTCGTGGCGCATCTGAGCGCTTTCGGGATTGATTGCCGCCATCAGAGCGGGTGCAAAATCTTGTTGCATGAAAGCAGCCGCAGCATCTTTGGCGGATTTCATATCTGCCCAGACAACATAATCCGTCCAGCGACCATCTTCGCCCTGACTCAGTTGGCGATGGGCAAAGCCGGGGGCGGCGCGGACAAATGCCTCGGATGCTTGGCTCAGTTTCACGAACTGTTCGGGTTTTGTGCCTTCGGCGAGTGTGAAAGTGACGATTTCTGCGACATGGGTCATGTGGTTCTCCGTTGACCAGGTTTCGATATCGTCCTTCTAGGCCACTACAACTGACATAAACCTGTCAGTTGGGAAATGCCAGCCCGCAAAAATTGTGCGATCCGTTCAAATTCGCGCGCGGAATTGATCTGGCGCACTTTTGCAATGGCCCGTACGGGCGTAGACACAGGGCCAGATCGTATTCCCGGCGCGATGCGCCGACGTAGAAGGAGACAAGACATGCTCAACAATATTGGCCTTCCGGGTATCCTGCTCATTGCTGTTGTGGTTCTCGTCCTATTTGGACGTGGCAAGATCAGCTCGTTGATGGGTGAAGTGGGTAAAGGCATCACCTCGTTCAAGAAAGGCATCAAGGAAGGTTCGGAAGAGCTGGAACAGGACGCCTCCGAGCTGGCTAAAGACGTCACCCCTGAGACCGACAAAGACAAGGTCTGAGCTTAGATGTTTGATCTGGGCTGGACCGAGCTTCTGGTCATCGGCATCGTTGCGCTGATCGTGGTGGGGCCGAAGGACCTGCCAGTGCTGTTTCGCAATGTCGGGCGGTTCGTCGGCAAGGCACGCGGTATGGCGCGTGAGTTCAGCACTGCGATGAACGAAGCGGCGGATGAAGCTGGCGTCAATGATATCAAGAAGGGCCTGAACGCGGCGACTAATCCGGTTAGTACCGCGATGGACGGGATCAACGAGGCCGCGCGTGACGTGGCCAAATCCATTGACCCGACCAAGTTCGACCCTGATAGCGAGACCGGCAAACTGGCTGCTGAACGGGCAGAGCAGGCAAAGAAGATCCAAGCCTCCACGGCCCGTGCGGCCGCTGAACGCAAGGCTAAGGAAGCCGCAGATGCGCTTGCAAAGGCGGAAGAGGCCGAAGCCGCGTTGAAAACTGAAAGCAAGTCATGACTAAAACCGACGAGATCGAGGACAGCTCGGCGCCTCTGATCGAGCATCTAGCCGAGCTTCGTACCCGGCTGATCCGGTCGGTGCTTGCCTTTATCGTGGGGATTGTTCTTGCCTTCATAGTGGCCGAACCGATCCTGCAGTTCTTAGTGCGTCCGATCGAGGCGACCCTGCGTGAGCTTGGTGATCCGTCACCAACACTGCAATACACCTCTCCACAGGAATACCTGTTCACACTGTTTCGGATATCGATGGTCTTCGGGTTTGCACTGGCATTCCCCGTGATCTCATATCAGCTGTGGCGGTTTGTAGCTCCGGGGCTTTACAAGTCCGAGAAGGGAGCTTTCCTGCCGTTTCTGATCGCATCACCGTTTATGTTCCTGTTGGGGGCGGCTTTTGCGCAGTTTGTTGTGACACCTTTGGCGATGCAGTTTTTCCTTGGGTTTGCAGATGTCAGTTCGATCTTTGCAAACCTGCTGGCCCCGGCGGCCGATGATGTCCCGGAAGAGATCATTGTTGTTCCCGAAACAACAGAAGGCGTGAAAATCACCTTTTTCGGGAAGGTCAATGAATCTCTGGATATTACGCTAAAGTTTATTCTTGCCTTTGGCCTGTGCTTCCAGTTGCCGGTTCTGCTGACACTGATGGGCAAGGCTGGGCTGGTCTCGGCCGAGGGTCTGGGTGCCGTTCGCAAATACGCGATGGTTGGTATTCTGGTTCTGGCTGCTTTGGTGACACCACCAGATGTGATCACGCAGCTGATCCTGTTCACCGTGGTCTATGGATTATACGAAGTGTCGATCTTCCTTGTCGCCCGCGTCGAGAAAAAACGTGAAGAACAACTGCGCGCCGACGGCTACTATGACGATGAAGAGGCCGAGGCGGATGCGGAAATGATGCAGGATTACGACGAGACAAAGTAGCCTGTATCCTGATTTCAAAAGGCGCGTCCACATTCGGCGCGCCTTTTTCATGCGCGGGCCTTGTTGTGTAGTTCGTAACATGGTTCAACTCAGCCGGAATACCCGGAGGAGCCGATGGACGATCAAGCCCTGAACCGTATCGCCGACGCGTTGGAACGCATGGCGCCCGCGCCGCTGGACGCACCCGATTTCAACACGGCCCCTGCATTTGTCTGGCATGTGGATCCGGACCGGCTGGTGCCCGTCTCTGAGGTTAACCGCGTCGATCTGGATCTGTTGGTCGGCATCAACCGATCCCGCGATACGCTGCTGGACAACACCCGCCGGTTCGCGGCTGGGTACAAGGCCAACAACGCGCTGCTCTGGGGCGCGCGAGGTATGGGAAAATCCAGCCTTGTCAAGGCAGTGCACGGCACTTTGCAAGCAGAACACCCGGACTTGAAACTCGTCGAACTGCAGCGGGAAGACATGTCCTCAGTCGCGCGTCTGCTGAACCACCTGAGGTTAGCGCCGCACCGGTTCATTCTGTTTTGCGATGACCTTTCGTTCAGCCACGATGATCAACACTATAAGTCACTCAAAGCTGTTCTGGATGGCGGCATCGAAGGTCGTCCGGAAAACGTGGTGTTCTATGCCACTTCAAATCGCCGCCACCTGATGCCACGCGACATGATCGAAAACGAACGCTCCAGCGCTATTAATCCATCTGAGGCTGTTGAAGAAAAGGTATCCTTGTCGGACCGCTTCGGCCTGTGGTTAGGCTTTCACCCCTGCGATCAGGACGAATATCTCGCCATGATCGACCGCTACTGTGCCGCCCATGGCGTCACGATCGACCAGGAAATCCTGCGCGCCGAGGCCATCGAATGGCAAGCCACGCGAGGGGCTCGATCCGGTCGCGTGGCCTGGCAGTTCTTTGTCGATCTCGCCGGGCGCAACGGTGTCCACATCGCGTAAACTGCCTGCTTCATCTGGCCACAAATATCCCCGCCGGAGGCATGGCCCGTCAGGGCCAATCAAAGCCCGGCCACAATCCGCGCCGCCTCATCCGCGGGACTGGTCAGCGCCTCGCGGTCTTCACCGGGATGGAATCGTGCACGCACCGCTGTAGGCATCGGCGCGGGTTCAAGGATCGTAACCCGTGGACCTGTGCGAACTGTCTCGGCTGCCCAACTACGGGCCAAAGCCATTTGCGCGGCTTTGGTGGCACCGTAGATGCCATAGAACTTTTCACCTGCCTTGGGATCATCAAAGAACACCGCGTGACCTGCATCGCCCAAAAGGGGCGACACATAGGGAATCAGAACCGAGGTGGCTGTCGCGTTAGTGCTGACCGCTTTGGTCCATTCCTTGGGGTCAACAAAGTTTGCTGGTGTCAGGGCCGAGGTATGGACAGCTGTATGCAGCCAAAGGTCAACCTTACCCCAGCGGTCGTGAATGCCACGGCAAAGTGTCGCCATTGCATTGGGATCGGTGATGTCCATCGGGGCCAACGTGGCCGAGCCACCCTTGGCTTGAATGCGATCGTCCAGCTCTTCCAGCCCGCCTTGGGTGCGGGCGACGGCAACGATGTGATACTCGGGGGAAAGGGCTTCGGCCAGTGCCGCGCCCAGCCCGCGTGAGGCCCCGGTAATCAGGGCGATTTTGGTCTGATCGGTCATAGGTGGGGTTTGAACCCGTGCGCACAAGGCGTCAAGTCTGGATCAACTGCCAGGTATGTCGATCCTGCGGTTCTGGCCGCTTTGTCGCAGCACGACACCTTCCTCATCAATGGCGATCACCTTGCCCGAGGCGACACGGCTGCCTGGCTTTACTTTCTTTACCCGCCCCGAGGACAGACGAACCAGAGCGCGCAACTCGGACTTAGGGCCAAAAATGCCCAGCACAGAAACCGAGTTTTTCTTTAGCGCACCCGCTTGCGTTGCGGCGCTTTTGACCGTTGAATTTGCCATGATCTGTGGCCGGATCGTGTGCCCGGGCCCTGCATTGTGAGTGGTTTTCGGCGATCGGGTATCATGCGGCCGTTCGAACCAAAAGGGTTGCAATCCCATTTCCAAAAGGTCGCTAACCCAGGTCGCCCAACCCTTTGCAAACGCATCTCGTTCAACAGAGAGTTGTCGGCGGATTCTGACCTATGAGTGCCACCCCACCTCAGGGAAATGACCTGTCGCTATCATTCGATTCGCCGGATCAGCCCGACGCCAGTTTGGCCGCGTTCCACGAACCGCCAACGACCTGCATATCCTCGCGTTTCTTGCTGACTCGGCTGCTGTTTTCAAGACTGTCCAGATAGTCCTCATCTACCCCGGTGATGTAGTTTCCATCAAAGCACGAACAGTCAAAGGATTCGATCTCGGGATTGCCTTCCTTGGCGGCCCAGATCAGATCGTCTAGATTCTGGTAGAACAGCGCGTCCGCACCCAGCTCTTCACGGATTTCTTCGATCTCTTTACCATTGGCAACCAGTTCGGCCTTGGTGGGCATGTCGATTCCGTAGACATTGGGGTATTTTACGGGTGGAGAAGCGCTGGCGATGTACACCTTCTTTGCTCCAGCCTCGCGGCACATCTGGACGATCTTCTTGATCGTATTGCCGCGCACGATCGAGTCATCGATCAGCAGCACATTATGTCCGTCGAATTCCAACGGCACGGCGTTCAGCTTACGGCGCACGGATTTTTGGCGCTCGGCCTGACCTGGCATGATAAAGGTTCGGCCTACATAGCGGTTCTTGACTAGTCCCTCACGATAGGGAATGCCGGTAATCTTGGCGGCTTCAAGTGCGACGGGGCGGGCGCTATCTGGCACAGGGATGATCCGGTCGATCTCTAGCCCCGAATCCTGAATCTGCTTGGCAAGTGTTTGGCCCATGCGCATCTGGGTTTTGTATACCGACACGCCATCAAGCAGCGAATCCGGACGTGCCAGATAGACATACTCGAAAATGCAGGGCGTCAGCTTGCCTTCGACGGCCTGGAACTCATGCATATTCCCGTCGAGATCGATCAGGATCGCCTCACCGGGTCGCAGATCGCGCAATTTGTCGAAACCATTGATGCCAAACGCTACGTCCTCCGAGGCAAAGGCGAAATCATCACCGTCACCGGGCGCTTCTCGCTTGGCGACCGACAGGGGCCGGATACCATACGGATCGCGGAAGGCGAGCATACCAACACCGGCGACCAGACAGATCACAGAATAAGCACCCTGTACCCGCTCCATGGTCATCTTTACACCTGCAAACAAGTTGCGGATCGGGTCGGCATTGCCATTGACTTTGATGGCGTCCGCTACCTTGTCGGCCAACACGTTTAGCAACACTTCGGAATCCGAGGTGGTGCGCAGGTGACGGCTGTATTTCGCAGTCACTTTTTCGCGCTGTTCTTCGGTGTTGGTGATATTGCCGTTGTGGACAAGGTAAATTCCGTAGGGCGCGTTCACAAAGAAAGGCTGGGCCTCGGTGGCGCTTAGCGATCCTGCAGTGGGATAGCGGACGTGACCCATGCCGATCTTGCCCAGTAGGGTTTCCGCATCGCTGGCGTTGAAGACGTCCTTGACCAGACCATTGGCTTTTTTCTCGCGGAAGAATTCGCCGTTGTAGGTGACGATCCCCGAGGCGTCCTGACCCCGGTGCTGCAGCATCAGCAACCCGTCATAGATTTCCGCAAAGACATCATGTGTCCGGCTTGCGATCCCCAAAATCCCACACATACACGGGCTCCAATTTCTATGACTTGATCTGGCTGGTGTTCAGGTCGGATCGACTGCTACTGCGTATCTGATTGGGTTGTTGCAGCCGGAATGTATGGCATGCATGCACAAGCGCCAAAGCGGCCAATGCAGAATAGAACAAATACAGCAAGATCGGCAGCTCCGATTCCATGTCGGTTCGGCTCCGACATACTGCCTATTGCCGCGCGTGTCACCAAAGGATCACATTCGCGATTTGCCGCAGGTCTGAAATGCGCCGCTCGCGGGTTTAAGATGACAAATGAGCCGACCTGTGCTGTGCTTTAGGTCAGGTGTCTGCTCCAGATGCCCGATAGTTTGGGATGGAAAATAGCCATGTGGCAGCACAAGCAAAACAATCCCAAGGAAAAGCCCGTCAAGCGTCGGTGTCACCGATGCCGAGGATCAGGCCGTGCACCCTGTGAGATCTGCAAAGGATCTGGAACGGTCGTCAAAAGCCGTGACCAGTATGGCAAACCAATCTCAAGCCGCTGCGACGGGTGCTTTGGATTAAAGGCCATTCGCTGCAATATCTGCGGCGGTGAAGGGTTCATTTGATTTTGGATGAATCTGATACAGAATATGCGAGCGCCGAATTATAATGCTGAGAATGTTGTAAGGCGCACTGTTTTTCCGTTTCCGACAGGTTTTTCTTACAAATGAGTCCAAACTCAAGGCTGGGATGATCTTTGGGATATCTGGTGATCCAAGTTCAGCAATTGATATCCGCATTGTGAGAATTACCGGCCGTTCGCTTGCTTGAGCTCGATGACCAATCGCCAACGCGAAACAGTCGCTTGCTGCTGGCTTCGGCATTCAAAATACCGGCTATTGTCGGGGCCGGCACCATGATCGGCGCTGAGTATCTAGCAAAAGAATTTTGTTGAAGTCCTCTCGCGCTATCACGTTTAGCGGTCGACTTCTTCCTAATCACTCCTTTGCACCCTGCTTTAGGAGGAACTGGTTCTTGAAATTCTTCAGCCCCGGCATGACGTCGGCGTTGGCAATATCGTTACTCGCGTGGATTTCATGTTCCAGAAAATCCTTTAATGCGTCGCTATCGTCGCTCACCAACTCGATAATCAGATCATAACGACCTGCGACCCACAGGATGAATACAACACGTGGGTTTCTTTCAAGTCGCTCGGCCACCTGTCTTGGGGTCACGCCGGTCGCCACGTTCAAGCCAATCATCGCGTCAGTGGTGTATTCCGTTGCCACCGGATCCGACATCGCAACAATCCGCAGCATGTTGTTGTCTCGCAGTCCGCTCACCCTGTTGCGAATGGTTCCCTCCGACACATCCAGTTGCTGCGCAATTTCAGAAAATGCCATCCGACCATCCTGCTGTAAGAGCCGGATGATCTGCTGGTTTAAATCATCCTTGGGGGATCGAATGCTCTGGGCGGCGCGCGCGTTCGGTTGCTTTTTGACTGACATAGGCCTGATGCTCGATTGCTGTATTCGCAGCCAAGGTTAAGAGAGCGCATCGAAATCCGCAATTAACTCTTGGGGATCCTCTGGAAGGAAGTGCGGAAAACGACATGCTTTGATCTTCTCGCCACAGTTTCCGAAGGCCAGATTGCCGAAATTTCTATTATTTAATGCTGGATTTGTGGATCTAACAGCCAGCGCAACTAAATTATTCGAAATTCGTATCGAAATGCCGCTTTTTGACCAGATCGCCTCCGATTCTTACCCGATAATTCATTCCATAAGCGAATATCGAAGGGGAATAGCCCGAAATAATGCGATATTCGTAGAGTTAGAATCTAAACCCGTCGCGGCGGTACAGAGCCTGCAAACAGGCCATCCGCGAGAAACGGTGAACCCATGCGCATGCCGTTGGATCGGCGGATGCTGGTGTCAGTGTCGAAGGGAGGACAAATGACAATTGCCGAGCGAAAAGCACAGGCGTCTTGCGGGCCTCAGCACGGTCTGACCGCCGACGCATATCGCAGCGAGGAGTTCTGGCAACGGGAATGCCAGACGGTTTTAGCCAAGAACTGGGTGTTTGTCGGATTTGCCCATCAGATGAGCAACCCAGGCGATGCACAACCTATCACCTGTGCCGGCTTGCCCCTGCTGGCGGTGCGTGGTCGTGAGGGCGACATTCTGGTGTTTCACAATGTTTGTCTGCACCGCTGCATGACGCTGGTTGATAGGCCCAAGAATGTCGGCAAACTGATCCGCTGCCCCTATCATGCCTGGGCCTATGATCTGGATGGCCGCCTGCGGGCTGCTCCACATTTTGCAGGCACCGGCAAGCAAGAATTCGACGGATTTGACATCAAAGAGCATCGGCTGAAACCCGTACGCACTTATGTCTGGCATGACTGGATTTTCGTCAATCTGGATGGGAACGCGCCTGAATTCGAAGACTATGCCGCGCCATTGATCAACCAGTTGTCGGGGATGGATTACAGCAAATTGGAACCCATTGGTCTGCTCGATTTTGGTGAGATCGACACCAACTGGAAGCTGATAATGGAGAACTTTATCGAGCCTTACCACGTCCAGTTTGTACATTCCTCGACGACAGATCAGCCGTTGGAGGATCACTATACTATCATTGATGGCACCTGCATCGGTAGCGCAGTGGACCTTGAGGAAGAATTAGGCACATCCGGCAGCTTGGGTGTGAGCTCGCGCTATCTGACGCTGTATCCCAACTTTATCCTGGGCCGGTATTTCCCGGATCAGCTGGGCGTCTATCTTAACGTGCCCATCGGTCCCGGAAAGATGCGCCAGTACCGAGCGCTTTACACCACTGAAGGCCAAAAGTTGAGCGCTGAGGAAATTGAGGCCCTCAGAAACCTCTGGTGGGACGTCCACAAGGAAGATCACGAGATGGTTGAACGCATGTTTGAGGGCCGCAAATCCCCGGTCGCCGAAGATGGGGGCCTGTTGTCGCCTGCCTGGGAAGATAGCGTGCGCGCCTTTCAGGATTTGATCGAGCGTGACGTGGCCGGCGCCTAAGTAAGAAGGAACAAGATCAATGAGCAACTCCATATCCAAAGGGTTTCGTCTGGCCCATACGATGATGCGGGTCACAGACATGGAGAAGTCGCTGGATTTCTATTGCGGAATCTTGGGCATGGAGGTGCTGCGGCGCACGGATTATCCCGAAGGGAAATTCACCAATACGTTTATCGGTTATGGGCCTGAGGCTGAGTTTCCCACGCTGGAGCTGACCGCCAATTGGGATCAGGACACGCCTTATGACAAGGGCGACGGTTGGGGTCATATCTGCATTGAAACTCCAGACGTTTACGCCGCCTGCGAGCAACTGGCAGCAGCCGGTGTAAACATCACCCGCCCGCCGGGGCCAATGAAAAACGGTACAAGGGTCATCGCCTTCTGCGAGGATCCTGATGGTTACAAGGTCGAATTGAACGAATCCATACTGAAACACTTGGCGCAGGAAGGCTGACCCAATGGGTGATACACCTCAACTTTTCAAATTCGACCTGGTTCAGAAACGCTACGACACGATGGGCGACAGCGATACGTACATTAAACCGATGGTGACCAGCGAGTTCAGCAAGTCGATGTGCGGTGGCATCAACGTTCTGAACAACATCAAGGTGCCGTGGGATCTGACCTGCGACGAGATCATTTATTGCCTCGAGGGGACGTTCCGATTGGTCTGTGACGGCAAAAGCTATGTCTGCAATCGTGGTGACGTGCTGTTTGTCCCCAAGGACAATCACATTTCCTACGAGGCGGACGGCAAATGCGTGATCTTCTATGCCGCCTACCCACACAACTGGAAACAACTGGCGGGGATCACACAAGTTCCCGGCATTGACCCTGACGATTTTGTTCCCGGCTGAACATTTTCCCGCCGTGTGACCGAGCAAACGAAACCTGAACCAACACCGAGGTGTCACCTCGGTGAAGCAAATCCAATTGCTATTCGATGGGAGGACGCCGAATGCCCAAGGACAATGCCAACGCCCGTATTTACTACGAGACATTTCACGACGCAGTAGAGCGGAACCGCCCGCGTATCCCAGAAGTTCAACAACGTTTGGAAGAGGCCGGCGTCAAATATGTGATGGCTGCCTGGATCGACCTGCACGGCATTCCAAAAACCAAGCCCGTCCCGATGAGCGATTTTGAACCGCTTTGCCTTGGAAAAGGACCGCAATTTGCGGTGCATTCGATTTCTTACGTGCCCGAACTCAGCCCCGCTGACAGCGATCAGGTGGTGGTGCCGGATCTTGACGCCGTCTACGTCTGTCCGTGGGACACATCGATGGCAATCATCTTCTCCGATCTGTATTGGGAAGACGCACCTTACAATGTCTGCCCGCGTCAGGCCCTGAAACGCGCCATGCACGAGGCTGCGCTGGAAGGATACACAGGCTATGCCGGTGTCGAACCCGAGTTCATCGTGATGAAATATGACGATGCCGGCCAACCAGTGAAGGCCTTTGACGACGACCCTGCTATCGGGGTCCGTCCACGCCGTCAGGCATTTGGCTATGACGTTGAATACTCGATCGACTCGATGGCATTTTTGAAAGACATGATCGACATCATCGAAGGGCTGGGTTGGAACCTGCATGATGTAGTCGCTGAGGGTGCGTATTCACAATTCGAACTGGATTTTCACTATACTAACATGCTGGAGATGTCCGACCGTCTGGCGTTTCTGCGGATTACCTTGAAAGAGGTGGCAAAAAAGCACGGGATGTTCGTAACCTTTATGCCAAAACCGACAGTGGGCGACTGGCGATCGGGTGCGCATATCAACATGTCGATGCAACATGAAAGCCGTCCCGGTGAAAACATCTTTGAAACCCCCGACGGGGAATGGAGCGACGAAAGCCGCTGGGCCGTTGGCGGATTGATGCAGCACGCCGAAGCGATCACCGCGATCACCTGTCCGACCGTGAATTCCTATAATGGTCTCGTGCCTCGCGTAGGTGGATTTGAGGGTGGCACTGTCACTTGGGCCCCGACCAATATCACCTATGGTTTCAACAATCGCTCTGCCCAGTTCCGCCTGCCGCAAAGCCGCCATTGCATCGAAAACCGCGCCTGCGATATGACCATGAATGTCTATCTGGCAATGGCGATGCATCTGAGTTGCAGTGTTAAGGGGATCAAACACAAGATCGACCCGGGCAAACCAACGGATTTTGATCTCTACTCAAAAACCGAAGCTGAACTTGCTGAACTGGGGATCCGTCGATTGCCTCGCACTCTGTTCAATGCGATCGAGGCTTTACGGGGCGACACCATGGCAGAACATGTGATGGGACCCGTGATGCGTAAGTCCTATCTAGAATACAAGAATGATGAATGGGAGCGATACCACCAATCGGTCACCGATTGGGAAGTGCAGGAATACCTTCGGCTCTACTAAAAGCGGGAAGGGCCAGACAATGGCGGACTATCAGATCTACGAGCTGGGTGACCTTCCGCTCTTGTCGGGTGAGATGCTCAAGGATGCCAAGCTCGCCTATCAGACCTACGGCACATTGTCTGCGGCAGGTGACAATGTCATCGTTCTGCCGACATTTTACACCGGCACAAATACCCGCAACGAAGGCTTCTTTGGTCCGGGTCGCGCGATTGATCCGGTGCGGCATTTCATCGTCAGCCCCAACCTGTTTGGCAATGGACGTTCGTCATCACCATCGAATACGCCTGCACCGCAGGACGGGCCGCGTTTCCCGCTGGTACAAATGTGGGACAACATTGCTGCCCAGCACCGGTTGGTCCACGAACATCTGGGGATCGAAAAAATCGCCCTTGTTGCGGGTTGGTCTATGGCGGGCTGTCAGTCCTACCAGTGGGCAGCGCAATACCCAGACATGGTTCAGGCGATCCTGCCATTCTGTGCCTCAGCCAGAACTTCTCCACACAATTTCGTCTTCCTCGAAGGGGTTAAGGCGGCCCTTTGCGCGGATCAAAATTGGAATGGTGGCAACTATGCTAGCCAACCCGAAGCAGGGCTGAAGGCCTTTGGTCGAGTTTACGCAGGCTGGGCTTTCTCTCAGACCTTTTATCGCGAGGGACTTTATCGGCAGATGGGTTTCGAAACTATCGAGGAGTTGTTGCAGGATTGGGAGCGTGATCATGTGCAGGGCTGGGATGCCAACGACCTGTTGGCAAAGCTTGCAACTTGGCAGGCAGGCGATATCTCTGCCGGACCGCTTTACAATGGGGATTACAAACTGGCACTGAGTGCCATCAAAGCTCGTGCCATCCTGATGCCTTGCACGCAGGATTTATACTTTCCACCAGAAGACAATGAAAATGAAGCCAGCTTCATGCCCAACGCCATCTTCCGCCCGTATCATTCGCCCTGGGGCCATTGCGCTGCAAACCCAGGAAGTGACAAGGACTTCACGACGCAGCTAGATGCCAATATTCGTGAACTTCTTGAAAGTTAGCGCTTGTTGAAAAACTACGGGGCAGTAGAAATTCACAAATCACCCGTTTCTTCCTTCGAATGAAGGGCAAAACAATCGCAACCAAAACGCAAACTGTTGGCTTTGAACTGTTTGGCTTATTTCTTCAACGTTCAAAAATCCGCTTTATTACGTGCAGCAGTCGCTAATACCAACCGCTACACTGGTCCAATTGAGCTCACAGCTACACTGCGCACTTGTCGTAGACCAGCTAACATGGTCTTCGACAAGAGCCGGAACGGGGTGGATTGATCACCTCGTTCCTTATTACAGGCCTAAAGGGCGTGATCAGCCGTCGGAAGCGTCCGTCGAATTATCTGCAGTGCAGCTTGCGACCAGCTCCTCGTACTGAGCGGTGACCCAGCCCAGCGCGGCTTCGGGGTTTTGTTCTTCGATCTTGCCGCTGAACTGTTCAAAGACCTTTGCCGAGCGGCTTTCGTCGACCATCGTGTAAGACTGGCCGGTCATTACGGTGTCATAGACAAAAAAGGCAATCGCAACCAGCAGGATGCCGCGTGCGATGCCGAAGAAGAACCCAAGTGCCTGATCCAGACCACCGATCGCCGAACGCTGCACCAGAGAAGAGAACAGCGGTGTAAAGATACTGACCACGATCAAGGCAACAGCAAAAACAGCGGCAAAGCCGGTGATAACCGAAAGCTCACAACTGTCGCGCAGGAATTCTCCGACGACGGGCACTTCTTTGACCAGCGGCACGGCCTGCGGCGCGAAGATGAAGGCCAGTACGGCAGCGGCAACCCAGCCAGCGATGGCGAGAACCTCGCGCATGAAACCACGCGAATAGGCCAACAAGCCCGACAGCACGATGATCAGGGCCACAACCCCGTCAATTATTGTAAAACCTTCCATGGCCCTCGCCTGTTCGTTTTCTGCCTCTCAAGGCGCAACTTTAACCTGCTCCGAACGTTTCGCCAACAAACCCCACCAAATCAGAGGGTCGGGTGAGTGTCAGACCTGCCACAGTGCCAGTTTTGCCACCCGCCGGAGCAATTGCCGCTGTGAAACCAAGTTTTTGCGCTTCTTTCAACCTATTTTCCGTCTGAGGGGCCGGTCTAAGTGCCCCAGATAGCGAGATTTCTCCGAAAACGACGGTATCGGCGGGTAGGGCAGTATCTTCACGGGCACTTAGCAGTGCAGCTGCCACGGCGAGGTCTGCGGCAGGTTCGCTGACTTTTAGTCCGCCGGCGACGTTTAGATAGACATCGAGCCCAGCAAAGGGGATGCCGCAGCGGGCCTCGAGCACCGCAAGGATCATCGCAAGACGTCCGCTATCCCAGCCCACAACGGTACGGCGAGGCTGCGAATGAGGCGATGGAGCAACCAGCGCTTGCAACTCGACCAGCACGGGGCGGGTACCTTCGATGCCTGCGAACACCGCCGAACCGGGGCTCGGTGTGCCGCGTTCGGATAGGAAGAGGGCCGAGGGGTTGGTGACCTGCGCCAAGCCCTTGCCGGTCATCTCAAAAACGCCAATCTCATCTGCAGGGCCAAAGCGGTTCTTTACCGCGCGCAGAATACGAAATTGATGGCCGCGTTCGCCTTCGAAATAGAGCACTGTGTCGACCATATGTTCGACCACACGCGGACCTGCGATCTGGCCTTCTTTGGTGACATGGCCGACCATGATGATCGAAACGCCGTGGCGTTTGGCAAAAGTGGTCAGTTCATGCGCGGCGGCACGAACCTGTGAAACTGAGCCTGGTGCGCTGTCTACATTGTCTGCCCACATGGTCTGGATCGAGTCGATGATGGCGAGGCCGGGTTTTTCGGCCTCTAGCGTAGTGAGGATATCCCGCAAATTGGTTTCGGCTGCCAGTTGAACGGGAGATTCTTCCAAACCCAACCGACGTGCACGCATCCTGACCTGCGCGCTGGCCTCTTCACCTGAGACATAGATTGTTTTGATACCATTGCGCGCGAAGCGCGCGGCAGCCTGCAGCAGGAGGGTTGATTTGCCGATGCCAGGATCGCCACCCACCAATAGGGCCGAGGCGGGGACGAGGCCGCCACCGAGGACACGATCGAGTTCTTCAACTCCACACAAGGTGCGGGGCGGGGGTGTCTCCTCGGTCGAAAGATCGGAGAGCGTGATCGACTGGCCACGCTTGCCGCCCAGCGATTTCTTGGCCGGTCCAGCGGAGAGGGGCGGTTCCTGAATGATAGTGTTCCATTCGCCGCAGCCATCGCAGCGGCCGGACCATCTTGTATGTGAGGCACCGCAGGCGGAGCAGGTGAAGGATTGTGTCTTTGCCATGTCGCCCTTCGTGCCCGAGGAAGGGCGGTTCTTCAAGCCCTCGCGGGCTTTCCTCACCGCCGATAGCGTGGCGCGTCCTCAGGCCCTGCGGACCATCGTTCGCGACAGGCGCTGATCGCGCCTATTCCGCAGCCCGCGGCGGGGTCATGGCAACCACGCTGGCGGGGGATTTATCGTCGTTAGGCGATTGCAGTTGTGCCGAGAGTTCGGGCAGCAGGTCGAACAACTCGTCCCTTAGCCGCGCCAGTTGGGATTTGGTGATGGATTCTTCGATCTCGATATCTCGGGTCCATTGGCGCAGTTCGTGTTGGATAATCTGGGCCTCTTCAATGCGATGCTGAAACTGCTCGATCTCTTCCTGCCTTTGCTGCAGGAAGGTTCGGGCGCGCGAGACCTTTGCCTCGGAATAGGTATCGGCAAGTTCCTGACTGATCTGGCTCATCTGAGCGGCCAGTTCCAAAACCTGCGGTTCAAGCGATTGCAGATCGGGGTGATCACGCAGAAAGGCCATACGCTCTTTCACAGCGTCAAATTCAGAAGACAGTGCAAAGGCGCCGCTGCGGTCGGCGGCATGGGCGACCTGATAGGCCCCGGCCACGTCCTGCATGTTCATCGTGAACTTACGATGGGTGTTTTCAAGCGCCATCATGCGCGCGTTTGATGGCAGATAGAAGACCAGCATCAGGATCAGGGCGGTCAATCCCGCCTGAACATATAGACCTGCTTCAATCGTTGCACCGGTGCTGAGACCGGCCTGCAACGAGAGCCAGGGGAGGATGCCAAACGCGGATAAAATGGTGGTCGTCACCGCGAACAATGCTGCGGCGCAGATCAGGAAAAAGGTTAGTCTTAATAATGCATTCTGAAATTGTAATGTTATTGTGTGGAGGGCGGCCATGATCGTCGTTCTCCTTCTTCAACCGGTACAAAAACCGGGCCGAAGCGGAAGGTTAAACAGACGTAAAGTGATCCGCTACGGACCCGAAAACTACAAAATTTACTGCTCGAAATATGAAGATGATACTCATAAATCTGTTTTCAATCAATTAGGTCTGAGGTTTTCGTGATCCGGATGTCATCTCTGTAATGTGGCCCAAGGCAAGCGAAGCGAGAATGCAGCCGGTGAACAGGTAGAGACCCCACGCGGTTTCGATGGTCGCGTAGGAGATGCCCTTGGCCAGTGTGATGTAAAGCGCGATGAGGAAGATATCGGCCATCGCCAATTTGCCCAGGATGTTGAGCGCGGGTTGGACCCGTGGGTCTAACATATCCCATTGGACAAGCGCAGTGCCGATGGTTTTGATGTAGGGCGCGAAGAGGGCGAAGACGGTGACGACCAGCGCGAGGAAGATGTCGGATTTCCACAAGGACTGGAGGCCGGTGATGACGCTGATCTCGCTGAGGCCGAAGATCGGCAGGAGCCCTGCACGCATCAGCGGGGCGAACCACGCGATGGGGTAGAGGATCAGGAGGGAGAGGGTGGCGAGGCGGAGCATATGCTTAGATTGGTTAGAGATGTCAGGAATCCAAGTAAAAACTCAATGTCATGTCTGATTGGTGCAACCTTGAATGACCAGGACCGATCAGCCAAATAATTCTGCTGACCACACAAAAAACAATCGAATAACCGGTATGCACAAGAGAATGGTCATGAAGGCATGAACTGAGTAAAGCCTCTCAGAGATGGCGAATGCAGCGGCACCAATTGTCGCGACAGCGCTGAAAAAGACCGGTCCGATCACTACCGCTTCCAGCCAATTTCCGCTCAACATCGTTTCTAGAAAGCTTTCTGGGTAGCTTGCTGCGTTAAATATCACGACTATCGATAGCAATATCCAAGCACAGCAAAAAAACGGCGTCCAAATCAGGATCAGACCAACGTTTCTGTGCGTGGAGTTATCCCTGATTTTCATTCCTAGCGTTACAGCGACCCATGCAGCTGAAATTGGAAGAAATAAGAGCACTGCAAGCAAGAAAAACATCGTTTCGACTCGGTTCTAGTCGCCAGTTCAACTGTTAATCTAAGAGTTAGCGTACCGCCTCAATCGGCCCCTCAGCACTGCCGCTGATGAACTGCTCCACATAGGGATCACCCGAGGCGTCCATCTGGCCGACCGGGCCGGCCCACTGGATCACGCCTCCGTGCAGCATCGCGACGTTGTCAGCAATCGCGCGGACCGAGCTCATGTCGTGGGTGATGGTCATCGCGGTGGCGCCCATCTCGGTCACGATCTCTCGGATCAGGTCGTTGATGACGCCTGACATGATCGGGTCCAACCCTGTGGTGGGCTCGTCGAAAAAGATGATCTCGGGTTCGGCGGCGATGGCGCGGGCGAGGCCGACGCGTTTTTGCATGCCACCGGACAGCTCGGCCGGGAAGCGGTCGGCGACGTTGGCTTTCAGGCCCACACGGCGCAGTTTCTCGATGGCGATTTCGCGGGCTTCCTCTACCGGACGCTTCAGCGAACCACGCAGCAGGCGGAAGGCGACGTTTTGCCAGACGGGTAGCGAGTCAAACAATGCGGCCCCCTGAAACAGCATCCCGAAACGGGCCAGAAACGCGTCGCGGTCGCCTTTGGTGGCGTCCTTGCCGTCGACATAGACCATGCCGCTGTCAGGCTTGATCAGGCCGAGGATACATTTCAGCGCTACGGATTTGCCGGTACCCGAACCACCGATGATGACCATTGAGGTGCCTTTGGGAATCTCAAGGTTCATGCCTTGTAAGACGTGGTTGTCGTCAAAGGCTTTATGTACGTTCTCCATCCGGATCATAGCGAGAAGAACACCCCTGTGAGGACAAAATTGGCGGCGAGGATAAGGACGGCGGCGGCCTCGACCGAGCCTTTGGTGGCGCGGCCCACGCCCTGCGCGCCGCGGCCCGAGGACATGCCGTAGTAGCAGCCCATGATGGCGGCGATCACGCCGAAGGCCGCGCCTTTGACCAGCGACGAGACAATGTCGCGTAGTTCAAGGAAATCGACAGTGTTTTTCAGATAGGCCGCCGGGTTGAAGCCCAGATTTTGCGTGGCGACAGTGTAACCGCCTGCAATGCCGATGATATCTCCGACCCCGACCAGCGCTGGAACCGTGATCAGGGCGGCCAGCACGCGCGGGGCGGTGAGGTATTTCATCGGGTGGGTGGAGAGCGTGACCAAAGCATCAATCTGCTCGGTCACTTTCATCGTCGCAATCTCGGCGGCGATCGAAGACGTCACGCGGGCGGCGATCATCAGGCCGACCAGCACCGGTCCAAGCTCTCGCACCATGCCAATGGCGACGATCTGGGGCACCACAGCTTCGGCATTGAAACGCGCGCCACCAGCGTAGATCTGCAGCGCGAGTGCGCCGCCAGTGAAGATGGCGGTCAGACCGACCACGGGCAGGGACAGCCAGCCGATATTCAGCAAGGCGATGCCGAACTCGCGTGGATAAAACGGCGGCCGGAAAATATGCGAAACCGCATCAAGCGCAAACAGCGCGACGCGGCCAAATGCGGCCAGCATGTTCAGAATGGCGCGTCCCAGCTCACCCAGCAATGAGATGGGGCTCATTCCACATAGCCTCGGGAATAGCGGCTGCCGAGTGAGGTAAGTATCTCATAACCGATGGTTCCGGCGGCTTCAGCCAGATCATCGACGGTTTGGTGCCCGTTAAGGATACGCAGGCGTTCAGGAGTGTATGGCAAGTCGGTAACATCCACGGTGATCAAGTCCATCGAGATACGTCCTACCACCGGGCAGGGCTGATCACCAGCGAATGCGTCAATGCCGCCGCCAATGGCACGATGTAGCCCATCGGCATAACCTGCTGCCACGGTTGCGATCTTGGACGGTCTGCGCGCGGTCCAACTGTTTCCGTACCCTACGGTTTCGCCGACAGAGACATCGCGCACCTGAATGATCGGCAGATCGACGGTCACAACCGGTTTTGCCCCGGCAAAGGGCAGCCCGCCATACAGGCCGATCCCCGGACGACAGAAATCAAAGTGAAATTCGGGTCCCATCAATGTCCCACCGGTGGCTGCAAGCGAACGCGGGGCATCCACCCCATCAGTCATTTGTTTGAAAGTCCGCAACTGCTGCTGATTCATCGGATGTTCCGGTTCATCCCCGCAAGCCAGATGAGACATAACTACCAACGGATTCATCGCAAGGGCCTCATGGCGCAGTTCTGCCCAATCAGCAGGTTCAAGCCCCAGACGGTTCATTCCACTGTCAAGTTGAATGCCGAAGCGGTGGTCGGGCAAGGCCTCGCGATGGCGTTTGAACTGTTCGGGGGAGTTGAGCAGAGGTGTCAGAGCATGATTGCGCAACAGATCAGCGTCGCCCTCCATATGGCCTGAAAAGACCGCGACAAGTGGCCCGGGGCCAACCGCCTCACGTACGACCGCACCTTCTTCGGCGACAGCGACAAAAAACTTGCGCACCCCTTCTTCGGCCAAAGCCCAAGCGACGGGTTCGGCACCCAATCCGTAGGCGTCGGCCTTTACGACAGCCCCGGTTTCGACGTTGGTTTTTGCGTCGAGCGCACGCCAGTTATGTGTCAGTGCGTGCAGATTAATCGTAAGATGTGCGGTACTCATAAAAGCTGTTCATGCCATTGTGCGGCCGACGTCAAGGGGGGATTGATCTAATTTTTGCCTGGTTTATGCGCCTCATAAGCTGCTTCTAGCTCAGAACGCAGGAAATTTCCGAATATCAGGGGGTTGTACCTGGGATGACCAGTGCCAGGTAGAGGTTGAACGATTGTATTCACATGCGGATCAAAGAAGAAGGGAACGCTGTATCGTTCACGCCCTGAGCGATTGATAACGCGGTGAGGTGTTGACATGAGCTGACCGTTGCTCATGCGGTGCAACATGTCGCCCACATTCACGACAAACGCATCCGGGTTTGTCGGAACATCGACCCAGTTTCCCGCTGGTGTCTGAACCTGCAATCCGCCGACCTGATCCTGGGCCAGCAAGGTCAGACATCCGAAATCCGTATGCGGCGCAGAACCGAACAGGTCGTCCGGACTGGCCTTGGGCTGCGGTGGATAGTGCAGAAGGCGCAACCAGATAGTAGGCTCGTCAAAGGCCGATAGGATCGAGAAATCAGTGGCCCCGCACGCCAGAAGTGCAATCCTCATCAGTCGGCGGCCCAATCCGGACATGACCTCGACATAGGTCTCAAGTGTTTCACGGAACTGCGGCAATTCTGGCCAGCGATTGGGGCCAGAGAGATAGATACTGGGGTCAACGGATGCGTCCTCGCGCATCATCATGAAACTGGCGGATTGATTTGGTTTGGTGACATCAGCGAGAGAGGAGTTCACATCAGTCGACGCATTGATGGCAATATAGCCGCGATGGGTTGTATCGACCGCGATTGCTTGTTTTTTGGCCAATGGCAATGCGTGAAATTGCCTGGAGGCTTCGAAGACAGTTTGAATCAGGGCCTGATCGATACCGTGATCAACAAGATATCCAAAGCCGGTTGTTCCGTAGGCAGCGCGGAAATGGTCGGCGATTTCCTCGTCAGATCGTTCACCCAGTCGCACGACCGGGATTTCTGTGAATTCTGTAATTTCTCTCTCGCTTTGTTGGGATGGTTTCAGGGGCGAAGCGTGCCCCCGGTCTATCCCGCAAAGCGTTTGCGCCGATGTCCGTAGTGGCGTGCGAGTATGACGCGACGTGGCAAAGGTTGAAGAGAATACCGCATGGCAGGATTAGTTCATTGAGATTTGGTAAACGTCAATATCCATCGATCTGACCTTCCTGCTGCCAAGGTTTGACCAGATTTCCGAAGCGGGTGAACTGGGCTTCAAACGAAAGCTCTACCGTGCCTATGGGGCCGTGGCGTTGCTTGCCGACGATGACTTCGGCTTTGCCATGCAGGCGCTCCATGGCTTGCTTCCACTCTTCCATCTTTTCCAACTCGTGATCGCCGGGTTTCTCGCGTTCTTTGTAGTATTCCTCGCGGAATACGAACATGACCACGTCAGCGTCCTGTTCGATCGATCCTGATTCCCGAAGGTCTGACAGTTGTGGGCGCTTGTCGTCGCGGTTTTCCACCTGACGGCTGAGCTGTGACAGGGCAATGACCGGAATGTTCAGTTCCTTGGCGATGGCCTTCATGCCCATCGAAATCTCGGCAATCTCGTTGACCCGGTTCTCAGCCATGCCCCGGCAGAGTTGCAGATAGTCGATGACCAGCAAATCCAACCCATGCGTACGCTTCAACCTCCGTGCACGCGCTGCAAGCTGAGAGATCGGAAGGGCGGGGGTGTCGTCAATGAACAGAGGGCAGGCTTCTAATTCCTTGGCCGCATCCACAAAGCGGCGGAACTCGGATTCTGTCATGTCGCCTTGGCGGATCTTGTGCGAAGAAATCTCCGAGGCTTCGGCCAGTACACGTCCCGCGAGTTGCTCGGCGCTCATCTCCAGCGAGAAGAACCCGACGACACCTCCGTCAACTGCGCCTTCGCTGCCATCGGGTTTCTGCCCGCGCTTGTAAGCCTTGGCCACGTTGAAGGCGACGTTGGTCGCCAATGAGGTTTTACCCATCGACGGACGCCCGGCCAGAATGATCAGGTCAGACGGGTGCAACCCGCCTAATTGCTTGTCGAGATCGGCCAGACCGGTGGAAATCCCCGCCATGCCGCCACCGCGCTGGTAAGCCTCGTTGGTGACGTTGACGGCTTCTGTGACCGCCTTAAGGAAGGATTGAAAACCTTGTTCGGTCTGGCCCTGCTCGGATAACTGATAGAGTTGTTGTTCGGCCTCGACGATTTGTTCCTTGGGTTCGCTGGCCACATCAACCCGCGCTGCCTTGTCCGAAATGTCCCGGCCCAGGCGGATTAATTCGCGTCGGATGGCAAGGTCATAGATCATCTGGGCGTAGTCATGCACCGCAAAGGCACTGATTGAAGCGCCAGCCAGTTTCACCAGATAGGCCGGACCACCCAGTTCTTTCAGACCCTCATCTTCAGCCATGAAAGATTTTAGCGTCACGGGCGAGGCTAACGCGTTCTTGGCGATGCGTGTCGAGGCGACCTCATAAATGCGCGCATGAACCGGATCAAAGAAATGCTCAGCCCCAATAATCGATGCGACGCGATCATACAGATCGTTGTTCGTCAGAATCGCACCCAGAAGCTGCTGCTCGGCCTCGATGGAGTGCGGCATTGTTTCCGGATTCTGAATCTGTGCGGCTGCCTGCTCGATACTGCTGATCTCGTTCATTGCTGCTCTCTATGCCCCTTGGGCATGTTCCATAGCCGAGCCCCGTGAGTCGGGGCAAATTGTATGTTTTTGGGGATAGGCTGTGCATATCTCCAGACCCCATCATATTGAAGGATGATGAGGTTGTTCGTCAACATATTGTGCGATTGGATCGCATTGTGCGATCATTGTTTCCAAGGCGCACACAGATGCCGTTGCGTTAGCTTTTGTGGGTTTCCTGCCATGCACGTGGATCGTTGAGGAAGGCCTCGACCCCGTCCAGCGTCTCATTGTCGAACGCTTTCTGCACTTTAGCCTCTGCCAGCACATCCCACCAGGTGCAAAGGCTGTGCAGCTTTACGCCATGATCGCCCAGTGTCTTCTCGGTTTCGGGGAAAATGCCATAGTAGAAGATTACTGCGGTATGGCCGCAGGTCGCACCCGTCTCACGGATCGCATCGACAAAGGACAGTTTCGAGCCGCCATCGGTGGTCAGATCCTCAACAAGCAGTACACGTTCGCCCTCGGTCATCGCGCCCTCGATACGGGCATTGCGGCCATAGCCTTTGGGTTTCTTACGCACATAGGTCATTGGCAGGGCCATGCGTTCCGCAACCATGGCGGCAAAGGGGATACCCGCAGTTTCACCGCCTGCAATGTTGTCGAATGCCTCGAACCCTGCGTCGCGCATCACTGTGACCGTCAGGAAGTCCATCAGGGTTGAGCGGATGCGCGGGTAGGAGATTAGCTTGCGGCAGTCGATATAGGTCGGGCTGGGCAGGCCGGATGCCAGCGTGAAGGGCTCGCGCGAGTTGAAATGAACCGCCTTGATCTCTAGCAGCATCCGTGCAGTCAGGCGGGCGATTTCGGTGCTGTCGGGGAAAGAGCTGGGGATCATGGCGAAAACCTCTGGGCTGGAAGGGTGTCGCAGGCTGATAGCCCGACCTCTTGCCCAGAGTCGAGGGGGCTGACCAAAAGAAAAGCGGACCCCCCAAGAGGTCCGCTTTGCCCTTACGGGCGGCAGAGCGCCAAGGTGGGCTTAGCTGCTCATATCGTAGGCGCGTTCCCCATGTACCGAGAGGTCGAGCCCGTTTGTTTCGGTCTCGGCGTCTACGCGAAGCGGGGTGATGAGTGCAACCACCTTGACCAACACAATCGTGACAACTGCCGTAAAGGCACCCACGATGACCAAGCCGCCCAGTTGCGCAGTCCAAGTTCCCAGACCGAAAAGCGCAATCATCAGAGTACCAAAGATACCCCCGACACCGTGAACGGCGAAAACGTCCAGCGTGTCGTCGATGTTCAGCTTGTTACGGATCACATTGACGGCCTCCTGACACAGGATACCTGCGACTGCTCCTATGATCAGAGCCTGAACCGGACCCACAAAACCCGAGGCCGGGGTGATCGACGCCAGACCAGCAATGGTGCCAGTTACAAGGCCGACCATCGAGGCTTTGCCAAAACGGATGCGTTCCCACAACGCCCATGTCAGCGACGCAGTTGCGGCAGACAAATGGGTGACAGTCATGGCCATCGCCGCGCCGCCGTCGGCAGCCAGTTGTGAGCCGCCATTGAAACCGAACCAACCGACCCACAGCATTGCAGCACCCACCATTACATAGCCGGGGTTATGTGGAGGTGTCGTGCGATTGCGCCGCGGTCCGAGGATAACTGCGATGATCAGCGCGGCCAGGCCGGCAGTTTCGTGGACGACAATGCCCCCCGCAAAGTCGCGCACGCCGATTTCGCCAAGAATGCCTCCATCCGCCAGCATGCCGCCGCCCCAGATCCAATGGACAACGGGCGCATAGCACAGCAACATCCACAGCGCCGAAAAGGTGAGAACAAAGCCAAAGCCAACACGCTCCACATATGCGCCGATGATCAGGGCAGGGGTGATGATGGCAAAGGTCATCTGGAAGGCAAAGAACAGGATCTCGGGTAAGGTTCCCGCAAGGCTATCGGCGTCCACTCCGTTCAGGAAGGCTTTGCCAAGACCGCCCCAGAGGCCGCTTTCACCCGGTCCAAAGGCGATCGAATACCCTGCGACTAGCCAAAGAATGCTCATCAAACAAGCAATCGAGAAGCAGTGCATGAAAACGCTGAGTACATTTCGGGCACGCACAAGCCCACCATAGAACAGGGCAAGACCCGGCAATGTCATGAACAGGACCAGTGCTGTTGCCACAATGATCCACGCTGTATCGGCTCCGTTCATGGGCCGCTCTCCTTTCCCTATTGGGGCGTCGGATAGACAAACCACATCTACCTCCGACACCGCGTGAGTGGTGTGGAGCGGGTTGAAGCCGAGCTGAGGTGGGGAAAAAAGAGGCAGCAATACAAAAAGCCGCCCGTTTCGGTGGCTTTTTTTCAACTGGTGATCAATTTTGCGCCTATCGGGCGTATTTGCCCTAAATTTGGGCAGACTACGAAACGCTGCTCAGCAGCATAAGTAATGCATGATCGCGAGCGGCTTTGCGCACGTTTTCACGCCCCAGAGCACCGAATTCAACAGTCTCGGTGCGGGTCGGTTGGCCATCTGCTGCTAAACCAAAGCAAACGCGGCCTTCGGGTTTGTGCTCGGACCCGCCGGGGCCTGCAATACCGGTGATCGAGACCGCCAGTTGCGCCTGTGAGTGGTGCAGCGCACCCTCGGCCATTTCCTGTGCAACCTCTTCCGAGACAGCACCATGGGCCTCAAGCGTGTCGACGTGTACGCCAAGCATTTCTTGTTTGGCGGTGTTGGTGTAGGTGACAAAGCCGCGCTCGACTACGGCTGAGCTGCCGGGGATATCAGTCAGCGCGGCGGCGACCATGCCGCCGGTGCAGCTTTCGGCCGTCGCGATCATCACACCCTGCGTCTTGGCGCGGTTCAACAGGTCGATCACGGTCATAGGCCCATCACCCCATGCGCGATGCCAGCAAGGATCACGATGCCGACGGCTGCAAAGATGCCCGCGATCACGTCGTCCAGCATGACACCCATCGGATCACCGCGCCGGTCGGCCCAACCGATGGGGCCGGGTTTGGTGATGTCGAACAGCCGGAACAGCAGGAAGCCTGCGATCCAGCCAGGCCAGAGCGCCGTGATATCGATCCCATCGGCCCATGACGGGTAGGAGATCGCCCAGATTGCGATGAACTGACCTGCGACTTCATCGATGACGATCTCGGACGGGTCGTGATCATCCTGTCCTGCCGTCATCACACGCGTGGCCCAAAGGCCGCCGAAGAATGCCGCCAACGTCGCGATGACCAGTAGGGGAAAGCCGCCCAGTGTGTGCAGAACCCATGCCAGTGGCAATGCAGCCAGTGATCCCCAGGTTCCGGGGGCAGGGCGCAGATAGCCGACGCCGCCGACGGTTCCGATCAAGCGCGCCGCGGTCATGACTTCACCAGACAGGCAGTCGCAAGCGACGCAATCCCTTCGCTGCGACCGGTAAAGCCCAGCCGCTCGGACGTGGTGGCCTTGATCGAGACCTGGTCGGTCCGCAGGCCCATGATCTGTGCCATCTCGGCACGCATCGCGTCGGCATGAGGGCCGATCTTGGGATATTCGCAGACCAGCGTGCAATCGACATTCGAGATCGCATAACCCATCTGCCCGGCAAGCTCGACGGCGTGGCGCAGGAAAATCTCACTGGCCGCACCTTTCCACTGCGGGTCGGAGGGCGGGAAATGCTGCCCGATATCGCCCCGTGCCAGCGCGCCATAGATCGCGTCGGTCACCGCATGCATGCCCACGTCGGCATCAGAATGGCCTTGAAGTCCTCGCTTATGTGGCACTTTCACACCGCACAGGATCACGTGATCTCCGTCCCCAAATCGGTGCACGTCGTAGCCGTTGCCCAGCCTTACATCCATGTTCATACCCATTATGCGTTCCGCCCGTTCGAAATCTTCGGGCCGGGTTATTTTTATGTTATCCGCATCGCCCGGAACGATCGCCACATCAATCCCGGCAGCGCGTGCAACTTCGACGTCATCTGCCGCGCCTCCGGGATGGGAGGCGTGGGCGGTCGTGATCGCGCCATAGTGAAACCCCTGCGGCGTCTGCGCGGCGTAAAGAGCAGACCGATCCTGTGTTCCTGTCACCACCGATCCATCTCCGGTCCAGAGTGCGTCAGTGACGGCCAAACCCGGAGCCGCTGCAGAATGTGCATCGAGCGCAGCCAGCACCTCCCGAATTACCCTCGCGCTGACACAGGGACGAGCGACATCGTGGATCAAGACCTTTTCGACGCCGTGTGCTTCCAACGCCCGCAGGCCACTATGCACAGATCCGGCCCGGTCGCTGCCACCCGGTGCAAGAATCAGGTCTGTTGCAGAGAATTCTTTCCAGGCAGATGTATCGTCTTCCGCCAGAACAAGAACGATATGATCGACGAGCCCTTTGAAGCGATCAATGGTCCAATCTGCCACGCGCTGCTCACCCAAAGCGCGCCACTGTTTAGGCACTCCGCCTCCGGCGCGCTGGCCGCGCCCGGCGGCGACGATGATGGCGGCTGTGGTCATCTGCGGGTTCTCCTGATTGGGCATTGTTTAGGGGGCGGTGAATGCAGAGGCAATCACCCACGTCAATCTGCCTAAAGATTAAGCAACTGATGATTTAGCGGGCTTGAATGCCGTCGATTTGTTGTTCATATGCTGCAATTTCGATATTAAAAGCGCAACTGCTCAAGGATTAAGCACATTGACCCTGCGTCTTGCTGAGAAGGACCTGACCCCGCCGGTGCTGCTGGCACCTATGGCCGGAATCACCGACCGGCCTTTTCGGGATCTTGTGATGCGCTTCGGTGCAGGCATGGTGGTCAGCGAAATGGTTGCCAGCCAAGAGATGGTGCAGGCCAAACCTGGCGTCCGTGAACGGGCAGAACTGTCGGCGGATGTTGAAAACACGGCGGTGCAATTGGCCGGTCGCGAGGCGCACTGGATGGCCGAGGCTGCCCGGCAGGTCGTCGACCGGGGCGCCCAAGTGATCGACATTAACATGGGATGTCCAGCAAAGAAGGTGACCAACGGCTATTCCGGTTCAGCCCTGCTGAAGACGCCGGATCACGCGTTGACGCTGATAGAGGCCGTGGTGGATGCCGTGGACGTACCGGTCACGTTGAAGACGCGCCTGGGGTGGGATGACAAATTGCTGAACGCGCCGGATGTGGCGCGACGGGCGCAGGATGCTGGCATCCGGATGGTCACCATCCATGGGCGTACGCGCTGTCAGTTCTACAAAGGTCGGGCAGATTGGCAGGCGATCCGGGCGGTGAAAGAGGCGGTCTCGATCCCGGTCGTCGCAAATGGGGATATTATTGATACGGAGGCCGCGCAAACCGCGCTGGTGCAGTCTGGTGCGGATGGCGTGATGGTGGGCCGGGGCGCGCAGGGTAAGCCATGGCTGCTGGCGCAGATCTGTCACGATCTATATGGAGCTGCAGCTCCGGACATTCCGGTGGGAGCCGACCTGATCGAGATGGTGCGCGCCCACTATCAGGCGATGCTCTCATTCTACGGTACTGAGCTGGGCTTGCGCGTCGCACGCAAGCATTTGGGATGGTACATGGATGAGGCCCGGACGCCTGCCACCTTACGGCGCGCAGTACTTACATCACGCGATACGGATGAAGTTCTGCAACTACTGGGCGATGCTTTGAACAGCTCAGCAGAGGTGGCGGCATGACCTCGGATCAGAGCATCTGGACCTCGCTGCCGGTTCCGGCCTTTATCATCGATCCTGACGACCGCATATCGGATGTCAATTCTTCGGGTGAGGGGTTCCTGAACGCTTCGCGCAAAGCTGTAATCGGGCATCCAGTCTGGGATCAGATCGCAGTCGATGCGCCCTTGGAAGAGGCTTTCATTCGCGCCCGTCAGCAGAGCACGCCCCTGTTTGTGAATGATGTGGATGTGGGCTCGGGTAATCGTGCACCGCTGCAATGTGCCCTGCAGATCGCGCCATTAATGGGGCATCCCGGTTCCATGATTATGATCATCTCACCACGTGAATTGTCTGGGCGGATGACCCGAGGCAATACCGTGAAGTCGGCGGCGCAATCGGCCATTGGCATGGCCGAGATGCTGGCGCATGAAATCAAAAACCCTCTGGCCGGGATCACCGGTGCGGCACAGTTGCTCAGCATGAATATCTCACAACAAGATCTTGAATTAACAGATCTTATTGTCGAGGAAAGCCGTCGTATTGTGAAGCTACTGGAACAGGTGGAACAGTTCGGAAACCTGTCTCAGCCTGATTTCAAGCCAGTCAATATACACGACGTTTTGGACCGCGCGCGCAGATCGGCGCTGCTTGGGTTTGGCGCTCATATGACCATCGTTGAGGATTACGATCCATCTTTGCCAATGGCGTACGGAGACCCGGACCAGTTTTTGCAGGTGATTTTGAATTTGCTCAAGAACGCCTCTGAGGCTGCTGATGGCAGTGGCATAATCCGGCTTCGCACCTATTTCGAACATTCTTTCCGGCTGCGTCGCAGTGATGGTTCCGGTCACTCGCTGCCTTTGCAAATCGAGATCATCGATGACGGTCCCGGATTGCCGGAGAAAATTCAGGGCGAGATTTTCGATCCGTTTGTTTCGGGTAAAGAAAACGGAACCGGCCTGGGGCTGGCGCTGGTCAGCAAGATCATATCCGACCACGACGGATGGATATCAGCGGAATCGGTGCCTGGGCGCACAGTATTCCGTCTGTCCCTGCGACGCGCACCGCAGGGCACATATGAAAAGGAGAGCATCTGATGGATGGCACAGTTCTGGTTGCCGATGACGACCGCACGATCCGCACGGTTCTGACACAGGCCCTCACGCGGGCGGGGTGCAAGGTGCATGCCACATCTTCGCTGACCACGCTGATGCGCTGGGTGGCCGAAGGCAAGGGCGACGTGGTGATCTCGGATGTAGTGATGCCGGATGGAAACGGGCTCGAGATGTTGCCAAAGATCGCACAGGATCGACCTGGATTGCCGGTCATCGTGATCTCGGCCCAGAACACCATCATGACGGCCATTCAGGCTGCCGAGGCGGATGCCTATGATTATCTGCCCAAGCCCTTCGATTTGCCTGATCTGATGAAGCGGACCGCACGGGCGCTTGATCAGAAACAGCATGCTCAGGTTGAGCCTGTCGAAGCCAGCGAAGATCGTCCGGACGAGTTGCCGCTTGTTGGGCGAACCCCAGTTATGCAAGCGCTCTATCGTCTCGTGGCGCGGGTGATGAACACAGATCTGTCAGTGATGATATCGGGTGAAAGTGGTACAGGTAAATCTTTGATTGCGCGCGCTATTCACGATTTTTCAGACCGTCGAACTCTGCCTTTTGTCACCGCGACTGCCGCTGATCTAAGTGATCTGGAAGGCCCGGCACGAGTCATGGCGCGCGTGCGGGGCGGCACGCTGTTGATCGATGAGATCGCCGATATCGATGACGAGATTCAGGCCCGTATCGTGCGCATGATGGACACTCCGGGCGATCATGTGCCGCGTTTCATGGCCACCAGCCAATCTGACCTGACTGACGCAATGGAAAGCGGTCGCGTGCGGCAGGACCTTTATTATCGTCTCTGCGGTGCGACAGTACATGTTCCTGCTCTGCGAGAACGCGTTGATGATATCACACTGCTCACCGACCATTTTCTTGCGAGGGAAGAGCGCGAAAGCGGAACGAAACGCCGCCTCAGCCCTGAAGCTGTGGAACTTGTGCGCCGATATTCCTGGCCTGGGAATGTCCGGCAGCTGGAAAATGCCATCCGTCGTCTCAGCCTGACAAGCCGTGCAGAAGAAATCTCGCGCACCGAAGTTGAGATGGTTTTGGGCAGTCAGCCCGAGGCTGAGCCGGTTCTGGGGGATGGCGAGCGTGAAAAACTGTCTGCTTCGGTGGGGCGCCACCTGCGGCGTTACTTCGATTTGCACGGGAATATCCTACCACCGCCCGGGCTCTATCAGCGTATTTTGCGTGAAGTCGAAGCGCCTCTGATCGAAATTGCGCTGGATGCGACCGGTGGAAATCAAGCAAAATGTGCTGATCTTCTGGGGATTAACCGAAATACGTTGCGGAAAAAGATTACCGACCTCGATATTCAGGTGACACGCCGCCGCAAACTGATGTAATATCGCCACACAAACCGTGGCATTCGGGTTCGGCCCCGGGAACGACCACGACATATGGCGGTAAGCCGTGCAAGCGGCACATCAGAATGAGGGCAGACGGTGGCAACCCGGGCACAGAACGGGCCGATCCTATCGATCAACCGGTGGCGCAAGTCCCGGAGGATGCGCAATTTCAGTACCTTGGGTCTGGTCGTGTTGGGCCCCATTCTGGCGCTGGCAACTTATCTGGTCATTGGTCCCTTTGATCTAGGTGCGGCTGCGCCGACGCTTAGGCTGATTCTGCTGGCCGATCTGGTTTATGTGCTGGTCGTCGCAGCGTTGGTGCTGGGGCAGTTGTTCAGTTTGATCGCTGCCCGACGTGCGAAATCAGCGGGTTCACGGCTTCACCTGCGCTTGATCGGCGCGTTTACGCTGCTGGCTCTGGTTCCTACCGTTACGGTTGCTATTTTTGCAGGGCTTACGGTGAATATCGGCCTTGAAGGCTGGTTCTCGGATCGGGTTAGGCAGGTTGTTGGGTCATCTCTTACGGCCGCCGAAGCCTACGAACAAGAGCACCGCGAAGGGCTGACGCAGGACGCGATCGTTCTGGCGCGATTTCTCGATAACGCTCGATCACTAGATTACTACATCTCAGATGCCGAATTGCGTGAGGTTCTGGCGCAGGGGCAGTCCCAGATTCAACGCGGTTTGCGTGAGGCCTATGTGATTGATGGCAGCGCTGAAATTCGGTCGCGTGGTGATCGGTCCTACTTGTTCGACTACGAGGCACCGACGCCCGAAGAGATGATTGAGGCCAATGATCAGGGTGTGGCGATTATCGCAGATTGGGAGAACAGCGAGTTCCGCGCTCTTGTACCATTGAAGGCCTATCTGGACCGATACTTATATGTCAGCCGCGAGGTTGACGGACAGCTTTTGACTCTACTGGATGAGACCAAAGAAACCGCGCAGTTTTACAGTCAGCTCGAAAGTGAGCGTGGTCGGGTACTGTTCGAGTTCGGTCTTCTGTATCTGGGTTTCGCGGTGATCCTGATTTTGGCGGCTATGTCGCTGGGCATGTGGTTTGCCGAGCGCCTTTCACGTCCCGTAGGGCGGTTGACAACGGCTGCGCAACGGGTCGGTGCAGGTGATCTGAGCGTACAAGTCATCGAAGAGGCTAGCGATGATGAAATCGCGATGCTGGGCCGATACTTCAATCAAATGACCCGCCAGTTGAAGGGGCAGCGCGATACCTTGCTGGAGAATACACGCCAGATCGAACGCCGCCGAAGGTTGTTCGACTCGGTGCTCAGTTCGGTGACGTCGGGGGTAGTGGGCGTTGATTCCGAAGGGTGCGTAACTTTTGTGAACCGGTCCGCAGAGCGACTGTTGGGTTGGTCGGGCGGTGAGCATCATCTTGCGATAGGCATAGCCGTGCCCGAATTCCTGCCATTGTTCGAGACGCTCAAGGACAGCGGGCAAGAGGCTGTTCAGGGCGAAGTGAAAGTGACTCGAAAGGGTCAGTTAGAGAACTTGCTGGTACGCATGGCGACGCGTCGTGGTGAAGATGGCGGCTTGGAAGGCTACGTTGTGGCCTTTGACGATGTGACCGATTTGGTCAGCGCACAGCGCATGGCGGCTTGGGGCGATGTGGCCCGTCGCATTGCGCATGAGATCAAGAATCCTCTGACCCCGATCCAGCTGAGCGCCGAGCGGATCAAACGTAAGTTTTCGCGCAAGCTGGATGAAGAAGACTGCAGTAGCCTTGAATCGATGACAGATGTGATCGTGCGTCAGACCAATGATCTGCGACGGATCGTCGATGAGTTCTCGAAGTTCGCGCGGATGCCCGAGCCGGAGCGGCGCGAAGAGAACATTGTGACGCTGGTGCGTGAGGCGGTGTTGTTGCAGCAGGCGGGCCAACCCGATGTTCAGATCGACGCGGATCTGCCCGAACAGCCTATTCTGGCGGATGTGGATTCGACCATGTTGAGCCAGGCCTTGACGAACCTGATCAAGAACGCGGGCGAGGCTATTGAAACGCTGAAAGAAAAAGGCGCCCCGGACAATCTTGAACCTCAGATTAAGGTGGCGGTCAGCAATGACGATGCGGGAACGCAGATCACCATTGCCGATAACGGCATCGGCCTGCCAGAAGATCGGGCGCGGCTGTTTGAACCTTATGTAACCACGCGTGACGAAGGCACGGGCTTGGGCCTGCCTATCGTCAAAAAGATAATCGAAGAACATGGCGGAGCGCTGACATTAGAAGATGCGCCCACATTTGACGGACAGGACCATTACGGCGCGATGGCTGTCATTCGTCTTCCCGGGGCCTCAGGCGGCCCGACAGATGCGCCGGAAAAACAGGCGATTAAAACAAACAAACTGAAAGCAGGCCAAAGATGAGCGACATTCTGATCGTAGATGACGAACGCGATATTCGCGAATTGGTGTCCGATATTCTAGAGGACGAAGGCTATTCCACACGGCTAGCGGCAAACTCGGATGAGTGCATGTCGTCGATCAATGCCGAACCTCCCGGACTGTTGATCCTGGATATCTGGCTGAAAGATAGTCGTATGGATGGGATCGACATCCTGAAGGCGGTGAAACGCGACAACCCGGATGTGCCGGTAGTGATCATTTCCGGGCACGGCAATATCGAGATTGCGGTCGCGGCGATCAAACAGGGGGCATACGATTTTATCGAAAAGCCTTTTAATATTGATCAGTTGATGGTGGTTATACGCCGAGCGATGGAAACTTCGCGCCTGCGCCGCGAGAATGCTTCGTTGAAACGGCAGGAAGTCAGCTGTTCCGATATGATCGGCAAATCGGCTTCGTTCCGGGCGATGCAGGGGCAGTTGGATAAGGTGACCAAGTCCAATGGTCGGGTCATGCTCAGCGGTCCGGCGGGCGCGGGCAAAGAGATCGCAGCACGTTATATCCATGCCCATTCCAATCGCGCCAATGCACCATTCGTCACGGTAAACTGCGCCGGGATCGAGCCTGAGAGGGTCGAAGAGGTTCTGTTCGGCCGTGAATCCTCGGAGCGTGGTGTCGAGTCAGGCCTGCTGGAAGAGGCCCATGGCGGCGTCGTCTATTTCGACGAAGTCGCTGATATGCCGCTGGGAACGCAGTCCAAGATCTTGCGTGTGCTGGTCGATCAGCAGTTCCAGCGCGTCGGCGGGTCAGACAAAGTGAGGGTTGATCTGCGCGTCATCTCTTCGACCAACCGCGATCTGGAACAGGAAATTGCAGCAGAGCGTTTCCGCGAAGAACTGTATCATCGTCTGAACGTTGTACCGATCTCAGTTCCATCTCTGGAAGAGCGCCGCGAAGACATTCCGGTTTTGGCGCAGCATTTTATCGAGATGTGCAACGACACGCAGGGGCTGCCAGTGCGTGAACTTTCCGATGAGGCCGTCGCGCTGCTTCAAACGATGACATGGCCAGGCAATGTGCGTCAGCTCAAGAACCTGATCGAACGGGTACTGATCCTTGGGGATAGTACCGGCCCGATTGAGGCACGCGAACTGCCCAATGAAGAAGAGAAGGCAGATGAAACCGGACGGGTGGTCCTGTCCGGTGCTCTGGCAACGCTGCCGCTTCGCGAGGCCCGCGAAGCATTCGAGCGTGAGTATCTGCTGACTCAGATCAATCGGTTTGGTGGTAACATCAGCCGCACTGCCAGCTTCGTCGGCATGGAGCGCAGCGCCTTGCACCGCAAACTCAAGTCCTTGGGGGTCGTGACCTCAAACAAGTCAGGTGCGCGGGTGGCGCAGATTGATGAGCCCGAACCCGCAGAGTGATTTGCTTCAATGACCGCAGATTGCTCGAAGACCACAGCCGTTTCCATTGGTTTTCCAGCCTTTGGAAAGCGGCTGAAACGGCTGCGTCGCGTGGTTGGCCTGAAGCAATCTGCCCTTGCTGATCTGATCGAGGTTGATCAGGCCACGATTTCTCGGTGGGAAAATGGTGGCCAAACCCCTTCGGCCCATGTTCAACAGGTTGTTTTTGCGGCGCTTGGTCCGGCAAAGGCACAAGATTCCGCGCTTAAACGTCTGGTGGTAAACTCGTCCGAGTGCCTACACCTTGTTGAAGAAGCCACACACACTTGCCTTGCCTATTCGGCCAGTCGTGCACGAGATTGGAAAACCTCTCAGCACGCGTTGCTGGGTGTATCACTCTGGCAATTTGCGACGGATGAGATCCGACAGGCCGAGGCGGAACTGCAACTCGATGGTTGGTGGGATTTGCACTCGCCTGCGCCCAAGGCGTTTCTGACCTCGGAAGCCGTGCATGACCAAATCAGAATCAGCGCTGGACGGATCGTTTGGGAGCGATTGTATCTTTCGGATGGCACCCCGGTTCGTCTGGTCAGCGGTCGGCGAGCGGGTGCCGCATAATTTATGCGTTCCGCTGGTGTGTAGGTCGCGATAGACCGAGTTCATGAGCGACTCTTTCCGCACATTTCTGCAAGTAATGCTGATTTGGTTCGCAGGCCTCGGGGCTGCGACCCAGTTTGCCAAGATCGCAGTTCCGTTTGCTGACATTGGATTGCTTTATCCCGATCATGCGGCGGTGATTGGCTGGCTGCTATCGATTATCAGCCTGATGGGAGCAGCGCTGGGTGCGATGTCGGGTGCGATTGCGGCGCAGATCGGGCCAAACCGTCTGCTTTTGTCGGGTTTGGTTCTTGGGGGTGCATTGTCACTATTTCAAGCAAGTCTGCCAGGATTCCAATTGATGTTGCTCAGTCGGGTGGTCGAAGGGCTATCCCATCTTGCGATTGTTGTCGCGGCACCGACCTTGATTGCACAGATCACAACCGGTCGCGCTAGGTACAACTCTATGGTGCTATGGAGTACGTTTTTCGGCGTAGCCTTTGCGTTGAATGCCTGGCTCGGGTTGCCAATTGTCGACCGCTATGGATTGCCGGCGTATTTTGCCCTGCATGGCGGATTGATGTTGGTGATTGCCGCGCTGATAGCGTTCAGCAAATTGAAGATCGACATAGATCAGCCAGCCAGCACGAGGTGGAGTTTATCTTCTTTGCTTGGTGTGCACTTAAGGACCTATCGCTCGCCATTCATCTCGGCCCCGGCGATCGGATGGTTCTTCTACACGCTGACTTTCGTCTCGCTTCTGGCAATTCTGCCGGGGCGTTTGCCCGAAGGGCAGGGTGCTTCGATTGCGGCACTTATGCCACTGGCGGGGATCGTGTTGTCATGGTTGCTGGTCCCGCTGCTTTTGTCCGTGCTGTCCTGTGTCAGTGTCGTGAATCTGGGATTCGCCATGGGCATTCTGACGATCATTTCGCTGTTTCTTGGGGCTCCGATTGCATTCGGATGCATCGCACTGTTTGCGGTTCTTGGGCTTGTTCAGGGCGGTAGTTTCGCTGCTGTGCCCGAGTTGAACGACACTGCCGAGACCCAAGCGTTAAGCTACGGCGCAATGGCGCAGATGGGGAATGCTGGAAATCTGCTAGGGACGCCAGTTTTACTGGCCATTCTTTTGGGCGCGAAAGAGGTCGGTATGTTTTTGGCCGTGGCTGCATTCTATGGCATTGCCATATTTGTTCATCTCGCGCTGGCCAAGCGTCGCAAATCAGCCGGCTTGTCCCGGGGTGATGATTTGAAATGACCCGTCTTCAAATTTCACGAAACACGACTCAGTGTTCAGCGGTGGAAGAGTTGTGGTACGTGCGGGTGCAACCCGCGATTTGACACCTTGTTTGCAAGGCGGCAGGCTGACCGGGCGGTACCCTTTCTGTGCCATACACTGTGCCTCGACCTTGTTTCTTAGCCCCTGATTCACGTCAACGGTATAGATTCGTCCGGGTTCCCACCATCCAGGGTTGCGATAGCAACGCCCACGGCCATCACAATAGGTGCGCCCGGGCCAGTATACCGGTGGGCTCTGACGGACCTGATTGGCGACAGGGGCGTCTTTAAGAGCTTTCACCTGACAGTTCGTGGTTTCGGTCTGCATGCGCGCAACGCTTTCGCCCTCGCGGTAATACAGCGAAAGCGGACCACAGGCAGATAGTGTCAGCAAGCAAATCAGAGTGGGCAGAATTGATTTCATACAGTTACTTTGGCTCAGCTTGTCATCCATGACAATTCAATTGACCGCTTTGGGGGCATCTGTCATTCAAAGATTTCAGGCAGAAAGGCCAAGAGTATGAAGGTCATCATATGCGGTGCCGGCCAAGTGGGCTGGCAGATTGCGCGTCACCTTTCGGGCGAACTGAACGATGTAACGGTGGTCGACAACAACCCTGATCTGGTGCGTCGCGCGACTGAGACGCTGGACGTGCAGGGGATCGCTGGATTCGCAAGTTATCCGGATGTACTGGATCGGGCAGGGGCCCGCGACGCAGATATGATCATTGCTGCGACTCATTCGGACGAGGTGAACATGGTCACCTGCCAGATGGCGCACTCGGTTTTTTCGATCCAGCGCAAGATCGCACGTCTGAGGTCTAAATCCTATCTCGAAGCGATTCACTCCGATCTTTATCGCCGCGATCATCTGCCCATCGACGTGGTAATCAGCCCTGAACGCGAGGTCGCTGCCGCTGCAATGCGCCGTCTATCGGCTCCGTCGGCTTTCGATACCGAGATTTTCATGGACGGTAAGGCGCAGCTGCTGGGTATTCGGGTTGAAGAAGACTGTCCAATCGTCAACACTCCGCTGCGCCAGCTGACTGATTTGTTCTCGACGCTGAGTTCAATCGTTGTTGGTGTTCGTCGTGAAGGGACGTTGTTCGCGCCTGAATCCGAGGATCAGCTGTTTGTTGGCGACGAATGCTATGTCTTTACCAGCGTCAAGGATGTGGACCGCACGATGGAGGTGTTCGGCAAAGCCCAACGTCAGCAAGATCGAGTCGTCATCGTGGGTGGCGGAAATGTCGGGTTGGAAGTTGCGCGCACGCTGGAAGAACGTGAAAGCCGCGTCCGCGCCAAGATCATCGAGCGTGACCGTCGATGCGCGGAAATCGCTGCCGAGGGGCTGGAGCGCACCATCGTATTGAATGGCGACGGTCTGGATTCGTCTTTGCTGAGCGAGGCAGGTATTGAACGCGCCGATGCGATGCTGGCAGTCACAGACGACGATCGCACCAACATGTTGGCTGCGGTGCGTGCCAAGGGCGAGGGCTGCCCGCTGGCCATCGCTTTGATCAATGACCCCAGTATGGTCGCCCTGATGGGGCCGCTGGGAATCGACGCTTATATCAATCCGCGTGCGACAACAGTAAGTTCGATCCTGCGCCACATCCGTCACGGTCGGGTGCGTCAGGTTTATTCTATTGGCGACGCCGAAGCCGAAGTTATTGAGGCCGAAGTCCTGTCGACTTCTCCGATGGCGGGGCAAAAGCTGCGTGATATTGATTTCCCCGAGGGCGTATTGGTCGGTGCCGTCCGCAAAGGCGACGAGGTGCTGCGCCCAACTGGAAGCCTCCGCATTGACGAGAAGGATGTCGTTGCAATCTTTGCTATGGCCAAAGACGTGCCCGAGGTTGAACGTCTGATGCAGGTCTCGATCGATTTCTTCTGATGTTGCAGGCACGTGGACAGCAACGGATCGGAGTATTGCGGCGACTACCGCTGTTGCTGATGATCTGGGGAATTGTCGCGCTGTCGATGTGGATTCCCGCTGCTTACGCGCTGGCACTGGATGATCACGATACCTCACGATCTTTCTTTTATTCCGGGCTGTTAGGTGTGTTCGCTGTCTTGATCATTGCGCTTGCGATGTCGAACCGAAAACCCCGGCGCGGGACGCTTGGCCAATTGGCGGTTCTACTTGCCGCGTTCACCTTGTTGCCGATCTTTCTGGCCATACCGTTTCATGATGCGCTGGGAACAACCAGTTTTCTAAATGCTTATTTTGATATGGTCAGTGCGTTGACCACAACCGGCGCTGACCTGTTCCCGGATCCCCAGCGTCTGTCTGCACCGCTGCATTTGTGGCGCGCTTTGGTTGGATGGATGGGGGGGCTGTTGATGTGGATTTCTGCAGCGGCGATCCTCGCGCCTTTGTCGTTGGGTGGATTCGAGGTAACTGCAAAAGGGCAACCTGGTCGACCGGTCTCGGGCGTTGCCCAAAGCGAAAAGACCGATCCAAGAGGCCATCTGATCCGCGTGTCGCGCGCTTTGGCTTCGATTTATGCCGGATTGACAGCGGTGATCTGGGTTCTTTTGCTGATCGCAGGCGAACAAGGCTTAACCGCAGTGTGCCACGCGATGTCGGTGATGGCGACCTCGGGTATTTCGCCTGTGGGCGGGCTGGAAGGATCAACAGCAGGTATAACCGGCGAAGCTATCATGTTCCTGTTCCTTTTCTTCGCGTTGTCGCGGCTGACCTTTTCGACCGATACAGCGACCTCGGGCTATTCGCGGCTGGACAAAGACCCTGAGTTTCGGATCGGTATCTTTATCGTGCTGGCGGTTGCGGTATTGTTGTTTATCCGAGTTCTGGCGGGAACGGCCGAGCTTGGTATTCAGATCGAGATTGTGCAGGCGTTGCACGTGGCTTGGGGTATGGTGTTCACTGGGATGTCTTTCCTGACAACAGCCGGATTTGAAAGCGCGAATTGGAACGATGCGCAGCAACTATCGGGCCTCGGGACACCTGGTTTGATCCTGATGGGTTTGGCGTTGATTGGCGGCGGTGTTGCAACAACCGCAGGAGGGGTCAAACTGCTGCGCGTTTTTGCACTTTATCTGAATGGTAAGCGCGAAATTGACCGACTGATCTATCCGTCTTCTGTCAGCGGCGAAGGCGGAGGCAACCGACGTATCCAAAGCGACGGGGCCTTCATCGCCTGGATCTTCCTGATGATGTTTGCTTTGACGTTGGCTCTGTTCGATTTGCTGCTGGCCGCCATGGGGGTCGGGTTTGAGCAGGCGATGGTGCTGAGCGTTGCGGCGCTGAGCACAACGGGGCCGCTGATTGAATTGGCAACTGATGTCCCCATTCGACTTATAGATCTGTCAGGTGCAGCCAAACTGACAGTTTGCGCCGCAATGGTTATTGGCCGTTTGGAAACCCTGGCGATCGTCGCACTGATTACACCAACCCTGTGGCGCGATTGACCCTACGGCAGGCGTCTGCTGTTACTGCATGATTTTTCATCTGGAATATCTGCGCGCACCACTCCATACTCCGCCGGAGGGAGCGCGTTGGTCCGCAGCGCGTAGCAAGAACAATGGCGAGATTAAAACAATATGGCTTCGGACAGACAGAATCTGCAGGACGCGTTCCTGAATAATGTACGGAAAGCAAAAGTCCCGGTCACGATATTCCTGATCAATGGCGTGAAATTGCAGGGTGTAATCACCTGGTTCGATAATTTTTGTGTGTTGTTGCGCCGCGACGGACAGTCGCAGCTGGTCTACAAACACGCGATTTCGACCATCATGCCGTCACAGCCGATCAGCCTGTATGAGGGCGAAGACGCCTCTTGATGGAACATGATAGGACGCGCACCCGCGCTTGGGTGCTGCATCCGGAAATCAAATCAGATGAACAGCGCCGCGTTTCAGAACCGGCGCTGGAAGAGGCGGTGGCATTGGCTGCCGCTTTGCCCGATCTGGATGTGGCCGGGTCCGAAGTTGTGCGTTTACCGCGGGCTCAGGCGGGATTGCTGTTCGGCAGCGGCAAGATCGAAGAGTTGGGTGAGCGTTTCCATGAAAACGAAGTGGAACTGGTTCTGATCGACGGGCCAGTCACGCCTGTTCAGCAACGAAATCTTGAAAAGGCCTGGAAGGTCAAAATCCTCGATCGAACCGGGCTGATCCTGGAGATTTTCAGTGATCGTGCGCGTACCCGCGAAGGGGTGCTACAAGTCGAGATGGCGGCACTCAGCTATCAACGAACGCGATTGGTGCGGGCCTGGACCCACCTTGAACGGCAGCGTGGCGGATTGGGATTTGTCGGCGGGCCGGGTGAAACCCAGATCGAAGCGGACCGGCGTGCGATCGATGAACAATTGGTGCGTCTACGGCGGCAGCTGCAGAAAGTAGTCAAGACCCGCACGTTGCACCGCGCCGCACGGGCCAAGGTTCCGTACCCAATCGTTGCATTGGTCGGCTACACCAACGCCGGAAAGTCCACGCTATTCAATGGCCTGACTGGCGCCAAGGTAATGGCAAAAGATATGCTCTTTGCCACACTTGATCCCACAATGCGGCGGGTCGAACTGCCGGATGGTCCCGAAGTGATCCTTTCGGACACCGTGGGTTTCATTTCGAACCTGCCGACAGAACTGGTCGCTGCATTCCGCGCCACGCTGGAAGAGGTGTTGGGTGCCGATCTTGTGGTTCATGTTCGAGATATCAGTCACGAAGAAACCGAAGCACAGGCACAGGATGTCGAGACGATTTTGACCTCTCTTGGGGTCGAGGATGACCGGCCCCGGCTGGAAGTCTGGAACAAAATTGATCTTCTCAGCCCCGAGGATCGCCACGCCACGCTGGCTCGAGCCGAGCGTGATCCGGCAATATTTGCGATTTCGGCGGTAACAGGCGAGGGGATTGCGCCTCTTTTGTCTGAAATTGCCACGATCCTGCAGGGCGCCCGGCATGAATCAACACTCTCTTTGACGTTCGCTGAAGGTCAAAAGCGGGCATGGTTGTTCCGTCAGGAAGTCGTGAGATCCGAAGAGCAGACCGAGGATGGTTTCGAAATCACTGTATTTTGGACTGACAAACAAGCGGCCCGCTTTGCCGCGCTTTGAACTTTGGACCCACTCAATAAAAAGGGTTGTCGATGACAAAGGCTGAAAAGAAGGTTCATTTGCGTGGTCATATAACGGTGCCTCACGACCGGTTGGAACAGGTGCGACAAGCGCTGCCTGCTCATATTTCACTGACCCGTGCAGAGGCGGGGTGTATCTCATTCGAAGTCTGCGAAGATGCCAACCAGCCCGGTCGGTTTGAAGTGTCCGAGGTGTTTGCAAACAGGGCGGCCTTTGAGGCGCACCAGGACAGGACGATAAACTCGGACTGGTATCGGATCACGCAAGGCATTCCCCGTGAATACATTGTGACTTCAGAGTAAGGCGTGCGGACGCGTTTCAGACACCATCAATCTGGCTTTGCCGCTCTTGTGCATCGAACCATTCCAGCGAAGTTTTGATCTTGTTGTCCGATGTCAGTTCCCACTGCTCCCATCCACGCGTGACAACGCGGTTACCAGTGGCGTGATGATGCCCTTCGAGCGTTCTGACGAACAGGGCATGTGGTCCAGCCCACCGCATCATGTCGCAACGTACTTCCAGATCGGGAAAATCCGCATAAAGACGACGCGCCATTTCCGCGATTGCGGCATGTCCTTGCAGAGGTTCGCCACGATTGATGCTGATTTGACCATCCGGCGAAAAGAAGCTGGCAACCGCGTCTGGGTCGCCTGAACTCCACGCAACGGCATAGTCGCGCGCCAGATTATTCAAAATATCGCGAAGGCTGCCCATGCATTTCCCCCTTTGGTGCGATGCGACGGCTCGTTGATTTTAGGCGAATTCAATCAACCACGTCCACGCGGCGCGCAAAAAGGGGCGGGGAATTGCCGATACTGTCAGCGTGGGTTGAGCACGGTCACACCAACTGCCGCGGCGCGGGCAAGACCGATATCCAACGACATGGGAATGTATTCTCCTCTGCGCCACAACTGGGCCTGATCATCGTAGTAGCGCGACAAAAAATGGCCAGACTGACCAGTGGCCGTTATGAATACTGAACTGTCCGGATCGGCGAAATCATATACGCCACGATATCCTGCACCGTGCACATTCTGGAATGGATCTGAACCTTCGCCCGAAGTGCGGCCGCGCAACAAGGTATTGTCGCCGCCGCTGGTCGACTGGCGGATGTTTACGAAGAAACGCAACACCGGCACTTCGCCCAGCACGGGGTGGTCGTGGGTGGCCTGATGGGCATCACCCCAACGCAAAGATTCCAGCGCTGAGCCATATCGTTCTGAAATCCAGATGATTGCGTCATCCAGCGCCAGCCGAGCCATGTCTGTGCAAGTCTCAGCCGGGGCGCTCTGACGCACGTCGCACCAGACCGAAGCGCCATCGATGTCACGGTAAACACGCTCGATGAACAATGGTTCGACATGTTTGTATTCCACCGCCAAGGGGCCAAGCTCATCCGAAATCAGACGGATTTGCAGTGCCCGCAGCCAGGCAGCGTAAATCAATGGCTCGGGCAGATGCTCATTCATCTCACCGTTCCAGTTGGCCAGTAAATCCAGCGCGATTTGCCGCTGACGTTCCGGTGTGCCATCAGGCGCGGACTCTCCGGTGAACCAGAGATCAGCACCGATCAGCGGCAACAAGGATCGAGCCGTAAAGCTGACGGTATCCAGCTGCGCCTCGATAAAGCTATCGCGGGTATGCACTTCGCGCGATTGCATCAGGCGTTCCCAACGGTGAACGCGCTGGGTGTCACCCCACTCATATGAGACATGATCTGGGAAGGGGCGATCAATGATCTTGTTATTTGTATTGCCCAGTATACCGCCCGCTGGGGAAACAAATTCCGGGTTGTCCGCATAAGGCAACCGGCCCTGCCAGCGGTTTCGTTCCAGCCAACCGGGGGTTGGAATACGGCCACGACTTTGGTTGTTAAGGTCTCGCCGGGGCATGGCACCGATCAGTTTCAAACCGATCGTGTTTCGATCGACCAATGACAGGTTCTGTGACGGCGCGATGTAATCTTCAGCTATATTGATGGCCTGCCGAACGGTATCGGCATTCATCAGTGCCAAAGATGCACTCATGGAGGTGTCGCGGGGGCTGAGCGAACTCCATGACAGGGAGGCCACATGCCCCGGAGGCGTAATGGTTTCCAGATCGTAATGCGTGCCCGGCAGAACGGGGCCGTTCTCGGTCCAACGCAGGGTCAAAGTGATCGGGGCCGCGTCCTTGATCTCGATGATCGAAGGCCGGGTTTGGAAGCGCTTATATCCGTCTGGGGTCAGGTATTCTTCTGGGTTGTCTGGGTTCAACTGTTCGATATGGACGTCCTGATCGTCCAGATAAGATGAGGTCAGACCCCAGCCCAAGCGCTCGCTCCGCCCGGCTGAAATCGCAGGAATACCGGGGATCGTCGCGCCAATCACTCCGCCTTTGGCAAGCTCCAGCCGGGCTAGATACCAGATGCCGGGTGCGGTGAAGCCCAGATGGGGGTCGTTGGCCAATAAGGTGCCACCGCTGGCCGAACGAGACGGCGCGGCGGTCCAGGCATTTGACGCCCCTGCCAATCCGCGCTGGGGAAAAGGTGAAAGCGGCGTGTCAGGCATCGAAGCTCCCTGCGCATACCGCGGAAGGTTCGGAAACAGAGCGGCATATTCAGGTAGCGCCGCGATCCCGGGGCCAGGGACATCGGGCAGAATGTCAGCCAAACGTGCTGGGTCGTCCAATATCAGAGAAGTTCGGGCACGCAGAACCTCATCCGCAAGGTGGCCGGACAATTGCAAACTCATCAGTTTCATGATGGCCAGACTGTCGCCGGGCTGCCATGGCGGGACAGGCGCGTTGAACAAGAACATCTCGGGCGCGCCACGACCTAGCGCCTGATCGTTTATTTCGGTTAGCCGGGCGTTAATTCCAGCAGAATAGGCGCGCAATGCGGCAAGCGTGTAATCGTCTTGTACGTCGACAGATCGATGGGCAAGGCCATAAAGGTCCAGTCGTCGCAAGAGCTTGTCGATATGGACTGTTCGCTGGCCGAATATTTCGGACAATCGGCCCTGTACGGTCCGGCGCAGAACGGTCATTTGCCAAAGCCGGTCCTGCGCATGGGCATATCCAAGGCCAAAGAATACATCCGGGTCGGACTGGCCCATGACATGTGGTACGTTCGCGGTGTCGCGGACGATCTCGACGGGGGCGGTAATCCCTTCAACTTCAAGAGTTTGATCATATTCGGGCAGGGATTGGCTGGCCAGAAAATAGATCAGCCCGATTGCTGCGACCAAAAGCAGGATCAGGCCCGTCGTAATTCTCACCAGCCAGCGAAAGACCAGACCCATCTGTCCCCCAAGAATTCTGTATATTCGTTTGCGCAGAGGTTACTGGAAGCCCATCCGGACCGAAAGAGGAATGCCACAGGAATATGTGTGAAATCCATAAAATCTAAAAGCCCTGCCACAAGATGTAGCAGGGCTTTTCTGAGGGGGAAGGGGGCTCGTGAATCAGGGAATGATGCGCGTGTATTTGGTGCCTTCTATGGTTGCACCGAATTTCAGACCCGCCTGCCCAAAGACCGCTGCTAGCACGGGTTTGCCCAATTGATTGGTATCTGTCGAAAGCGACTCACCGGTTGCGTCAACGACATACCCGATATCGGCGCCTGCGGTCCAACCGCTGGATCGGCGGAAGTCATTCAGCGCGTCCTCGGTCATGAAGAATAGAACATGTGCATATTGTTGTGCGCCGATCTGTAGGCCCGCCGTGCCGGAAATGGCCGAATAGTAGTCAACCGTAGCACCCTGAATGCGCAGCGCACCCTGACCATAGGCACCACCGAAGAAGATTAACCCAGCGTCGGTGATCAATGGCATGACCAGCATCCCGTTAGCCTTGTTGGCGATATCAACGGTATTAGGGTACTTGCTGTACATTTCGTTTAGCGTCGCATCAACACGGGCATCAAGCGCCACCGCATTGGAATTCCCGACGCCATTGCCGCAGGCGGCTGTTAGCGTCAGTCCGGCCATGCCAAATGCAAAGCCGCGACGGCTTAGTCGGAGGGAGTTTGAGCTGCTCATGTTTCTCTGTCTCTGTGTATGTGCCTGATTTGTCGGGTCTTCCCGATCTTGTTTGCAAGAATACGCCGATTGCGCCCGCCTGTCACGGGAAAGCTGCGCTGCATGCGCGGCAGATCGGCGAAAAGTCGCGACAATCTGAGGCGTTAGCCGTTCAAAATGCGCGCGGCCTCTGGCGCAAAATACGTCAGAATGCCATCACATCCCGCGCGTTTGAAAGCCAGCAGGCTTTCAAGCATCACCTTTTCGCCGTCGATCCAACCGTTTTGGGCTGCTGCCTGTATCATCGCGTATTCGCCCGAGACCTGATACGCGTAGGTCGGCGCGCCAAAGCTGTCTTTTACCCGGCGGCAAATATCCAAATAGGGCATCCCTGGCTTGATCATGACCATATCTGCGCCCTCGGTCAGGTCGCGTTCGATCAGACGCAGCGCCTCGTTCGAGTTTGCGGGATCCATCTGATAGGTCTTCTTGTCCCCGGTCAGTGCGCCCGAGGCCCCAACAGCGTCACGGAACGGGCCGTAAAACGCGCTGGCATATTTGGCGGCGTAGCTGAGGATCATGACGTTGTGATACCCCGCCGCCTCAAGCGCACTACGCATTGCGCCAATTCGTCCATCCATCATGTCTGAAGGGCCGATAATATCAGCACCGGCTTCGGCTTGCGCCAGAGTCATTTTAACCAGCGCTTCGACCGTCTGATCATTCACAATTTCGCCATCCACAACATAGCCGTCATGGCCGTTGATGTTGTAGGGATCCAGCGCTACATCGGTCATTACAGCGATATCTGGTGCCGCTTCTTTGACCGCCCGAATAGCGCGATTGGACAAGTTGTCGGGATTCCACGCTTCGGCACAATCTTTGGTTTTCAGCGCCTGATCGGTGTATGGGAAGATACAGATAGCAGGTATTCCGAGCGCCTGTGCCTCGATAGCTGCTTTTGCGATCAAATCAACCGAACGCCGCATGACCCCGGGCATGGAGGGCACGGGCTCTTCGATACCTTCACCATCGCGCACAAAAATCGGCCAGATAAAGTCATCGACGGTCAGGGTGTTCTCGCGCACCAACCCCCGGATCGCCTCGGATTGACGGGCCCGGCGGAACCGCGTCAGTGGATAGGGGGCGATGGTCGGTTTCATGGCGCACTCTCCTTGAACAATCGCGCATTGGGTGGCATGAATTCCCGGTGGTCTCAAGGGTAACAATGGACGCATCCATTCGATGACGGTCCCTGCGGACGTTGAATAAAGGGCAGACGCTTGGACATTTACACTTCGATATTTGAAATCATCGATATGCGAAGCTTTTCGAATCTGTGGTATTGGATCGGATTGGCTGTTCTTTGGTCATCGGCCAGCCATTGGTCGATTGGCGTGCCCCACGATCTGGTGGCACGAGCGCGCCGTTCCGGTGGCCAGTCAGAACAGGATTTGTTGGACATTGCCAGGATCAACACGAATCGCGTGTTGTATATTGTCGAGACTTCTGGTCTTGCGATATTTGCGATCTGTTGTTTCGTGCTGACCGGGTTGGCAACAATGGGTTTCTTTTACGGGCTTGAATTCGCGCAAGCTGTGTTCTTGCTGATGTGCCCGATGTGCTTTGTCATGCTCATCAATATATCGACCGCAAAAAAAATGAGACAACAAGAGCTGACGTTGGAAAACGTTGCCAAGAATCTGGGCCGGTGCCGGGTCTATACTCAGATCATCGGAATGATCTCTATATTGGTCACTTCGTTTTGGGGCATGTATCAGAACTTTACGGCTGGCGTTCTGGGCTGGTGATATCAAAGAGGCAGCATGATGAAGGCTCCGAACCACGTTACAGTCGGCGGTGCTCCTGAAGGGTTTGACGCACAGCTGGTTCTGAATGAGATCGTCCGCTCGGGTGGTCCGGTCTGTCATGTCGCGCGCGATGACAAACGGATGGAGGCGATGCGGGCGGCGCTGGCTTTTTTTGCGCCTCACATGCCGGTGTTCGTTTTTCCGGGCTGGGATTGCCTGCCTTATGATCGTGTGTCGCCCAATGCGGATATCTCTGCTGCGCGCGTGGCGACATTGGCCGCACTAGTACATCAGATGCCAGAGCAGTTTGTGCTGTTAACGACGCTTAATGCAGCGACACAGCGGGTTCCGGCCCGCGCGATTCTACGCGAGGCCGCGTTTACCGCCCGCGTAGATCAGCGCATAGATGAAAAAGCGCTGAGGAACTTTCTGGTGCGCATGGGCTTCACCCAAAGTCCGACTGTCATGGAGCCCGGAGATTATGCGATCCGCGGGGGTATCATTGATATCTTTCCACCGGGCGAAAGTGGCCCAGTTCGGCTGGACCTGTTCGGAGATGTTCTGGATGGCGCGCGCCGGTTTGATCCTGTCTCGCAGCGCACGACAGAAAAGCTTGATGTGGTCGAGCTTGCTCCAGTGTCCGAAGTTATTCTGGACGAAGCCGCCATCACCCGATTTCGCCAGAACTACCGCATCGAATTTGGCGCAGCGGGCACGGATGACCCGCTGTATGAGGCCGTCAGCGCTGGCCGTAAACATCAGGGTATCGAACACTGGTTGCCGTTCTTTCATGAAAAGCTTGAGACGCTGTTCGATTACCTGCCGGGCGCAACAATCTCACTTGATGATCAGGTCACACCAGCGCGGTTGGCGCGGTGGGATTCGATTGCTGATCAGTATGAGACGCGAAAGCTGGCGCTGGAAAACCGCTCGCGCATGGATACTGTGTATAAGCCGACGCCTCCTGGGCTGCTTTATCTGGACGATGCTGCATGGGAAAAGGCGGTTGGCGACCGGCGAGTGTTGCAGTTCAGCCCGCTGCCGCAGGCCAGCGGACCGGGTGTGATTGATGCAGGTGGTCGGATCGGGCGAAACTTTGCCCCGGAACGCCAACAGGAAAGCATCAGGCTATTTGGTGCTCTCGCCAGCCACATCACCGATAAGATGGACGAAGGTCCTGTCCTCATTGCCTCTTATTCAGAAGGCGCGCGTGAGCGTCTAACCGGTTTGATCGAGGACGAAGGTCTCGCCGAGGCGATCCCAGTGACCGATGGCACACGAGTTGGAAAGCGCGGGTTGCATCTGGCCGTTTGGGCATTGGAGCATGGGTTTGAAACGCCTGATTTGACGGTGATCGCTGAGCAGGACGTGCTGGGTGACCGTTTGATCCGCCAACCCAAGAAACGCCGCAAGGCCGAGAACTTTCTGACTGAGACCCAATCCCTCAGCCCCGGCGATCTGGTGGTGCATGTAGACCACGGCATTGGTCGCTACATGGGGATGGAGGTCGTCACTGCCGCCGGTGCGGCGCATGAATGCCTGCTGCTGGAATATGCGGAACAGTCGAAGCTCTATCTGCCGGTTGAAAACATTGAGTTGCTGTCAAAATACGGCCATGACGAGGGGCTGCTAGATCGTTTGGGCGGTGGTGCGTGGCAAGCCAAGAAGGCCAAGCTGAAAGAGCGCATTCGCGAGATGGCGGACAAGCTGATCCGCATCGCGGCCGAGCGTGCTTTGCGCAAGGCCCCGGTGATGGACCCGCCGCCCCACGCGTGGGAGGAGTTCAGCGCGCGTTTCCCGTATCAAGAGACCGACGATCAGTTGCGTGCCATTTCCGAGGTGATGGAGGACATGCACTCTGGTGCTCCGATGGATCGCTTGATTTGCGGCGACGTTGGTTTCGGCAAGACCGAAGTCGCCATGCGCGCAGCCTTTGTCGCAGCCATGTCAGGCGTGCAGGTCGCCATAGTCGCGCCGACCACGTTGCTCGCACGCCAACACGCAGCGTCCTTTAAGGAACGCTTCCGGGGCTTCCCGCTGGAGGTCCGGCAATTATCGCGCTTTGTGTCGGCAAAGGAGGCGCAACAAACCCGCGACGGGCTGGCACGGGGCACTGTGGATATCGTGATCGGAACCCATGCGCTGCTGGCCAAAGGGATACGGTTCAACAATCTCGGCCTGCTGATCATCGACGAGGAACAGCATTTCGGCGTGGGTCACAAAGAACGGTTGAAACAGCTGCGCTCGGACGTACACGTCCTGACCCTGACCGCAACGCCGATCCCGCGGACGCTGCAGCTGTCTCTGACCGGAGTGCGCGATCTGTCGATCATTGGCACCCCACCCATCGATCGCCTTGCCATCCGCACCTATGTCAGCGAGTTCGATGCCGTCACCATTCGCGAGGCGCTTCTGCGTGAGCATTATCGAGGTGGGCAGAGCTTCTATGTGGTCCCGCGTATTTCGGACCTGCCCGAGATCGAGGAATTCCTCAAAGAACAGCTGCCTGAGCTGACCTATGTGGTCGCCCATGGGCAGATGGCAGCTGGTGAGCTGGATGACAGGATGAACGCCTTCTACGACGGCAAGTACGACGTGTTGCTGGCGACCACGATTGTCGAAAGCGGGTTGGATATCCCGACCGCCAACACGATGGTGGTGCATCGCGCGGACATGTTCGGCCTCGCACAACTCTATCAGATCCGGGGTCGAGTGGGGCGTTCGAAAACCCGCGCTTATGCCTATCTGACCACCAAACCGCGCGCACGTCTGACGGCAACGGCCGAGAAACGCCTGCGGGTTCTGGGCTCATTGGATACGCTCGGGGCTGGATTTACGCTGGCGTCACAGGATTTGGATATTCGTGGGGCCGGTAATCTTCTGGGTGAAGAGCAGTCCGGCCAGATGCGCGACGTAGGCTATGAACTCTATCAGTCGATGCTGGAAGAGGCGATTGCCAAGATTAAAGCCGGCGAGATGGAAGGGCTGTCGGATGCCGACGACCAATGGGCCCCGCAGATCAACCTAGGTGTCCCGGTTCTGATCCCCGAGGATTACGTGCCCGATCTGGATGTGCGTCTTGGTCTCTATCGCCGCCTGTCGTCATTGTCGACGAAGGTCGAGCTGGAAGGCTTCGCTGCTGAATTGATCGACCGTTTCGGCACTTTGCCGAAAGAGGTGAATACACTGATGCTGGTCGTACGTATCAAGGCGATGTGTAAACGGGCAGGGATTGCCAAGCTGGACGGCGGACCTAAAGGCGCGACGATCCAGTTCCATAATGACAAGTTCGCTTCCCCTCAGGGGTTGGTCGAGTTCATCCAGAACCAGCGTGGATTGGCCAAGGTCAAGGACAACAAGATCGTTGTCCGGCGCGACTGGAAAAAGGACAGCGACAAGATCAAGGGCGCGTTTGCGATCGCGCGCGATCTGGCCGAAAAGGTTATGGCTGAGAAGAAAAAGGCAAAAGCCTAGTCCCCGGTCACAAAGGTGCAAAGCTGCCAGTCGCCCGCTTCGGATTTAACCAAAGCAGCGCGATACCCAACCATCGATGTCAGAAAGTCGCCATGCATGTAGCCTGTGGTTCCATCCGTCAGTCGAATTTTTTGATAGGTTTCATCGGTTTGATAGTCAGGAACAATGACCACCTCGTGGCTGATCAAACCAACTATCGGGCCACCGCGCGAGGGGGATTGGCGCAGCGTTACCTGTTCAGCGGCCACGAAATATGCTGTGAACGGATCCAGGGAAGCGGGCAGGGCGATTTGCCAATGTGTTGGCATCCAGAACTCACCCTGTTCGTCAAAGTAACCTGGCTGCGACAGCGTTTCGTATAAATCTGTCCAATAGGCTTCGCGCAGTTCGTCAGCTTCGTCTCTGAACTCTTCACTCAGCTGATCGGGCGGCACAGTTAGGTTTATTCGGAATTCGTCCGGTCCGCCATTGCTGCCATGGCTTAGATAAATATCGGGACATGAGGCAGCCACCACGGCCTCGGTATCGCGCGCCTCGATTTTTGCAAGCAGATCGGACCTGAACTTTAGCAGGGTGGGGTCTTGTTCTGCTTGATCCACTGGAGGAAATGTCTGCCGTTGCGCAAATGCGGGACCACACATTACCAAAGCCAGAGCCAATGATAGTGCATTCATTCGGCGGCTCGCATCGCGGCTTGCGCACAAAAACAGGATGCACCAACAACCCTGTCCGCACGCGCGAGCGCAAGATCAAGACGTTGTTGAATCTGTTTGATTTCTATGGCCTCTCCACGCTCTTTCAGGCAATCGCGTAACCCTCTAAGGCTCCAGACATTGTCGGGGTGGATCGAGGCACGGCCGAGCGCTCCTGCCAGGCCCAGATCCTCTCGATAGACGGCCTCGGCCTCGGTGACGTGGCCCTGTTCAAATAACAAAGCCCCAAGCGCGTGGCGTGTGGGCTGCATCCAGCCCCATGGTTCGTCATAAGGCAATGTGTCGTCCAACTCGACCGACCGACGCAGATGGGCATATGCGATATCGTAGTTGCCCTTACGATATTCGATTTCTCCGCGCAGCATTTCCGCAGCAATTTCAAGCAGATCGATGACGCGATTATTGTGCAGTCTGCGTGTTTCGGGCACGCAGGTCTTAGCGGCAAGGAAAAGTTGCTCTTCAGCTTCGGCCTGCGCGACCTCATCCGTGGCCGCATGGGCGATGGCGCGGGCATAGTGTGTTGTTGCCGTGAGCGTACGATAGAGGTCCGGATCGTCGGGAAGATCCAACGCCTTAGCCTCTTCCCAGCGGCCAAAGCGGATCAGGATATGCGGACCCATGGACATATAACTTTCGAAATAATCCGCCATGGGCGGGCTTTCGATCCGCAGCATTTCCTCGGGTGTGGTGTCCCACAGGCCTTGATTGGCGCGCAGGGCGGGCTCCATCTGACCCAGAAATAATGCACCGTAGATTGCAAAATGGTAATTGTGTTGACGATAGCCGGTGTAGATATTGAACGCGCCTTCGCGCTCATAATACTTCAAATCAGCGACCGAGGCCTGTTCATTCCAATAGACGACGTTGTGATAATGGCCGCACTGCACGTCGATATGCGTCGGCATATGTACCAGATGCCCTGCTTCCGGAACCAGCGTGCGCAGAATATCCCCCGCTTGCAGAGCCTTTTCCGGGGTCGGCGACATCTCCATCAGATGGACATAGAGATGCAACAGGCCGGGATGAGACATCGCATCAGGATCATCGGCCATCGCTGTTTCCAATGCCTCTTGCGCCTCAAGCGTGGCCGCGCCCTCGGCAGGTTGTCCGGTTTTAAGGTTCCACATCTGCCATGGCGTGAGGTTCATCAATGCCTCGACATAGATGGTACGCAGATCCAGATTGCTGGGTTGTTCGGCAAATGCTGCACGCATTGCGTCGGCAAAATCATAATCCCACGAGTGCATGTCCTCCATCGGATCGCGCTGTGGGTATCGGGCCGGCAGCGCCCGGATCAGGGCCTGTTCAACCGGTGTGCACTTGTCTAGAAGGGCGATAGCTTTTTGTGTAGCGTCATAGGCAATCGCCAGTGATTTGGTCTGTCCCTGATCGTCACGCAGATCCCATGGCAGGTTGTAGTTCGGCCCCGCCGCATAGGCGACGCCCCAATGGGCCATGGCGCAGTCGGGGTCTGCGTCTGCGGCCTTCTGAAAACAGGCAATCGCCTCGTCATGGTTATAGCCATATGTCCAGACCAGTCCGCGATCGAACCACAGCTGCGCCTCAGCCGAGGCAGTGGTGACGGCACAGGAATAGGTGCCAAGATCATAATAGTCGCGCATAAGACCCCTCCCAAACAATTGGCAGGAGCTTAACGGGTTTCAGAAGGTCTGCACAGATCAGGCAGGCAGTCGATTTTCGATCCGACCCATATGCAGCATCAAGCCGAAGCCCAGAATGCACATGATCAACACCCCTGTCGTCAAAGGCGTAATCGATCCATCAAATAGCAAGCCCACGGGTGCGGCGATTGCCGCAGCCAGAACCGTCGCGATAGACCCAATGACCGAGGCGGCCATTCCCGCGATATGGCCCATCGGTTCCATCGCGATGGCGTTCAGGTTGCCCATGGTAACGCCCGCCATGAAGAATACGGTAGTTTGCCACGTCACGAACAGCGCGAATGAGGCGTCCGGGGACAATGGCATCGCGTTCAGGACAATTACGCATCCGGTGATAATGATCTGCGCACCAAGGGCCCAGGTCACGATCCGGCGCATGCCGAGGCGAACAACGAGCGCGGCATTCAACAGACTGGCCGAGCCCGAGATCAGCGCCACAAAACCGAACCAGAACGGAAAGCTCTCAGCTCGGTCATGTATGACGTCAAAAACCGGTTGCACCATTGTCAGCATGGTAAACAGCAATCCCATACACAACGTCTGCACAAGGATTGAAAGTCGCACGGTGGGATGGGTCATCATCTCCTTCACAGCTGCGATCATTAATGGCAGTCGAAAGGGGCGGCGATTTTCAGGAGCCAGCGACTCGGGCAACCGCGTTGCCATCCAAACTACGATGATTGAAGCAAAAAGCATGAAGGATACGAAGATCCCGCGCCATCCAACCAAGGCGATAACACCTGCACCAAGCAGCGGTGCTGCGGCTGGAACCAACGTGAAGATCATCATGGCAATCGAGATGATGCGCGCCATCTCGCGTCCCGCATAGAGGTCCCGAATGATCGCCATCGCTACAACTCGAGGGCCAGCAGCGCCGAGGCCTTGAACAACCCGCGCAGCCAATACCAGCTCGAGCGAAGAACTGGCCCAGGCAACTGCCGACGCCAGGATATAGAGGGCAACGCCTCCATAGATAACCGGTTTGCGTCCAACGGCATCCGAAATCGGGCCCGTGAAAAACGTCCCGATACCCATACCCAGCACAAAAGATGTCAAAATCAGTTGCGCTTTGTTCATGTCATTGGGGCTAAGCTCTTTACCGATTTCGGGCAGAGCGGGCAGCATTGAGTCGATCGAAAAGGCAATCGTGGCGAACATCATCGCGACCAGCGCAATGAATTCGCCCCGGGACATGCGATTGGTCATGGGGAGCTCCTTCCCAGCAGCGCTATCACGGTGCCGAGGAACGGACTAGATCAGAAATGCACAGGGGTCTGTGCTATTCTGCAGGGGAAGCCTCAATCTGAGACATGATCTCGGATATTACTTTACCCCATAGTTCAGGGGGTTGCGCACCGGGAACGGCGTGTTGGTTCGCTACAATGAAAGTGGGAACCGAATTCACGCCCATCTCGCGAGAATGGCTGTCGCGCGTTCTTATGTCTTCTCGATCGGATTCCGATTGCAGCAATTTCATCACGACTGCCGCGTCCATGCCAACGCTGTCTGCGATATCGGCCAGAACTTCTCGATCTCCGATGTCGCGTGCTTCGACGAAATATGCGTTGAACAGGGCATCGACCACGGCGTTCTGCTTGCCCTCTATACCGGCCCAATGGATCAGGCGGTGTGCGTCCAGCGTATTTGGCGTACGTTTCATGCCCTCGAAATCGATCTTCAGACCAGCGTTCTCGGCGTGCTCGACCACCGGTGCATAGGCGCGAACTGCGCCGTCTTTGCCGCCAAACTTACGCTCCAGATACTCACGCCGGTCCATCCCAGCGTCGGGCATATCCGGGTTCAATTGAAAAGGATGCCATTCGATCACGAACGGATGGTTCGGGATTTCGGCCAGTGCCTTGTCCAGATGGGTCTTGCCGATATAGCACCAGGGGCAGATCGGGTCGGACATGATATCGAGCTTAACGGTCTGTGTCATTCGGACGTTGCCTTGAAATAGGCCGGCAGGGCGCGGCGCAGGAGTTTGCCGTTGCCCCCAGTGGGCAGTTCGGACAGATGGACAAAGGCCCGCGGTTGTTTGTAGCGCGCCAGCTTGTCAGACACATAGGCGCGCAACGTCTCCGCGTCCAGTTCCTCGGGTCCGGTGTAGAATGCAACAATGATCGAGCTGTCTTGTTTAACCTCAACCGACGCGGCGCCAACCTGCGTGATACCGGGATGGGTGGACAAGGCAGCCTCAACTTCGACCGGAGAGACCCGATAGCCGCCTGCGTTCATCATGTCATCGTCTCGGCCCATATAAGTTATCTGTCCATCTGCGGCCATCGCACCCTGATCGCCTGTCAGGAACCAGTTCCCAGCTATACGTGCGTCGGCATCTTCGGGTGCGTTCAGGTAAGTCAACATAAGGCCCGGATCGTCACGATGAATGGCAATCGTGCCTTCTTGTCCCTGCGGGACCGGGCCGTCGGGACCAACAATGGCAACCCGGCGTCCGGGTTGCGGCTGACCCAACGCCTCACCGCGCGCCGGGTGGCTGGGGCTGGACGAGATGAAGGTCGAACATTCCGACATACCATACGCTTCGTATAGTTCTGTTCCGGTGGACCGCACCCACTTGTCGTGCAGGTGACGTGAGAGCTTTTCTCCGGCGCACAGGCCATGGCGCAGATCAGGTAAGTCTAGTCGCTGATTGCCTTGCATGATCTTCCGAAAGACCCCGGGGGCAGCTGCAAAAATCGTGGCGCGTTGTTGGGTCAGCAGGGTGGGCAGATCTCGGATGTTCGTTCCCGGCTCTGGAATCAGTGCCGTTGCGCCGATGGTCCACGGGTCCATCAACCCGGTACCCAGAGTATAGGTCCAGTTGAATGCTCCGGCGTGGCACAATCGATCCGAAGATTGCAGACCGTACCAGCCATCGACCATCATTTGCCGCGCCCAGATGGCGCGATGCGCGTGGGCGACAGCGCGGGGTTTGCCTGAAGTGCCCGAAGTATAGACAACATAGGCCAATCGCTCGGGGTCACCCATTGCAAACTCCGCTGGCGGCAGCGTTCGCATTCCGACAAGCTCATCCAGCCGTATTTGGTTGGAGTGATCGGCGCAGGCGACCTGCGGATCGCGCAAAACGGCGGCAGGATTCAGATCGTCGATGATCTTGGCGGTTTCCGCATCTGTCAGTTGTGATGAGGTTGGGACTGGAACCAGCCCCACGGCGATTGCTCCAAGATATGCGATTGGGAAATCGACTGTATTGCCAAGTCGCATCAAAATGATGTTGCCGGGCTTGAGGCCGCTCTGAAGCAAGCTTGTTCCTGTTCCCAGGATCGCTGCATTCAGCGCTCTGTAGGTCCAGTCGACTGCGCTGTTCTGCCCAAGCACAGATAGAGCGGTTTTTTCCGAATAGCTTTGGGCATGACGCAGGACATGCGCGGCAAGATTGAATGGGCGCGGGCAGGGCGGCGGTGGTCCCTGATCAAAGATCGACAACATGGGAACTGGCTACAGCTGCGCACGGCGCGTTGCAAGCAGAGCATGCTGCCCCTATAGAAAGACGCATGAGCAAGAATGATCATAAGTCCATCGTCAGAATTGCCCGCGACAATGGTATTAATACCGAGCTTGAGCCCGTCGATCTGGGCGCGCGTGTGCGTGAGCTGCGCAAAGCCCGAAACTGGACGCTGGAACAGGCGGCCAACCAGGCCGGGTTGGCAAGGTCGACACTTAGCAAGATCGAAAACGGTCAGATGTCGCCGACTTATGATGCGTTGAAGAAGCTGGCGATAGGGCTGGAAATTTCGGTGCCTCAGCTGTTCACTCCGCCCCAGCGTGATCAGGTCATAGGCCGAATGGCGGTGACCAAAATGGGCGCGGGGGCTGCGCACGCGACCACGACCTATGAGCATGAACTGCTGGCAGAAACGCTTACCAAAAAGCAGATGCTACCCTATCGTGCCCGAGTGCGCGCACGATCTATGGAAGAGTTTGATGGATGGGTACGTCACGATGGTGAGGAGTTCTTGTATGTCCTGACCGGCGTGGTGCGCCTGTTCACCGAATTTTATGAACCAGTCGAGATGCGCCGGGGCGACAGCGCCTATTATGACGGTAGCATGGGGCACAATGTAATTTCGGTTAGTGACGAGGACGCCACGATCCTTTGGGTGACGTCACTTACTTAAGGTTTGTGCAACTTCGCGGTTCAACGCTTCGGTATACAGGAAATCCTCAAGCTCTTCCCGGGCTTCATTAACAGTCAGATGGTGACGTTCGGCCAGATATGCTTCGAACTGCTTACGATCTTCACCAACGCGCGCCATGTCCCTGTCCCGCAGGTTTGGAAATCTGCGTTTTGCACGCGCATACGACGCGCCCCAGTCTTGCGTCAGATCAGCCCAGTTCAACATCTACGAGCCTTCCCTTTATTCGGTTCCAGGATTGCTCTCCCCGGTATTAGCGTACGGAGTGTGGGGGGATATTGCGGACATGACAAAATGTCGCAGGTTGCCGTCACGGCAACCAAAGGCAAAAACCCGCTGCGGCTAAACCGCAACGGGCCGACGGACCTGCTGTTTTAGTGAGTGGCGGCCGGTCCGTTGTTCTTCTGACTTGAACTGTCAGTACAGTATTTCGCACCCGAAAAATGCTGCAATTATCTGCACTAAGATATTCATCGGGATGTGTACAAGGTATAGTCCATGCCACGAGTCCGTAAAGCCCCTTGCGATGAATTTGACCGAATAAGCAATACTTGTGCAACTTGTGTACCAGTAGGCGCGAATGGTTCCGCGACCCACAAGCTCTGGTATTGGTCACAGTTTGTGACGGGTTCAGCCGAAAATCGCTTATGGCTGGCAATTTGCCCTGTCGCCGTGCCATTGCCGGATCAACCAGTTTTAGGCCCGGATATTCGCTGAACTAAAAGCCGCGCGGTCTTGTCAGTCCTCGTACCACCAGACCTGCGGCATGTATTCGGGGCCATCTCCATAAATCGGAAGCGAGGTAGGCTGCTTCAATTCCTTCACGTGGGCGATGCGGCCGACGTCGAAGCTCCAGATAGGAATGACGTAACGGCCAGCAGTTAGTACGCGGTCCAACGCGCGGGTAGCGGCCACAAAATCCTCGTGGCTTTCCGAGGCCAGCATTGCATCGATCAATCCGTCAACGGCAGGAGAGGTCAGCCCCATGACATTCCTAGTCCCCGGAGTGTCGGCGTTTTCGCTGCCCCAATACAGGCGTTGTTCGTTGCCGGGCGACAGCGAAAGGGCGCGGCGGAAGGGCGTCATGTCGAAGTCTTGCGCGTCGATACGCGAGGTGTACTGCGCGTCGTCAACTTTTTCGACGGTCAGTTGAATGCCCAGGCGCTCCAACGCGCGTGCATAGATTTCCGCGATCACACCGACATCCTGCACCACATTCAGGCTGCCCTGGCTGATGACAAGGTCGATATCAAACGGTTTGCCATTGGCATTGCGAAGCTGACCGTCCTGAATTGTCCAGCCTGCCTCTTCCAGCAGTTTTAGCGCCTTGCGGATATTGCTCCGATTGCGTTCGGTTCCATCACCCGCGGGCAATTCATACCCCTCAATGGTACCCGGCGCCAGTTCGGCGGCGTAAGGTTGCAGAAGGTCTGCGACGCGACCGGTGGCCGCACCGGGTTGCATGCCCAACTCGGAGCCTGAGAAATAGGACGTAATTCTGGGTTGCGCGCCGCCTGTGATGGTGTCGTTGATGAATTCAAAGTTGAACGCCAGAGTCAGCGCTTCGCGAACGCGCCAATCGTCAAAGGGGGCCTTACGCGTATTCATGACAAAACCGGTCATGCCCGAAGGTTTTTGATGCGGGATTTCGGTCTTTACAACATCACCGCGTTGCGCCGCCGGGAAACTATACTGAGTGTTCCATTTGTCCGCGTTAAACTCGCGCACGGCTGAAAGTTCGCCTGCCTTGAATGCTTCGAAGGCAACGGTGCCGTCACCATAGAATTCGATCCGCATGTCATCCAGATTCATCGTGCCCTTGCGGTAGGGGATATCGGCACCCCAGTAGTCAGGATTGCGGCGTAAGTTTACATAGCGGCCAGCCTCATAGTCATCGATCACGTATGGTCCGGAACCGATGGGTATATCGTGCAGTTGAGCGTCTGCGAACGACTTCCCCTCCCACTGCGCTTTTTGCAGGATCGGGCGCATTCCGGCGATCAGGGCCAGTTCGCGATCCGGTTCGTTAAAGGTGATCCGAACGCTGCGCGGGCCGGTCTGCTCGATGCTGTCGATCTTGCCCCATAGCCCGCGATAGCGCAGGTGACCTTCGGTGCCTAATGTCTCATACGACCAGATCACGTCATCGACGGTGACCGGTGTTCCATCCGAGAATTCCGCATTTTCGCGCAGCGTGAATTCGACCCAGGTTCGGTCCGAATCCGTCTCAACTGATTCGGCTAACAACCCGTAAAGAGTGAAAGGTTCGTCCCAGGACCGGCCCATCAGGCTTTCGTGGGTCCAAAATCGCAACTGCCAGGGTGACGTGCCTTTTTGCACAAACGGGTTCAAACTGTTATAGCCGCCGGTATTTCCAAATACGACCTTTCCGCCCTTGGGCGCGTCGGGATTTGCGTAGGGTAGCGACACAAAATCCGGTGGTAGTGCCGGGTCGCCATACATAGCTATGCCATGGGCTGATTCTGCCGAAGCGAATGAAGCCGCAAAAATGCAGGCGATTCCCGCAATTGCTGGTCGGAGGGGGAGGAGATAATCGGGGCTCATTTTGGAAACAATCCTGCTCTGGCCTTATTTTGTTTGGGATTCACCGTAGCCATGATTTTTCTTATTATCAAACTTTTAGCTTGGACGGATGCAAAGAATTGCTTATAAAGGATGCACTGCTCGATAGGTTTCTTGCCTGTATGAAACCTGCCTCAATAACTTAACGCCCGCTTCGTGCGGGCGTTTTTTTTTGGCAAAATCTGCCGGGATGCACCCGCTGTATCATTCCCCGTTTCCTTTGCAGGTGCAGCATGGCACTGTGTGGCTGAATTGAAATCAGGACGGAGAGCAGGCATGAGCTTGGCGGGAAAAACAGCCATCATAACAGGGTCGAATTCAGGGATTGGACTGGGCGTTGCGCGTGAGCTGGCCAAGGCGGGTGCGGATGTGGTTCTGAACTCGTTTACCGACCGGGATGTAGATCATGCGCTGGCTGCCGAGATTGGGAAAGAGACCGGGACCAACGCGCGCTACATCAAGGCGGACATGTCGAAAGGCGATGAATGCCGCGCACTTATCGAACAGGCAGGTGCCTGCGACATATTGGTGAATAATGCGGGCATCCAACATGTTTCACCGATCGATCAATTTCCGACTGACAAATGGGATGCGATCATCGCGATCAACATGAATTCAGCCTTTCACACAACGGCTGCAGCCTTGCCGATGATGCGCGCGGCAGGTTGGGGCCGTATCGTAAATATCGCTTCTGCACACGGGTTAACTGCTTCTCCTTTTAAGGCAGCTTATGTAGCGGCAAAACATGGTGTGGTTGGGATGACCAAAACCGTTGCGCTTGAGACGGCTCAGGAACCGATCACGTGCAACGCTATCTGCCCGGGTTATGTGCTGACCCCACTGGTTGAGGCGCAAATCCCCAATACGATGAAGGAATATAACATGAGCCGCGAGGATGTTGTGAAGAACGTCCTGCTGGAACGGCAACCTTCAAAAGAGTTCGCGACGGTTGAACAACTTGGTGGCACGACCATCTTCTTGTGTTCGGATGCGGCTGCGCAGATCACCGGGACGACGATTTCGGTCGATGGGGGGTGGACCGCGCTTTGAGGATACATGGAGGCGCTGCCCCCCCCGGGATATTTTTGGCCAGATGAAGAGGCGGAAGTATGAAGCGGATCAATCTGGCTTTGCAGGGCGGTGGTGCCCATGGTGCGTTTACCTGGGGTGTGCTGGACCGTCTACTGGATGAGGAGGATGTCGAGGTTGCGGCGATCACTGGAACCTCGGCTGGCGCCCTTAACGGAGCCGCGTTCAAATCCGGAATGGTGCATGCGGGGCGCGAAGGCGCTCGGGCCTGTCTCGACGATTTATGGACGCGCATGGGCGCTGTTGGTGATATGCGGATCGGTCATTGGATGCGCGGATTAGAGCCGGCGCATATATCGCAGGCGCTTGAGTATTCACTGCCGTATTCGATGGCCGAAACATGGTCGCGGCTGGTGTCTCCCTATGCCTACGGGCCGTTCTATCGCAATCCGCTTGAGCCGGTTGTGGATCGGTTCAATTTTGATGAGATTTGTGCAGATGAAGGGCCGGAGCTTTTTGTCTGTGCGACTTGTGTTCGCAGCGGCAAAATTCGGGTCTTTGCTGAAGATGAGATATCGACCGACGCAATTTTGGCGTCGGCCTGTCTGCCCAACCTATTTCAGGCAATAGAGATCTATGATCCAAAATCTGGTCGTACCGAAGCTTATTGGGATGGGGGATATACTGGCAACCCGGCGTTGTACCCCTTGTTTGGTGGTGATCTTCCCGACGATGTGGTGATTGTAAATATCAACCCCTTAGAAAGGGACGAGGTGCCGAAGACGCCGCAGCAGATTCAGAACCGGATCAATGAGATCAGCTTTAACTCATCGCTATTTCGTGAATTGCGCGCGATTAACTTTGTGCAGCGGCTACTGGCCGAGGGAAAATTGAAAGCAGGCGAGATGAGCCGGGTGCTGGTTCATATGATCGCGGATGATGCTCTGATGAACGATCTGTCGGCTGCGACAAAAACCGTTCCAAATCCGGTTGTTCTGAACAGGTTGAAGCAGGCCGGGCGCGTTGCGGCAGATCAATTCTTGCGCGCCCACAAGGATGATCTGGGTGAACGCAGTACTGTCGACCTGCCTGCCATGTTTGGCTGACTACTCCGGCGGCTGGGTCGGGTCTTTTTCGTTGGGGTATACCAGCCCCGCTGAAATCACCAATTTGGCTGCGTCCTCGATCGACATATCCAGCAGGATCACGTCTTCGGCTGGAAAAAACAGCAGGAAACCGGATGTGGGGTTTGGGGTCGTCGGTACAAAGACGCTGAGCAACTCACCACCCGTTTCGGCACGTTGGCTGACTTCGCCCCGCGCTGTGGTCGAAACAAATCCAATCGCCCAAATTCCGCGGCGCGGATACTGGATCAGACAGGCTTTTTCGAAAGAGCGTTCTGTCTGCGCAAAGACTGTTTCCGAGATTTGCTTGATTCCGGAATAGACGGACCGGACGACGGGCATCCGATCAACAAGGCTTTCGGCGAAGTGAATCAGTGAACGGCCCAAAATGCCTTTGGCAATCCAGCCGACGATGACCGTGAAGATCAGGAAGATGATGACGCCGACGCCGCGCAGGTTGATCCCAACATACTCGGCCGGCTGGAATTGCTGAGGGATCAATGGCAGCACGGCGCTGTCGATCCAGCCCACGACCGACCAGATCAGCCAGATCGTTAACCAAACTGGCGCGATGACGACAATGCCCGTCAAAAATGACGCGCGCAGTCCGGACAGAAGGCCCGAGCGGCGATGTGGTTCTTCGTCAAACGGCGTGTTCATTGCGGTCCTGAGTGGTTTGCGGAATTAGTTAAGCAGTCCGAGGTCTTGGTACAATAGGCTTATGTCACTCAGCCGTCTTTACCAGCGCTATTGCTATGCCCGCCGCCAGCCGTGCATTGTTGCGTACCAGAGCGATATTAGCGGTCAACGAGCGACCATTGGTCTGTTCGTAGATGCGTTGCAGTAGGTAAGGCGTAACGCCTTTGCCGGTGATCCTGTGTGTTTCGGCATCGGCCTGTGCGGAAGCAATGATCGGGGCAAGTTCCTCGGCAGCGATCTGATCGGTCTGCGGGATCGGATTGGCTACGAGTTGCCCACCGGGTAATCCCAGCGCCCGCCGCGCGGCATGGGCTTTGGCGATGTCCTCTGCGCTGTCCATCCTCAATGGAGCAGCCAGCGGAGACTTGGCTGACCAGAACGCCGGAAATTCGTCCTGTCCGTGTGCGATGACCGGCACACCGAGCGTTTCCAGAACCTCAAGCGTTTTGGCCAGGTCGAGAATAGCTTTGGCTCCGGCCGCAACAACCGTCACTGGTGTTTGCGCAAGCTCATGCAGGTCAGCAGAGATATCAAAAGAGGTTTCAGCCCCCTGATGAACGCCGCCGATGCCGCCTGTGGCAAATACTTCGATGCCTGCATAATGCGCTGCGATCATGGTAGCTGCGACGGTGGTGGCCCCTGTACCGCCAGTTGCAAGACAAGCAGCCATGTCAGCGCGCGACAGCTTGGCAACGCCTTGCGCCTGACCAAGGGCCTGAAGCTGATCTGACTCAAGCCCAATGTTAAGCACGCCATCGATCACGGCGATAGTTGCGGGAACTGCGCCCGCATCGCGAATGTCCTGTTCGACCTGTGCGGCAACCTCGATGTTCTTGGGGTAGGGCATCCCGTGGGTGATGATAGTGCTTTCCAGCGCAACAATGGGTTGGCCTGCGTCTTTTGCGGCGCGAACCTCGGCGGAATATTGGATGTCGATCACAGTGGAGTTTCTCCGGAAACATATGTTGCAGCGGCATGCAGGGCACGCTTGAGCGCGGCGTCGTTGTCAGCGCCACTTGCTTCGGCAGCGATATGGGCTGCCATGAAAGTATCACCTGCGCCGGTCACGCGGGTGACCAGAACGGAAGGTGGTTTTTGGGTCAGAACACTCTCAGCGCTGCCGACAGTGGCCGAGTTGCCGCCATCGGTCACCAGAACACGCAATGCGCCACGGTCAAGCAAGCCCTGAGCAGCACTTTCGGAATCGGTGAATTCGCGTTGGCACAAAAGCCCAGCTTCTTCGAGGTTTACATAGAGTGTTGCACGCGCGTGTTTCAGAAAAGGTAACAAACGCTCGGCCTTGCCGGGGGACGCGGGGGCCACGCGAAGATCGGCGCGGGCAAAGGCGGGGCTTTGCGCGATCTCTTCCAGCAGGTTCAGGGTTAGGTTGCCGTCCAGCGCGATGGGGCCTTCAAAAGGTGTATTTTCATAGCCCAAAGGTCCATGCATCAAGGGACGTAAGATTTTTGCTCCCGCCGCCTCAAGTGAATGGGCGTCTGCAATGGCTGCGATTAATCCATTGGCACCTTCGACGGCCATATAGCGGTCGGTCGGCAAGTCTTGCGAACGGTAGATGTGGTCGGTCACCATGCCCAGCCGTGCGCAGGAGTGGACCAGTTCATCGCCTTCGGGATCGCGGCCGATTGCAGTGAGCAGTGTAGGGGTCATCCCAAAGCGCACCAACGTCATAGCGATGTTCATGGCGACACCGCCGGGCAAGCGGGTAATCCGCCCTGGTACGTCCGATCCCTGCCGCATGACGCTGGCAGATCGCCCGATCACGTCCCACAGGACCGATCCGATACACAGGATTTCGCTGTTCTGAGTCATGCTTCGTGTCATGCCGCAGCCCCGACGCGGGTGCAAGGGTTAACGCTCACAGTCGTCAGCGCATTGCGGCGATCAGAGTGTTCAATGCATCCAGCGGGTTGTCATGTGACCAGATCTCATCGCCGATGCCAAAGAAATCTGTGCAGGGGGTCAGGTCTCGGATCAGGTCTTCGGTTAGCCCGCCTTCGGCCACCACCGGAACCTCGATCATCTCAGACCACCATTGGAACAGGTCTTGCTCAGCGCGGGTTCCATCGCCCAGCGCGACGTTGCCGACCGGGCCAAAGGCAACATAGTCTGCACCACCTTCTCCAGCGGTCATGCCATCATGGCTCGAGGCTCCGCAAAAGCTGCCGACGATGGCATCTGGCCCCAGTTCCTTACGCGCAGCCCTGACCGAGCGTGCCGCATCGTCCAGATGCACCCCGTCCAGACCCAGCCGTTGCGCCAGCAGTACATGGTTCGAAATCACCAGCGCCACGTCATGCGCATGAGCAACCTCACGGCAGGCATCAGCGGCGCGAGCGATGGTATCTTCGTCACTTCCTGCCAGAGCCAGGCGGATACAGGCGATCTCGGCCCCGTCCAGAACGCGGGACAACTGGTCGGGGAAAGTGCTCAGTGTGATCGCTGGCGGGGTGATTAGATAAATCTGCGGCTGCTCGGGGGTGTCCATTGGCGCGTCCTTCGCTTTCAGTCTTTCGCGCGGTTTAGCGGATTGCGGGCGGGAAGCAAACTTTTATGCCGTCTCGTGCTGGATTAGACGCGCCGGGTGCCTTGCCCTGCGGGGGAGAGGCGATTAGAGCAGGCAGACCTTTTCGGAGACAGCCATGCCCAGCGATATATCCCAGCCTTCTTTCGTGCTTGTGCGCCCGCAGATGGGCGAAAATATCGGTGCTGCTGCACGGGCGATGTGGAATTTCGGACTGGATCGGATGCGGATTGTCTCGCCGCGCGATGGATGGCCGAACCCCAAGGCGGTGGCGATGTCCAGCGGCGCAGGGCGATTGCTGGATGAGGCACAATTGTTCGACGATCTGGCCGGAGCATTGGGGGATCGTACATATGTCTTTGCAACTACTGCACGGCAACGGGGCCTGACCAAGCCAGTATTCAGCCCCGAACGGGCCATGCAGATCGCCGCGGAAAAGGTGGCAGCTGGCGAAAAGGTGGCCGTGCTGTTCGGTCCAGAACGCGCCGGGCTTGAAAATGAGGATATCGCCAAGGCAAACGCGATTATCTCGGTGCCAGTGAATCCCGAATACGCGTCGCTGAACCTTGGGCAATGCGTTTTGCTGACGGCTTACGAGTGGATGCGCCAAACCGGGGATGTGGTGCATGAAGCCACTGATCTGGGCAAAGGCGACTGGGCAACAGGGATCGAAGTCGAAAAGCTGGTCGAGCATTACGAGGATCGGTTGGAAGAGGCGGGATTTTTCTACCCGCCCGAAAAGGCCGAAGGGATGAAGACCAACCTGCGCAATCTGTGGTCCAGGATGCGGATGACGCGGGCGGATGTGCAAATGCTGCACGGGGTGATGCGTCAGATGGTCCGCTGGAAGGATCGGGGCTGAGGCTGGACCTCGCCCCCAAGTCAACCTAGCTTGCGACGAAATCCAAGGCACAAGAGGACAGCATGAGCGGTAAGCGCAGCATCTTCGAAGACGTCTCAGACACTGAAAAACAACAAGCGGTTCAGCCGGGTGTGATCGATCGCGGGCGCGGTGGTGCACGCCAGGCCATTCGCGTCTGGCTTATGATCCTGTTTGCGCTTGTGGTCATCATGATCGCGGTCGGCGGACTGACCCGACTGACAGATAGCGGCCTGTCGATTACCGAATGGCGTCCGATCACCGGAGCCATCCCACCGACATCCGAGGCTGACTGGCAGTCCGAATTCGACAAATACAAGCAAATCGATCAATGGCGCATCCAGAACCAGTGGATGGAGCTGGATGATTTCAAATCAATTTACTGGTGGGAATGGGGCCACCGCGAACTGGGCCGCGTGATCGGCCTGGTCTGGGCTGTCGGTTTTTTCGGTTTTCTTGTTGCCCGCAAGATACCGGCTGGTTGGACCGGTCGATTGCTGATCCCCGGAGCGCTCGGTGGCGTTCAAGGGGCTGTTGGATGGTGGATGGTTGCGTCGGGTGTGACGCAAGGCGAGGGGATGACCGCAGTTGCAAGCTATCGACTAGCGGTGCATCTGGGGCTTGCTTTCGTCATCCTCGGGTTGCTGGCTTGGTACATCTTTATGTTGGCGCGCGAGGAGCGCGATCTGATGCAAGCACGCCGCGCAAAGGAAACCCGGTTGTTCTCGCTTTCCACAGGTCTGATGCATTTCGCCTTTTTTCAAATACTCATTGGGGCGCTGGTCGCGGGCATCGATGCAGGTCGTTCCTATACGGATTGGCCTTTGATCGGAGGGCAGCTTCTGCCACCGGATGCCACGATGCTTGAACCGATGTGGCGGAACTTCTTCGAAAGCCCGGGCCTTGTGCAATTCATCCACCGCTGCGCTGGTTATCTGCTGTTCGCCTTTGGTGTCGTCGTCTGGCGGCGCGGTGCGGCCAGCGCGCATCCGCAGACGCGCTTCGCATTCAACGCTGCATTCGCTGCGCTTTCGCTACAGGTGGTGGTCGGTATCATGACAGTGATCTACGCGGCACCCTGGCAAATCGCGATATTCCATCAATTCATGGCCGTTGTAGTCTGGACGCTGATCCTGCGTGCACGTTTTCTCACGGCCTATCCTATTGCAACTTCTCTGCGCGGAGCATGACCCAGATGACAGCTTTCAACGACCTGATGGCCTATCAGCGCCAAACTTCAGCCCTTGGCCAGATCGCCGGACGTCTGGGCTGGGATCAGGAAACGGTAATGCCGCGTGGCGCAGCTCCACAACGGGCCGAAGAGATGGCCGCGATCGAAGCCGTGCTTCACGCGCGCCGCTCAGACCCGCGTGTGGCGGAATGGCTGGAGAGCGCATATGCAAGCAGCGAAGCGGACAAGGCTCAGCTGCGGGAAATTCGACGCGAATATGATCGGGCGGTGAAGGTTCCATCGGACCTGGCTACTGCAATTGCACGCGTGACGTCCGAGGCACAGGGAAAATGGGCGCAGGCCCGTGCGAACGAGGATGTCGCTGCTTTTCTGCCCGTTCTGGAAGAGGTTGTTGCACTTAAGCGCGAGGAAGGTGCAGCGCTCGCTCAAGGCGGTGATATCTACGACGCAATGGTCGAAGATTACGAGCCCTACACGACGGGTGCGCAGATTGCGGAGATATTCGACCAGATGCGCCCACGTCTGGTTGCTTTGCGCGCAGCTGTCCTAGATCGGCCCGAGCCTGCGGCTCTGACCGGCAGATTTGACGAATCGATCCAAATGCGCCTGACGCAAAAGCTGGCCGTCGCCTTTGGGTATGACCTGAATAATGGCCGCGTGGACAAAGCTGTACACCCGTTCAGTTCTGGCAGCGGGCTGGATGTACGCATCACTACCAGAACCAGCGAAACGGACCCGTTCAATTGCTTCTATTCCACGATCCACGAAGTGGGACATGCAGCTTATGAACAGGGGATCGACCCGGATTATTTGCTGACACCTTTAGGGCGCGGTGTATCCATGGGAGTGCATGAAAGCCAAAGCCGGATTTATGAAAACCAACTGGGTCGGTCCCGCGCCTTCACCGGCTGGCTTTTCGATCAAATGAAAGACGCCTTTGGCGATTTTGGCATCGCCGACGCCGATGCCTTCTATGGCACCGTTAACCGAGTACACAGTGGATACATCCGAACCGAAGCGGACGAAGTGCAGTACAACCTGCATATCATGCTACGCTTCGATCTTGAGCGTGCGTTGATGGCAGGTGATCTGCAAGTCGGCGACCTTGAAGCCGCGTGGAATGATCGTTTCGCCGCAGATTTTGGATATGCGGTCGACAAGCCTTCGAATGGGTGCCTGCAGGATGTGCACTGGTCTGTTGGGCTGTTTGGCTACTTCCCGACCTATTCGTTGGGGAATGTCTACGCAGGATGTCTGAATCAGGCTTTGCGAAAGGCTGTACCCGATTTGGATACGCAATTGGCTGCAGGAGATACCTCGGGCGCCACCGGATGGCTGCGCGAGAACGTCCAGCAATTTGGCGGCCTTTATGCGCCACGCGAAATCATCCAGAGGGCAAGTGGTGTCGAGCCCGGGCCGGAGGCGTTGTTGACTTATTTTGAGAACAAGTTTGGGGCATTGTATGGGCTTTGAGCGATGGTCGAATTTTAACTTCCTGAAGGTGTTCGCAAGTTTTTGAATTCAGGATCTTGCTCAATAGAAACGCCCGCCTCAGGCCCATCCTGTGGATTCTATTTTCTCGCTGCAAACGCAAACAGCTCAGATTTTGCTGGGTGTGCATTATCTTGAGTACGGCGATGCGGCGTAAGGAGCCGCCATTCGGGCCCGGCGCAGCGAGAATTCCCCAGGCAATAAACGAGACGCGGACACTACCGCCATTGGCAATCTGACAATGAACGACTGCTTTGGTCGCGACTCGACCGCAGCAAAAAACAGCAAGTGTGGGAAAGCGAAATTCGTCGCAGGTAGGGTGGACTAAAAGAAGACATTGCCTGAAGGCACTAATTTGTTGATTGCGTGAAGCCGAATTGATGAAAGAATGCTTCAACCGAAACGACTTGCGCAATCTTTTGGTATGCTTGACATTTTGAAAATGGATCCTGAAACACTCTGTCTCGTGGGCAGTCAAATGGCGCGCATGCGTAAAGGGGGAAAATTTGGCTAAAGTTCTGTTGGTGGAAGACAACGAAATGAACAGCGATATGTTGTCGCGTCGGTTGGCGCGCAAAGGATTCCAAGTTATCGTTGCGAAGGACGGGTTGGAAGGCGTGTCCATGGCTGGTGAAGCAAGTCCCGACATTGTTTTGATGGATATGAGCCTGCCTGAAATTGATGGATGGGAGGCGACACGGCGCATCAAAGCAGCACCCGAGACGGCCTCAATCCCAGTGGTTGCGCTGACGGCACACGCAATGGCCAGCGACCGGGAAAAGGCGCTGGAGGCAGGTTGCGATGACTTTGATACCAAACCTGTCGAACTTAACCGTTTGCTTGAGATAATGGAAAAACTGCTGTCAGCCTCTGGAGGAAGATCCGACTACTAAGATTTCCGTCCAGTGATGAAATATGTTTGTGCCTGGCCTATGCCCTTAATTCTCACATCCATCGGATCAGTTAGGTCAAAGCAATGCGTAACCCGCCTTGCGGTCTCCTCTGAGACTTGAATGCGGCCTGGCGCACCCGTTGTTTCAAGACGGCTGGCGAAATTCACTGTATCCCCCCAAACATCGTAGAGAAAACGGTGTGACCCGATTATTCCGGCTACTACGGGCCCACTGTGGACGCCGATTCTAAGATGCATAGGGTAGTTCAGCTCGTGGTTCAGCGCTTCGACCTGAGATAACATCCGACAAGCCAGTTCAACGATCACTTCAGCGTGGTCATTCCGGTGGTCGGGTACTCCGGCTGCGGCCATGTAGGCGTCTCCGATTGTCTTGATCTTTTCCACACCAAGTTCCGAAGCCGTCTTGTCGAAGCCCGAAAAAACCCGATTAAGGTAGTGAACCACTTGCGCGGGTGACAATTTCGCCGACATCTCCGTAAAGCCAACCATGTCCGAAAACAGGACAGTCACATCGTCATGACGGTCGGCAATCGTGGCCTCTCCGTCGTTCAACCGTGTCACGATTTTTTGCGGCAGAATACTATGCAACAGGTCTTCGTACTTTTGCTTCTCTGCCTCCATCTGAAAGAGATAGAGGCGTTCTCGCTCCCGCCACTGTCCTTTCTCAAGCGCGGCGTTGATCCGAGCTTGCAACAAGATTGGATTGAACGGTTTAGGGAGGTAATCTTCTGCTCCGATCTCAACGCAACGCGCAACGCTTTCGATCTCATCGAGCGCGGAAATCATGATGACCGGAATGTCGCGCCAGTCATCATTTTCTTTCAGTCGCTTCAAAACATCATAACCGTTGAGATCCGGCATCATAAGATCAAGCAGGACCAGATCGAACGCGTGATGAGATAGCTTTTCCAGAGCCGAATATCCTCCGTCGGCGGTCCAGACTTGATGGCCATCCCGTTCGAGCCGCCGGGCAAGCAGCGTACGGTTAGCTTCGACATCATCTACGACTAGGATGGTTCCGGTTAGCGAAGCAGTCTTCGCAACCGGATCAATCGAGCGCATGCTTTGAGCCAGATTTGCGAACATTTCAGCTGCGTTCTGCGATGCCTCGGGTATTTTGAAGCCATCGCCGGACTGGTTGTTGGACAACGATGCGAGCACATCAATTTCTTGCAATAGAGAATCCGTATGCTTCAGCAACCCGCGCAGGTCCAACTCCAGATGTCCTGCGTTTAGATCCTCCAGATCCTCAAGCAGCATTTCGCTGTAGCCCTTGATCGCATTCATCGGCGTTCGCAAATCATGACGAAGCCTTTTCACTCCTTCGTCACCGCTGACCGTAAGCTTCAAGGCCATTCGGGGATGCAAAAGCTGGTCCACAAACACGCTTAGTTCGGTTGCAGCCTGAGAAATTCGGTTCAAGTCTGATGCTGCTTCCTTCAGAGTAAGGCGCTCAGCCTCACTTTCGAGGAACTCACATAGCCCGACTATCGCACTGACCGGGGGAATCAGGTTCTGGCGTAAATTTGCCAACCACATTGCCTGTGCCTGCTCGGGTTGGGTATTCGGGGCGCTACTCACAGCCTATACGTCTTCAGATCGAGAAGCCGAAAGGATTTCGTTCAACTGGTTCAGAATGATTTCAATCTCATCCCCATCTTTGCGGACCAGCGTCTGGAACGAGCCATTCAGTTGCGCGCGGTCCTCGCTGGACAGGGATTTGGCGGTCACGATGATGACGGGAATATTCTTCCACTCCGGGTTCTTTCTTATCCCCGCCAAGAACTCAAAACCGTCCATCTCGGGCATCATGAGATCAAGTAAAATCACGTCCGGCACGAACTGAGAGAGGCGTTGAAGGGCATCCAGTCCATTGATCGCCTCGTCAATCTGCCAGCCTTCTTTTTCGAGAACGCGACAGATCAGCTCACGCGTTGCAACCTCGTCCTCGACGACCAGAACGCGTGGCGTTGGCAGAGACGGGCAGTGCTCTTTAAGGACACTCAGCAGCTCGGTCGTGTCAATCGGCTTGCCCAGATATTCACTGGCTCCCAGCGACAAACCTCTTTTGCGATCCTCTGCGAAAGTCAACATAATGACAGGAATATCCCTAAGTTCGGGATCGTCCTTGAGCTTGGACAAAACAGCCCAGCCATCGATTTCGGGCATGAAGACATCGAGCGTGATGGCATCAGGACGGGTTGTTCGGGCCAGTTCCAATGCCTCATTGCCGTTGGCCGATGCGAGGACGCGATATCCCTCACGAAGTAGGCGTCGACCCAGAAGATCATGCACGGTCGGATCGTCATCAACCAACAGAACCAGTGGAGCATTCGGGTCGTTGTTCAATTCATTCTCTGACCGGTCAGCCAGACGCATCACGCCCGTTGACGGGTCGCGACAGATGCGCGGCAGGCGAATTGTGAAGGTCGAACCTTCGCCAAGCGCACTTTCGCAATGAATGTTGCCGCCCAACTGTTCGCAGAAGGCTTTTGTGATAGAAAGCCCCAATCCGGTACCACCGTAATTACGCGTCGTTGAGGAATCTGCCTGCGTAAACGCATCGAATATCCTCTCGACTTGCTCTGGCGACATGCCGATGCCGTGATCGGTGACCGCAAATTCCAGTCGATCTGTGTCGTTCGATTTTACAACCGATAACGTGATATTTTCATGTTCTGTGAACTTACAAGCATTGGACAACAAGTTCAGCAGGGCTTGCCGCACCTTGGTCAAGTCACAGACCATCTCGCCGATATCTTCAGGGCACTCAATTTCCAGCGTGTTGTTGTTCTGCTCAGCCAACGGCTGCACTGTCGCGCTAACATCTTTGATCATCTGGAAAACGTCGAAAGTTTCCAGTTCGAACTCCATCTTTCCGGCTTCGATTTTGGAGAGGTCCAATACATCATTGATCAACGCAAGCAGGTGTTTCCCGGCAGATTGGATCTTCTTCAAGTCGCTCAGATTTGCGTCATCCTTCTGGTCGATGGCTTCTTCCAGCATCAGTTCACTATATCCAATGATCGCATTCAGCGGCGTGCGCAGTTCATGGCTCATATTGGCAAGGAAAGTGCTTTTGGTCTTATTGGCGGTCTCAGCGATATCGCGGGCCACCCGCAACTCGCTCTCCACACGTTTTTGCCGCGTAATATCCCGACCGTAGATATTCGCGTATCCTCCTTCCGGAACCGGCCACAGCAAAAGAGAATAGGTCTGACCACCAGCCTTATACTGGAAATCTGCCCGTTGATCATCCTGCAAACCCTTGGCAACACGTTTACGCCAACCCGTTCCCACTCGGTCACCAACTTTTAGCTGCAGCGCTTCGATTAATGGAGCGCTTGCCTTATTGGCGTAAGTCAGTTCGCCCTGATCGGTGATACGCAACACCGGGTTCGGGTTCTCTTCCGGAATGCGGGCCAGTTCACGTATCTGGTTTTCGGCTTTAAGTTGATCGTTCAAGGCCCTTGAGTTGGCCAGGCTCAACTTGATGCTATCGATCGCAGTTGATCGTGTCAGAAACGTAAGCTTTACGATTGCCAAAAACACGCCAAGAACGATGAAGGTGTTGATATACCACGCCAATGGACCCCACAGCAGCATGGCAATCCAAGTAAAAAACAGAATTTGGCTTGAGAAACCAAAGGACACTCTCATCGAAAATGTCGTCGACCCGCCCAGTGCGCCGACAAATGCAAACAAATACAGCATCATCTGCTCGTAGGGAACCAAGTATGGCATCATGAACAAGTTGAAACTACCCCAACCAGCCCCCAAAACCATCGAGGTGACCAGGATGACTTTCAGCCGCCGATGGGATATCGATCTAGGCCTGGGTTTAGTACGCAGTTTATAGTAGCTCTGCATGCCCAACAGGTTCACAATCGCCAGTACCGCAAGCGATCCGATCGCAGGGATCGTCAGATGGGAAGGCCCAATCTGCACGATCTGAACAGCAAACGCCGTCAAAAACGAAAGCGCAAAAACGGGTGTCGTAGACACCACATTCAGTGCTTCGTAAATGCGTAGTTCACCTTCGTAATCCTGTTCTTGCATGCCCGGCACACGCTTCTCCCCCAAAAGCCGCCCAATTTTCGGTCACTAAATCAGGTACGGCCCTAATCTTGCAAGATTTATCGACGGTTGCATTTTTGAATGTGCTCGTTGCGTACGGTTAGGTTCTCATGGTTCGGGCAGCGAGTTTTCATTTCAATACTGTTCCTGAGCCATCCTATATTTCTGCTATGACGCTCAAGAGGCCATAGTTTTGCGCGAGAACGTCCAGCAATTTGGCGGCCTTTATGCACCACGCGAAATCATCCAGAGGGCAAGTGGTTTCGAGCCCGGGCCGAAGGCGTTGTTGACCTATCTTGAGAACAAGTTTGGGGCATTGTATGGGCTTTGAGCGAGGGCCGAATATTAACCTCTATTAGGCGTATGATAGTTTACGAATTCAGGATTTTGCTTAAAAGCAACGTTCGCTTCGAGCCCAAAGTTACCGGGTGCTGCAGTCCGCGCTAAGGACGGCAATGCGCAGAAAGCCGACTTTGCAAAGCTAGGCTTGTGACCCATTGTTGGCATTCGCGTTTCGCTGAACCGTTGGATGGTTTTGCCCATATGACCGATGGTGCCGCTAGCATCAATTTTCATTCAAAATTGGCTTCAACCAACAACTGCAAGGCGTTCCCTGTCAGTTCGAGTTGATATCAGCAATGATCACCCCTTTTTGCCATTCGAAACTCACCTGGCGTTTGGCCAGTCCGAGCGCGAAACGCTCGGGTGAAGTTCGAACTGCTTGTGTATCCAAGCGAAGCCGCGATCTCCGCGATCTTCATATCGTTGGTCTGCAACCATTCTGTGGCAAGCATCCTTCTAATTTCCGGCCGAGTATCCGACAGGTTTGTGCCCGCATTTCGCAACCCGGATTGCAGGGTCCGAACCGACATTCCCCCTGCTGCCGCTGTTTCCGGAATACCAAATTTGGAATCTGTAAAGTCAAAAGGCCATTAAAAGCCGACCTTGTGTGCCTATAGTGAGATGAAAAGCTTGGCTGCTACAATCACCGACATATGATGCTGGCTAGAGATATATGTACTGAATGGAGTTAAAGATGTGCTTTTCAGCTACGGCAAGTTTTGTCGCGGGGGGAATATTGTCCGTTGCCGGTGCAGCTACCATGATTTCAGCATGCAGACAGAAGTTAGGGCGTGGCCTAATATTCCTGTCATCTTTTCCGTTAGTTTTCGGTTTACAACAAAGTCTTGAGGGTTTGGTCTGGCTCGGGATATCCGACCAATTGTCTTTGAGACTTTTTACGATAGTAAACTATGGCTTCATTTTTTTCGCGTTTTTCTATTGGCCTGTTGCTGGCCCAACTGCAGGTTTTCTGATCGAAAAGCGAAAGTGGCGTAAGCACCTATTCGGTGGACTTATCATTGGTGGCTTGGCTGTGGGAACTTACCTTATGCTAAAAGCAATCAATAACCCCGTACTTCCCACCTCTAGCGATGAATGGGGAGGGCATATTTTGTACCTACAAGGTATGACCCTTATACCAAACATCCAATACATTTACTTCTTTACTGCATGTACTGCGCTAGCAGCCTCATCGAACCCCACCGCTTTCAAGTTTGGCCTAGCGCTTACAGCGTCGTTTCTCGTCACGCTCTTCGGTTATGAATTGTTTGTTCTACCTTCAGTGTGGTGTTTCTTCGCTGCGCTTTGCAGCATCGTCATTTCATATGACGTTCTTCGAGGTAAGACTGTACGATACTTAGAGAAGCAGAGTGATGATCTCCGGGCCATTGTCTGATGGACGTATCACGGGTGCTGTCAGACTAATTCGAACCAGTCTCAGTTTGCTGCGGAAACTGCGAACCTATCCGGAACAAAGTTGACACCATTCGGCAAGAGCGACGGCGCGGGTCAGCTTGAAGGTGTCTCGACTGGTCTTGTCAGAAGAACTTTGCTTGAGCGGGGCAGGGCGGATGCATGGCATTTAGGAATGACCAAACCTTCCTCCTTCAAATACTTCAAAACCAACCCCGAAATCATCCGCCTTGCGGTGATGCTGTACATCCGTTTCCCGCTCTAGCTTCGGAATGTCGAAGATCTGCTGCACGAGCGAGGCATCGACGTGAGCCACGAAACCGTCCGATATTGGTGGAACAGGTTTGGCCCGATGTTTGCTGCTGAGATAAGGCGGAAGCGTGTTCAGCAACTGCGCGCGTTCTCCAAATGGAAGTGGCATGTGGACGAGGTTTTCGTGAAGGTGAATGGCAATCGTCATTATCTTTGGCGGGCTGTTGATCACGAAGGCGAGGTGCTGGAAGCGGTTGTCACGAAGCGTCGAAACAAAGCTGCTGTTCGAATTGGGAGCAACAATGGCAGAAAAGTCCGCAGAGCGGTAATTGGAAGGTTTAGACCAAAGAAACCGAGCTTAACTCACCCGATTTCTTTCTCGATCCTTCACTCTTCGGCTTCTTCATCACCCTGGTCTGCAATCCAGGCAACACTGACGACTTCTTCGCCCTTGCCCGTGTTGAAGACTTTCACACCGCCCGCGCTGCGGGAGCGGAAAGAGATCCCATCAACCGGCACCCGGATCGACTGACCCTTTGAGGTGGCCAGCATGATCTGGTCGTCAATATCAACGGGGAAGGATGCCACCAATTTACCGCCGCGCATGGCCTTGTCCATCGCTGCCACGCCCATACCGCCGCGTCCGCGAACCGGGTAATCGTGGCTTGAGCTCAGCTTGCCCGCGCCCCCTGCCGTAATGGTCAGGATCAGATTCTCGGCAGCCGACATCTCGGCATAACGTTCCTGCGGCAGCACGCTGTCGGCGTTTCCTTCATCTTCGTCCGTCTCGGATTCGTCGGTGACACCGGCCATCAGGCGGCGCATTTTAAGGTACGCGGCCCGTTCATCCGAGGTGGCGTTGAAGTGGCGGATAACCGACATCGAAACCACCTCATCATCGCCGGTTAGACGTACACCGCGTACACCAACAGACGACCGGCTGTTGAACACCCGTACATCTGTTGTTGGGAAGCGGATTGCGCGGCCAGATTTAGTGACCAGCATGACGTCATCATCTTCGGAACAGATACGAGCGTTGATCAACTTGGTGTCGGCGTGATCCTCTTCGAACTTCATGGCGATCTTGCCGTTGCGCTTGACGTTGGTGAAATCGGACAAACGGTTGCGCCGCACAGTGCCCGCACTGGTGGCGAAGATGATCTGCAGGTTTTCCCATTCTTCATCCGGCACATCCACCGGCATAATTGCAGCAATAGAAACCCCGGTTGGAATCGGCAGGATGTTGACGATGGCTTTGCCTTTGCCAGTCCGCCCCGATTGCGGCAGTCGCCAGGTCTTAAGCTTGTAGACCATGCCATCCGTTGTGAAGAACAACAACTGCGTGTGGGTATTTGCCACGAAGAGGGTGGTGACCACGTCTTCTTCTTTGGTCTGCATACCTGACAGACCTTTGCCGCCGCGCTTCTGGGCGCGAAAATCAGCCAGTGGGGTGCGCTTGATATATCCACCCGAGGTGACGGTCACGACCATATCCTCACGCTCGATCAGATCCTCGTCTTCCATGTCGCCGGACCAATCGACGATCTCGGTGCGACGTGGAACGGCAAACTGGTCGCGCACGCTGCGCAGCTCATCGCCGATGATCGACATGATGCGTTCGCGCGAAGATAGAATATCCAAGTATTCCTTGATCTTGGCGGCGAGTTCTTCAAGCTCGTCCGTGACCTCTTTGACACCCAGTTGGGTCAGACGTTGCAGACGCAGTTCGAGGATGGCGCGGGCCTGAACTTCGGTCAGGTTATAGGTGCCGTCGTCGTTCATCTTTGACAGAGGATCGTCGATCAGACGCAGATAGCCTTCGATATCTGCCGCCGGCCAACGGCGGGTCATCAGCTTTTCACGTGCTTGTGCCGCGTCTGCAGACGAGCGGATCGTGGCGACCACTTCGTCCACATTGGAAACAGCGACCGCTAGACCACAGAGGATATGGCTGCGTTCGCGTGCTTTGCGCAGATCGTACGCAGTACGACGTGCAACCACATCCTCGCGAAAGTCGATGAAGGACGTCAGGAAGCGGCGCAAAGTCAGCTGTTCGGGGCGACCACCATTCAAGGCCAGCATGTTGCAGCCGAAAGAAGTTTGCATCGGTGAGAAACGATAGAGCTGGTTCAACACCACTTCGGGTGTTGCATCGCGCTTCAATTCGACGACGACGCGCACACCATTGCGGTCGGATTCGTCTTGCACATGGGACACACCTTCGATCCGCTTCTCACGCACGGCCTCGGCAATCTTTTCGATCATCGCGGCTTTGTTCACCTGATAGGGGATCTCATCGACGACGATGGCGTAGCGGTCCTTACGAAGCTCCTCGACACGGGTCTTGGCACGGATGATGACGCTCCCACGGCCCTCCAGATAAGCTTTGCGCGCGCCGGACCGGCCCAGCATTACGCCGCCGGTCGGGAAATCGGGGCCGGGGACGTATTCGATCAACTGTTCCGAGGTCAAGTCCGGGTCATCGATCAGCGCCAGAGTTGCATCAACCACTTCACCCAGATTGTGCGGAGGGATGTTCGTTGCCATACCCACAGCGATACCGCCGGCACCGTTGACGAGCATATTTGGGAAACGGGCGGGCAGGACGGTCGGCTCTTTGTCTTTGCCGTCATAGTTGTCCTGAAAATCGACCGTCTCTTTTTCAATATCGGCCAGCAGGGACGCGGCAGGCTTGTCCATCCGAACTTCGGTATAACGCATGGCAGCCGGGTTATCGCCGTCCATCGAGCCAAAGTTACCCTGACCATCCAGTAGCGGCAGGGACATCGAGAAATCCTGTGCCATCCGCACCAGCGCGTCATAGATCGCACTATCACCATGCGGGTGGTACTTACCCATCACGTCGCCGACCGGGCGGGCCGATTTGCGGTAGGCCTTTTCGTGCGTGTTCCCGGTTTCGTGCATTGCATACAGGATGCGGCGGTGCACTGGTTTCAAACCATCGCGCAGATCGGGAATGGCGCGCGACACGATGACCGACATGGCATAGTCCAGATAGGACGTGCGCATCTCGGATTCGATGGATACCGTCGGGCCGTCATAAACGGGGCGCTCGGGCGGTGTTTCATCCATGTTTTCAGGTATTTCTGGCGTATCGCTCACGTAGGCTGCCCGTGTCTTGTTTTTGATCTATATCTTGTGGATGCACCTTATCAGACCCGGCATATAAGGTGCAAGCAAGCAACCGTCTTGTGGCCAAATTAGCCCGGTAACAGTAGAGTAACATATTGTTATCTAAGTATTAGGTGATTTTCGTGTTACCCTGAGAAGACCTTGCAACAAAATTGGAGGTCTGGATGGCGCAAAACGAAACCGAACTCATGTTGAAAGGGTACGGGCTGACAACCGCAGAATTTTTCTATCACATGCCCGATTACATACACGTTCTGAATACTTTTATCTGGCAGGATTATGATCTTGCCCCGGATCACCCCAAACTTTTTGAATTCGTGGAATTCTGGCAAAAAGAAATTGAAGGACCGCTGCATTCTGTTCGGTTCACACATCGAAAGATGATCGCTCCGGGCGAATGGCGGAATATGGTTGGAGAGTTTCGTGTGAACTAATCGGGCGTCGGATATCCTTTCAGGAATCGAAAGTCCGGTTCTCAAATGTCGCGATTGAGATAATGTAATGACCAAACTGATGGTCTTACACGGAATCACTCTATGCCCAGATATCTTATCCTCGCCGTTGCGGTTTTCCTGACCGGTCCTGCCATCGCCGAAGGGGTTCTGGATAAGATCAAAAAGGGGGCTGAGAATACTGCAAACGCGATAGGTCGCGGTGCAGAAGGTGTTGGTAACACAATCGAGAAAGGTGCGAACGCCGTTGACGAAACCATTGATTCGACTTCGGAACTGCTAAGAAACGAGGCCACGCCTGAAGAGACACGTGCCAAGTTGGATTTGATGGCGGGCGAAATTCTTGATCAACTACTTGCCGAGGATCCACAGGCACAAGAACTATACGATGTCTGCGCTGGATACGCGGTTTTTGACTCGCGCAAGGTGACGGTTTTTCCGGTATCTGCAGGTTATGGGCGCGGTGTGGCCGTTTCAAAAGACACAGGACAACACACCTATATGAACATGGGGACTGGGGGCGTTGGCGGAGCTATTGGGATCGGGGGCTTTGAAACCAAGTTCGTGATCCTATTCGAAACCTCTGTGGATCTAGAGAATTTTATTGATCACGGCTACGATGCGACCGCGGAGACAGGCGCAATGTATGGTGAGGATCGCGCGGGAGACACGCTGCGCTTTACCGATGGCCGATCCTTCTTTGTTCTAAGCAAGAAGGGGTGGCGTGTGTCAGCGGGAGCCTCAGGTACAAAATTCTGGAAATCACCTGAACTTAACTGATCAACCGGAGCAACTTGCCCCACCAAGAACGCAGAACTTGGCGCAGTGCGGGTGGTTTAGATGCACGTCGGCTTCGGCCTCGGCCAAGGTTTCGCCCATTTCGAATTCAGGTGAGTATGGCAGCAACGTACATGCCAAAACCGCCGGGCGTTCCGCGCCTTTGCGTTTAACCACCATGCGCGAGCTGGCACACATCACGGCATCCGGAGATTTATCAAGAATTCCCCAGCAAGCGGTGGTGACTTCAGGCACTTCAACGGATTCATCCATTTCGGGAAACAGCACGGTTTGACCCGGGTCTTGAGGATCGACGTCAAAGCCATGTTCTGCAAAGAATGCGCCATAGCCTGCACGGCTGTCATCGTCAGAATCTCCCCACACGGTACGCCCGGCGATCGCCATTTTAAAGCCGTTATCCCGCAGCCATTCCATGCCGATCAGCGTCTTGGCAAAGCTGCCTTTTCCACGCTCTTCATCATGTAATTCCGGGCGGTAGTGATCGACCGAAATGCGCAGTGTCAGCTTGCCGCCATAGTCACGTTGCAGCTCCAGCAAACCTTCACGCATCGTGCGACGCATCATCGGCTGCATGGCGTTAGTCAGAATCAGAACCTCGTAGCCGCGTTCAAGCGCTGCGCGGGTCATTTCGATCATTTCAGGGTTCATGAAGGGCTCACCACCGGTAAAGCCAATCTCGCGGATTGGCCACTGGCGTTCTTCAACCTGATCCAGATAAGCGCGAACCTCATCTGCTGTGATGTAAACCAGCGCGTCATTGGTGGGACTGCTGGCGATATAACAGTTGACGCATTCGATATTGCACAGCGTGCCGGTATTGAACCACAACGTTTCCGGGTTGGATAACGCAACAGACGCGCGTGTTTGCCCGTCCGCTGTTACCAAACTGTTTTGAAACTTCCCGATATTTGCAGCCTGAGTGGCGTTGTCTTTCATTCCGGCATCCGGTTTTGTGCATTTACCAAACCGACTTAATCGTTTGTGCCGGTTTAGTTAAGTACGTTGACACCCTGCTGACAGAGTTTTGATGTTCGAAGATATCGACATTTTGATTGCGCTAACATTGGACATGCCACGACTGGCAAGGTAAGGAAAAGCCATGGTTTCTCGCGTCATACCCGTTGACCCATTTGATCTGGTCATATTCGGCGGAACCGGCGATCTGGCGCAGCGCAAGATCGTTCCGGCTCTGTTTCGGCGTTACTGCGCCGGACAATGGCCCGAGGCCGCCCGGATCATAGGCGCGGCACGGGGTGCGCTGACCGTTGAATCCTTTCGGGATATAGTTGCCGAATCTTTGCGTCAGTATGCGCCAAAACGGTCTAAAGACCCGGAGGCGGTAAAAGGCTTTCTGCAGCGCATAAGCTATGTTCCGCTGGATGCCTTGTCAGAAGACGGGTGGGCTCAATTGTCCGAATTGCTGAGCACGGATCGAATCCGAGCGTTCTATTTCTCGGTGGGTCCCAGACTGTTTGGTCCGCTGGCCGAGCGGATCAGAGCTCATAATCTCGCCACCCCTCAGACCCGGATCGTTGTTGAAAAGCCGTTTGGGCACGATCTGGAAAGTGCGCGCGCTTTGAATGCAACGTTGGCGTCGCATTTTGATGAGGGGCAAATCTATCGAATTGATCACTATCTGGGCAAAGAAACGGTACAAAACCTGATGGCGGTCCGGTTCGGCAACATGTTGTTCGAGCCATTGTGGAACAGCCAGTACGTGGATCACATTCAGATCACCGTTGCGGAAACAGTCGGCATCGATGGGCGGGAAGAGTATTACGAGCGTGCAGGTGCCATGCGCGACATGATGCAGAACCACCTTATGCAGCTTTTGTGTCTGATCGCGATGGAACCGCCCGCAAAGTTTGACCCGGATGCGGTGCGCGACGAAAAGCTCAAGGTGATCCGTGCGCTGGACCCGGTTGAGCCACACCATATTGTTCGGGGACAGTTTGCCGGTGGAAAACAGGGTCGGGGGTATCGCGAGGTTGTGGGTAACATCCGGTCCACGACCGAGAGTTATGTGGCTATGCGCGCGCATATCAGCAACTGGAGATGGGCAGGCACTCCATTTTATCTGCGTACTGGTAAGGAATTGGTGGCGCGGTCGTCGGTCATCAATGTGATGTTCAAGGATGCGCCGCATTCGATTTTCGGCGAAGAGGCAGGGCGTCACGCAAATGCGCTTTCGATTCGGTTGCAGCCGAACGAAGGCATTACTCTGAAAGTGACGATCAAAGAGCCGGGGCAGGGTGGGATGCGGCTGGTCGACGTTCCGCTGGACATGAGCTTTGCCGAGGCGCTTGGACCCGAAAATCAGGACCCGCCAGACGCCTATGAGCGGCTGGTGATGGATGTCATTCGCGGCAACCAGACCCTGTTTATGCGCGGTGATGAGGTCGAGGCCGCATGGGCCTGGACCGACCCGATCATTGCGGGCTGGCTGGCGCGCGGTGACGTGCCCAAACCTTATGAAAATGGCAGCACTGGCCCGGGTGACGCCGAACTGCTTATGAAGAGAGATCACCGCCGCTGGCAAGGAATAAACCCATGAATATCAAAGAATATGCAGACCGTGACATGCTGGCCATTGATGTCGCGAATGCACTGGCCGGAGACCTTGAGTCCGCGTTGTTGCACCACGATGTTGTTTCGCTTGCCGTTCCCGGAGGCACCACCCCGGGGCCGGTGTTTGATGGGTTATGTGCGGCTGATCTTGAGTGGGATCGCGTGCGCGTGTTGCCGACAGATGAGCGGTGCGTACCGGGTGACCATGAACGTTCGAACGAGCGGCTTATCCGTGAGCGTCTATTGACCAATCGCGCCTCTGTCGCGCAGTACCTGCCATTGTTTGTCGCAGGTCATGAGCCCGAGGCGGTTTTGCCAGAGATCGAAAGCCTGATCACTCCCGTCTTACCTCTGTCGGTCCTGGTTCTTGGCATGGGTGAGGATATGCACACGGCCTCTCTTTTTCCTGGGATGCAGGGCCTGACTGCCGCGCTGGACAGCCACGCGCCCACACTTGCGGTGGCAAGGACAGACGTGCAGCCCGAGGCGAGAATAACACTGACCGCACCCGTGCTCGAAGGTGCGTTATCAAAACACCTCATAATCTTCGGAGAATCCAAGCGCGATGCGCTGGATCGCGCCATGTCACTACCGCCAGAAGAGGCGCCTATCGCGGCCGTGCTAACCGGCATGACTGTCCACTGGGCGGAGTAGTCACCATGCAATTGGATCAACTGAAATCTCTGGCTAAATCGATCGGTGATCGCAGAATACTTGATCTGTTCCATGCAGATTCAAACCGGGCCGAGGGTTTTTCCTCGTCCAGCGGCGACCTGTTGTTTGATTACTCTAAAACTCAGATCAACGACGACATTCGCTCCGCACTTATTCAACTCTGTGACCAGGTCAAATTGGCGGATCGCCGGACGGCGATGTTTGCGGGCCAAAAGATCAACGAGACCGAAGGGCGTGCGGTACTGCATACAGCGTTGCGCAACCTCGATGGCGGTCCGGTCGAGGTGGATGGTCAGGACGTGATGCCAGACGTTCTGGAAACATTGCAGCGGATGCGCGTGTTTGCCGAGGAGGTGCGCGGCGGGACGATCATGGGGGCAGGGGGCAGCTTTACGGATGTTGTGAATATCGGCATCGGCGGCTCGGATCTTGGTCCGGTCATGGCGACACATGCCCTGGCACCGTATCACGATGGTCCAAAGTTGCATTACGTCTCGAACGTGGACGGGGCGCATATCGCCGACACCTTGCGCATGCTAGACCCGACGCGCACGCTGATTGTTGTGGCCTCGAAAACCTTCACCACCATCGAAACCATGACCAACGCGCGGACGGCGCGTGCTTGGATGGTGGATGGAGGCGGAGACCCGTCGCAGCAATTCGCTGCCGTTTCGAGCGCGGTGGATAAGACAGCTGCGTTTGGCATCCCCGAAGAGCGCGTGTTCGGTTTCGCCGACTGGGTGGGCGGACGCTATTCGGTCTGGGGCCCGGTCGGATTGCCGGTGATGATCGCTGTAGGCTCAAATGCATTCGATGCTTTTCTGCGAGGTGGGCAGGCGATGGACCTGCATTTCCGCTCGGCGAAGTGGGTTGAAAACATGCCGGTTATGTTGGCGCTTGTCGGTGTCTGGCACCGGCAGGTTTTGGGTTACGCCAGCCGTGCGGTTTTGCCTTATGATCAGCGCCTTCTGCGGCTTCCAGCGTATTTCCAGCAGCTTGAAATGGAATCGAACGGCAAATCTGTCGCAATGGATGGCAGTACGTTGGCCATGCCATCAGGTCCGGTGGTTTGGGGTGAGCCTGGCACCAATGGACAGCACGCATTCTATCAACTGATTCACCAGGGCACTGACGTGATCCCGTGCGAGTTCATGGTGGCAGCCAATGGGCATGAGCCTGAATTGGCCCATCATCATCGTCTGCTTCTGGCCAATTGCCTGGCTCAGTCCGAGGCTCTGATGCAAGGCCGATCATTGGATGAAGCCCGCGTGCGGATGGTGGATAAAGGTTTGACCGGCGAAGAGTTGGAGCGTCAGGCACGCCACCGTGTGTTCTCGGGGGATCGTCCATCAACAACCCTGATATATCCGCAGCTTACGCCATATGTGCTGGGCCAGATTATTGCGCTGTACGAGCATCGGGTTTTTGTCGAAGGCGTGTTGCTCGGCATTAATTCATTCGATCAATGGGGCGTTGAGTTGGGCAAAGAATTGGCGACGTCTCTGGGGCCCATTGTCGATGGCGAAGTCGGCACCGAAGGCAAGGATGGTTCGACAGCCGGTCTGGTCGAGTACGCGCTACGCCATCGAGGTTGACAAGGGACTCAGCCAAACTCTCTTATTGTCAGACAATTAAAATCTTGGCAGGGTTTCTGCCAATGTAGAAGGGCGCGGCCAAGCGCTGACGATGGGAGGATTGTCCATGCTGGGACAGATGATGACGCAGCCTTTGCTGATTTCGTCGCTGATTGATCACGCCGAACGCTATCACGGACAGACCGAGATAATCTCGGTCGAGACGGACGGAACCGTGACCCAGACCAACTGGGCGGGGATCGCGCAGAACGCCCGCCGTATGGCTTCGGCGCTTATGAAGCTTGGGCTACAGCCGCAGGATCGAGTGGGCACACTGGCCTGGAATAACCGCCGCCATCTTGAGATCTACTATGCCGTATCCGGCGCGGGCTTCGTCTGTCACACGATCAATCCGCGTCTTTTCCCAGAGCAACTGACCTATATCATCAACCACGCGCAGGATCGGGTTCTGTTCTTTGATGCAACTTTCCTGCCGTTGGTCGCCGCGCTTCAGGAGCATTTGACCGAGGTGCAGCATTTCGTGCTGATGGGTGCACGAGATGAGGCCGCGTTGTCTCAGGTCCCTGGTCTGATCTTCTATGACGAGTTGATTGAAACCGGCGATGCGGATTACGCGTGGCCCAGTTTTGATGAGAATACCGCCTCTAGCCTTTGCTACACATCGGGCACAACAGGAAACCCCAAAGGTGTTCTGTATTCGCATCGTTCGACTTTGCTGCATAGTTTCGCGTCAAACACACGTGATGTTATCGGCTATTCCGCGATGGATGTGGTATTGCCGGTGGTGCCAATGTTTCACGTTAATGCTTGGGGTTCACCCTATGCCAGCGCCATGTCCGGCTCACGCATGGTATTGCCGGGGCCGGGTTTGCATGGGGAAGCATTGGTCAATCTGATCGACACTTATGGCGTGACATTGGCGATGGGTGTGCCAACCATCTGGCAGGGCCTTCTGGCGCACGCGGCGACATGTGGAACCAAACTGGAAAGCCTGAATCGTACAGTTATAGGCGGTGCAGCGTGCCCGCCTTCGATGATCGAAACCTTTCGCGAGACCTATGGTGTCGATACCGTCCATGCCTGGGGTATGAGTGAAATGAGCCCGCTGGGCACTACCAACTATCCTATGGCCAAGCATCTGGAAATGCCCATTGAAGCACAACACAAACTACGCGAGAGCCAAGGCCGCCCGCCCTTTGGTGTTGAACTGAAAATAGTCGATGACGATGGCAGCGACCTTCCCCATGACGGTGAAACGCAGGGTGATCTGATGGTGCGCGGCCATTGGGTGCTAGACAGCTATTTCCATATGCAAGATGAGGCCTTGTTGCAGGATGGCTGGTTCGCAACCGGCGACGTGGCAACATTGGACCCAGATGGGTTTATGACCATCCGCGACCGATCGAAGGATATTATCAAGTCAGGTGGCGAATGGATCAGTTCGGTCGAGCTGGAAAATATCGCTGTCGCGCACCCTCAACTGGCGACAGCGGCGGTTGTGGGTGTGCCTCATCCGAAGTGGGATGAACGCCCGCTTTTGGTTGCTGTGAAGGCGGAAGGCCAAGAGCCAACCGAGCAGGATTTACTTTCATTCTTTGACGGTAAGATCGCCAAATGGCAGGTGCCAGACAAGGTTGTATTCGTCGACGCTCTGCCATTGAACGCAACCGGCAAAGTCCTGAAACGGAACTTGCGTGCGGATTTTAGCGACGTGCTGATGGGGTGATTGCCAAACGGGGGAAGAATGGCTCCGGCGGTAGGGATCGAACCTACGACCAATTGATTAACAGTCAACTGCTCTACCGCTGAGCTACGCCGGAACGGTCCGCGCCGTATAGCAATCAGAGTCAGTGGCGTCCAGAGGGTATAAATACAATTGCAACAAAAGCGATGACGCTGCTTAGAACATGTACTGTTGTATTACGCGGGCATGATCCGATCACGATCTACTTGGTATCAAATAGGTTTAAGACCACTGCAAAAATGCAGTGTTCTGAGCGTTTTAAAATCATCATTGGATTTCATCTGCGACCAAGATATCGCAGGTTTTGCACAGCTCCATCAGTAGGTTAAGGGTATGCCGGATCGTTGGCGCTTTGGTGCAAATTACGATGTCGATTCGTGATGTCTTTCAAAGACTGGCGCTTCAACGGGGTCAATCCCATGTTTTTCTAACAACATTTCAAGGTAGCTATCGGGCTGCGGTAATCCGCCGCGTCGTGCCAAATACTCCCGGACACGCCTTCCATAAAAATGGATCGAGAAGGTATCGTCAGTCAAAGTCTTTTCAACTCTACGCGACAACCCGCTCCGCAATAGATAGCGTCGATTTCGGAAGCGTACAGGGTAAAGGGCTTCTACTGGTAGGGCGAATTTGGCTTCACCTGTTTTGTGCAGATAGTGTGTAATTGCATGTGGCCCCCAAACCCCCCAAGACAATTCACCGACATGCACTGGCGATCCTGATTCTTTTAAGCTTAGTAGACGTTGCTTTTCATCGGGTTGGTACCATTCTGGTATACAGTACTCATCATCAGTCATTTCAATGAGTTGTCCAAGAGTGTCGCTGTCGATCGGCAGACCCAACACACCCCCATTGATGTGATGATCAGATTCCCATGCGAAGAAATGGCCAGTTTCTGATTTGAATGCTTTTACGCAGTACGCATCCAAATCAGCCCAGATCATTCGGTCATTCTTCTGCAAAAGATGGTAACGAAATACATCCGAAAACAGCGCCAAACTGCCCGTGCGTGCATGTGTAATGAATCGATCGCTTTTTAGAACAGTATCACCATGAACCAGTTCGACTCCCTCCGGGGCGTTCTGAACATCTTGGTAGTGATAAAGTTTTACATGGTGACCAGCATCCAAAAAAGATTTGGCGCAAAGAACTTCGACATAGCTCAGTGGACCTTCGACCCAAAGCATCCCAATTTCGTATTCGCGGCCCATATCTGGTCTGAATTCCTACGCTTTTGTTAATCCGCTATCGTCTGTCGCCGGAGAGATTTTACAGCCCTCAGAGTTTTCTAATCAGCGGCATCAATGTAGGCAAGCCAATCCTCACGGTTGAACGGGCGGGTGACTTTGGTTCGAAATTGATCGACCCCGTGCATATCATTGCATCAGTTCAGCCCCTGAATTCAGGCGTCCTATCGCGTTGAGTTTTGTTTGGAAATTGGCTCCGGCGGTAGGGATCGAACCTACGACCAATTGATTAACAGTCAACTGCTCTACCGCTGAGCTACGCCGGAACTGAGGGGCGTATAACAACACGGATTTTCTCCGTCCAGAGGAGAAGCGCATTGCCGATGAAAAAAGTTTGCTGCTAACTGAGCCTCCTAAATTCTGACTGTGCTGAAAGCGTCTCAACGGGTGCGACCTGGGCCTTTCCGGTCAGATCGACCAGATGCGCGAACACATTTCTTTCCGCCGCGGGCAGCAATGCACCAGGCGTGTCTACATAAATACGCTGTGCAAGCTGACGTGCAGTGGCCGGGCCTTTGATCAGTTCGTCAAGAATCTGAGATTCGCGCGCAAGACGGTGATGAATCAGCCACTCCAGGCGATTGTTTGGTTCCGTTACAGGAGCGCCGTGGCCGGGATGAAAGACTGACCATTCTCTCGCGCGAAGGCGATGGCAGGCGGCCATGAAGTCGGTCAGATCCCCGTCGGGCGGTGAGACCAGCGAACTGGCCCATCCCATGACGTGATCCGCTGTAAAGCAAACATCGCCCCAGGCGAGCGCAATATGGTTGCCGAGATGGCCGGGTGTGTGGATGACTTCAAGCGTCCAGTCGTCCGCAGAAATACATGCACTGTCTTCCAGCTCAATGTCAGGGCGAAAATCCATATCAATTCCCTCACCGCCGCCCGCAAACCCATTCTGCGCCAATTCCGTCATAACCGCACTACGGCCTGCTTGAGGCCCTCCAAAAGCGAGAATCGGTGCGCCTGTATGGACCGCAAGAGGGGCAGCTAGGGGTGAGTGATCAAGATGGGTGTGAGTGACGAAGATATGGCTGATCCGCTGATTGGGCTGTAATGCATCGAGAATCGCCGACAAATGTGCGTCGCTCAGCGGTCCCGGATCGATAACGGCGATATCTGTTTCACCCAGAAGGTAAGTGTTCGTACCGCGATATGTCATCGGTGAGGGGTTTGGGGCAAGCACCCGTCTTAGGCCTCGAGCAAGTTCCACAGCTTGTCCAGGCACTGGGTCGAAATCATCGGGGGCTTGCATTTTGAGCTCTTCCTCTTGTCCAGGCAGCCCGCTAGGTTTAGCGCATGTCGACCCAATGGCTCAAACCCTATATGCCGCGCAGCCTTTACGCGCGGGCTGCACTTATCCTGGTGCTACCGGTCATCGTTGTACTCTTGGTTGTGGCGATCGCTTTTTTGCAAAAGCATCTCGAGGAAGTGACCGCACAGATGACGCGAACGGCAGCCCGTGAGGTCACGCTTATATTGAACGTGATGGAGGGTGCAGAGACGCAGCAGCAGGCGCTGGCTGCCGCACGGCCTGATCTGTCGGCATTGAATATGACAGCTCGTTTTCTGCCGCTGTACCAAGAACCGGTGGTTGGAAAGCGTCGTTGGTATGATTTCATCGCACCACAAGTCGATGCTGAAATGCGGGTGTTGGTGCCTCAAATGCAAGACGTCGCACTGCCGAATGGACAGGAGGTGCGGCTTTATCTGAGCACGCATCTTGGCACTTTGGAATTGAAATTTGATCGACGGCGCCTGTCACCCACGGCACCGCACCAGCTTATCGTTACGATGGTGTTCTTTGCGGCGTTGATCACCACGATCTCATTTTTATACATGCGCAACCAACTGCGGCCGATTACCCGGCTCGCAGACGCGGCGCAGGCGTTCGGCCGGGGTCGCGTGGTGCCTTACTCTCCTGGCGGGGCAATCGAAGTGCGTGCGGCGGGCAACGCTTTTGTTGATATGCGCTCCCGAATCGAAAGGCAGATTGAGCAGCGCACTTTGATGTTGTCTGGCGTCAGCCACGATCTGCGGACGCCTTTGACGCGTCTGAAGCTGGGGTTGTCATTGTTGCCCGAGGATGAGGCAGCCCCGCTGTTGCAGGATGTGGATGAAATGCAATCACTACTAGATGCATTTCTGGACTTTTCAAGAGGGACTGCAGAAAGCACACCTGAGGCGGTCGAGCCCGAGATTTGGCTGAGTCAGATTATCGATGACGCGCAGCGCGCTGGCCAGCAGGTTGAACTGGTATCGGTCGAAGGACAGGGGACTGCCACGTTGCGCCCGTCGGCAATGCGCCGCGCGGTGGAAAATTTGATTGGAAACGCTATCCGCTATGGTTCAAGGGCTGAGGTTAGTCTGTCGATGACACCGAAGTCGATCCGCGTCCGGGTCGAGGATGACGGCCCCGGTATACCCATTGAACAGCGTACTGAGGCGGTCAAACCTTTCACGCGCCTGGACCCGGCTCGGAACCAGAATCAGGGCAGCGGTGTTGGGTTGGGCCTTGCCATCGTCGCCGACATCGCCCGTGTACACGGCGGCATCCTTCGGCTGGGCACCAGCGAAAAATTAGGCGGTTTATGCGCAGATATCGTGATAGGGCGGTGATGTGGTAGGCCCGGAGGGACTCGAACCCCCAACCAAAGCGTTATGAGCGCTCTGCTCTAACCAATTGAGCTACAGGCCCGCCGATGCGCCTTGCGTATCACGATGGCAGCCCGCGTCAAGCCTGACCGTTGCAACATCGCCCACAATCGAATAACCCGCGCGCAAAGCACTCATGAGGGATTGGCCATGACAGCGGGCAAGAACGGAATCACCTACGCCGATGCAGGTGTGGATATCGATGCGGGCAACGCTCTGGTCGATCGGATCAAGCCTGCGGCCAAGCGCACTAACCGTTCGGGCGTGGTGAGTGGGCTAGGCGGGTTTGGCGCTCTGTTTGATCTAAAGGCGGCTGGGTATGAAGACCCGATTTTGGTGGGCGCAACCGATGGTGTGGGCACCAAGCTGCGGATTGCGATTGATACCGGCGTTGTCGATGGCGTGGGCATCGATCTGGTGGCGATGTGCGTCAACGATCTGATCTGTCAGGGCGCTGAGCCATTGTTCTTCCTCGACTATTTCGCCACCGGCAAGCTGGATACCGATACCGCCGCGCGGATTATCGAGGGCATCGCCGAAGGCTGCGTGCAGTCCGGTTGCGCCCTGATCGGAGGCGAAACCGCCGAGATGCCGGGTATGTATCCCGATGGCGATTTCGATCTGGCCGGGTTCTCGGTCGGTGCAATGGAGCGCGGCGCGACCCTGCCCGAGGGTGTGCAAGACGGGGATGTGCTGCTTGGTCTGGCCTCGAACGGTGTGCATTCCAACGGCTATTCTCTGGTGCGCAAACTGGTCGAGATGTCGGGGCTGGGCTGGGATGCAGAGTCGCCTTTCGGTGGCGGAACATTGGGTGAGGCTCTGCTGACCCCCACGCGGCTGTATGTGAAACCGGCGCTGCAGGCAATCCGCGCAGGGGGCATCCATGCGCTTGCTCATATCACTGGCGGCGGCCTCACCGAAAACCTGCCGCGCGTATTGGCCGACGGGCTGGGGGCCGAGATCAATCTGAACGCATGGGAATTGCCGCCTGTGTTCAAATGGATGGCCGAAACTGGCGGCATCGCCGAATGCGAGATGTTGAAAACCTTCAATTGCGGTATCGGGATGATCGTGGTCTGCGCGGCTGAGGATGCAGACAAACTGGAAGCACTGCTGTCCGAAACTGGTGAAACCGTTGCCCGGATCGGATCTGTCACCGAAACACCCGGCGTCGCGTACTCAGGCAAGCTGCTGTGAGTCACAAGCGCGTCGCGATTCTGATTTCTGGTGGCGGATCAAACATGCTGTCGCTGGTCGATAGCATGATCGGGGGCCATGCTGGCCGGCCTTGCTTGGTGCTGTCGAACGACCCTGAAGCCGGAGGGCTGGCAAAGGCCGCCGAGCGTGGAATAAAGACTGCCTCCGTCGATCACCGACCTTTCGGTAAAGATCGCGCCGCGTTCGAGGCGGATCTGCTCAAGCCGCTGCTGGCTTCGCAGCCAGATATTGTGTGTTTGGCCGGTTTCATGCGCGTTCTAACCGGCGATTTTGTTTCTCGCTTCCAAGGGCGAATGCTGAACATCCACCCTTCGCTGTTGCCGAAGTATAAAGGTCTGAACACGCATGCCCGCGCCATCGAGGCGGGTGATTCCGAACATGGTTGCACCGTTCACGAAGTAACAGCCGCGCTGGATGACGGCCCGGTTCTGGGACAGGCGCGCGTGGAGGTAAGGGCAGAGGATACGCCAGAGGAACTTGCCACTCGCGTGTTGGTACAGGAACACAAACTCTATCCTGAGGTCCTGCGCCGGTATTGTATGGGCAACAAAGACCCAGTTCTGTTGCCTTGAATCTGCGCGGCGATTTACACGCGTAGGGTAATCGTCTTATGGTCGCATATCGCTCGGGACAAGCACGACACGGGCAGTCACAAGAAACAAAAGCAAGAACAGCACCGCGCATGAAAACCCTGACTACGACGCAAGAGCTGGCCGCCTTCTGCGCGGCTGCTGCACAATATCCTTATGTCACTGTTGATACCGAATTTCTGCGCGAACGGACTTATTATTCAAAGCTCTGCCTGGTTCAGCTCGCGGTGCCGTCCGAGGATGAGGGCAGTGCTGTTCTAGTCGATCCCTTGGCTGAGGATTTGTCGCTTGAGCCTTTGTATGACCTGTTCCGGAACGAAAGCGTTGTCAAAGTATTCCACGCGGCTCGGCAGGATCTGGAAATTTTCTGGGTCGACGCTGGCGTCTTTCCGACACCGCTGTTCGACACTCAGGTTGCCGCGATGGTTTGTGGCTTTGGTGAGCAAGTCGGTTATGAGACACTTGTCCGGAAAATATGTAGAGAAGGCGTTGATAAGACATCGCGTTTCACCGACTGGTCGCGGCGTCCGTTGACGGACGCGCAAAAAAACTATGCGCTGGCAGACGTAACCCATCTTCGGAAAATCTATGAACATCTGTCTACTGAGTTGAAAAAGAGCAAGCGGGATCACTGGGTCGGCGAAGAGCTTCGTATTCTAACACGGCCCGAGACCTATGACATTCGTCCGGAAGAAGCTTGGCGCAGGGTCAAGACCCGCACAAATTCCGCTAAATTTCTGGCTGTAGTGAAAGAGCTGGCTCAGTTCCGCGAAGCCCATGCGCAAGAGAACAATGTGCCTCGTAGCCGTGTTTTCAAGGACGATGCACTAATCGAAATGGCGTCGACTAAGCCTAAAACGCCCTCTGATCTTGGTGGATCACGTTTGCTGTTGCGAGAGGCCCGCAAAGGGGCGATCGCTGACGGTATCCTGGCGGCAGTAAAAAGAGGTGTGAACTGCCCGCAAGATCAGTTGCCAAAGGTAGACAATAGCCGTGACAAGCTGAAAGTGAATCCGGCTCTCGCCGATCTTCTGCGCGTTTTGCTGAAATCAAAGACCGAGAGCGCAGGCGTCGCCGCAAAACTGATTGCATCCAGCGCTGACCTGGATCAGATTGCCGCTGGTGAGCGCGATGTTCCAGCCATGTCCGGCTGGCGTTTCGAGGTCTTTGGCGAGGATGCACTTAAGCTTTGCGAGGGCAAGATTGCGTTGGCTGCAAAGGGGCAAGCTGTGGATGTGGTTGCGCTTTAACGGCGACGTGATTCTAGCGCGTTCTGCTGGCCTTTGACACGGACCAGGCGGATGCCTTCCAGCTCTTGAGCGCTGACATTGACAGCTTCAGAAACCATTCTAGAGCGTTCGTTTCCCTGAACGGTTGCATAGTCCGGATAATCCACGCGGAAGGTATATTCCAAAATGCCATTCTTGGTAAGTTCTTCGGACCTTACTCGGGCAAGCTGCGCATTATATGCGCCCTGTCGAATGGCGGTACCAGCTGCATATATGATCGCGCCTGAAGGTGTGGGGTCGACACGCAATTCGTTGATGACCGCTATTGGAACGCTATTGTCTTCAATTTCAGGCCGCGCCAACAGACCTTTACCGTTGTTTTGACGTGGAACCAACGCATCTGCGTCGCTGGCTGAAACCTCTGATGGGGCAGGTGTGCTGCTGCCAAACCAGTTCGATGGGTTCGCCCGAGAGTTGCTCCAACTGTTACAGGCGGAAAGAACCGTGGCGGAGAGCAGAAGAACAGTCAGAGATTTGTGCATGGACCCAACACTTTGCGCAACTTTACCCGCACTGGGTTACCGCAATTTCAGCATCTTGAAAAGCCACACTGGGGCTGGACAGAAGGGGAAGCTGAGCCTAGTTCACAAATGTGATCGCGTAACGCAAGGACAGACCAGCCATGGCAACACCAGCCTTTGAAGATATAGTCGAAGATTTCGAGTTTCTGGAAGACTGGGAAGACCGCTATCGTCATGTCATCGAGCAGGGTAAGGCGATGGAACCGCTGGATGATGCGTTCAAGGTTCCCGCGACCAAAGTGAATGGCTGTGCCAGCCAAGTCTGGCTGCATCCCAGCATCGAGAATGGACAATTCAAATTTGACGGGGACAGCGATGCGCTGATCGTGCGGGGCCTGATTGCGGTATTACGCACGCTTTACAACGGCTTGCCGGTAGCCGATGTGCCAAAGGTCGACGCCGGAGGAGAACTTGCCAGGCTGGGGCTGCAGGAGCACTTGTCTGCGCAACGTTCAAACGGGCTACGTGCCATGATTGAACGCATTCGCGAGGTCGCGTTGGCCAGCGCCTGATCTTTATGTAGCGTTGCGTGTTGCCCAATCCGTAAGCGTCGTTTCCAAGTCACCGTATCCGGTCTGCCGACGCTCGAATTCCAGTCCCATCCGTTCGGCACATTCTTGTGCGCGACGTGTGAGATCCGGGTTGTCGGTCTGTGCTTGATAAACGAGTTTGGTGTAATTTCCGAAATACATCTCGCGCAGTTCCGGGTGTCTATCCAGACCAAGCGGTTTCCATACAAATGCGTCAAACTGCCGGGCGAGGAAATCGGTTAGGTAAAACGCAGTGGTTTCATCGTCGCCATGTGCGGCAAATGCCAGATTTCCTTCGAAAAAGGAATAGCAGTGGGGCCCTTGAATCATCTCGACGCCCAGACGTTCACATGCAGTCTGCAGCAGGCCTCCGGTTCCGCAATCGGCATATATAACATAGATTCGATCGTATGAATCGCGGTGTTTGGCAATCGCATCCTCGACCGCTTGCGTGATTTTCTCGGGGTGTACATGCAGAATTGCGGGTAGGCAGGTCAGAGCCATATGATCCCAGCCATTCCGTTCCTTGAGATCCAGAATTTCGCGGGCAAGTGCACCACATGCGATCAGCAGAATCGACTCGGCTGCACGCGGAGTGGCGTAACCCTGACGGGTCAGGCTGTCATCATCTGGTATCGGCGCGTCGGTCATGTAATCTCTCTGGTTGGCAACTATATATTTGTCAGGCTTTGGACAAAAAAGGCCGCCCCAGAAAGGACGGCCTGTCTCACGGTATGGTCGCGTGCCTTAGCCGGCCAGTTGGTTGTGCTTGCGCGACATGAAGTCCTTGGCCATTTCCACCGCCACGGCTGCGTCACGGCAGTAGCCGTCAGCACCGATCGCCTTGCCAAACTCTTCGTTCAGTGGTGCGCCGCCAACCAGAACAGTGTATTCATCACGCAGGCCCTGTTCTACCAGCGTGTCAATTACCACCTTCATGTAAGGCATAGTCGTGGTCAGTAGGGCGGACATGCCCAGAATATCGGGCTGCTCGTTCTCCAACGCTTCCAGGTAGTTTTCGACCGGGTTGTTGATGCCGATATCGACAACCTCGAACCCGGCGCCTTCCATCATCATTGCAACAAGGTTCTTACCGATGTCATGGATGTCGCCCTTGACGGTTCCGATCACCATCTTGCCAACGCGCGGAGCACCGGTTTCAGCCAGCAATGGCTTCAGGATTGCCATGCCGCCTTTCATGGCGTTGGCGGCCAACAGAACTTCGGGAACGAACAGGATGCCGTCGCGGAAGTCGTGGCCGACAATTGTCATGCCACCAACCAGCGCTTTGGTCAGGATGTCGTAGGGTTGCCATCCGCGCTCGAGCAGGATGTTCACACCTTCTTCGATTTCTTCCTTCAGGCCGTCATAAAGGTCATCGAACATCTGTTCGACGAGTTCGTCGTCATTCAGTTCGGACAGGACGATGTCTTCTTCATCAGACATGGGTATTTCCCTGAGCTGTGCGGGCTCGCGGCCCGTGGTGGCATTTTTTCCGTTTTGGCCATTTCGTCGCAGGACTACTGTGACGATTGCGACCTAGGTCGTTCCGAGACCGACCTATAGGCCGAATTTTGGCGTCGGGCGACCTCGAATTCTGCAAGATCATCCTGCATTTGTTTCATTTGTTCTGATTTCCTTCGCGCAGACCGATTTCAAAAACGCCTCAAGGTGGTCGGATATGAAGCAGGTGTAATCCTTGCCATTGGGCCCAGCCTAAATTAATACTGACAATCGGAACATATGGTGAACAAATGGCCGTAAGAATAAACCATCCGGGCCGGGGAGCGGCATCAAATTCAGCAGGTCGATTCGAGAAATATTTGACCGAACTGACCGAGGATGGGTGGGGTTTGTCCGAAGATCTACCTCCGCTGCGGACCGAGGTTCAGGACGAAGTGGCCCGCAGTCTGATCACCTACAACAAATCACCGGATTTACCTTTTGATCGTTCGATCAATCCATATCGGGGTTGCGAGCATGGTTGCGTTTATTGTTTTGCCCGGCCAACCCATGCATATCTAGGCCTGTCGCCAGGGTTGGATTTTGAAACACGTCTGATCGCACGCCCCAATGCCGCGGAGATATTGCGACGGGAGCTTTCTGCGCGACGCTATAAGGTGGCTACTATTGCGTTGGGCACTAACACCGACCCATATCAACCGACTGAGAAAAGCCGCGAGATAACAAGAGGCTGTCTTCAGGTGTTGAGTGATTTTCAGCATCCAATCGGCATCGTGACAAAAGGCACATTGATCGAACGTGATCTCGATATTCTGGCGCCCATGGCCCGCAAAGGTCTTGTGCGGGTCGGGATTTCGCTGACCACTCTGGACGCCAATCTTTCCCGTCAGATGGAGCCACGTGCACCTTCTCCACTGCGCAGGTTGCGCACGATTCGCGTCTTGACCGAAGCAGGTATACCGGTGCGCGTTATGACCTCTCCTGTCGTGCCGGGATTAACCGATCATGAGCTTGAGAAGCTGTTGGAGGCCGGCAAGCAGGCGGGTGCGGACGCCGCAAGCTGGATTATGTTGCGGCTGCCGCGCGAAGTGTCCGAGCTGTGGCGGGAATGGCTGACCGAGCATCAGCCAGGCAGGGCCGAGAAGGTCATGGCGCGGCTACGGGAGATGCATGGAGGAAAAGAGTATGATCCGCGTTGGGGTCATCGAATGCGGGGCGAGGGGACTTATGCCGAAATGATTGCGCAACGGTTCAGCGCCGCCGTGAAACGGCTGGGGCTCGCCGTAGACCTACCGCCGCTGAATTGTGCGGATTTCGCGCCACCGCCCCAGTCTGGTGATCAGTTAAGTTTATTCTGAATTCATGAGTCAGAAGCTGATACCGATTCCGGCCGAGAAACCGTTTACCGTATCGCTTCCATAATAGCGGACCATGAAACGTGTCGTTGATACCCAGGGCACCCAGGTATCGGATAGATCAACCTCAATCCCGCCACCGACGCGGGCCAGCCAATCCGTGCCCAGCACCAGTGCCTGATCCCCGATCAGATAGGATACCGACAGATCACCAACCCATCGAACCGGGCGCCCGAACATACGTTTACCCGTTGGAAAACGATATCGTGACCAAAGGACGGCATTCGCGGCGGTCGATTCAACCAATAGGTCTTCGTTGTCGCCGATAGGCCAATATTCGATATGCGTATAGCGCAGGCTTGCTTCGAACTCCCGATCATTAGATAGCGACTTCTCGTACGCAACTGTCATCGAGCCACCCGCGCCACCAGCCCAGATACCACCGCTATCAAGGTAATCTCGGTCAAGGCCAAGGCGGTTGGCAATGGCTTGCGCCCCTATCGATGCATCGGATTGCGTGCGCCCGACCGAAATATGGGCCATCGGAGTCAGTTTCCAAAACTCCCCAATGTCAAATTGATAGCCGACTCCACCAGTGAGGGCGAGGCTGGTCCATTTCAGAGGTACACGATTAGTTTCTCCGGTGCCGCTGAAGGTCAGAACGGGATCATAGCGCGCGTATCCGATGTAGCCCTCGAGATAGATCGGTACGCCTTCGGCAAGACGAAATCCGCCACCCAGCTGTGCGGATTTGAAATCGTAGTCGCGATTATCCGTGTTCGATTGCAACGAAATTGCACTGGCAGAATCGTCCGGGATGCCAGCCAGCCCCTAAATCGCAAGCGAGCCAGCAGCATTTTCCTGCTGCTGCTGTTCAAAAGCTCTTTCAAGCAGGCTTTGTGCGGCGGCGGTCTGTGCAAACAGCAGCAAAAGGAACACAAGGGCGGAACGCATGATAACCGGAATCTTATTGCTGGACGCAGCAACACTAGGTTGAGTGGCGTGCCGCGAAAAGAACGAACGAAGCGCTAGTCCAAGATTGCCTCAGAACGGTATCTTTTAGGTAACGCTAGAAACAAAAAAGACCCCGGCTAGGCGGGGCCTTCATTTCAATTTCTGTCACCGATCAGCGGTTTTCGATATCTACGTAATCGCGGCTTGTCGCGCCCAGATATAGTTGGCGCGGACGGCCGATCTTGTTTTGGGGATCTGCAATCATCTCTTTCCACTGGCTGACCCAGCCAACTGTGCGCGACAGCGCAAAGATCGGAGTAAACATCGAGGTCGGGAAACCCATAGCTTCCATCACAATGCCCGAGTAGAAATCGACATTCGGGAACAGCTTCTTTTCGATGAAATATGGATCTTCCAGGGCCTGCTTTTCAAGCGCTTTGGCGACCTGAAGTTTAGGGTTATCTTCGATACCCAACAGATCAAGAACCTCATCTGCAGACTGTTTCATCACAGTCGCGCGCGGATCGAAGTTTTTGTAAACGCGGTGGCCAAAGCCCATCAGGCGGAATGGATCGTCCTTGTCCTTGGCGCGTTCAATGAACTCGGGGATGCGATCCACGCTGCCGATCTCTTCCAGCATTTCAAGGCAGGCCTGGTTTGCGCCGCCATGGGCCGGACCCCAGAGGCACGCGATGCCCGCCGCGATACAGGCGAACGGGTTCGCACCAGACGAAGACGCCAGACGTACCGTCGATGTCGACGCGTTCTGTTCGTGGTCCGCCTGCAGCATGAAGATACGATCCATGGCGCGGGCTAGAATCGGGTTCACCTCATAATCTTCTGCAGGAACTGCGAAACACATTTGCAGGAAGTTCGACGCATAGTCCAGATCATTGCGCGGGTACACGAAGGGCTGCCCAATATGGTACTTATAAGCCCAAGCCGCGATCGTCGGCATCTTTGCAATCAGGCGATGAGACGCAATCTCGCGTTGACGCGGATCCGAAATGTCGGTCGAATCGTGATAGAAGGCAGACATGGCGCCGACCACGCCGACCATGATGGCCATCGGATGCGCATCGCGACGGAAACCGCGGTAGAAATACTGCATTTGCTCGTGCAGCATTGTGTGGCGCGTAATGGTAGTCTCGAATTTCTCCAGATCTTTTGCCGATGGCAGTTCGCCATAAAGCAGCAGATAGCTGAGTTCGAGGAAGTGAGATTTCGATGCGATCTGCTCAATCGGATAACCGCGGTGCAGGAGTTCGCCCTTGTCGCCGTCAATAAAAGTGATGGTGCTGTCGCAGCTCGCCGTCGACGTGAAACCCGGATCATAAGTGAATACACCAGCTTGACCATAGAGCTTACGAATGTCGATCACGTCGGGCCCCGCAGTCGGAGAAAATACCGGCAGATCGTAGCTTTCGCCGTGGACAGTCAGTTTGGCTGTTTGTTGGCTCTCGGTCATGTTTATCCCTTCCTCATTCGTACAGTTGCCGGATCGCTGTCCGTCAAAGCAGGCAACGACTGCGTGGTGTCGCGCAGTTCGTTCTTAGTGGAGCAGCATTACCCGAATGTGAAATCAGTCAGGGTTCGCTGCATCATCAAGCCGCGCCAGGGTTTCATTCCGCCCAAGCACAAGCATCATGTCAAATACCGAAGGTGTAACTGCCCGGCCTGCCAGCGCGGCCCGCAGCGGGCCGGCCAATTTGCCGAACTTAACCCCGTTCGCCTCTGCGAACGAATTCAGGGTCTCCTCCAGTTCGTTCCGAGACCAGCTAGCATTTTGCAGATGCGGCGTCAATTCACTCAGTATACCGTCGGATACTGACGTCAGGGCCTTAGCCGCCTTCTCGTCGGGTTGGATAGTTCTGGACGTCAGAACAAAATGGGCTTTATCAAGGAGTTCGGGGAAAGTGCGCGCTCGATCCTTGAGGCAATACATCGCACGCGCTAGATCACTCGATTGTGTTTCGGTCAGCTGTGATTTGTTTGCTGCAGACAGATAATCCTGGATTTCCTGCTGCAACGCAGCATCCTCTCCTATGGCAATATGTTGTCCGCATAGGTTTTCCAGTTTCTTCAAATCAAACCGTGCGGGACTTTTGCCGATCCCTTCCAGATCAAACCACTCTTTGGCTTGAGCATCAGTAAAGAATTCATCGTCTCCATGGCTCCAACCAAGGCGCGCCAAATAATTGCGCATCCCCGCGGCAGGATAGCCCATGGCTTGATATTCCTGCGCACCCAATGCGCCGTGGCGTTTGCTAAGTTTTTTTCCATCCGGGCCGTGTATTAGCGGGATATGCGCCCAGACCGGGATGTCCCACCCCATCGCCTCATAGATCATCATCTGACGGGCAGCGTTGTTGAGGTGGTCGTCTCCCCGGATCACATGAGTCACGCCCATATCGTGATCATCGACCACAACCGCCAGCATGTAGACCGGCGTACCATCCGAGCGCAGCAGGATCATATCATCAAGCTGATCGTTGCGAATGGTCACGTCGCCCTGCACCTGATCGCGGATCACGGTGGAACCCTCCTGCGGCGCTTTGATGCGGATCGCATAGGGGGCATCTGGGTGCGTGGCTGGGTCGGCATCCCTCCATGGGCTGCGAAACAGCGTCGACTTACCTTCGGCGCGCGCCTGTTCGCGGAACGTAGCGATTTCCTCTTGGGTCGAATAGCACTTGTAGGCCTTGCCCTCAGCAAGCAACTGACGCGCAACCTCGGCATGACGGGCGGCACCTTCGAATTGGCTGATAACGTCCCCGTCGTGGTCCAGCCCCAACCACTTCATACCCTGCAGGATCGCGGCCGTTGCTTCCGGAGTCGAACGTTCCCGATCTGTATCTTCGATCCGTAACAGGAACTTGCCCCCGCGGCCCCGCGCATAGAGCCAGTTGAACAGAGCGGTGCGCGCGCCACCGATATGCAGAAATCCGGTGGGAGAAGGGGCAAAGCGAGTGACGACCTGATCGGACATTGTGTGGATTAACCTTTTGGTAACCTTAGCGGGCATAGTTTGGCGACTATCTACCCAGCCCGAAGGACGGGGGCAACCATGCGTGTTCTGACACGGGTCGAGACCGCATTGCTGATCCAGCGGGGATATCTGTTCCCGTGGTCTCCGGTCTGTCTTGCGGTCGGGATCGGCTGGTACTTTAGCCTGAGGTTTGAACCCGGCGCGGGCGTGTACGCAATGGTCATTGCGTTTGTGTTGTTGGCGATTGGTTCCAGTCTTTGGCTGAGAGAGGCCTGGCGTCCGTTGCCCATCGGGATGACGCTGATCGCGTTGGGTTTCCTGCTGGCCGGAACGCGGGCCCATATGGTTGCAGAGCCAGTCTTGCAATGGCGCTATTATGGCCCGGTCGAGGGGAGGGTCATAGCGCTGGACCGCTCTGCGTCGGATGCGCTGCGGGTTATGTTGGATCAGGTGCGGATTGTCGATATTCCCGCTGATCAAAGGCCCGGGCGCATCCGACTTTCGATACATGGCGATACTGTTGCGTTGTCCCCGGGTCAGCGGATCATGACCACCGCGCACCTTTCTCCGCCGCAAGGTCCGGTCGAACCGGGTGGATTTGATTTTCGCCGCCACGCTTGGTTCCAAAGGCTTGGCGCAGTTGGATATACCCGTGTTCCAGTTTTGTCTTCGACCCCGGCTCGCGATGGACAAAGCGGTGTTCGTATTACGGTGTGGCGTATGGCTATCTCGGACAGAGTTCGTGCAATTTTGCCTGGCGAGATCGGCGGATTTGCTGCCGCCGTCACCACAGGGGATCGCAGCGGTATGAGCAAGGTCTCGCTTGAGTCCTTGCGTGCCTCAAATCTGGCGCATCTTCTGGCGATCTCTGGATTGCATATGGGCTTGCTGACTGGTTTTGTATTCGTGGCATGCCGCATCGGATTGTCGATGGTGCCTATGCTGGCCCTGCGTTTGCCTGTACGAAAAATGGCAGCGATCTGCGCCTTAGTCGCTGCCACTATCTATTTATCTCTCTCTGGCGGAAACGTCGCGACGGAGCGCGCATTTGTCATGGTTTGCGTCATGCTGGGAGCCGTGATGCTGGACCGCCGCGCGATCTCGCTACGGGCGGTGGCTGTTGCCGCAATGATCGTATTGGTACTGCGCCCTGAAACACTGCTGAGCCCCGGGTTCCAGATGTCATTTGCTGCGACGACCGCTCTGGTCGCGGGTTTCGGAGCCCTGAGAGACTATGGTCCAATGCCCGGTCCACTCTGGATGCGGCCGGTGTTGGCCTTGTTGATTTCATCGGCCATCGCGGGGATCGCAACTGCCCCCATCGGAGCGGCTCATTTCAACACCCTGTCCCACTATGGATTAATCGCAAACCTCGTCTCGGTCCCGGTGATGGGCACTCTGGTCGTGCCGAGCGCCGTTGTCGCAGCACTTCTTGCGCCATTCGGGCTTGAGGCGATCGCACTGCACATGATGGGTTTAGGGCTGAATTGGATCCTTGCGGTTGCGTCCTGGGTTTCGGGACTTGAAGGTGCGCGGGGATTTGTTGTTAGTCCAGGCGCATTTGTACTGCCCGTTACAGCAGTGTCTTTCCTCTGGTTGATTCTGTGGCAAGGGCGCACGCGATGGATTGGATTGGCCCCGGCGGTGGTCGCTATTGCGACTTGGGGGCAGGGGAGCCGTCCTGATGTTCTGATCGCAGATACCGGGGGGCTCGTCGGCGTGATGACCGATCAAGGCCGTGCGCTGAGTAAACCAAAAGGCAGCGGTTTTGTCGCATCGGTTTGGTTGGAGAATGACGGAGACGACGCGGATCAGCCAAAGGCGGCGAAGCGCTGGCCTGAGTCCTCAGGCGGTGTCCAACGTTATCTGCTGGGTGACAAAGAGCTAGTGCACCTAACAGGCAAACGCGCTGCGCTTGCCTTTGAAGAGTGCTTGCCAGATCAAATTATTATCTCGTCTGTGTCGTTGTCTCTGACAGGTGCATGTCAGATCTATGACCCGGATGCACTGCGAAACACAGGCAGTCTTGCCATTTCCAAAGGGAGTTTGCTCACCAGTTCAGAGGCTTCAGGGCGCCGCCTATGGTCACCTCAACTCCGTCAGTAGCTACGGATCAAACCAACCAACCGACCCTGTACTTTCACCTTATCCTCGGGCAACACACGCGTCTCATAAGCCGGGTTTGCAGCCTCAAGTGCAATGGCCTGACCGCGACGGAAAAAGCGCTTTAACGTGGCTTCTTGATCTTCAACCAGCGCCACGACGATATCCCCGTTATCTGCTGCCGTGGTTTCACGGATCACGACGACATCGCCATCGTTGATTCCGGCGTCGATCATCGAGTCGCCCCGCACTTCAAGCGCGTAATGTTCACCGCTGCCTGAAATCATCGAGCCCGGTACTGCCACGCGGTGCGAAACATGGCTTATCGCTTCGATTGGGACACCGGCCGCGATCCGCCCCATGACGGGTAGTTCCATCGCATCAACGGTGACGGGTTCGAAGTTCGCTGGGCGGGTCCCATCGGGCCGGTCACCTTCAATCACGCGGGGTTTGAAGCCCGCCGTCGGCTCACCACCAAGGCTTTCGGGCAGCTTGACGATTTCAATGGCGCGTGCCCGGTGAGCAAGGCGGCGGATAAAGCCACGTTCTTCCAGCGCCGTGATCAATCGATGGATCCCGGATTTGGAACGCAGGTCCAACGCAGCCTTCATTTCATCAAAACTGGGCGGAACACCGTCCGCTTGCACGCGTTTGTGGATGAATTCCAGCAAATCCAATTGCTTCTTGGTCAGCATCGCTCGCACCTCATCGCTCATGCGTTTTCTTTTGTTCTACGCATGTTCACGTTTTGTGTCAACGGATTTGCTAGATAGGCAGGTAGGTGACCATATCACCGGCAGGGCGCGCGGGATCATTGGGCTGTCGTACCAGCAATGCGTTTGCATGTGCCAAAACACTTAGGAGTGAGCTGTCCTGATCGTCACAAGCCCGAATGCCATCTCTGTCCACAATCGCGCGCATATAGTGTTCGCGCCCGCCGTTTTCAGTGAGTGGTGCCGTCAGCTGGGCCTGCTGCAGAGTTGGAAGTACCTGTTCTATTCCCAGCATGCGCCGAACCATCGGAACCAAAAACAGATACCCACAGACCATTGCGCTAACCGGATTGCCGGGCAGGCCAACCATTGCTGCGTCGCCGAGGCGTCCAGCCATTAGTGGCTTACCGGGGCGCATGCGGATTTTGTAGAACGACTGCTCCAGCCCAAGGCCTTCCGAGACATCTGCAACCAGATCGTATTCTCCGACCGACGCTCCGCCGATTGTCACCACGAGGTCCGCGCCTTGCGCCAGACCAAAAGCCGTTTCCAGCGAGCCAACCGTGTCTTGTGCGATCGGTAGCACGCGCACATGCGCACCGTTGTTTTCAAGGAGCGCTTTCAGGCCAAACGTGTTTGACGCGATGATTTGATCGGGCCCAGGCGTCTCGCCGGGCATCACCAGTTCATTGCCCGTCGATATTAATGCCACCACAGGTTTTCGGGTCACAGGGACGGAGGCGATATTCATCGCGGCTAAAAGCGCAATATCTTCGGGCCGGAGCTGTCGTGGGGCCATGATTTGGGTGCCGACGGTGAAATCTATGCCAGCAGGGCGGACATTGGTCTTTTCGCCGGGAGGATGAGAGATTGTGATCAGGCTGTCTCTGCGCTCGATATCTTCTTGAATAACGACAAAATCCGCGCCGTCAGGCATCGGCGCACCCGTAAATATTCGCACTGCTTGACCGGGCCCGACCGTGCCTTCAAAGCGCTTTCCGGCTGCGGATTCGCCGATCACTTTGAACATCGCATGCAATTCAACTTCGGTCGCTTTCACCGCGTATCCGTCCATCGAAGACGCTGCAAAAGGGGGTTGATCACGGGTTGCAGCGACGTCCTGCGCCAAGATGCGACCACCTGCCTCTGCAAGATGAACCGTTTCCGCAGACAGAGGCGTGACAAGATCGAACAATAGGGCTCGGGCGTCTTCGACGGAGATCATGACGCCTCGTAACGACCTGATTTACCGCCGTCTTTCAAAAGAACTCGGATGCCGCCAATCTCCATTGCCTTATCCACGGCCTTAGTCATGTCATAGACAGTCAGAGCGGCGGTTGAGACCGCCATCAGCGCCTCCATCTCGACACCAGTTTGTCCCGCAGTTTTGACGGTGGCTTCGATCTGCACGCCGGGAAGATCCGGATCCAGGGTCAGCTCAACCGCAACTTTGGTAACGGGCAGAGGGTGGCACAGCGGAATTAAGTCCGGAGTTTTCTTTGCGCCCATGATGCCAGCGAGACGCGCAATACCAAGAACGTCGCCTTTCTTGGCGCGACCTTCTGAAATAATTTCATAGGTTTCTAGGGCCATCCTGATGTAACCTGCGGCGATTGCAACCCGGTCGGTGACGGCCTTATCGGACACATCCACCATGTGTGCCTCGCCCTTGGCATCGAAATGCGTCAGTGGCATCACATCACTCCGGGGATGAGTGGATTGGCCAGTAGCGAACGGGTTGCGCTGGCCACATCGTTTTGCCGCATCAGGCTTTCGCCAATCAGGAAACAGCGCGCGCCATAGCGGGCGATATCAGCAAGGTCAGCAGGCGTGCTCAGACCGCTTTCGCACACGATCGTGCGATCTGCTGGAACCAACTTCGACAGGTGGCGTGTCGTATCAAGTGTGGTTTCGAAGGTTTTGAGATTGCGGTTGTTTATCCCGATCAGAGGGCTTTTTAGCTGCGTCGCCCGCTCTAGCTCCTCGGCGTCGTGTACTTCGATCAGAACATCCATACCCCAGTCGAACGCTGTCTGCTCAAGCTCTGCAGCTTGCGCATCTTCAACCGAGGCCATGATGATCAGAATACAGTCCGCACCCAGCGCACGGGCTTCGACCACCTGATAGGGGTCATACATGAAATCTTTACGCAAAGCGGGCAGAGAACATGCTGCACGGGCTTCAGTCAGGAATTCCTTTGCCCCTTGAAAGCTAGGTGTATCGGTCAGCACCGACAAGCACGCAGCTCCGCCCGCTTCATATGCTTCGGCCAGCGCGGGTGGGTTAAAGTCTTCGCGGATCAATCCCTTGGAAGGGCTGGCTTTTTTAACCTCGGCGATCAGCCCATAGCCGGATCGCGTGGCTTTGTGCAGAGCTTCTGCAAACCCCCGGACCTCTGGTGCATTGCGCGCCTCTGATTCTAGTGTTTCCAGCGATTTGGCTGCCTTGTCTGAGGCGACTTCTTCAAGCTTGTAGGCTTTGATCCTGTCCAGAACGGTCTCGGTCATGCGGCTTCCTGTGTAATGCGTGCCAGAGCGTTGATCTTTTCACGGGCTTTGCCACTGTCGATGCTTTCAGCGGCCATTGCCACTCCTTCACGCAGATCACTGGCGGCATCTGCGACAACAAGTGCGGCGGCAGAATTCAGCAGTACAGCGTCACGGTAGGCCGATGGCTGGCCGTCCAGCAAGGCACGGAATGCGATGGCGTTTTCTTCCGGTGTTCCACCGACAATATCCTCGAATGGGTGGACTGGCAGACCTGCGTCTTCAGGGTGAAGCTCGACCTCTTTGACAACGCCGTCCTCAACGGAGGCGATCCAGCTGACGCCTGTAATCGTCAACTCGTCGGTCCCGTCCGAACCATGCACCAACCAGGCATGCTCGGCGCCCAGCAGGCCGAGAGTTTCGGCCATTGGGCGGATCAGATCACGGCTAAACGCTCCGGTCAGTTGGCGTTTCACACCAGCCGGGTTGGTGAGAGGACCCAGAATGTTGAAAATCGTGCGCGTACCAAGTTCTTGCCTCGAAGGCATGACATGGGCAATCGCAGGGTGATGCATCGGCGCCATCATGAAGCCGATACCGACCTCTTGTAACGCCTTTTCAACCACTTCCGGGCCGACCATCACATTAATTCCAAGCTGACCAAGTGCATCCGCGGCACCGGATTTCGAACTTAGGTTCCGGTTGCCATGTTTTGCAACGGTGACACCGGCACCCGCCGTTACAAAGGCCGTGGCCGTCGAGATGTTGAGCGTACCCTTGCCGTCACCCCCGGTTCCAACGATATCCATCGCACCAGCCGGGGCCTTCACTGCATTGCATTTCGCCCTCATCACGGCGGCAGCCGCAGCGTATTCATCTACCGTTTCACCCCGAGTACGCATCGCCATCAGCAATCCGCCGATCTGGCTCGGAGTCGCGGCACCGTCAAACAGGATTCCGAAGGCCTGTTCAGCCTCGGCACGGGTCAAAGGTCGATCGGCCGCAGCACCGATCAGCGGTTTCAGAGCATCGCTCATGCGGGGACTTTCATTTCATTCAGGAAATTCTTGAGCAGGGCATGACCGTGCTCGGATGCGATGGATTCCGGGTGGAACTGGACGCCGTGAATGGGAAGCTCTTTGTGCTGCAAGCCCATGATGGTGCCATCCTCAAGTTCGGCGGTGATCTCAAGGCACTCGGGCAGGCTTTCGCGTTCAACGACCAATGAGTGGTAGCGGGTCGCCTCGAATGGTGATGGCAAACCAGCGAATACGCCTTTGCCGGTGTGATTCATCTTGCCCATCTTGCCATGCACGATCTCATGGCATCGCACGACTTTGCCGCCAAATGCCTGACCGATGGTTTGATGCCCCAGACAGACACCCATCAGCGGCGTCTGCGTCTCGGCTGCCGCTTCGGTCAGCGCAAGGCAGATGCCTGCCTGATCGGGATCACAAGGGCCGGGGCTCAGCAGGATGCCAGCCGGATTCATCGCCATCGCTTCCTGTACGTCCAGCGCATCATTCCGGCGCACGACCATCTCGGCCCCAAGTTCGCCCAGATAATGAACGAGGTTGTAGGTAAACGAGTCATAGTTGTCGATCAGCAGCAGCATTTGGGTACTTATCTTCCTATCGGCATTTCAGACTGGCGATGCAGCCCTTGAGCGCGGTATAATGTCGGGACATACATGCTCAGGCTTGTGCGGCAGCGTCAAGAGGACATACCCAACTTGGCGCAGTGCAAGTGAGCGCCGCAGAAGATGGCGTATGAGTGGTTGAGGCACGAAACAACGCGAGAGGCGAGATTTCGATGAGCGGATTTTATGGTGGATTGATCGCTGGTGCGGTCTCTGTACTGGCATTGGGCGCGGTCTTGTCGCTGTCCACACCCTTGTCGCGCAAGCCAGAAGTCGCGGCAACCGCACCCGAAGTGGCTGATGCGCCTGATGCGCCTGAAACAGCGAATGTCGATAGCACTGGTGTCGATGCAGATCTGGTTGAGTTGCCACCATCGGGTCCCGAAAGCCCGGAACTCTCGTCAGATACTCTGGATGGTTTGGCAGACGTCGAGCTTGAGCCTGGGCCTCCTCCCCAGTCAAGTGACTCGCCTGTTGCCACCGCAGCACCTGCTGGAATTTCGACACCCGCGGTGACCGTTCAGACAGATGCGCCGACAGCACCGCCGCCGCTTGCGGAACCAGAAACGCCCAGACCAGAGGCTGAACCGGCCAGGGTTGCAGACGCGCCTCCAGCGCCAGAGCCTGAAGCGGTACCTGAGCCCCGGATCGTGGAAGAAGCGCCTGAGAAACAAGCACCTCAAGTGGCGGCACTGGAACCCGAGACCGAAGAATTGCCGGACGTAACTTATGAGGTTCCGGTAACCGAGGGCATGTCTAACGATAACCCGATTGCCGTTGAGGGCGAAGAAGATACACGCCCGGTCAGCAAGCCGCGCGTGCTGACGCTGCCTCAAGTTGGCGGGGAAGGGACAGCGAGCTCTAATTCACTGATCGGCAAACGTGTCGTACCCCTGACCGAAAGGGATGACGCACCCGTTGAGCAAACCGAGGTAGTGCCTGAGGTGGCGGCAAAACCTATCGAAGCGCATGCCGCGATCTTTGAGAACCCCGAAGCCAAGCCACTGATGTCTATCATTTTGATCGACGATGAAGGAGCATTTGGAGTCGAGGCGCTTCAGGATTTTCCATACCCGCTAAGCTTTGCCATCAGCCCGTCAGACCCGGATGCAGCCGAAAAAATGGCGCGCCATCGCGAAGCGGGTTTTGAGGTGCTGGCGATGATTGACATGCACGAAGCTGCCAGCGCTCAGGATGCAGAAGTATCCTTGTCGGTGTGGTTGGATGAGTTACCCCACACAGTAGGCATTTTAGAGGGCGTCGAAAGCGGTATTCAGGGCAACCGAAAACTGGCAGACCAGGTCGCAGCGATTGTAGGTGATACCGGCCGGGGGCTGGTTACGCAGGACAATGGTCTGAACACCGCGCAGAAACTCGCCGCCCGCAATGGCGTACCGTCTAGCGTCGTGTTCCGCGATTTCGATGGGGCCAAGCAGGATCCCAAGATAATGCGGCGCTTTCTAGATCAGGCCGCATTCCGCGCCGGGCAGGAGGGTGCGGTCGTAATGCTTGGCCGATTGCGCCCCGAAACGATCTCGGCCTTGTTGCTGTGGGGGCTTGAGGATCGCGGCAGCCGGGTGGCGATGGCACCGATCTCAGCCGTGATGATGAAAGAGGTCGAACAAGGTGCTTCCGAAGCCTTGACGGACGGGTAATAGCGGCACCTTGTCGCCGCTTGCTCAGCTGTTTCCGCTGCCGGTAAAACGCGCCGCATCTGCCGCCGCGCGTCGGATCGCGTTCGATTTGTGCACGGTCTCCATATATTCCGCCTCGGGGTCGCTGTCATAGACAACACCACCGCCAGCCTGAATATAAAGCTTGTGGTCTTTCACGATGGCCGTACGCAATGCGATGCACATGTCCATGTCGCCACCAGCGCTGAAATACCCGACACCGCCGCCGTAGATGCCGCGTTTTTCGGGCTCCAACTCGTCGATAATCTCCATCGCGCGCACTTTTGGCGCGCCCGAGACTGTACCCGCAGGCATCCCGGCAAAGAACGCATCCAGCGCGTCCTTGTCTTCGGCCAGTTCGCCGACCACGTTCGACACGATGTGCATCACGTGGCTGTAGCGTTCGATAATGAACTCTTCGGTGGGGCGGACGGTTCCGATCTTGGACACACGGCCCGTATCGTTGCGTCCAAGGTCCAACAGCATGAGGTGCTCGGCCAGTTCCTTTTTGTCGGCAAACAGATCGATTTCGTTGGCCTTGTCTTCCTCGGGCGTTGCGCCTCGCGGTCGAGTGCCAGCGATTGGGCGGATCGTGACTTCATCCCCAAAGACGCGGACCAGGATTTCAGGGCTCGCGCCTACGACCTGAAAGCCACCGAAGTTGAAATAGAACATGAAGGGCGACGGATTCGTCCGCCGCAAAGACCGGTAGAGGGCAAACGGAGGTTGCGGAAAGTCCTGCGTCCACCGTTGGGCTGGGACAACCTGGAAGATATCGCCTGCGCGGATATATTCCTTGGCCTTTTCAACGGCCTCCATGTAACCCGATTTGGTGAAGTTGGATACTGGAGCGCCAACTTCAATCGCGTCGCCCAGATCGCGTGTCTCGGCGGGCATTGCGCGCTCCAGATCACGCACAGCGTCCATGACACGCTCTGCAGCTTGTGCGTATGCGGCCTTAGCGGATTGTCCGTCGCTGACCCAGGCCGGAGACACCACAGTGACCTCACCTTTAACACCGTCCAATACGGCGATCACCGAAGGCCGCAGCATGATCGCATCCGGCAGGCCCAGCGGGTCGGGGTTCACATCCGGCAAGTATTCCACAAGCCGCACCATGTCATAGCCCAGATAGCCAAACAGCCCGGCAGCCGCCTGTGGTAGGTCATCCGGCAGCGCGATGCGGCTTTCGGCCAGCAAATCGCGCAGGTTATCCATCGGGTTGCCATCCTGTGGCTGAAACGCGTCGGCATCAAACCGGGCCGATCGGTTCAGGGCCGATGTTTCGCCGTGACACCGCCAGACGAGATCGGGTTTCATGCCAATGATCGAGTAGCGACCGCGCACTTCGCCACCTGTCACCGATTCGAGCATGAAGGCGTCTTTTTGTGCACCCGTCAGCTTGAGCATCAAGGACACGGGCGTGTCAAGATCGGCGGCAAGCCGGGTATAGACAACCTGATTTTCACCCGCGTCATAGGCGCGCGCGAAAGTTTCGAATTCCGGGGTCAGGGCCATGTGCTGTCTCTTTAATAGCTTGACCGTACAGCGTTCAGCGCTTGCTGATCCAGTACAGGGCGCGCGCGGGTCTGGGCGTTGCGCACATAGATATCAAAGATGTTCTGCGCCAGTGCCTGGTCAAACTGTGCTGCAAGAGCATCCTGCATCTGACGCTGTTCGTCGGTCTCGGCCGGTGGCAGCTCTTCATCCAAGCGCACGATCAGGGCAGTGCCGTTTCCGGGAATGACACGTAATTCACCCGGTTCGAGCTCGAAGACCTGTGTCATGAAATCTACCGGAGTATCCTCAAGGAACGCGGTACGCGTCAGGGCGTTTTCGACCCGGAAGGGCAGGCCAGTCGCCGTGAAATCTCCATCCGTCGCCAATTGGGTCAGCACCGAGTTTGCCTGATTTTGTAGCGCCTTCGCGGTCTCTGCTTGTGTCCAGGCCTCAGCAACCCGCCCTCGGGCATTTTCAAGCGGTTCGGGGCGGGGCTCAAGCACTTCATTCAGGCGCAAAGCAAAGATTGAACCGTCTTCGAGGAACGCGACTTCGGGAAAATCACCCTCTTGCACGGCCTCGGCAGCGGCACGGAAGCCATCATAGGCGGCAACGCCATCATCGCTTTGCTGGGTCCAGTCGATCTGGCCAAGTTCCAATTCAGTCTCATCGACCAATTCTTCCAGCGTTGCGCCGCCAGCAAGCAAGTCGTTGATGTCCTCGGCCTGCGCCTCGATCTGACGGCGCGCGCGATCTGAGGCAAGTTCATCACGCAACTCGGGCTCAGCATCTTCAAAGCTTACATTGTTTTCTGCCAGTGATCCGTTGATCCGGAACAAGGCCGGACCAAAAACAGATGGGAGTGGGCCAACGACATCGTCGATCTCGGCAGCGAATACAGCGTCAGCGGCATCGCCAAGGTCCTCTCGGGTGACGTCACCCAGATCTACATCGCCTAGCTCAAGTTGCCGATCGCGGACCAGTTGTTCAAAATCTGCTCCACCAACCTCCAGCTGAGCCAAGGCCTCGGTTGCGGCCTCTTCGCTGGGATAGGTCAGGCGTTCGACCAAACGGCGCTCGGGTTGGAAATACTGTTCTGCGCGCTGGTCGTAGAGGCGGCGCAACGAGTCTTCGTCGATCTCAATCGTATCAAGCAGCATCTCTGGTGACAAAATGGCATACGTCAGTTGCTTGGTGCGGGGCAGGGTAAACAGATCAGTGTTCTCGTCATAGAATGTCTGAATCTGATCTTCTGTCGGTTCTGCCACTGGCGTCTCCAACGCGTCTGCGGACAGCGTCGCCACGGTAAAGCTGCGGCGGGCCAGTACATAGTTCGCCATTGCTTCGGTCATAGTGCGTGGCATCTCAACCCCGCCCATGACTGCACCCTGCACGATTGTGCGTGCCGATTCCTTGCGCAGATCCGATTCGAACTCGGAATCGCTCATCCCGACCTGTTCAAGCTGAAAGCGATAGGCTTCGCGGTCGAATGTACCGTTCACCCCCTGGAATGCGGGTATCTGGACGATCTCGTTCTGCAGGTTCTCGTCGCCGATTGAAATGCCAAGCTGCCCGACCTCATTGTCGAGCGCAGCCAGTGCGATCAGGCGCGACAAGGCCAATTGGTCCAATCCAAGATCATGCGCTTGCGAAATCTGCATTGGCTGTCCGGTTTGCGCCTCAACCGCCCTGATCTCGCGCTGAAGTTCGCGGAAGTATTCGTCGACCGAAACGCTTTCATCGCCAACCTGCGCCACAGTGCGCACGGTTCCGGTCAGGCTGGTCGCACCAAATCCGGCTAGACCCAGCATCAGAAGGCCCATGAGAATCCAGACAAAGGTTTTGGATAGGTTTTTCATGCCTGCGGCCATGGTGCCCTCTTGGTTTGGTCGGCAAGTGTCTGCCCTGCTAGTTGCGGCCCTGAATACGATGCGTGCAGCCGAGGGGCAAGCTTAGAAGGACAGGGCCTGCAAACGGTCGAACAATTGCGCGAATCCGGCGCGGTCGAGATTGGCAAACGCGATGCGGACCTGTTGTTTCCCTGCCGGGTCATGCGCGGGCATGAACATGGTTCCGGGCAACAGCAGAATGCCCGCCTCAGGCACCAACTGCCGGGCCAAATCGTCCGATGCGATTTGATAGGGGTGTTTGAGATAGGCGAAGTAGGCACCCAGCCCCAGAAGACGCCAGCCTTTTGCCTCTAACCGAGGCATTCCTTCGGCAATTGCAGCCCTTCGGTCCAGAATCTCATTACGCTCACCGGCAACCCAATGAGACAGGTTCTGCATTCCCCAAAGCGCAGCGAATTGACCGATCTGGCCGGGGCAGATCGCAACTGTGTCTAAAAACTTCTCAATCTCCGACAAAAGCGGCGAACCGGCAGCAATTGCGCCGACTCGGTGCCCAGTCAGGCGATAGGCTTTCGAGAACGAGTAGAGATGCACAAAGGTTTCGCACCAATCAGGCTGCTGGAACAATTCATGTGGCGCACCAGATCGGCTGTCGAAATCGCGATAGGTTTCATCAACCAACAGACGAATCCCTGTTTCCTGCGCGAGTTTATAGAAGCGGCGTACCAGGTCTGATGGGTATTCGACACCACCGGGGTTGTTCGGCGTGACCAATGCAATGGCCCGTGTTTTCTCGGTGATCAGTGCGCGCGCCATCTCGGGGTCGGGCAACAGATCGTTACCGGTGGGCAAGTCGATGGCTTTGACACCGGCCATATCCAGCCACATTTTGTGATTGAAATACCACGGGGTTGGCAGAATGACCTCATCTCCCTGATCCGTAATCGCCGCGATCACGGCCGAGAAAGCCTGATTGCAGCCCGAGGTAATCGCGACCTGATTAGCCTTAATTCTTGCTTCGTAGTGTTCGCTGATCTGTGCAGCCAGCTCGGTCCGTAATTCATCATTGCCCAGAACTGGGCCATAGAGATGTGCGCTGTCCTGTTCGACTGCGAATTCGGCCATAGCTTGCCGCAAGGCCAGTGGCGGTGGATCGACCGGAGCCGCTTGACTGACATTGATCAGCGGACGGTCTTCAGGAAACTCGACCCCTTCCAACCAACGCCGCGCCTCCATCACCGGAGGGGCAAAGGTGGCGGCGGTACGGGTCATATTCATGGACAGTCCGTGTTTTTAGCGTTCAAGCAAAACGCTCGATCAATCGGTACCTCGGTAAGGTTCGACATATTGCAAGGCCATATCCCATGGGAAGAAGATCCAGGTGTCTTGGCTGACCTCGGTAATAAAGGTATCAACCATCGGTCGGCCCTTGGGTTTGGCATATACGGTCGCGAAATGCGCCTTGGGATACATCTCGCGCACGAGTTCAAGCGTTTTTCCACTGTCGACCAGATCATCTATGATCAGGATACCGGTCCCATCGCCCATCAAATCAGCATTGGGGGCTTTTAGGATCTCAGCCTCTCCTTGTGACTGATGGTGATAGGACCGCACGCTGACAGTGTCGACCGTGCGAATATCCAGTTCACGGCTGACGATCATCGCAGGGGCCATGCCGCCTCGAGTGATCGCTACGACGGCACGCCAAGCGCCATCATCGGGGCCTTGCCCATCCAGACGCCAAGCCAAGGCGCGCGAGTCGCGATGAATCTGATCCCAGCTGATGTGGAAGCCTTTTTCGTGGGGCAGGCGGTCCTTGGCGCTCATGGTCTTTTATCCTTTTTCAACATCCGGCGCGTCGACGGCCTTCATTCCGACGATGTGATATCCCGAATCCACGTGCAGATTCTCTCCGGTCACACCGCTGCTGAGGTCTGACAGCAGGTACAGCGCTGATTTGCCGACATCATCGATGGTCACGTTGCGACGCAGCGGAGAATTATACTCGTTCCACTTCATGATATAGCGGAAATCGCCGATGCCGCTGGCTGCGAGTGTCTTGATTGGACCCGCTGAGATCGAGTTGACGCGAATACCGTCTTTTCCCAGATCCTCAGCCAGATATTTGACCGATGCCTCAAGCGCAGCCTTGGCGACACCCATAACATTATAATGGGGCATGACCTGTTCAGCGCCGTAGTAGGTGAGGGTTACTGCGCTACCGCCTTCGCCCATCATCTTCTCTGCGCGCTGCATAACGGCTGTAAAAGAGTAGACCGATACGTCCATCGTCAGATTGAAGTTAGCGCGCGATGTGTCGACGTAGCGCCCACGAAGCTCGTTCTTGTCAGAAAAGCCAATGGCGTGAACTACAAAGTCAAGCCTTCCCCATTTCTCTTCAAGCGAGTTGAAAAGGTTATCAATCGATTCCTCGTCGCTGACATCGCAGGGCAGAACGATTTTGCTGCCCAATTGCGCAGCCAGCGGGTCGACACGTTTTTTCAGCGCGTCTCCCTGATAGGAAAAGGCCAGTTCGGCCCCGGCGTCGGACAAGGCGCGGGCTATCCCCCATGCGATTGATTTGTCATTGGCCAGTCCCATGATGAGGCCGCGTTTTCCGGCCATCAACTGATTTGACATCTTCGGTTCTCCGCCTGTCGTCGCATTGTGTTGAGTTGGTTTATGCCATTGATTGTCCTGCGGCAAGGCCATGCGCTCTTGCCCGCAGCGGGTTCTCGCCTTAGGGTCGGGTTAATTATTTCCAGGGGATGGAAATGAACGAGCATAATGGCATCTTTGCCGGGACTGATCCGTTTGAAATCGCGGGTCGGTGGCTGGCTGAGGCGGAAAAGACCGAACCAAACGATCCGAACGCGATTGCATTGGCAACCGTGGATTCGGAAGGTTTACCTAATGCAAGAATGGTTCTGCTGAAAGAAATCGAAAAAGACGCATTTGTCTTCTATACGAACTATAACAGCGCCAAGGCACAGGAACTGGACAGTGCCCATAAAGCGGCATTTGTGATGCACTGGAAATCTTTGCGGCGTCAAATTCGAGTTCGTGGTATAGTCAGCAAAGAAGACGGGCCTGGGGCAGACGCGTATTATGCCTCGCGCTCGCTTAAGAGCCGTCTGGGTGCCTGGGCCTCTCGCCAGTCGCAACCTCTGGAGAGCCGGGCATCTTTGATGGCCGAGGTGGCAAAGGTGACGGCAAAGTTGGGACCCAATCCGCCGCGCCCGGAATTCTGGGGAGGGTATCGGGTTTCACCTGTCGAAGTGGAATTCTGGGCTGATGGAGCATTCAGGTTGCATGACAGGTTTCAATGGAAGAGGCGTAACGCCGATTCCGATTGGCAAGTGCAGAGGTTGAATCCGTGATGTTCGCGTACCGTGAAATGCAACTGATTGCTATTAATAGTTTTTTTCAGCTTGAATTTGCGAGTGAATATCATAAACAACAAACCCTTAACGGCTTGCCTATTATCGTAACGGGAAAACAGTGCCAGAAGATTTGAACAGCATGTATCGCGTCCATGGACACGTAAAATGGTTCGATCCCGCAAAGGGATACGGATTTGTTGTGTCCGACGATGGCGGTCCGGACATTCTGTTGCATGTCAATGTGTTGCGCAATTTTGGTCAGAGCTCGGTCGCCGACGGTGCTGGTATCGAGATTATGACGCACAAAACTGATCGCGGTGTTCAGGCGGTCGAAGTGATCAGCGTCGATCCACCCGTACGGGCAGAAACAATGATGCTGGCCGACTTTGCGGAGCTTGATCCGACCGTGATCGGCAATGCTCCACTAGAGGCAGCGCGTGTCAAATGGTTCGACAAAGGCAAGGGATTCGGCTTTGCCAATGTCTTCGGAAGCAGCGAAGATGTATTCTTGCACATTGAGGTTCTTCGCCGTTCAGGTCTTGCGGATCTGCAACCGGGAGAAGCCTTGGCCATGCGTGTGATTGACGGAAAACGCGGACGGATGGCGGCACAGGTTCTTGCCTGGGAAGCGGCGTTGAACACCTAGGTCTTTGAGAATGAGAACAGCATTACTCGTTGCGGCCCTGACATTTCTGATCAGTGGTGGCGCGCAAGCCGAATGCCGTTCTGACCGTGTTGAGTTGCGAAATGAACTTGCGCAGGTTCGATTTGATATCGAGTTAGCCGTTACCCCTCAGGAGCGATCACGCGGGCTGATGTTTCGTGAGAATATGCCCAGCCGCTCTGGCATGCTGTTCATCTTTGATCCACCGCAGCGGGTGGCGTTTTGGATGAAGAACACGCTGATCCCTTTGGACATGATCTTTACCGACAAAGCAGGAACCGTCACCCGCGTGCATGAGGGTGCGATCCCCGGCGATCTAACCCCGATCGAAGGTGGCGATTCGGTTTATGCCGTGCTTGAAATCAATGCGGGACTTGCCGCGCGCTATGGTATTCGACCAGGAACACAGATGCGTCACCAAGTTTTTTCGCAAGGTCCTGCAATTTGGCCTTGTTAGGGCTTTTCAAATCAGATCGGCACGTTTAGGAAGGCGCACGGTCCGGGGCGTGGCGCAGTCTGGTAGCGCACCTGTTTTGGGTACAGGGGGTCGTAGGTTCGAATCCTGCCGCCCCGACCATTTCCACTCTTACACCGGCGTTCCGCCATAGTCGGTGTAGAGTCTCGAAAAATCCCTGTCCAATTCATCGCTTTCGATTGGAATCTTAAGTGTGCTTCCGCTTTTTTGGGGAACGATAAAAAACAATTCGGCATCCACACGGTAGCCTGCTTGATTCTTTGCTGAGCTTAGCCGCGTCACGATCTTCGGGAGATTTTGAGAATATCCATCAAAATTGAGAATCAGATAGGCTGTCGCCTCGGGCGAAAGTATCTCGCGGCATTCAAAACTGCTTGTCCCGGTTTTGACGAATTTGTCGCCAGGGCCAGCGCAGTCTGTCTTGAAGGAATTGAACAGGTTCTGCGGGTACCCATCGAATTGAGCGCTACGAGACGCAGGCGGAACGTCCTGTGCTGTGCAGGACACGATTAAGCCCATAATAGTTAACAACGAAATCAAACGCATGTTGAATAGATTTCCCATCCAGAAATGTCGTGATTTACAAACTATGGCACGCGCCACATTGCGGTGACGATGATTCTCTGAATATGTCCTTAATGCCGGACTGGTTGATCAATTTCCTCTAACTGTGGTGGAAAAAAAGAGAAATCACTCTGACGCAACGAACGTAGATTGATTGGTGTCCGGGGATAGGCCTGTGGAGGAATCGCGATCCGGCAAGAAACCGCCGGTTCGTCAGATCAGGTCAAGCTAAAAGATTCCAAAAATGACTGAAAAAGCCCGTTGACCATCTATGGGAATATACGTCAGATTGTATAGGCCGAAGGACGAGCCACTAAATCTGGTAGCAATAACCAGAAAAGGCATCGGACGAGGGACGGAATGCAAACCAGTATGACGTGAAACCGTATTTACGGTTCTGCGCTGTTATCGGCAGCGCTTGGTCCCTTGCGTCTCAATATTACGGCAGGGCGGGCGGCACACCGCGACATCAAGATTTTGTGCCGGGTACTAAAATTTGGACAGATCGTAGCTGGGGCAGCGGACATGAAAATTGAAAGAAAATTCACCAAACCTGGACAGGATGCATATGCCGATCTGGATTTTGTGTCCGCAACATCCGAGATTCGCAATCCGGACGGTACTATCGTTTTTCGTTTGGACGAAATCGACGTTCCCGCGAAATGGAGCCAGGTGGCCAGCGACGTCATCGCCCAAAAGTACTTCCGCAAGGCTGGCGTTCCATCAAAACTGAAGAAGGTCAAAGAAAAGGACGTTCCTGAATTCCTGTGGCGTTCGGTCCCCGCAGATGGCGCTGAATTTGATGGTGAGACGTCTTCGAAACAGGTGTTCGATCGCCTTGCAGGTGCATGGGCCTATTGGGGTTGGAAGGGCGGCTATTTCTCGACCGAGGAAGACGCGCGCGCCTATTTCGACGAGATGCGCTATATGCTGGCGACCCAGCGTGCTGCACCGAACTCGCCGCAATGGTTCAACACGGGTCTGCACTGGGCCTATGGCATCGATGGCCCGGCGCAGGGTCACCATTATGTCGATTACAAAACCGGCAAGCTGACAAAATCGAAATCCGCCTACGAGCATCCGCAACCGCACGCGTGCTTCATCCAGTCCGTCGATGATGATCTGGTGAACGAAGGCGGCATCATGGACCTATGGGTGCGTGAGGCGCGCCTGTTCAAATACGGCTCGGGCACCGGGACCAACTTCAGCCACCTGCGCGCAGAAGGCGAGGCGCTGTCGGGTGGCGGTAAATCCTCGGGCTTGATGGGCTTTCTCAAGATCGGCGACCGCGCCGCTGGCGCGATCAAATCAGGCGGGACAACCCGTCGGGCAGCAAAGATGGTGATCGTCGATGCAGATCACCCGGACATCGAGCAATTCATCGAATGGAAGGTGATCGAAGAGCAGAAGGTGGCCTCGATCGTTGCCGGATCAAAGATGCACGAGAAGATGCTGAATGGCATTTTCGAGGCCATCCGCAGCTGGGACGGCGCGCAGGATGATGCGTATGATCCCAATAAGAATGACAGCCTGAAGAAAGCGGTTCGCGAGGCGAAAAAGGTTGCGATCCCCGAGACTTATATCAAGCGCGTGCTGGATTACGCCAAGCAGGGCCACGACAGCATCGAATTCCCGACCTATGACACGGACTGGGATTCGGAAGCCTACAGCTCGGTTTCTGGCCAGAACTCGAACAACTCGATCCGCGTGACCAACGCCTTTCTGACTGCCGTTGAGAAAGACGCCGATTGGGAACTGATCAACCGTACCGACGGCAAGGTTGCTCGCACCGTCAAGGCACGCGATCTGTGGGAGAAAGTCGGCCACGCAGCATGGGCCTGCGCCGATCCGGGCATCCAGTTCCACGATACCGTCAACGAATGGCACACATGCCCCGAAGACGGTGAGATTCGTGGATCGAACCCGTGCTCTGAATACATGTTCCTCGATGACACGGCTTGCAACCTGGCGTCGATGAACCTGCTGACCTTCCTTAAGGATGGTGAGTTCCAGGCGGCGGATTACATGCACGCCTCGCGGCTGTGGACCCTGACGCTGGAAATCTCGGTGACGATGGCGCAGTTCCCGTCGAAGGAAATCGCGCAGCTGTCCTATGACTTCCGCACGCTGGGTCTAGGTTATGCGAATATCGGCGGCCTTCTGATGAACATGGGCTACAGCTATGACTCGGATGAGGGGCGGGCGATCTGTGGCGCGCTGACTGCGATCATGACCGGTGTGGCCTATGCGACCTCGGCGGAGATTGCAGGCGAGCTTGGCCCGTTCAAAGGGTATGAGCGCAATGCAGACCACATGCTGCGCGTCATTCGTAACCACCGCCGTGCGTCACAAGGTGTGACCGAGGGTTATGAGAAACTGGCAGTCAAACCAGTTCCTCTGGATCACGGCAACTGCCCGGATAAACGTCTGGTCGATTTGGCCATGTCCGCTTGGGATGAGGCTCTGAGCCTCGGCGAGAAGAACGGTTATCGCAATGCCCAGGCCACTGTTATCGCGCCGACCGGCACCATCGGTCTGGTGATGGACTGCGACACAACCGGGATCGAGCCTGATTTTGCGCTGGTTAAATTCAAAAAACTGGCCGGTGGTGGCTACTTCAAGATCATCAACCGTTCGGTGCCTTCGGCGCTCGAGAAGCTCGGCTATTCCTCGGCTCAGATCGAAGAGATCGTGAGCTACGCGGTTGGTCACGGCACCATCGGCAACGCGCCGGGGATCAATCACACTTCGCTGACCGGTCACGGCTTTGGTCCGAACGAACTGGCGAAAGTGGACGCCGCGCTGGAAAGTGCTTTTGATATCCGGTTCGTCTTCAACCAGTGGACACTGGGCGAGGATTTCTGCACTGGCGTTCTTGGCATCCCGGCGACCAAGCTGAACGATCCGACCTTCGATCTGCTGCGCCATCTGGGCTTTACCAAGGCGGATATCGACGCAGCGAACGACCATGTCTGCGGAACCATGACACTGGAAGGCGCGCCGCATCTGAAGGAAGAGCACTACTCGATCTTCGACTGCGCCAACCCGTGTGGCAAGAAAGGTAAGCGTTTCCTTGGGGTTGATAGCCACATCACCATGATGGCTGCAGCGCAGAGCTTCATCTCGGGCGCGATCTCGAAGACGATCAATATGCCGAATGACGCCACCATCGAGGATTGCCAGAAGGCTTATGAACTCAGCTGGTCGTTGGGTGTGAAGGCGAACGCACTCTATCGTGACGGCTCGAAACTGTCTCAGCCTCTGGCCGCGGCACTGGTTGAGGACGACGACGAAGCAGCAGAAGTGCTGGAAAGCGGTTCGACGCAGGAAAAAGCCGTCGTTCTGGCCGAGAAGGTAATCGAGAAGGTCGTGGTCAAGGAAATGATCCGCAGCCATCGCGAGAAACTGCCGCATCGCCGCAAAGGTTATACCCAAAAGGCGATCGTTGGCGGCCACAAGGTCTATCTGCGCACCGGTGAGTTCGAAGACGGCAAGCTGGGTGAGATTTTCATCGACATGCACAAGGAAGGTGCTGGCTTCCGAGCGATGATGAACAACTTTGCCATCGCCGTGTCAGTCGGTCTGCAATACGGCGTGCCGCTGGAGGAGTTTGTCGACGCCTTCACCTTCACCAAGTTCGAACCGGCGGGAATGGTTCAGGGCAACGACTCGATCAAGAACGCAACGTCGATCCTGGATTACATATTCCGTGAACTGGCCGTGTCCTATCTGGACCGCACCGATCTGGCCCATGTGAAGCCAGAAGGCGCAACCTTCGATGATTTGGGTCGGGGCGAAGAAGACGGTCTTTCGAATGTTTCAGAAATCAGTGAAACTGCGGCGACCAAGTCATTGGAAGTGTTGAAACAAATCAGCTCGACCGGCTATCTGCGTAAGCGTCTGCCACAGGATCTGATGGTCTTCAACGGTGGTCAAGCCGACGTGACCGGTATGGCGGAGACCGCAACGACATTCGAAGCTCCTGCTGAAACGGCGGTTGCGACAGGAATGGACGCCCGCACCAAAGCAAAGATGCAAGGATACGAGGGTGATCCCTGCGGGGAATGTGGAAACTACACGCTGGTGCGCAACGGAACCTGCATGAAGTGCAACACTTGCGGTGCGACAAGCGGGTGTAGCTGAGTTTAGCGCCCCGGCAACCCGGGGTGCAGGGGTCGGATAGCTGCCACAGGTACCGACCCCGACGAATACGGAGCAAGGCGCTGAGACTTACCATCGATGCCTTGGTCCACTCGGCCGACATGCCCGTGTTGGCCGGGAACAGGGTGGGGCGGAATATTTGCTCCCTCCCACTCTCTCACGGGGCGGGTGCGCTCGTCCCATGCGCAGTCCAGGCCGCAGGCAAAAAAACACCGGGCGGTCAACGAAATGAGCCTGGAAGGCGAAACTGACAGGGGGCTTCGGCCCCCTTTCTTTTTTCAAGTGCGAGTCGGTTTTTGAGCAGGGGATTGCCAGATTATCTTGCCCGGGTCGGGCAAGAGTTGCCGAAACCTGTGTGGGCCATTTTGCCCGGCAAACCTCCGCAGATGCGACTCGGACAAACACGCAGAGATTGGCTCGAATGGAGCAAAATCAATCTGAGCGGGTGACTTATCCTTTGGGTGGCTTTCTTTTGGCGCTCGTCCGGACACAAACACTTAAGAAAACTCACTCAGGAGGCAAATATGAAACCGCAGAAATTGGCCGTAATCTCGGCGCTGGCCCTTGGACTGCCGACATTGGCGTTGGCCCAGAACGCAGCTGACACCAACGGCGATGGCGTGCTGACAATCGACGAGGTTCAGGCCGTTGTGCCAGAAGTTGACGCCGAGGGTTTCGCGCAGATGGACGCAAACGGCGACGGCGCGCTTGATCAGGATGAGATCACAATCGCCCAACAGGCAGGACTGTTGCCGCCCTCCAACGGTTGATCCACTTAGAAAAATGGCGGCCCGATTTATTCGGGCCGCTTATATTTCAGTAGGTTACGCAGGCAAGTGAATGTTAAACCTATCGCGGAGTTCGGCATCCAGCAGAGGATCAAATCTGGCCGGCGATGGCACCGCCAGAATCTCATCTTTCCGTTTCACCGCTTTCTCGATCAGATCAGGTTTTCCAAGTTCAACCCATTCTTTTGGAGACGAACGGTCGCCAAAGGTTGGATAGACGTAGTCCGCCTGCATACGGCCCAGTGTCGCATCTGTCCCTAGATAGTGACCGGGGCCGCCCATGCAGACCTCGGCCATCTGATCCAGCGCCAGAGTTTCATCCGACACTTCGATTCCACGTACGCAGCGCTGCGCTTGTCCGATCAGATCGTCGCTTAGGATTAAGCTCTCATGGCAGAAGCCCAGCAGTGAGGCGTGCATGCCTGCGGCCTCATAAACCATATTCAGGCCCGAAAGTCCGGCCATGACGTTCGAGCACATCTGTTCCCAACCGGCCTGCATATCAGGCAGTTTCGCGTCCGATGCTCCCGCGGCGGCTCCGCCAGGCAGGTCATAGAAATGGTGCATTTGGGCGCAACCAGCGGTCAGCAGGGCTTGTTCCCCAGAGCCGATAGACATTGCACCGGTGCGCAGATCCAACCCAAAGGGCCAGGTGCCAAAAATCGCAGGCGCACCGGGCTTTACGGCGTTTACATAAACCAAACCGGCCAGACATTCAGCCGTGGCTTGCGTTATCGCCCCGGCAACTGTCGAGGGCGCTGTGGCTCCGGCCATGCCGGCGGACAGCAGCAGAACCGGCATGCCAGCCCTGATGCATTCCTCCATCACCTCGCAGCTTTCGGTGGCGAATTTCATCGGTGGTACAACAAAACAGTTGGAGTTGGACATGAAAGGCCGTTCGCGCCACTTGTCCTCTCCGCCTGCAATCATGTGCAGCATTTCGATCGCGGGTGCGACATGGCTGGGTTCAGTAAAGGACGTGCCGATGTGTTTGAACGTACCGGAAGTGGTGGCGTAGACCGTGTTCAGGTCCATCTCGAGGTTGTCCGCAATATCGCGACACACCATAGGACGTTGAACAAAGTGAATGTTTTCAAGCTGTTCACAGATGCGGGAGGCATCGTGGAGATCCTGAAGGGTCGAATCACGATATTCCTGCCCGTGCACATCGACCATGCTGACCGCCGCCCCGGCCGTTCCATAGTGAACCCGGTTTCCCGACAGCTCCAGATCGGACTTTCCATCCCGGCTGTACAGCGTGACCGAACGATTTGTTTTGGCGATAGTGTCTTCGACCAATGCACGCGGGAAGCGGATGCGGCCATCGTCGCCTAGGGAACAACCGGCGGCCACCAGATAATCGATCCCGCTTTGTGGCGCATCGGCAAGTCCAATAGTTTCCAGCGCAGTCAACGCGGCCTCATGGATACGCTCAATCTGGTGCTGAGTCAGAACCTTCAGCGTTCCACCCTCCATGCCAGGTCGAATAGGGCGCAAATGCTCTGGCAGTGCCGAGGCGCGGGCTGCACGGCGCGCAGCGCGTCCACCGCTACGGGATGAGTTTCGGGTTTGTTCGTTCATTTTGGAATCCGGTCGAAGAAATGCGTATTGGGTTGAGTGAACTCAGACCGCCGCTGGTCGCCCTCGTGCCGCACGTCCACGATCCGCTCCGATGGTGCGGCTAACGAGACGTATTTTCCAAACTTCGTTGTGCATTGTGTTCCAATCTAACTGAGCTCATAGTTTCAACGCTCAGCGTCACAATCTGTTCTGTTTGCGACCTGCAAATGAATTTCCGCGCAAAAATTTCACCGGCGATGGGAATAGGTTAAATTGATATACAGAAATGTTTTTTTTCCGTTACGCTAAAAATCTGTTAACCTATCCCTAGTTAATTTTGAGACAACTGTTGGTTTGAATTGGAAGTAGGTGCGGATTTTCCTTCTGTTGGTTATCGCCGCATTCTTTTATGGACCGCTTCTGGTTTATTGGAGGGCTTGATGAAGTCAACGATTGCCGCACTCGTCATCGCGCTGTTCGCAGGTGTCGGGCCGGTATTGTCGGAAGATTGGACCGGAGCATATGCAGGTTTCAGTTTCGGCTATGCGGATGTTGATGGATCGGGCAATGCTGGCGGAAGCGATGTCGGTTTTGGCCCTGTGATCGGATACGACTACGATTTTGGAAATTTCGTGTTGGGTGGTGAACTCGAATACAACTGGCTCAACCTTGATCTTGGCCAGTCGGAAGGCAGTTTAGACAGCATGTCGCGTTTGAAATTACGTGGGGGCTACGATTTCGGCTCTGCACTGGGATACGTCGTCGTCGGCGCAGCGCGGGCTAGCACATCGGGCGATAGCGACACGGCAGCGGTATACGGCATCGGTGTGGCTTATCCTCTGGGTGATCGCTTCGTGATCAGCGGCGAGGCGTTAAGACAGGATTTTGAGAATGTTCCTCAGTCAGGAGGGAATCTTGACGCAAACGTCTTCAACCTGCGCACTACATTCCGCTTTTAACAAACGCTTTAGGTAGGTTGAATAAACCACTTCGCGCTCTTCAAAACCACCAATCAGATACGATTGGTTAAGGTTGCTTGAACTTTCTTGGGGAGCGACGTGCGTATGATATCGTAGGATGATTCAAGGCGGTGGCGCATTTCTTCAGATTCTGTTGACCAGGGCAGACGAACCCAACTGCGATGGAAGTATGGTGCCTTGATCCCAACTCCAGCATCGATCAGCATTTGAGCTGTCTCAATGTCAGGTGTCTTGACTGACACCCCATCCCCGACTGAGCCGACGCAGGCGAACATCTTGCCGCCCACTTTCCAGGCGTCGTGACCTCCGCCCCAAGGATCGGAAAGCTCGGCCCCGGGCAGTTCAGCGCAAATGGAATTGACGTATTCACGGCTCATGAGAGGCAGAGTGCCGATACGGCTGGTAAAACTCAAGACTTGGCTCAGCGTAGAACTCGTGCTACCCACGGCGCATGAACCAGAAAACCTGCATCATTATCTGCTGCATTACCTGCTGATTTATCAAGCGGGCCGGTTTCTTTCGTTTTCATCCCTGAGACAAGTTGCTAAGCCCGCGCCAACGCGTGACGAACATGCTGTTTCAGGAGCACGACCCGATGACGACGATCAAACTGCACAACACGAGGACACGGACGAAAGAGGATTTCGTGCCGATCGATCCAGGCAATGTGCGGATGTATGTCTGTGGTCCGACGGTTTATGACCGCGCCCATCTTGGGAATGCGCGGCCCGTGGTGGTGTTCGACGTGCTCTATCGTTTGCTGCGGCACGCTTATGGTGCGGATCACGTGACCTATGTGCGCAATTTCACCGATGTGGACGACAAGATCAACGCCACTGCTTTGGCGCGCAAACAGGCCGGAGCAGAAGGTACGCTGGAGCAGTTGGTTCAGGAGCGCTCGGACGAGACCATAGGCTGGTACTTGCATGATATGGGCGCGCTTGGGGCGATGGAGCCGAATGCAATGCCGCGCGCCACGGAATATATCGCGCAGATGGTAGCAATGATTGAGGACCTGATTGCCAAAGAGCATGCCTATGCTGCTGAGGGTCATGTCCTGTTCGCGGTGGACAGTTGGAAAGAAGACTATGGTAGGCTGTCTGGCCGCTCGGTCGATGACATGATTGCCGGTGCGCGGGTTGAAGTCGCGCCTTACAAGAAAAACCCGATGGATTTCGTGCTGTGGAAGCCTTCGTCCGATGAGTTGCCTGGCTGGGACAGTCCTTGGGGACGCGGGCGTCCGGGCTGGCATATTGAATGCTCGGCTATGAGCTATGAGCTGTTGGGCGAGAGCTTTGATATTCATGGCGGCGGCAACGATTTGATGTTCCCGCATCATGAAAATGAGATTGCTCAGAGCAAATGCGCCCATCCGCATGGAGAATTCGCGCGCGTCTGGATGCACAATGAGATGCTGCAGGTCGAGGGCAAGAAGATGTCCAAGTCGCTGGGCAATTTCTTCACTGTGCATGACCTGTTGGAGCAAGGTGTGCCGGGTGAAGTGATCCGGTTTGTATTCCTTCAGACACACTATCGTAAGCCAATGGATTGGACCGAGAAGAAGGCGCGTGAGGCCGAGGCGACGTTACGCAAGTGGCGGGCGCTGACGTCGGGTATCGAGCCCGCCACCACCGCGGCACCTGCGGTCATCGATGCGCTTTCGGATGATCTGAACACGGCAGGTGCAATCGCGGAACTCCATCGGCTCGCGGCCGAGGGAGAGGCCGCATCACTGTTGGCAAGTGCTCAAGTGGTCGGGCTGTTGGTCGACGAGATGGGTGCTTGGGCAGAAAGTGCTACGATCGACCTATCTTCCCACGCGGAAAAACTTGCCGATGCGAGGGCGTTTGCTATGCAGAGCAAGGATTTCTCTGAGGTTGATCGTCTTAAGGCAGCATATATCGCTGCAGGGCTTGAGGTTCGGATGAGCAAGGATGGTGTGGAGTTGGTACCCGGCGCCGGGTTCGATGCCACCAAGCTGGAGGGGGTCGAATGACCAAGGAACGCCTTTATCTCTACGACACCACCTTGCGCGACGGGCAACAGACGCAGGGCGTGCAGTTCTCGACCGCTGAGAAAGTGCAGATCGCGCAGGCGTTGGATGGGCTGGGTCTCGATTATATCGAAGGGGGTTGGCCTGGGGCGAACCCGACCGACAGTGCGTTTTTTGAGAGCGCTCCCAAGACCTCGGCCCGTATGACCGCGTTTGGGATGACCAAACGCTCTGGCCGGTCGGCAGAGAATGATGACGTTTTGGCGGCCGTCATGAATGCCGGAACGCCAGCCGTTTGTCTGGTGGGAAAGTCACATGATTACCATGTGACTCATGCGCTTGGCATCTCGTTGGAGGAAAACACTGAGAACGTAAGGGCTTCGGTCGCGCATATCGTGGCGCAGGGGCGTGAGGCCTTGTTCGATGCCGAACATTTCTTTGATGGCTATAAGGACAACCCGGAATATGCGGTTGAGGTCTGTCGTGCAGCGCTTGACGCCGGTGCACGGTGGGTCGTCTTGTGCGATACCAATGGCGGCGCGTTGCCCGCCGAGGTCGGGCGGATCGTGTCTGAGGTGATTGTTGCCGGTCTGCCAGGGGATCGTTTGGGTATTCATACCCACAACGATACTGAAAACGCGGTCGCCTGTTCGCTGGCCGCTGTGGACGCTGGCGCGCGGCAGATCCAGGGCACTCTGAACGGGTTGGGTGAGCGCTGTGGCAATGCTAATCTGACCGCTTTGATCCCGACGCTGATGCTGAAAGAGCCCTATGCTTCACGCTATGAGGTTAACGTGAAGCCCGAGGCTTTGGCTGGGCTGACCCGGATCAGCCGGATGTTGGATGACATCCTGAACCGCGTGCCCAGCAAGCAGAGCGCCTATGTCGGCGCGTCGGCGTTCGCCCATAAGGCCGGGCTGCATGCCAGCGCGATCCTCAAGGATCCAACGACCTATGAGCATATCGATCCTGCAAGCGTCGGGAATGCGCGCATCATTCCGATGTCTAACCAGGCTGGTCAATCGAACCTGCGCAAACGTCTGACCGATGCGGGATTGGCCGTTGAGGCGGGTGATCCGGCATTGGGACGCATCCTTGAGCGGATCAAACTGCGCGAGGCCGAGGGCTATTCCTATGACACCGCGCAGGCCAGTTTCGAGCTGTTGGCGCGGGATGAGTTGGGGCAATTGCCAGAGTTCTTTGAAGTCAAGCGCTATAAGGTCACCGTTGAGCGCCGCAAGAACAAATACAACAAGATGGTTAGCCTGTCAGAGGCGGTTGTTGTTGTGAAAGTGGATGGCGAGAAGAAGCTGTCGGTCAGTGAGTCGCTGGATGAAAGCGGCAGTGATCGCGGCCCGGTGAACGCGCTGGCAAAGGCTTTGGCCAAGGATTTGGGGCAATATTCGCAGATACTGTCGGATATGCGGCTGGTCGACTTCAAGGTGCGCATCACTCAAGGCGGGACCGAGGCGGTGACTCGCGTGATCATCGATAGCGAAGACGGGCAGGGACGGCGCTGGTCCACTGTCGGTGTCAGCGCGAACATAATCGATGCCTCGTTCGAGGCGCTATTGGACGCGATCCAGTGGAAACTGGTGAACGATTGCGCCCCGCAGTCCGCGGCAGCCGAATAAGGTGGAGTTCGACGACGACATCAAGGCTTGTGCAGCGCTGGTGCATCGGGCCGATCCCGATCGCTTTATGGCGGCCATGGCCGCACCGGTCGAGGCACGGGCTGTCCTGTTCCCGATCTATGCGCTGAACGTCGAAGTGGCCCGCGCTCCATGGGTGACTCAGGAGAGCATGATCGCTGAGATGCGGCTGCAATGGTGGCGCGATGCCTTGCAGGAAATTGCCGAAGGTCCATCCGTGCGTCGGCACGAGGTTGTCACGCCGTTGTCGCGTATTCTCTCACCGCATCTGGCGGCGAAATTGGATGAATATGTCGCCGTAAGGCGTTGGGATATATACCGAGATCCGTTTGAGGATGAGGAGCATTTTGACTCCTATATCGATCACAGCGCCGGATCTTTGATGGTTGTGTCGGGGCAGGCCTTGGGTGCGTCGGATGAGACTGTTCTTCGAAATTTTGGTTATGCGGCCGGGATTGCGAATTGGATGCGTGCTATTCCCGAGCTCGAGTCGCGAGGTCGTATCCCATTGTTAGATGGCACACAGGATGGTGTTCGGACCTTAGCGCAGAAAGCGTTGGACCGGCTGGCGCGTGCGCGATCTGCGCGTGGCGAAATATCGGCGGCAGCACGGCCAGCACTCTTTGCAGGGTGGCAGACAGAATGGGTGCTGCAGGCGGCCTTGGCACGGCCAGAACGTGTGGCTGCGGGTGCCTTAGCGCAGGGCGAAGTTCGCCGTCGGTTTTCTTTGATGAAGACAGCCGCGACAGGGCGCTGGTAAGTCAGGCAGTTTGAGGGTCTGACGGCCTTAGCACCAGCCACAACAGCGCGCCTCCTGCCAGTGTCAGCAGCGGGATCATTGCTAAATTCACGGCTGTCCAGCCCTCGACCGCTGAGCCGCCCGAGCAATTCATCAGCCCGCCGGACGCCAACGACGCAAAGGTGACGCCGCCAAAGACCATAAGGTCGTTCAGGCCCTGCATCCGCCCGCGCTCGTGCACTTCGTGCGAGTCGGCGAGCATGCTGGTGGCGCCGATGAATCCAAAGTTCCAGCCGATTCCCAGCAGGATGAGGGCGACGAAAAAGTTACCCAGATCTACACCCTGCAGGGCAACAAGGCCCGCGCCGCCGAGGATGGCCAGACCAAGGGCCACGATCTTTTCAACGCCAAATCTTGCAATTAGGTGGCCGGTGAAAAAGCTGGGAATATACATCGCCAGTACGTGGCTGGTTACGATATCCGCGGCATCACCTTCGGTATATCCGCATCCGACAACAGCCAACGGTGTCGATGTCATCACAAGGTTCATAAGCGCGTAAGAAACCATCGCGCAGATGATCGCCACTGCGATACGCGGGGTTTTTAGCAGCTCCAGCCGCGTACGGCCCTTGGGTTCATCCTCGGTAGGTTTGGGTGGAGTGGGAATATCAAGAAAGAAGAAAAGGGCAGAACCCAGTATGTTGATTGCAATCACAGCCAAATAAGTGCCCAGAAACGGGATCACATAGGCTTGCGAGGTCAGCTTTACGATCTGTGGTCCAATGATGGCCGCCGCGAGCCCCCCGGCCATGACGTAAGAAATTGCCTTGGGCCGGAACGCATCAGAAGCGGTGTCGGCTGCCGCAAAGCGATAGAAGCCATGTGCGCTCATATAGATGCCGGTCAGGAAGCTGCCAACAAGGAACACAGGGAATGAGCCGAGATAGAGGCCGTAAGCCCCGATAATGCCACCGGTAGCACCGGCTGTGGAGCCTACAAGGAATCCTGCGCGGCGTCCCCAGCGTTGCATGATGGCCGAGATCGGAGTGGCCGCCAGCATCGAACCCAGAACGATCAGTGAAATCGGCAGCGTCGCGAGGCAGGCGTTGCTGGCCAGCGATTGCCCGGCCAATCCGCCGACAATGAACATGATCGGCATCTGCGCACCCAAGATCGCCTGAGCCGCCACCAGAACGGCGACGTTTCGTTTGGCCTGACTGTCGTCGGGGGTGGCAGCAATCATTGTCATGGGCGAATGGTTATCTACGATTGAGACTAGGCACAAGCGGCTTGCATATGCGGCACATCCGCCTAACGTGCGGACGAGGATCACTTATCGGAGAGCGCATGTCCGTCGGACGCATCATCGAAACCCCGGACTGCGTGAGTGAAGGGGCCGAATGGCTGGCAGGGACCTGCCCCCGTATGGCCTATGCGATGGAGCAAACCGGCCCTCTGCCGCTCAGGCGCAAGCCTGACGGGTTTGCCCAACTGCTCAGCGCCATTGTCAGCCAACAGGTCAGCGTGGCCTCGGCAAACGCGATCTGGAAGCGGTTGCAGGACGCAAAACTGACCGGCCCGCGCAAGATCATTTGGGCCACGGATGATGATCTGCGGGCGGTGGGTCTCAGCCGTCAGAAAATCCGTTATGCCCGCGCCTTGGCCGAAGCGCGGATCGACTACAAAGCACTGCGTGATGCCCCGGATGACGAGGTGGTCGCAATTCTGACCGAGGTACCGGGAATCGGTGTCTGGAGCGCCGAGATTTATGCCATGTTTTCGCTTGGTCGCGCTGACGTGATTGCGCCGGGTGATCTGGCGCTGCAGGAAGCGGCTCGAATTCTTTACGACCTGCCAGAACGACCAAAAGACAAAGAGTTACGTCAGATGGCTGAAGCATGGTCGCCCTGGCGATCGGTTGCGGCCCGGGTGTTGTGGGCCTATTACCGGGTCGCAAAAGACAGAGAAGGGATCAGATGACACGAGTTTTGAATGCGCTCCGAAAAGAGCCGGTTTCGGGGGATACACGCTCGGTCGTTGTGTTCGTTCATGGTTATGGCGCCAACGGGGCTGACCTTTTGGGGCTGGCCGATCCGCTGGGGGAACATCTGCCGGATACTCTGTTCGTGTCACCCGACGCGCCGGAACAGATCCCAGGTATGCCCAATGGGTTTCAATGGTTTCCGATTCCGTGGATTGATGGCTCGTCCGAAGAAGAGGCCCGCCGTGGTATGGAAATGGCCGCCGAGGATTTCAACGCGTTCCTCGACGCGCTGATGGTTGACGAGGATGTCCTGCCCGAACAGGTTGTGCTGTTCGGTTTCAGCCAGGGTACGATGATGAGCCTGTATGTCGCCCCGCGCCGTGAAGATCCTGTGGCCGGAATTGTCGCGTTCTCGGGTCGGTTGTTGGAACCTGATTTGTTGCCGGACGAAACCGTCAGTCGGATGCCGGTGCTGCTGGTGCATGGCGATGCCGATGATGTGGTGCCGCCGCAATCGCTGCCTGAGGCGGCTGAGGCGTTGCAGGCCGCTGGTTTCAAAGAGGTCTACGCCCATGTGATGAAAGGCACCGGCCACGGGATCGCTCCGGATGGCTTGAGTGTTGCACTGGCCTTCATGCGGGATAAGCTCAGCCTCTGATCTCTGGGCGTCTACTAAAGGAGCATTTGATGCTGATCGTGACAGGTATTGTGGAAGTTGCCGAAGAAGGCGTCGAAAAAGCCTCGGTTGCTGCGCAGAAAATGGTCGCGGAAACCCTGAAAGAGCCAGGATGCATGATCTATGAGTTCAGCCAAGTTCTGGGCCATGCGACCCGGTTTCGGGTTTATGAAGAGTGGCAGGATCAGACTGCGCTGGAAGCCCACTTTGCGACCCCGCATATGGCCGCGTTTCAGGCTGAATTGGGTGAGGTCGGCGTGACCTCAAGCGAGATCTACCGCGTGATCGGGGGCGAAAAGCAGCCGCTGCGCTAGCCGGTCAGTCCCACAACCAACCTTCTGAGAACTCGACCGAATTGCCCGCCGGGTCTCGCACATACAGCGACAAGGCCTCATTGGGCCAGTCAAATTCGGCGTCGATAGGGATGTTCCAGTCCAACAGGTGCTTGCGCATCACTGCGATCTCGTCGCGGGTGAGGACAAGACATACGTGACCGGGGCCGCGAGCGCCATGTGGTGGGACCGGAAGTTCCGGGTTGCTCGGCGGTTTTTCGGTCTCGTCGGCAATGAACAACAACAGGACTGACCCGCCGATCCGATAGAAGACATGGCGGTTGGTTGCGCGCTGAATCTTTTCGAGGCCCAGTATTTGACCGTAGAAATCCTCGGCCGCGTCCAGATCGTCGACATAAAGTGCGGCTTCAAGGATCGCCGACGGGGCAGGAATGTCTGGTGTGACTTTCATGCCGTAAGTATATCACATCACGCAGTTTTTGTCATCGGCGCGGACGTCGGTCGCGTTTGCGCGCTGGCGCTGCACTTATAGAAGGCATCGGCAGGCTGCCCCACTGACCAGGGTCGAGGCCGTCCAAATACCAGTCGCCGATCCGTGCACGGATCAGGCGCAGGGTTGGATGTCCGACTGCTGCGGTCATCCGGCGAACCTGACGATTGCGGCCCTCGCGTATGGTCAGTTCGACCCAACTGTCCGGTACGGTCTGGCGGACACGTATCGGCGGGTTTCGCGGCCATAAGCCTTCGGGCTCGTCAATCAGACGGGCTTTGGCAGGGCGTGTCAGCCCGTCCTTTAGCTCAACCCCATCGCGTAGTGCCTTCAGCACGGCCCCATCCGGGATACCCTCGACTTGAACCCAGTAGGTCTTGGCCATCTTGTGCTTGGGATCGGATATCTGTGCCTGCAACTTCCCATTGTCGGTCAGCAGCATCAAACCCTCGCTGTCCCGATCCAAACGCCCGGCAGGATAAACGCCGGGCAGATCGATGAAATCCGACAGCGTGCTGCGAGGTGAATCCGCATTGGCGCGGTCTGTGAACTGCGGCAACACATCATAAGGTTTGTTAAAGCGGATAAACCAGGACATGCCCCCGCCATACCGCCCAGACCACGGCAGCGCAACCTGTGGATAAATGTTACCTAACTGTTACGGAATCGGCCTAAGCATTACTCGAGATGTTGTGTAAAATCGGGACTTGTCAGAGTTTTAACACGATATATAGTTAAGTTAAGGCCGGGGCGGGTGTTCCCCGCTCTGATGTCACAAACGGGCAGTACAGAGCGAGGAGCGATTCTGTTATGGACGGAGACTTCAGGACCGAATTTGTCAGGGAACCCGGTGCGCTAAAGCATCATCCGGCATTGGTTCTGAACGCCGATTATCGCCCGCTGTCGTATTACCCGTTATCCCTGTGGCCCTGGCAAGAGGCGATCAAGGCGGCCTGGTTGGACAGGGTGGATATTGTGGCCGAGTACGACGAGGTCGTCCGAAGCCCGAGCACCGAAATTCGAATACCTTCGGTTGTTGTCCTGAAAGATTATGTAAAACCCAGAAAGCGCGTGGCCTTCACGCGCTTTAATTTATTTTTGAGGGACGAATTCAAATGCCAGTACTGCGGAGGCCGCGGAGAACTGACCTTCGATCACGTCGTCCCGCGCGCTGCCGGAGGTGTGACCAGTTGGCAGAACGTCGTGGCAGCCTGCAGCCCATGCAATCTGCGTAAGGGGTCAAAGTCGCTTCGGCAGGCCAGAATGTCTCTGAGCAAACCGCCGCGTCAGCCGGACGCTGAAGCTCTTAGAAATATTGGCCGTAAGTTTCCACCTAACCATCTGCATGATAGCTGGATTGATTTTCTATACTGGGATGCCGAATTGGATCAGCAATAACACCTAACGCACGCGCCAAGCTGCGATCCAGACCAGGACCAGACCCGCCGAGATCAATCCATTCCAACCGGCCATTGATATCCCGAACATTTCCCATGGAATTTCATCACAGCGCGCTAATGGGGCGGACATGATCTGGTTCATCAGCTCTTCGGCGCTGAGGCCTCCAATATCACCAGAAGTGCATGTTGATGGGCCTTCCCACCAGCCTTGTTCGACACCCGCATGATAGAATCCAACCCCTGCGGTTGTGGCTGCCGCAAGGGCTCCCAACAGGGGCAATGGTCGAATGCCCGGAAAGGCGAAAGCAAGCACACCCAGAACGATCGCCGCGCCGTGCGGATAGCGTTGCCAGATGCACATTTTGCACGGCGCCAACCCGCCGATGTATTGAAATCCCCAAGCACCTAGCAATAGGGCGGCCGAACCTGTGGTTGCAATAAGTATGAGCGTTTTCTTGGTCATAGGTATTTCACAATAAGGAAGCCACCAAACAGCAGCACGATGAACAAGGTGAACATCAGACCCAACCGCTTTTCGATGAAATCGCGGATTGGCTCACCAAATTTCCACAGCAGTCCGGCAACAAGGAAGAACCGCAATGCGCGTGCCAGAATCGAAGTGGCAATGAAAGTCCCCAGCGGCATCCCGGTCCAACCGGACATGATTGTGATGACCTTATAGGGGAACGGAGTTACCCCAGCTGCGAGCACGGCCCAGAAACCGAAATCGTTGAAGCGGGTGTTAAATTCTTCCATCGCGTGGGCCTTGCCCATGGCTTCGAGAATTGGCTGCCCGAGGCTCTCGTAGAAGAATGCCCCGATGGCGTAACCCAGCATTCCGCCCAGTACAGATGCCACTAAGGCAACGGTGGCGATCAGCCAGGCGCGCGATGGTCTCGCGATGATCATCGGAATCATCAGGACGTCGGGTGGAATCGGAAAGAAGGAGCTTTCAACAAAGGCCACAATGGCCAGTGCCCACAGCGCATGAGGATGTTCGGCCAGACGAAGGGTCCAGTCATAAAGTGGTCGTAACATAAAGAACCGTTGTCCTGATAACTGTTGTTGCAAGGCAAACCACGCACCTGCCTGACCGTCAACCTCCGTCGCCGAAACAATCGATGCTCTGGTTGTTTTTTGCCTCTGGACCTTCCTGCGCTTGAGCGCTAATCCATTGTCCGTGGCCCAAGTGGCGGAATGGTAGACGCAGGGGATTCAAAATCCCCCGGTAGTGATACCGTGCCGGTTCGAGTCCGGCCTTGGGTACCAAAGTAAAAACAGTAGGTTAGGGGAACCGGCCTGCTGTTTTTTCTTTTTGGGGATTTTGTTTTGTCACAGAGAAACCTCGCATTCCTGCGCTAGTCGGTAATTTGGCGATATCAAGATACATTATTCAGTGACCGGTTAGACGTTCAGAAAAATCGAATCTTTTGAGTATTCGGTAAATATCTTATTTTGTTTGGTATTCGTCGTATTGGTTTGAGTATCGAATGCTCTCGATGGGCATCTCGACAGATCTTCAAGGGTAGTTGGTTCTTATTCAATACCCGGTCATTTCCAGATACCCCCGTCCTAAATGGCTGCCAGAGATCGTGACAGGGCCTTCCCAATACTCGAACCGAGTCCCCATCCAGGCTTTGGGCGTAAGGGCCGATACAACTACATCAATACCTTTCTCAGGTAGTGATATTTGCCATCTGGTAGGTATTTCGCGCTGAGCGATGCGGTTTGTTTCTAGTGGTGTCAATAGTACCGAACCGTCCGGCAGAGATGTTGTTTGCCCATCCGCCTCGATCCATGTGGCGGCTGTGAAATCCCCACGTTCCCCACGCAGGCGAAACGCCATCAATTTGTCGCCGTTGTCAAAGCTGAGCGAAAACCAGTCCCAACCGCTTTGATCTTCGGCCAATGGTTGCGAGGACCATTCGCGGTCCAGCCAGCCCTGCCCAGTCACTTCGATGTCTTGGTCTGGTAGGTGAAGGATACCTTCTACTGTGTAGAATGGCTGTGAATAGTAGAAGCTGGCCTGACCATCGGCAGATTTCACCGAATAACCCCTGTCCCCGTGGAGCACCAACGGGCCTTGCGCTTGTAGGCTTAAGTCGTAACCAAAATCTGATCCTGACGCGCTCAGACTCAATTGGGTTAAATCACCTCCACGCATATGCCACTCGTCGATCCAGGCTTCGAAAGGTTGGGCGGTGACACCGGCCTGTCCGATACCTCCACGGGATAGCCGTTCCGCGAAATAGTGCGTGTCTGATGTTGTTACTGCTGCGTGACCCATCCAGATCTGAGGGCTCTGCCAGCCCTCTGTCTCAGTTGGTTTCAGGGCCGACCGGAATAAAGTCCATTGAACACCATAGTCATTGCCTTCTGCGTCTTTGAGATTTGCAGTCAGATACCACCATTCAATCCGGTAAGAAGGGTGCGGGCCGTGATCTTTCGGGAACTGGAATTGGTAACCTGCTTCAGGCCGCGTAAACCCTTCGGCATTACCTCCCAGTCCGGCATAGCCTTGTGCCCAACTGGCTATGGGGAATATTAAGAATAGGAAGAAAGCTCTAACGTTCATTGGCAAAAACCTGTAGCAAAGCCGCAGGTGGTAGGCGGAGTAGTCGCCAGGCAGGCCAAGCGGCGGCAAGGGTTGCGGCAATCAATGTCAGCAGAAACAGCGCCAGCCAATCACCCGGAAACAGATGCATAGGCAGACGCCAACCGAATGCCTGTACGTTAATCACGGCCAACAATACCCAGGCCAATATCAGCCCAAGTGGCAAAGCCAGACAGGCAGTTAAAGCAGCAAGCAGGGCGCTGCGCAAAAGTTCCAGCTGGGCAAGTTTCGAACGTGTCAGGCCCAACGCCCAAACCGGCGCGACCTGAGGCAAGCGTTGGGTCCACAACGTCAGCAAACTGGTCAAGATCGCAAATCCTGCGACGCCTAAGGTCAGCACGTTCAGGGCTGAGGTGATGACAAAGGTTTTCTCAAAGATAGCAAGCGACCGGGCCTTCATGGCAGCTTGTTGCACCACGGCCGTGGGCGACAGTTCAAACTGGGCACGCAACGCTTGCGCCAACTCCGTGGCTTTCTCTGGCGCAATGCGGATTCCAAAGCGCCGGGTTTCCGTATCCGGAGCTATCCGATCCAACATTGGCATTGATACGATCGCCTGTCCGGTTGGGTTCCCGTAGTCGGAATAGACCCCGCTTATGGTCAGAACGTGCTCTGGCGTGATCGCGACCGTATCTCCCGGCCACAAATTCGCGCGGCGGGCAAGTTGTTCGTTGATCAGAATTGCGCCCCGGTTCAGGACGCTGTCCCAGACATCAGGTTCTTTGGCGATCAAGGGCCAGTTTCGGCGATAGCTTTGGTGATCAACGATCCCATACAGGAAAAGCGGTCCGGTTTCATGCGTTATCTCGGTGCTGCGGATCGGAAGGATTGCTGAAGTTCTTGGTGCAAGCCATTCAGTAATAGCCTCAGCTTGGGTTTCATCCTCAGCGGTCACGTAAAGCTCCGAAGTTAGACGTTGATCCAGCCATCCGGTGAAGGTCAGACGGAAACTGGAAACCATGGTTCCGACTCCGATATTTGCCGCCAGTGCCAGCAATAGGGCCATTAGCGCCAAGGAAAGGCCGGGCAGTTGCGCGCGCATATCGGCAAGGACCCATTGTGTGACTGGCTTTTTTGCCTTTTGGGTCAACAAGCCCAACACAGCCGAAATGAAAAGTGGCAGTACCAATGCAGCCCCAGTCAGTACCCCGGCGAGCAGTGCAAATCCGGCAATAAGTCCGCCGAAAGTAAAGTAGGCAATGATACCCAAAGCAATCAAAGCGAATCCAATTCCGCCAGAAATCCAGGCAGATATCTTTCCGCCTCCCCAGGCCTGCAAGCCGGGTCCGGCGAGTATGGGCATGCGGGAAAGCCGCCAGAGCGCTTGCCCGCTTGCAGCCAGAGTGCCACCTGTTGCCATGGCAAGACCTGCGGCGACCCATTGAGGGCGCAGTGACATTTGCCCGTCGATTGGTGCCCCGTAGAGGCCGCGTAAGGTCGAAGCAACGTCTGGAAGAAGCGCACCGGCCAGGAAATATCCCAGCACAAGCCCGAATAGACCTCCGATCAGAGCCAGCAACAAAAGTTCACCCAGAACAATCCCGATCAGGTTCCGCATTGGAAGACCCAAGGCCCGTAATGTTCGGATTGTGCCGCGCCTTTGCGCGAAAGCAAGGCCGACAGTACCATGGACGATGAACAAGCCAACAGCGAATGACAGCAGACCAAAAGCGGTCAGGTTCAGGTGAAAACTGTCAGTGAGTTGGGCGGTATCCAATTGTGAAGATGGTGCAATACGCTGCAGTTCAGGTGCGATTTCCGACAGAGGTGGCAATTTGCGAGGCTGATCCGGCAAAATTTTCAGTCGGGATATTTGATTGGGGCGGTTGAGCAGTTGCTCGGCTACTCCGATATCTGTCAGGATCAGATCAGGCGGTAGCGCGCCGCTGGTGAGAATTGGTGGAAATCGGCCAGCGGGTTGAAGTACCTGCGAAAGTTGAGGTGACATCAGCAGTCTTCCCGGAGCTGTCAGCATATCAGCCGGGTCTGGCGCATTGGTGCTTTGTTCGAGTTGCAGAATGGCGGGCAGGGCAGGATATGTGACCATATCCACGCCCATTAGGCGTATTGAACGTCCATTTACGCGCAGTGTGCCCTCGAGCACCGCGGCCACCTGCCAGCCTGCGCGCCTGAGTTCCGTATATCGCGACAGAGGGATCATGGACCCGGTCGCGCGCAGCTCGTCAAACTGTCCAATGGCAAGCTGTGCGCTGGCGCGCTCATAACTGGCACGCGCTTCAGCGTTGATCGCTTGTACCGCCGACCAGAGGCAGGTCGCCAGCGCGATGCCGGTCAGAAGGGTCAGCAACTGCAATGGGTGCGCCCGCCAATGGGACAGCAACGCCTGGACTGCAGCGCGTGTCATTCGATCCGTCCGCCCGTCAAATGGGCACGACGGTCCAGTCTGCTGGCGATCTCGTTCGAGTGGGTGACCAGCAAGAGGGCGGCCCCTGTATCGGCCACCAATGAAAGCATCAGATCCAACACTACCGCGCTTGCTGTCTCATCCAGATTACCTGTCGGTTCATCAGCCAGCAGTAAACGCGGCCGGATGGCCATGGCCCGTCCGATGGCAACGCGCTGTTGCTGCCCACCCGATAGCTGTTCAGGGTAGCGGTTCCGCAGATCGGCCAGTCCAAGACGCTTGGTCAGATGCTCGATCCACTCTGGGTCCTCATGTTCAGCAAGCCGCGCGTGGATTGAAAGGTTTTGAGCGATGGTCAGCGACGGGATCAGATTATACTGTTGGAACACCAATGACAGCGTATTTCGGCGCAAGGCAGCACGCTCAATGTCATTCAGAGACGACATGGGCCTTCCATCTAGGTTGATTTCCCCGCCATCGAACCCATCCAAAGCGGCAACCAAGTGCAGCAAAGTGCTTTTGCCGCTGCCGCTTTCCCCGGTCAGCGCCAGGGTCTGGCCTTGTTCCAAGGTCAGCGAGACATCATTCAGGACCGGGCGTCCGCCGGGATAGGATTTTTGGACGTGATCAATCGATAGCAACATTTGAACACTCATTCGTTCTGTCACAATGTGCAGCGCAACGAAACAGTGTCCAGAGCAGAGATCGGTTCTATTCGCCGCAGCCCCGCACCTTGAGGGCGGGGTTGTCCAGCGCGCGCGAAAGTTCCATGCTGGCTGCAATCGGAACAAAGGCCATCTATATGACATTGTCGCAGCAGATTATTTGGGGCAGCTTTTACTTAGGTATTTGTTTTCTGATCGAAATCATGCTGCTGACATGGTGCGTTCTGGTCATCCGCAAACTCGTCGAAAGATGGGAGACCCGGAGCACGATCCTGGCAACCGCGGGCCCGATCAGCGTTGCGCTCGTGTTCATTGTGCTTACCCATACGGTACAAGTCTGGATTTGGGCGATTGTATGGGTGTGGGGCGATGTGCTGCCGGATTGGAATTCCGCCCTTTACTTCTCGTTGGTGACCTTCACGACGCTGGGTTACGGAGACATCGTATTGGGCGAGGGCTTGCGTATTTTCGGCGCATTCGCCTCGGTTACTGGACTACTGGCCTTTGGGTTGTCCACGGCATTCCTCGTGGCCCTGATGACGCGGGTGTTTGAAGAACGGTTCCTGAACTAAAGGATGGGTGCGAACAGCCGTGCGAGCGGCGCAAAAAACCGGATGTGAAACGGCTGCTGGGGCAGGTCGCGTGTCAACTCGTAGCTAGAATGAAAATCGGTTTCCAGCATGTCAGATACAGCGCCTGCCGCGCGGGGATCAAAAAACAGCGCCATCGCCTCAAAGTTCAGGCGGAAAGACCGGTTGTCCAGATTGGTGGTACCAACAGCTGCCAGTGTATCGTCAACGACAAACACTTTCTGATGCATAAATCCATCGGTATAGCGAAACACACGTGCACCGCAGTCGCGAATTTCATCGAAATAGGCAAATGCCGCTAGCCAGGGCAGGCGATGGTCGATGACATCCGGCACGAGAATCCGCACATCTACGCCACGCAACGCCGCGTGCTGCAACGCGGTCATGATGTCGATATCGGGCACAAAATAAGGTGAGGCGATCCAAAGCCGTTCCTTGGCCTCGGTGATGGCAGAAAAGAACATCATCGCGCCGGTTTCGGTATCATCGCCCGGACCAGTAGCGACCAGCAACGCGTTCATATCCTGTTCAGATTCGCTGCCTGCCCAATCGAGCTTATCGATCAAGTCTTCGTTGCGTGCCCAGTGCCAATCTTCGGTAAAGATTAGTTGCAACTGCCGCACAACATGACCGGTCATCTTAATATGCGTGTCCCGCCAACGCCCGAACCGAGGGCTTTGCCCCAGATACTCGACACCAACGTTATGGCCGCCGATGAAGCCTGTCTCACCGTCAATGATCACGGTCTTTCGATGGTTGCGATAATTGAGTTGAAAGCGGAAGTTCGGCCCGCGCTGTTCGCGCGGATCAGCCACATCCACACCCGACCCGCGCAGTGTTTCCAGATAGCTCGACGGCAGGCCATAGCTGCCTACGGCATCAGTCATAAACCGAACATGAACGCCGCGTTTGACCGCTGCAATCAGCCGATCTTGTACTTTGCGCCCCAGCTCATCATCGCGCACGATGTAGAATTGGATCAGGACATAATTCTCTGCCCCGTCGATTGCGTCCAGTATTGACTGAAAAGTGGCATCACCATCAATCAGTAATTCGGCTCCGTTGCCGCGTGAGACGGGTAGGTGGGCCAGAGCCTCGAATGGCCGCGGATTGATGCGCATCGTCTTAGGATCAGGTTTCGAGTAGTCGGCAAAGGTTTTGATCCCTTCCACCACACGTTCGCTTTCCTGTCGCGCGATGCGATAGCCTTTGAAGCGGTGGTGCCCCAAAAACAGATAGAACGGAACGCCAAACACCGGCGCAGACAGCAGGAAAACCACCCACCCAACTGCACCCTGAGGTGTACGCGCCGTTTGCGCAGCGCGCACGGCAAAGACGACCGCTAGGCAATAGAGAGCAAACAGAAAAAACGAAACGAGCAATGTCCACATAGGCGCGCAATGATCCGGTTTGTTTAGTTGGCCCCAGTGTAGATGCGCGACCAGTCATTGGCCATATCAACGATGACCCACCCCATATCAGGGCCTTTATCCAACCCGTCGACAAGACGCCCGATCGGGCTTTCACGGTCATAGGCCCATTCACGGTCCGCATCAGTGTGGTGTATCAAAACGCCCAGCCGTGGCCCGTTGCCTGCGGTGGTCCATTCAAGCATGGCAAAATCCCCGTCCGAGTTTCCCCCAGCAAATATGGGGCGCTTGCCGATGGTGCGCTCGATGTTAATTGGCTTGCCTTCTTTATCATCGATGAAGGCGATGCCGGGGGCCTTGTTGATTACAGGTGTGCCGTCCACGATGTCATAGGTTGTTTCTCCATACGTGCCCAGAATCTGTTCGGGCGGGATGCCATATGCCTGTTGGGCGAATACGCGCATGAAATGCAGGCCTCCGCCTGAAACGATATAGGTTTTGAAATCTTTATCCCGCAGGTAACGCAACAGCTCAACCATCGGCTGATAGGTCATCTGGTCGTAGGGCAGATCGGTCTTCGGGTGTCGTGCAGTGTCAAGCCAGTCGGCGACCGACGCCTGGAACGTTTCAACGCTGCTGCCGGAATGCGACGCGTTAACCACTTCGATCAGAGCGTCGTGCCCGCCTTCCAGAATGGTTTGCAGATCACCCTCGGCGGCCGCTTTCAGGGCTGGCGTCGATAAGATCGACGGGTCTTGTTCAGCAAGCTCTGCCAGTTGGTCCATGGCAAATATGAACTGAAAATAGACCGGTTGTTCAGCCCAGAGCGTGCCGTCATTGTCAAACACTGCAATCCGGTCGGCGGGGGTGACATAGTTCGGCCCTCCAGGATCTGTGACGTTGCCTATGAACTCAACAATCGTATTTTTTGAATCAGAATCGTTCCAACTCGGAAGTGGGTCTGCGAACAGTGTGAGGGGGGTGCAGCTGAGCACGGCAGCTAGAGCGGCGTATCGCATATGACTCTCGACATTTTCAAAAAGGGAAAAGGCCGCCCTGTGGAGGGCGACCCTAAGAGTGACATTCAAGGCCTAATTGTTGGTCGGTGTTGTTAGCTTCTCCATAACCTGATCCAAGTTGAAGCTGGCCGCTTTCTGGCGAGGTGGAAACTCCTGGAATGTGCTCAGGAAACTACCGACATATTGCTGGGCCGGAACAAGGAAATAGGCGCGATCCAACAACCAATCGTAATAAGTGTTAGAAGTCCGGTAGGCCCGTTCATACGGGTCCCGGCGCAGGTTGACGATCAGAGGGATGCGCAGTTCGGTCCAAGGTTCGATCCAGGCCCGCAGGGTCGCCCAAGCTTTTTGCTCGAGGAAGATGAGCTTCCAATCTTCGAAGCGCAGTGCCGTTAGGTCTCCGTCATCCGAGAAATAGAAAATCTCTTTGCGAGGACTTTCGGCAGTCTCACCAGTCAACAGAGGCAGGATGTTATAGCCATCCAGGTGCACCTTGTATTCGCGCCCCATGCCAGACGAGCTATAACCTGCTTTCAACTTGTCCTTAATTTCGGGATCACCGGCGACCGCGAGGTATGTTGGCAACCAGTCCATGTGGTGCACGATCTCGTTGGTGACAGATCCTGCTTCGATTTGACCGGGCCAGCGGACCATCGAGGGAACGCGCCATCCGCCTTCCCAGTTGGTGTTCTTTTCACCCCAGAACGGCGTTGCGGCCGCATCGGGCCATGTGTTCATGTGCGGACCGTTGTCTGTGGAATAGTGAACTATGGTATTGTCGGCGATGCCAAGCTCGTCCAGAAGATCCAGCAGCTGACCCACATGCATGTCATGTTCGATCATGCCCGCGGTGTATTCATCCGCAACGCGACCTGAGATCTCATTGGCTTTTGCGCGCATCTCGTCTTTGACGTGGGTACGGAAATGCATGCGGGTACCATTCCACCAGACATAGAAGGGTTGCCCTTGCTCATGTGCCCGCTTGATGAAATCAATCGCTGCCGCCACGGTTTCGTCATCAACAGTTTCCATGCGTTTGCGGGTCAAGGGGCCCGTATCTTCAATGGTACCATCTGACTTTGATTTGATAACGCCGCGCGGCCCATACGCCTCGCGGAAGGTGCGGCCATCAGCCAATACCCGGTCACCCGGATAGTCCTCGTTTTCTGGTTCTTCTTCAGCATTCAAGTGATAGAGATTGCCAAAAAACTCATCAAAACCGTGGTTTGTTGGCAGGTGCTCATCCTTGTCTCCAAGATGGTTTTTGCCAAACTGACCAGTGACATAACCGTGGTCTTTCAACAAACCAGGTATGGTTGGGTCTTCGACCTGCATGCCAAGATCAGCCCCCGGAAGACCGACCTTCGACAGGCCTGTCCGGAACACGGACTGTCCCATGATATAGGATGATCGACCAGCAGTGCAGGATTGCTCACCATAGTAATCGGTGAAGATCATGCCCTCATTGGCCACGCGATCGATATTGGGTGTCTGATATCCCATGAGGCCCATGGTGTAGGCTGAGATATTCGATTGCCCAATGTCATCGCCCCATATCACAAGAATATTAGGTTTTTGATCCTGCGCCCAGGCGGGCAGTGCAAGCGCAACAGCAACGGTTGCCACTGCGAACTTGCGCATCGATTTGCGCCAGCTATATGCAATCATTTGTGGAGGTGACATAGGGTGCTCCTGATTAAACGAGCCTTAATGGCCCAGCAAATTTAGTTTTAGAGGCAGCGGCTAAATTGAACTCGATAGCCGCGTGCAAACTGTTGATTACCGGAAGAAAAAATATGTAATGGACCGGGAATCGAACAGAACTACTTTAAGCGATGAAACGTGTCTAAAACTTATCATATGATCATTTTGAAAGATACAAATGTTTGATAATGATGATGATATGCAGATCCTGACCCAAACCGACTGGTTTGGGGCACGCGGGCCGAAATTTCAGAATGATCTGATGACTTGTGCGGTTGTCCGAACGTTTGAACCAGGCGAAACACTCTATCACCATGGTGACCCGGCAAATGGTATTCACGCTGTGCTTGATGGGTCTGTTCAGATCACGGCACCCGCCGATGACGGGCAAGAATTTGTTGTGCATCGGGAAGGTGCAGGTTTCTGGATTGGAGATCTTGCTCTTTTCGCCGAAGCGCAAAGACTGGTCAGCGTGATGACCACCCAACAGACGCGTACATTGTTTTTTCCCAGTTCACGGGTGGAAAGAATGGTGCAAGAGAATCCGGAATATGTCCGCGATTTCTACGCGTTAACACGTGAAAACATGAAAACAGCCCTCCGGATCATGGCCAACTTGGCAGTTACGGGGTCGGAGAAGCGCCTTGTCTTACGTCTGCTGCATTTGGACGAGGGCGCCTCGAAATCAGACGGCTGGATTATTGTATCGCAGGATGAGCTGGCTGCGATGGTCGCAGTGTCTCAACCAACGTTGCATCGTAACTTGCATCGACTTTCAGGTTTAGGCCTAGTTGAGCTGGGATATGGTCGACTACGTCTAATCGACAGGCGCAAACTTATCGCAAGCTGCCAAAGTTGAAGCCTAGGGATTAAGTGGCGGCAACACACCCGGTTTGGGACGACTAGAGTGATTCAGGGTATTCAGTTTCCGCATGACCGCACTCCAATCCTCAAAGCCGGTTTGGCTCTTCTTTGAATACCGCTCAGCACCTATCTGGGTCAGGCTGCTCTCAAGGGGCGCGGCGCGTTCTGGTTGGAGGCTGCGCTCTTTCCAAAGTTCTATAGCTTCATAAGCTGCAGACAAATCCCGAGCTCTCAATGCTGCTCTCAAAGCTTCGGCGGCGTATTCCTCGGAGGCAAGATATCTACTGTGTCGCTTGTCTTTCCAGCGCTGATAGCGTGGGCGAAGAGATCGCACTGCGGCCCACAATGCCAAAACAACAACCGCGATCCAGAATGCAGCCTTTGCAAGGGTTTCAATATCCGGCGGCTGCCATTTTGGTGGTGCCAGCGTTAGCTCGGTCGCTGGGACCGAGGCCGTTTCAATTTGTTTGGTTTGCAAGTTAAACCAATCGATTGACACAGCTGGCAACCTTGTCTGGCCACCCTCTTGCGCAATATATACCGTCTTCTCCATGCGTTGTCCGGACAACACCCCTCGATCTTCGGTTTCTGTAATGCGCGGCTCCTTAGGATATGCGCGCACCAACGGGTCTTGCTCGTGAGGTGTGAGCACTGGGATCAAAAGAGGCGTCGTGCCAGATATCTGCGCGCTTAATTCGCGTGTAATGGCGTCACCAGCCTGCATATCTGTTGTGCCTTCTATTTGCTGCTGGAGCGAAAACCCGTTTGCGATGATTAACGGATCTAGACCACGGGCACCTTCTGGAATCTCGGCGCTGAGTTGTACAGGCGGAAGCGCCAACGAAACCTGAATTGGATCGTTGGTTTGAGGATCGGCATAAGTTACAACCACCTCTTGCGAGTCAAACGCAACCGGACCTGTTGCCAGAGGGTATAGGCGATAGCTGCGCTGCACACCGGACCAGGTCGCTCCGTTCACCGTCTCGCTGATTGGTCCAGAGGCACGTTCAGGAAGACGAACCACGAGGTTTTGTTGTTCTAAAGAGGGAAACACCGGAGGTTGTGGCATGAATGTTGGCACTAGAACTTTGATTCGAACGATCGCTGGTTGCCCTACAATGACCGGTTCATCAGGCGCTTCGACCGAGACCTGAGGGGCAGTCGCATCGTTATTCTGCGCAAATACTGGAAGAGCAAGAAAAAGAATAAAGAAAGTAACGTATCTCATTCTGTTCGCTCCTGATTTTCAAGAAGAAAACGATTGCGCAGAAAGTCTTGCATGTCAGTATCTATTGAGCTGATCCATTGATCGGCCGAAAGGGTTTGCGGCCCTTCTTTAGGAGCTTGAACCGTAGTTTCGTTACCGCGGGCCGCATCATTGTCGAACACCGTGTCATCCGCACCAATGCCAGCCTCTTCACCCGTATCAGATTGTTCGCGGGTCGTTTCAATGTAATCAAGGATGGCTTTCGACACCTCGAGATTGTGCTGCGCTTCGGGCCATTCAGGACGCCGTTCCAAGGCGGTCTCGAAGGCGGATATGGCTGGGCGATACTCACGGTTCCGTATTCGTGCCATACCTTCAGCAAACGCGGCTTCCGGTGTGTCCAGCCCTGCAAATATGGAGGACGCCTCTGAATATTGACCGTCCCTGAGATAGGCATATCCCTTGTGATACGAGCCCTCAAACAATTCCGCCGCTTCAGAAAAGCGCTTTTGATTCATTGCAATCTGACCTTGCTGATCGGCCGTAAGGAACCAATCTTTCCATCCTTCGGCTCGAGCTCCTGATGGTGGTATCATCATCAAAGCCAGTAGTGCCCAGCGGATCACCCAGCCTTTTCTGAACCAAAGAAGTGATAGTAACGCAGCAGGCCATGCCAAGATCCAGCCATTGTCCTGCCAATCAAGACGTTCATCATCATCCAGAGCTGCAGTGTAGGCAGTTTGGATTTGACGCTGCAGACGACTGATGTCCCGATCGTCATCCGAAAACGCTACCACGGATGCGCCTTGGATGTTGCCTAGCTGTACAATTCGCTCACCATTGGGCAGCATAGTGAGAAAGAAAATGTCGTTAGTCGAAGTGTTTAACCCAGATACCTGAGACGGGTCTAAGTCATCCAAAACAAAAAGCACTGCCCCTGGGCTCTCACTTTCATCCAGTATGGATTGCGCTAAATCGAGAGCATCGGCCGCTGCGTCGCCTGGGGTTGGCATCACAGCCGGCGTTAAGCCTTCAAGCAGAGGGCGAAGAATGTTGGCGTCTTCGGTTAGGGGAGCAACTCGGTGCGGCGTTCCGGAATAAGCGATCAGGGCAGTGTGGGCTCCAGCGCGCTCATCAATCAGATCAGCGATCTTGAACCGTGCTCGGTCCAACCGTGAAGGAGCAATATCCGTGTTCTCCATGCTGTCGGTGACCTTTAGAGCGATCACTAACGGGGCGGTATCTGCAATCAGCGGGTTGGGTGCACGCGACCAGGTTGGACCGGAGGCCGCGAGGGCAACAAGTGTGGCGATGACCATCGCAATATCAATTGGTTGAATGCGACGGGTTTCAGTCTTGCCAAGCTGCAATGCGGTCGCCAGATGCGGAACGATCCCTGAGGGTAGCTTGGTTTCGGCCGCAGGCTTGGGTCTGATCAACCACCATAGCGCCACAATTGGGATTAGAAACAGAAGGTAATAACCTCGAATAAAATGGAAATCAGGAAGTTCCATTATTGAGCAACCTCCTTGCGCCGCTGGGCAAAATGGAACCAGATTGTGCTGATAAGAATAACGATCAGCGCACTCGCCAATGGAATATGGGCAAGGCTGTTTGTCGGGCGATAGCTTTGAACTTCTACTATTCTGGGGTTTAACTGATCTATTCGCTCGTAGGTCTGTGCGAGGGCTGACCCATCATCTGCAAAGAAATATTCTCCACCGGTTCGATCCGCGATGTCCTTTAACGCTTGCAGGTCCACGCGATCTTCGCCCGTAGCATTAGGGTCTCCAACACCAATCGTATAGATGACCACATTCTTTTTTGCGGCAATCGCCGACGCGTTTACAGGCGTCATACGGCTGGACGTATCGGCCCCATCGCTTAGTACGATCATCAGGCGTTGATCCACTTCGCTGGACTCGAATGTTCTGATCCCAAGCCCGATTGCGTCACCCAGGGCAGTGTTCGGCCCAGCCATGCCAACTTGAGTTTGATCCAGGAAGCCATTCAAACTATTAAGATCTTCTGTAAACGGCGCTTGAATGAACGCGCGTGTTCCAAAAATGATGAGGGCCATCCTGTCACCATCGCGTTCGGCGATGAATTGTTTTAGGACATCTTTAACTGCTTCCAGCCTCTGCACCGGGCCGCCAGTCTCGGATTTGAAATCGCGCTGATCCATCGAGCCCGAGATATCCAAGGCAAGGACGACGTCCCGCGCAGATTTTTCAATCACTATGGGATCACCCAACTGTTCTGGTCGAGCCAGCGACAGAACCAACAAAATCCAGATTAACACGACGCTTGCGGTTTGAAGGCGGGATCGAACTGGGATGACTGAGCCGGATTTCGGCTCGACGCCTGCGGCCTGCGCAACGCGGCGAAAGAAGGGAATACGAATTGAAGTGTTTTTTTCGCGATGGGGTGGAGCAAAAAAATAGACCAGCGCCGGAAGCGGAAGTAGCAGAAAAACCCACGGAGCAGCGAAGGAAAACATCACTTTCTCCGATATGGTTTGTGGGCTTTAACCCAATGGCGCGCAAGCTGCGTGACGGCAGGGTTTGGCGGTATGGCTTTATACGGAGCTTCAACTAACGCTCGGCAAACTTCCGAATTTAATGATTTGCTATCAATTGTTTGGGATAGAAAGCTCAGCCATTCTTCGCCATGAATCCCTGCGACCTGCTCGCGAGGATATGCGGCCAACGCAGTACGCCGAAGGATCTCGGCAACCTTGGCCACAGAGATGCCAGGCGCTGCGAGTTCTGCCAGCGCGTACCGCCTATAGGCGTTCGCACGCCTGTGCCGCAGTATCAGGACTGTAGCGACCGAACAAATTGCCAGCAGGATGACAGCGACCACGACCCATCCCCAGGTCTGGGGAATCATTGAAATAGCTTCAGGTTCTGGCGCTGGTTCGAGCATTTCCAACAGATCAACCAGCGACTTTCCTGTGGTATCGATGCTCATCGCCGACCTCCGCGGTGCCCGAATAAGCGCAATAGCTGATCCAAAGCCGGTTCCGAGGTTGTCAAAGGAACTACCGGAAAACCATATCGTCGGGACCAAGTGTGCAGTTGTGCTAACCGATCCTCCATGGATTTTCGAATTTTGTCTGATAACTCAGGGTCGGAACCGTCGATTTCAATCTGCTCGCTACCATCAGAGACCGTCATCTTCAGGTTCGGCGCGAGGGCCGTTGCAGTTGGATCCGCGACATTGAAAACGATTAAATCGTTTGAGAACGCCAGTTGACGCAACAAATTCTCCGATCTTTCATTGAGCCCGTCGCAGTCTGAGAACAGGCAAATTAGTCCACTGGTTTGGGTGATGCGGGTTGCCTCAAAAAGCATGTCATTCAGAAACACGGTTGGCTGTGGGGTCAAGCCCGCATGCAAGCAGGAATTTGCTGTTCCGATGGAGGACAAGAACCGCGTAAGGGCTGCCGCGCGGCGCTGTGGTCTGTGCTCGGCAACGTCTGTATCGCTGAATACGAGACCTCCAACACGATCGCCTTGACCAAGAATTCGATGCGCAGAAATTGCTGCGGCTTCGGCAGCGATGACAGATTTCATATAGACTTCTGTTCCGAAGAACATCGATATGCGCTGATCGACCAACAGCAGGGCAGGGCGATCACGTTCTTCGGTGTAGACCCTAACATGGGGCTTTCCGGTGCGTGCAGTGACCTTCCAGTCGATGGTTCGGATATCGTCGCCCGGCAAATAGCCCCGCAATTCTTCAAAATTCAGGCCGCGACCACGCAGACGCGAGGCGTGACGACCATTCAGGATCGAACGCGCGGGTTGACGCGGTAACAGGCTGAGTGCCTGCGATCTGGGGCCCAATTGCAATAGATGGTCCGCGTCAACACGGACGCGTGGGTCGTTCGGATATGGCGCAGTCTGGTTCATGCAGCCGTTTTCCTTAGCAATTAGGGAAGCGCCACCAGGCGAAGGAGTTCTGCGATTACGTCATCTGCGGATTTGCCCGATCCTTGTGCTTCGAAACTGAGTGTAACGCGATGACGAAATACGTCATGCGCAATGGCGCGGATGTCTGCAGGATCAACATAATCGCGTTCGTTCATCCAGGCATGGGCGCGCCCGCATTTGTCCAACGCCAGTGAGGCGCGTGGACTGGCACCGATCTCAATCCAACTAGCGAGTTCGGGGCTCAAAGCTTCGGGCGTGCGCGTCGCCTGCACGAGGTCGGCCATATAACGATCCATCGCGTCAGACACATGGATTTGACCAATCTCTGACCTTGCCGCAAAGATGGCTTCCTGTGGTATTGCAGCTGGAGTTTCACGCGCCCCACCTTTGTTGGCTGCGATATCTTCGCCCCGGACCAGGCGAATAACTTCAACCTCGTCTTCGACGGGGGGGTAAGTGATTTGAACATGCATCAGAAATCGATCCATCTGTGCTTCGGGCAGTGGGTAGGTACCTTCCTGTTCGATGGGGTTCTGGGTGGCCATGACGATAAACAGTGGATCCATTTTATGCGTGGTTCCTGAAACAGTGACCTGCCGTTCCTCCATCGCTTCCAGCAACGCCGCCTGCACCTTGGCGGGCGCACGGTTGATTTCATCCGCTAGTACGATGTTCGCAAAAATCGGTCCCGGTTCGAACTTGAACTCACCCCCCGCATCGATCTGCTGGAATATCTCGGTCCCAGTCACATCCGAAGGCAGTAGGTCCGGCGTAAACTGAATGCGGCTAAAGCTTGCATCCATATTCTTCGCCATTGCCTTGACCGCGCGTGTCTTGGCCAGACCAGGCAGGCCCTCGATCAAAAGGTTACCATTGGCCAAGAGACCGATCAGCAGGCGATCAATCACCTCGATCTGGCCAATGATTGATTGGCCCATACGGGATCTGAGATCCATAATCTGGTTGAGTGCGCTCATAACAATTGTCCCGTAATAGCCCGAAATACCGGTCTCGCGTTCTATTGTCTGCGATGGCCGAGAGTCGGGATCTTGAAGTAATGATAGAACGTTAGCAGGGCGAAGTTGCTCAGACTACAATGAATTCCGAGTTCTGAGTTTTTGAATATCACTCTTTAACTCTTCCCGTATGGGCCCGGGATTACTGGGATCACGTAGTGTGGTTGTCCAGTGGGTTGGTCGGTCGCGACCGATCTTTCGGTTCCAACTCAGGGCGTTTAGGATAGATTGCTGTTCTTCTGTCAGATGAGAAGGGATTTCATATCCGTTCAGGGTTGCCCAAACACCGCTCCACAGACGGCCGACAGACCAAGGATTATAACCCCCGCCACCCAAGATCAAAAACCGAGGTGTTAATTTTTGGAGGCTGGAAACGGCACACCAGTGCGCATTGTTTGACAATGCGAGGCGCGACAATGGGTCTTCGGTGACGGCGTCGGCGCCGCATTGCAGGATAATGGCTTGCGGGTGGAAAGCCTTAGTTACAGGGAGGATCATCCCCTCCAGAATGGCTTGGAATTCATCGTCGTTTAGACTTCGACCAACAGGTAAATTCCATGCGGCGCCACCTGCGTCATCTTCTAGTAGTCCGGTAAAGGGCCATCTGCGCGCCTCATGAATCGAAATTATGCGCACCATTGACGAACCGTGGAACGCAGCCTCGACGCCATCGCAATGATGGGCGTCGATGTCTATGTAGACAATTCGTTCAAGCCCAAGATCGAGCAGTCTGAAGATCGCGAGAACTGGATCGTTTAGGTAACAGAAGCCGTTGGCGCGACTTTCTAATCCATGATGCGTACCTCCTGCTGGGTTGAACACAATACCACCGTTCCAAATTAACTCGGCTCCCAGAATCGATCCTCCGGCGGCAGTGGCTGGCCGTCGATACATTTCTCCAAATACCGGATTGGACAATGTGCCCAGACCAAACCTGCGTTTTACCTCGTCGGAGACCGACTGTGTTTTTTCGGCGTTTAGTAATGCTGAAATGTAAGCAGGTGAATGAAATCGCTGCAGTGCCTTAGGTTTGGCACACGGGCTGGTCCGATAGTTCTGCGAGTTCAGCCAACCCATCGATCTGCAGAGGTCAATCACAGTGGAAACGCGCGGGATTGCAAGCGGGTGTTTTGCGCCATAGCTCGAGGTGCGATAGATTTCCGAGCCTATGAAGATGGGTCGAGGTTTATTGTTTGTCTTCAACACTCGCATGGTTGTCATCGCCCAATTGACCATCCAGCGACATCAGAACGGCAACGGGCCTGAGTGCTGGAATATGACTGAAAATAATCAGGATACACACCGTTAAGGGCACGCTTAGAAACGCTCCGATCAGACCCCAGACTGTGGTCCAGAATGTTAGTGCCAATATGACAAGAAAGGTCGACATATTCAGAGACCGGCCAAGCATGGCTGGGTCCAGGAAATTGCCGATCACAAATTGCAGCGTGCCACAACCCAAGACGATGATAAGGAATGGTCCAATGGTTTCAAATTGCACCAATGCGATCATGGACGGAAAGATCACTGCAATGATCGAGCCGATAGACGGGATGAAATTCAGCGCAAATGTTAGAACAGCCCATGTCTCGGCATATTCCAGTCCCAGTGCTTTGAATATGGAATAGCTTATGAGGGCCGTGATCAGGCTGATCAAAGTCTTCACCCCGACATAGCGCTGCAGACTGTACGAGATAGCATCCAAAACCGAAGCCAGATCAGCGCCGAGCTGCGGGTTGCCTGCTGCAAGTTGGATTTTCTTGCGAAATGCCAGGCGCTCAGCCATCAGAAATGCGACATACAGGCTGATGAGGAAAAACTGGTTCAGCAGAGATGTGGCACTGCCCAGCAAAAGCCGTGCAACATAGGACATGTCGATGCTGACCAGATTGTCCCGAATGAAACTGGTGACGTCATTTCCGACCAATCCGGTAATTCTGTGCACCGCACCATCAAACTGGCTTTCATAGGTGTTGATCGAACGCGCAAATTGCGTGGCCTGACTGCCGAGAATATACATGATCATAAACAAGCCTGCCAAAACGACAGTAACTCCGGCTAAGTTCGCGATCCAGATTGGTACACGTGTCACCGCGATGACCCGGTCACTGAGGGCCAGGATCAGTACATTGATCAGCAGTGCCATGGTCAACGGCACCAGAAAATTCGCCCCTGCATAAAGGCCAAGCACCACAAGAGTAGCCACGATCACAACATCCCTCAAAACGCCCAGCTGCAGGCGCGCTCTTGATGGGCTATTTTCGGGATCAGAGGTCATGAGTTGGCCTGGGTCTGCTTGCCGCTGGTGCGTGATTTGGGACATCTTGCACGATCCTGCACAGGCTTACCAGTTTATGCAATCCATACAGAAGGTTAAGCGCTGGAATTCCTGGCAAATGGTGAATTGGCGGTTCTGCCAGCGCAAAAGGCGCGTTAGGCTGTTGCGATGTCACGTGTATCGATTCTCTCATCCAATCAGTTTCTGCGCGCGCTCTGGCTTGCTGTTCGTCGGTTCAACGACAAAGACGGTTTTGTCATGAGCAGCCATGTGGCGATGTCATTGATGATGGCGCTGTTTCCGTTTGTGCTATTCACAGTGGCGTTGGCGGGGGCTTTGTCACAGGGATATGTGACGGACGAGTTGATAGAGCTGATTTTTGGTGCCTGGCCCAAAGACGTCGCCGATCCGATTGTTTCTGAGTTGCGGGCTGTGCTGGCAGGGGCAGGGTCGGGCGTGATCACATTGGGCGGTTTGTTAGCGATCTACTTCGCATCCAATGGTGTTGCTGCCGTACGTCGCGCCATGACGCAAGCCTATCATGACAAAGATATCTGGCCGTTCTGGAAAACCCGGCTGTTGTGTTTTGCGCTTGTTATTATCGGTGGGGCCGCAATTTTGGCCATCGCAGCGGTTGAGGTGGTTTTGCCTGTCTACACGCGTCTGGTCTCGGAAAAGACGGCTGTTGATGTTGATAACTGGCTGTCCGTTGACCGCCTGCGATGGACGTTCACCGTTGCAGTACCGGCAGGAACAGTTATTCTGGCTCATCTGATCTTACCCACACGGCGTCACAGGCTTTCGCAAATACTTCCGGGGGTCATCCTGACCTTGGCATTATGGGCTGCAGGTGGATGGGGGTTTTCGATCTATATCGCCCAGTTTGCCACCTATAGCGCGACCTATGCGGGCCTCGCAGGGGCAATGGCAGCGCTGATTTTCCTGTACCTGTGTTCCGCCATGCTGATCCTGGGTGCCGAGTATAACGGGGCCTTGATAGACTTAAAAAATGCGGAAACCACTTGATGTACTTCCGCAAGCTCATTCTGATTGCGATCTTGTGGGCAACCACGCCGCCCAGCTGGGCACAGGAATATGTCGGATCCGAGCTGTGCGCAGATTGCCATCAAGACGAAACTGAAGCCTGGAAAGGGTCACATCACGATCTCGCTTGGACCGAGGTAGAAGATGGCCGAGTTCTGGCTGATTTCGATGGGACCAGCTTTTCCCATGATGGGATGAGCGTTTCTTTCGTGGATGAAAACGGCGTTCTTTCAGCGCAAGTCACCGAAAAAGATGGCGTTATCACCGACTATCCGGTGCATTCGGTGGTCGGCATTGCGCCGTTGCAGCAATACCTCTTTGAAACTGAACCAGGCAGATTGCAGAGTTTCGATGTCGTCTGGGACACGGAAGAAAGCCGCTGGTATCACCTCTATCCAGAACAAGATTTACCACCCAATGACGGGCTGCATTGGACAGGGCCGTACAAGAACTGGAACGCGCGCTGTGCCGAGTGCCATGCGACCGGTTACGTGAAGAATTACGATGCCGAGACAAGGCGCTATGCGTCGACACAAGTTGAAATCGGCGTCGGTTGTGAGGCTTGTCACGGGCCGGGATCAGCGCATCTTGAGTGGACGACTGGGAAAGCGCTTGACGACGGGTTGGGCGCGTTTGGGTTTCCAATCAATTTGGGCAAGGGGCAAACCGAGGCAGACATCCAGCAATGCGCCGGGTGCCATTCTCGGCGCGAGGCGCTGGAGGATGGTAATCCGGTCCCCGGTACGCCTTTTCATGACGCATATAATTTGGCTGTCCTGCGACCGGGCGCTTACCACCCGGATGGGCAGATTTTGGACGAGGTCTACGTATATGGCTCGTTCCTTCAGTCGCGCATGTATGCTGAGGGGGTAGGGTGCATGGATTGCCATGATCCTCACCGGGCCGAGGTAAAAGCCGAAGGGAATGGCTTGTGCACGCAGTGTCATTCGCCCGCTGGAAATTCGGAATTCCCAACCCTTCGATTGGCCAGTTATGACACGCCCGAACACCATCACCATTCAGAAAACTCTGATGGCTCCCAATGCAAGGACTGCCACATGATCGAGCGAGTCTATATGGGCGTGGACGGCAGGCACGATCACAGTTTCCGAATCCCCCGACCGGATTTGGGGCTTGGAATTGACGCTTGTACCGATTGTCATGCGGAAGAGGGGCAGCCCTGGGCTGCGCAACAGATTTCTGACTGGTTCCCAAACTCTGCCCATCGAACCGTTCATTATGGTACAGCGTTTGCTGCGGCGGGCATTGGTCAATTGGACGATCCCGAAGCGTTAATCGCGATCGCTTTGGACAAAGAGCAGGCAGGAATTGTCCGCGCGACTGCACTCTATCTGCTGCAACCCTTTGCGACGCCTGTACTTGCGCAGCGGGTGGCGCCGCTCTTATCCGATCCGGATCCGCTGGTTCGCGCCAACGGGCCGGTTTTGCAACGCCAAGCGCCAATGCCGGAACGTGTTGCACGGCTTGAGCCGCTATTGTCCGACCCCTTGCGCAATGTCCGAATTTCGGCAGCCAAGGAGTTTCTTGCCATTCCCGCACAAGCCATGTCGCAGGATCAACGGGCGGCGGCTCAGCAGGGTATGGCCGACTGGCAGCGCAGTATATCGCATCGTCTGGATTTTCCTGAAACCCACTTAGTTTTGGGAGGCTGGGCACTGGCGCTGAGAAATGCCCAAGCCGCGGAAAAGGCATTCCGAGAGGTTGTTACACTAGATCCACAGCGGTCTGAGGCCTGGCCGATGCTGGTTCAGCTGGCCCACATAAATCGTGGTCCACAGGCAGCGATTGCGACATTGGACGAGGCTTTATCCGTCCTTCCAGATGATCCGAACCTAATGCAGTTGGCGCGCGATATGGGGCGGTAGCAGGCACCAATCCGGCAGATTTACGCCACGTTACGGGCCCATTTGTTGGCTAGACACCGATGTCAGCACTTGGACTGTCAACAGGTGATGTATGCCGGATCGCACAGCTACTAACATAAAGCCGATTTCTGCTGATCGGAAAACAACGTTGGATCAGCGCATCGAAGAACTTCGCGCGCGCGAGCCTGTCGATATAAATCATGGAGAGGCAATCTTGTTTCAGGGGATTGCGACGGCGTCACTCAAGAAACAGCGTATTGCTCAGGGTAAGATCGATCTGGACTAGGACGGCGACCGTACGAACCCTAAAGCCCAAGCTTTTCTCGCAAACGCGATAGGTGCTGCATCATGTTGTACTGCCAGCCCGGTTGATAATTTTGTCGGAAGCCAGAACCGCCTGACAACTGAAGAAATGGACGTTCCTGCAAGATCGCAAATTGTTCACCAGACCCGTCAAGCGCATGACTGTTGTGAAGATTCAGCCAATTCAGTTTCTCGATTTGTAAAACAGGCACCAGCGTTTCAATTTGGGTATTGCCGATATCAAGACGTTCAAGCGATGGCAGTGTCGCGAGAGTAGAAACATCAGAAACCCAGGTATCATGGAGATAAACCAGTTTCAGGTTCGGCAAACCGTTAAGTGGACTAAGATCGGAGACCCGCGTCATGTTCACGTCAAGCCGCTCGAGTGTTGCGTTCCCTTCCAGCCCGGTCAGATCACTTAAATTGGTTCCCCGTGCATTCAGAGATTTGAGATTCGGAATATCCGGGATGTTGGCCGGCAGCTTTCGAAGTTCAGTAAGATCTTTGAAATCAAGATCGTTCGTTCCCGCAGAAACGACATCTTTAACCCGCTGCTCGGCTATCAGTAGTTGTTGGTTTGCAGTTTTCTGCAGCTTGTACTGCCAGGCGGCCAACGCAATCAGGGCAATAATAAGTGCTAGGACAGTTTTTCTCATGTGATCGGCGGATAAAACGACAATGCGGCCAATCTATGACCGTGTAGCGCAGCGCGAAATGCAGGCAATCACGGTAAACCGCAACGTGTCGTGCTATAGGACTTAATCGCCATCCGAGAATAATAGTGGTTAAAAGATTTAACCTTTCAGTCGCTTAGCCACGGAAACCGGTGGCGACAACGAATTTCTCCGAGCTGTCCGAGCGTGACGCGGGTGGCTTTACATTGGCCACCTTGTTGAATTTCTGCTTGAGCAGCTTCTGAAGGTCTCCCTCGGCCCCGCCTGCAAGAACCTTTGCGACGAAGGTGCCACCCTCTTCCAGCACATCAAACGCAAAATAGGCTGCCGTTTCGCACAAGGCCATAATCCTAAGGTGATCGGTCTGCTTGTGGCCTGAGGAGGCAGCCGCCATGTCGGACATGACCACATCCGCTTTACCGCCCAGCCAGTCTTTGACCTTCTGGTCGGCATCATCCTCCATGAAATCAAGCACATGCACGGTGGCCCCCGCAACGGGTTCGACCTCTTGAAGATCGACACCTAGAACCGTGCCAATACGCTTACCGCTCTTCTCGCCTAATGCGTTAACACGTTGCACTGCAACTTGCAGCCAACCACCGGGCGCACAACCCAGATCAACCACGCGCGCGCCGGGCACAAGGAACCGGAATTTATCGTCTAGCTCCAGTATCTTGAACGCTGCGCGTCCGCGATACCCTTCGACCTGCGCCCGCTTGACATAAGGGTCGTTCAATTGCCGCTCAAGCCAGCGGGTCGAGCTGAGCTTACGCCCGCGCGCTGTCTTAACTTTAACCTTCAGGTCACGTTGCCCGCGACCCGAGTTGCCTTTGCCGGTTGGTGTCTTCGCCATCAGAACGGTCCGTCTTCCAATACACCGTCCGCGCTCATCTGCGCATAGAGCAAACCTTCGCGTAGCCCCCGATCCGCCACAGAAAGGCGATCAGTGGGCCAGCAGCGCAACAATGCCTGCAAAATGGCCGAGCCGGACATGATCAGGGCCTGCCGATCTTCTCCGATCCGGGGATCACGGCGGCGCCCACGAGGGCCGAGTTCTAGATAGCCTCGTATGACCTTGTCAATCTGATCGCTGGTCATTCGCAATCCGTCCACCTTGGTTCGGTCATAGCGTTTTAGACCCAGATGCGAAGCAGCCACCGTGGTGACGGTTCCGCTTGTGCCCACGATCTGGAACCCCTCACGAGCCTGTTCATCTTTGTAAGGTGCAAAATCAGCAAGGTTTTCTTCAAAGAACCAGCTCATCAGCGCAAATCGCGCTGCATCGTCTTCGACGTCGTTGAACTGGTCCCGCAAAGTGGCCACTCCCAACGGTACACTGATCCAATCCACGACTTTGGCCGCAGGAAACGGGCTATCGGCGGTATGGAATCCGTTATGCAGCCGCATGATCGAGGCAGGTCGGTCGCGGCGCGGAACCGAGGATATGTCGATCCAGACCAACTCGGTCGAACCGCCGCCAATGTCCACGACCAACAATTGCTCGGTTTTGGTTGATACCAGCGGCGCGCAGGAAATGACGGCCAGGCGCGCTTCTTCCTCGGGCTGAATGATGTCAAGCGTCAAGCCAGTTTCACGTTTGACCTGACGGATGAAGTCGCGCGAGTTCTTAGCACGACGACAGGCCTCGGTCGCGATCAAGCGCATGCGCTTGACCTTGTTCCGTTTCAGCTTTTGCTGACAAATCCGAAGGGCTTGCACCGTACGCGCCATAGACGCCCGCGACAATCGTCCGGTGCGTTCCAGACCAGCGCCGAGTTGCACTGATTTGGAGAAGCTGTCTACCACATGGAAGCCACTGCCCTTGGGCTGGGCGATCAACATGCGGCAGCTATTTGTCCCCAAATCCAGCGCCGCATATAACGCATCTGGATCGGGTCTTGCCGGCGCGGGGCTTTCGACCGCTTTCGGGAACGCGCCCGCACCTTTGGGACGCTTGGGCGCCATCTGAAACGCCCTCCGATTTTCGAGTTACCCCGACCATAGGTCGCGCTTTTCAATCACGCAAGACACTCATTAAAGTCATGAAGATTTTGATGTTCGGTTTCGAGGCAGGGGTCTTTAAAAGCAGCGATATCAGATCCCGGGCAAAAAGGTCGCTGCAAATACGCCGTGTGTCGAAAATCGACCGACCTGCGCCCATATTGAAGTTTAGAACCGGCCCATCGGGTTAGGAGGAATCACAGTTATGCCTGACGTCACCATCGTATACTGGCGCGACATTCCCGCTCAGGTCATCGTCGGCAAAGGCCGTCGTGGCGCCAAGCGGCAATTGGAAGAGCGGTTTGAACAAGCCATCGACCGGGCCGCAATGAAGGTGAACGCCAAGGATAGTGATGCCTATCTGGCGGAGTGGCGCAAAGCCGAACCTTTCGCGGTTGAGGGCGACCCGTCCGAGATTGCCGAGGCCGAGGCCGCGCGCCTGGAAACGGAATACGATCAGGACCGTATCAAGTCCCTGATCGCCAATGACGGTTGGGCATGAGCCCCAGATCTTTATGGGAGGCCGCTATGGCTTTGCTGAACTTCAAGAAACGTGATGCGGTCGAAAACGGCCCTGTGAACCCGACCGTCGAGGCCTTTCTGCAGGGCTATTCGATCGAGGTAATGCCGCGCACCGCTGAAAAAGTCGAAGACTTCCGTGCGCTGCTGCCCGAAGGCACACGCGTTTACATCGCCCATATCGAGGGCACGCCAATTGAAGACATGGTCAAAACGGCCAAGCGCATTGCGGCTGAAGGTTTCCCTGTCATGCCGCACTTCCCTGCGCGGATCATCAAGGATTCGGCGACTCTGGAAAACTGGATTTCGATGTACCAGGGCGAGGCGGGCGTTGAACAAGCGCTGCTGCTCGCCGGTGGTGTCGCGACCCCTCACGGCGATTTCGACAGCTCGATGCAATTGCTGGAAACTGGCTTGTTCGACAAGGCTGGATTCAAGCGTCTTCATGTTGCCGGTCATCCCGAGGGGAACAAGGACATCGACCCAGACGGTTCGACCAAGAATGTCGATGATGCGCTGCGTTGGAAGCAAAAATTCAGCGAAACAACAGATGCGGAAATGGCGCTGGCCACTCAATTTGCGTTTGATGCCAAGCCGATCATCGCCTGGGCGGACAGCCTGAAAGAGGCTGGCATTGATATCCCAGTCCATATCGGTATCGCGGGCCCTGCCAAGCTGCAGACTCTGATTAAATTCGCCATTGCTTGCGGTGTAGGCCCGTCGCTGAAAGTTCTGCAAAAGCGCGCAATGGATGTGTCCAAACTGCTGCTGCCTTACGAGCCGACTGACGTAATCACCGAACTGGCCAACCACAAAGCGGCCGACCCGGATTTCAACATCACCAACGTCCACTTCTTCCCGCTTGGCGGCATCAAAACCAACGCCAACTGGGCGATCAACAACGGCGGCGCTTCGGCAAAGCCAGCAAACTCCTAAGGAACGGACATGACCCGTACAGTCGTCGAATCAAAAACAAAAACAGCCGTTCTGGGCTTTGATGAACCGTTCTGCGTGATCGGAGAGCGGATCAACCCGACAGGCCGCAAGAAACTGGCCGCCGAATTGGAAGCGGGCGATTTCTCAACCGTTGAGAAAGACGCATTGGCGCAGGTTATGGCGGGCGCGACCGTTTTGGATATCAACGCGGGAGTTGTTTACAACTCGAACCCCAACCCAAACGAGACCGAGCCGCCGCTGATGCGCAAGATTGTCGAACTGGTGCAGGGTCTGGTTGACGTACCGCTGTGCATCGACAGCTCGGTTCCGGGTGCGCTAGAAGCCGGTCTGGCAGCCGCAGAGGGCCGTCCGCTGCTAAACTCGGTCACGGGCGAAGAAGAGCGTCTGGAACTGGTTCTGCCGCTGGTAAAGAAATACAACGTACCGGTTGTGGCGATCTCGAACGATGACACCGGTATTTCGGAAGACCCCGATGTGCGTTTTGCCGTCGCCAAGACCATCGTTGAGCGCGCAGCGGATCATGGTATCCCTGCACATGACATCGTGGTCGACCCGCTGGTCATGCCGATCGGTGCGATGGCAACTGCAGGCCAGCAGGTGTTCGCTCTGGTCCGTCGTTTGCGCGAAGAGCTGGGTGTGAATACCACTTGTGGTGCGTCCAACATCTCGTTCGGGCTGCCGAACCGTCACGGTATCAACAATGCTTTCCTGCCGATGGCAATGGGCGCTGGCATGACGTCGGCGATCATGAACCCGGTTGCCCTGCCGGTAACGCAGAAGAAGATTGCCGAGAAGAAGGAACAGGTTGCCGCCGCTGGCATCATCCTGCCAGAAGGCATGGATGACGAAACCTTCGTTCAGATGTTCGGCCTAGGTTCGACCAAACCGCGCGCTGGTAAAGAGATGGAGGCCATCCGCGCCGCAAATCTTCTTACAAACAATGACCCGCATGGTGGTGAATGGATCAGGTCCAACAAAGCGCCTGAGGAAGCCGGTGCCGCCGGTGGCGCAGGTGGGCGTCGGGGCGGTGGACGTCGTCGTCGCGCTTAAACTATGGAAAACAACAGATTGGGCCGGGTCTTTGACCCGGCTCTTTCGTTTTTGTCGGCACTGGTTTGGCTTGAACCCCGGTCAGGACAAGTGATAGTCAATTCTTAGCGGCGGGTATGATGTAATGGTAGCCTGTCAGCTTCCCAAGCTGAACGCGCGGGTTCGATTCCCGCTACCCGCTCCAACTCTATCGATCAACTCGATACACGCGCCTGCAGCAGGTTGATGACTGCTGGAACCTGTACGCCTTTTGATGTCTGGAATGCGTCAAACTCTTCGGCCACGTCACGCACGATGGCATCAACATCCTCCTGTGTACCTTCGAAATGGGCGATCACTCGCGCGGCGGGGCCGACCCGGGTACACAAAAGAGCGGCGTCTTCAACGGATGCAGGGGCGGTGAGCGCTAGGGGGACTGCCTCGACCCGGATATCGTTCAGACCGGCCTGCGCCATCAGGTTTGAAACCCTGTCACGGTCATGGAATGCTAAAGGGCCGGGTGCATTCCGGTCCACTTTGGGTGGTTGTCCCAACCGTTTGACGGCGGCGACATGCGGGATTTTGAACCAAGGGTTCTCTGACAGACCACCCCAGGCTGCAAAGGTTATCTGACCGCCTGGTTTCAAGGCCCGAGCCATATTGGCGAAGGCTGCTACGGGATCGGTGAAGAACATCACTCCAAACCGCGAGATCATTGCATCAAAACCGCCTGACGAAAGCTCAGCGATCTGAGCGTCGGCATATGTGAACTCGAGATTGTCGAGCTTGGCCTCGTCTGCGCGCATCCGCGCTCGTTCGAGAAATTGTTCCGAAATATCAATGCCCAGAACATGCCCCTTGGGTCCAACCTGCTGCGCGGCCCGGAGTGAACTTGCCCCGGTGCCGCAGCCGATATCGATGACGCGCATTCCACCAGCCAGCGCGGCATGATCGAGGACCAGATCCAGTACGGGCGCGAACAGATGGTCCAATTGATCCTCGAAGGTCAGCCAGCGCGTGCCCATTTCGGACTTGCCCCAGAATTCTTCCTGATCACCGTTGATTGTCAGCATCGCGCCCTCCAGGATTTGAAGGGACTATGACCTCCTGCGGCGGCGACGACCAGACTTTTCATCGTCTCCGCCGCCGGTGTTGAAGGACGGAGCGGGCAGGGTGACGACTTGCGCCAATTCAGGGAACGGATCGGTTTTGTGCGGGATCGCGTTGGCGGCGACGAAATGGTCTTGGAACTTGGGTTCGATCGCGGTTTCGACCTTAGTGATCTCGCGCACGACGCGCTCGATCTCGGCCCGCGATCCGATGTTGCACAATGCAATTCGCGCGCCCGTACCCGCGGCATTGCCCGCGCTGGAAACCTTGTCCAGAGGCGCGTCGGGAATCATGCCTAGAACCATCGCGTGTTTGGTCGAGATATGCGCGCCGAACGCCCCGGCCAGTACCACGCGGTCCACGCGGTCGACCTCCATCTCGTCCATCAGCAGACGCGCACCGGCATAAAGCGCGGATTTGGCCAGTTGGATGGCACGGATATCGCCCTGAGTTACTGTGATGCGCGGGCCGCCTTCAGCGCTGGCATCGTGGATCAGATAGGAGTTGGTGCGGCCTTCGGGAACGCAACGGGGAGTACCCGTCTGTTCGGCCGAGCCGATCAGGCCACTTTCGTCCAGCAGGCCAGCGATACGCATCTCAGCGACAGCCTCGATAATACCCGAGCCGCAGATGCCCGTGATGCCAGTTGTTGCGATGTCCTGATCAAAGCCATCTTCATCCGACCAATTCTCGGACCCGATCACGCGGAAACGCGGTTCTTTGGTGACGGGATCGATTTCAATACGCTCAATCGCGCCGGGGGCCGCGCGCTGGCCCGAGCTGATCTGAGCACCCTCGAATGCGGGTCCGGTGGGCGAGGAACAGGCTAAAACGCGGTGGGTGTTGCCCAGCAGGATTTCCGCATTGGTGCCCACATCCACGATCAGCACGAGGTCTTCGGATTTGCCGGGTTCTTCAGAAAGGGCAACGGCAGCACAGTCTGCGCCCACGTGGCCTGCGATGCACGGCAAGATATAGACCTGCGCACGCGGGTTCATATTGGTCAGGTCCATTTCTCGCGCGGGTAGGGATATGCTTTCCGAAGTTGCCAACGCAAACGGGGCCTGGCCGAGTTCAACCGGATCAAGCCCGAGCAGTAGATGGTGCATCACCGGGTTACAGACAAATACGGTTTCAACAATCAGCGCTGCGTCGATCTCGGCCTCATCTGCGATTGAGGTGGTCAAATCATTAATCGCCTCGCGCACGGCTTTGGTCATTTCTTTGTCGCCGCCGGGATTCATCATGGCATATGAGACGCGACTCATCAGGTCTTCACCGAACCGGATTTGCGGATTCATCAGACCCGATGAGGCCTTGACCTCGCCCGTCTCCAGATCGGTCAAATGCGCCGCAATGGTTGTCGAGCCAAGGTCGATGGCCAAACCATAGAGTCCGTGTTCGTGCAGACCGGGCCAGATTTCGACGATGCGCGCCACTTCATCCTTGTGGCCTTTGTGGACGGCGACTGTGACCTCCCATTTCCCTTTGCGCAGCACTGGCTGCAGCTTGGACATCAGGGACAGGTCGGCGGTGATCGCATCGATCTTCCACTGCTCGCGCAAGGCGCGCTCCAACCGTTCCAGATCTCCGGTGGGCGAATGCATGTCTGGCTCTTCCACCACTACGAAATAGAGGCGCGTGGCTGGGTCCATTGTAATCGCCCGGGCCGCTGCGGCCTTGCGGACGACTTGACGGTGCACCTGGCTTTCGGGCGGAACATCAATCACTACATCGCCCTGAACTGATGCCTGACAGCCCAGACGCCGACCCGGTTTCAGGCCGCGCTTGTCATCATAGCGCTGCTCGACGGCGTTCCATTCGCTCAGGGCATCCTCGGAAACCGTCACACCGTGCTTGGGGAACTCGCCATAGCTGGGGGTGATCTGACATTTCGAACAGATGCCACGCCCGCCGCAGACCGAATCCAGATCGACGCCCAATTGGCGCGCAGCAGTCAGGATTGGCGTGCCAACGGGAAAGTGCCCACGTTTGCCGGACGGAGTGAAAACGACAAGAGGATCGGTGGTCATGAATGGCCTGCCTTTGTATTCGCGCGTATGCCGGCGAACATATGAGTTTGAACGCAAAGGGAAAGGGCATTCAGCGGCACGTTTTGCATTGCTTGCGTCGTTTTCGGGCGTGGCAGAAGCCCGCAGGGGTAAACAACTTGGGTTCGGGGCTTTCCCTCGGGTGAAATCCATGTAATAGGGTCACCGTCAAACGGGCTTTTGCATGGGGTTTTCAGATGCAGATTCGTGAGGCGCTCACCTTTGACGACGTACTTCTTGTTCCGGGCGCATCTTCTGTGCTTCCGGCGACGGCGGATACAACCACGCGCGTGACGCGCGAGATCACCATGAACATCCCGCTGCTCAGTTCGGCGATGGACACGGTGACCGAGGCGCGCATGGCCATCGCGATGGCGCAGGCCGGAGGGATCGGCGTGGTGCACAAGAACCTGTCGATCGAGGAGCAGGCTCGCGAAATCCGTCGGGTAAAGCGGTTCGAATCCGGTATCGTTTACAACCCTGTGACATTGCGCGCGGATCAGACGCTGGCTGATGCACAGGCGCTGGTCGAACGCTATAATTTCACTGGCTTTCCTGTAGTTGACGAAAGTGGCCGGGTCGTGGGGATCGTGACCAACCGCGACATGCGCTTTGCGACCTCAGACGATACGCCAATCAAAGCGATGATGACTTCGGACAACCTGGCGATGCTACAAGAGCCCGCCGATCTGGAAGAGGCAAAAAGCCTGATGCGTGCCCGTCGGATCGAAAAGCTGCTGGTCGTCGATGGCGAGGGCAAGCTGACCGGATTGCTGACGCTGAAAGACACCGAACAGGCTGTGCTGAATCCTACAGCTTGCAAGGACCGGTTGGGCCGTCTGCGCGTAGCTGCAGCGACCTCTGTCGGGGACGCGGGTTTTGAACGGTCTGAGCAACTGGTCGATTCCGGGGTTGATATCATCGTTGTAGATACCGCGCATGGTCATTCGCAGGGGGTTCTGGACGCGGTGAAGCGCGCCAAGACGCTGTCGAACGAGGTTCAGATCATTGCTGGTAATGTTGCCACCGCCGAGGCCACCAAAGCACTGATTGATGCAGGCGCTGATGCAATCAAGGTGGGCATCGGGCCCGGCTCGATCTGTACAACGCGGATGGTCGCTGGTGTTGGGGTGCCCCAACTAACTGCGATCATGGATTGTGCGGCAGCAGCGGGTGACGTGCCAGTCATTGCTGATGGTGGCATCAAATTCTCGGGTGATTTCGCCAAGGCGATCGCGGCGGGGGCATCTTGTGCCATGGTTGGTTCGATGATCGCTGGCACAGACGAAAGTCCGGGTGAGGTCATCTTGTATCAGGGCCGTTCGTTCAAATCCTATCGCGGCATGGGTAGCTTGGGCGCGATGGCGCGCGGCTCGGCGGATCGGTATTTTCAGAAGGATGCTGCCAACGACAAGTTGGTACCCGAGGGGATCGAGGGTCAGGTACCCTACAAAGGGTCCGCCAGTGCGGTTGTGCATCAACTGGTGGGCGGCTTGCGCGCAGCGATGGGCTATACCGGATGCGCAACGGTGGATGAAATGCGTCGCAACTGCAACTTCGTAAAAATCACCGGTGCAGGCCTGAAGGAAAGCCATGTGCATGATGTGCAGATTACGCGCGAAAGCCCGAACTATCGGATCATGTAATCGCTATGGTGCTCGTATCTGGGCATCGAAATTAATGACAAAGTCAAACGGACCCAGCTATGACGCCCGCAGCCCGAGTTCAGGCCTCGATCGACATCCTCGATGAAATTTTGGCCGGAGCGCCAGTTGAGAAAGCGTTGACAGGTTGGGCGCGGCGCAGTCGGTTTGCGGGCTCGAAAGATCGTGCGGCAATCCGCGATCACGTATTTGATGCGTTACGCTGCAAACGATCCTTTGCCGCGCGTGGTGGGGCTGAAACAGGGCGGGGCATGATGATCGGCGCGATGCGATCTTCGGGTCAGGATCTTGCTCAGTACTTCTCGGGCGCGCGATATGCGCCAACTTCGGTAACAGATGCCGAGAAAGACCGAGGTTTCCAGACCGAGGCCGAAGCCCTCGACATCCCTGAATGGTTGTGGCCCGAATTCAAGGCGTCGTTGAAAGATGAGGCCAACGCAGCCGCAACTGCATTGCAGGGGCGGGCCCCGGTGCATTTGAGGGTAAACCGGTCGCGGGCTGATCTGGTTGAAATCATCCAACGCCTCTCGGATGAAGGCATAGTGGCGCAACCTCATCCAGCGTGTGACACTGCTTTGGAAGTCACCGCTGGTGCACGAAAAATTTCACAATGCAATCCATATATTGAGGGATTAGTCGAGCTGCAGGACGCCGCCAGTCAGGCCGTTACTGCAGCGTTGGATTTGCGACCTGGAATGAGGGTTCTGGACCATTGCGCCGGTGGTGGTGGCAAAGCCTTGGCCTTGGCGGCAAGGGCCGAAGGCGTTCAGGTATTTGCGCACGATATCAATCCAGGTCGCATGGCAGATTTACCTGCACGTGCAAAGCGGGCGCGCGCAGAAATTTCACTGCTGACGTCGGATCAGGTATCAGGACAGGCACCCTTTGACATCGTTCTGGTGGATGCGCCCTGTTCTGGAAGCGGATCTTGGCGCCGTTCGCCCGCGGGGAAATGGGCGCTGACGCCTGAGCGCTTGCTTGAACTTACCCGCATTCAGGCAATGATTTTGAAGAGCGTCGCGCCATTGACCGCAGACGCAGGTACGATTGCTTATGCCACATGTTCAATGCTGGATGTCGAAAACGACGCGATTGTGGACAGGTTTTTGCAAGAGCATTCGGATTGGCGGTCTGGGTTTCGGGGTAAGTGGCTGGTTTCACACGGGGCGGATGGATTTTATTCGGCCCACTTGACTAGAACCTAGATCCGATCAAACAACTTAAAGGAGTTTTCACCGCTGGTTTATTAAGCGGCAATTAACGATTGCGGGCCGATATTGGTCAAATATGTCTTAATAAGAGCTGCTTTATGCCCAGTGTTCCCCAAGCGTTTCCCCGTTTGTCAGATCGGGTCGTATCTGATCGCGGGCGCCATGTGTCTTTGGGTTTGATTGCCCTTCTTCTCTGCCTGCTTGCTGCCTTGGGTGTCCTTCCAAAACAATGGAACACAGGTGTTGCAACCGTTGGTCTGTCTTTTCTTGCGGTTGTTGGGTTTGCAATCTTAGGCAATTGGATCGCCAAGCAGATTGAGCAGCGTACAAAAGGCGTGTTTGCAGCGCTTTTGGAACAAGATACCGCAGCCTGTATCGTTACGGATCAAAATGGCCGAATAGTCCTGGTCAATTCGCAGGCCAGCCTCGGCCTTGATGCCATACCAGAGAAACAACTGGATGACGCTTTGCGATCTGTATTCGCCAATCCGGCGGCGATTCTGCTGCGTCTTCAAACTCAGCTCCGGTCGCGGGTAAAAGCTGAGGAGGATGTAGTCACACGTGGTCAAACCATACCGGTGACGGTATCGAAACTGGATCAAGATTGGTATTGCTGGCGCTTCGCATTAGAGGCTGAGCAAGCCTGGCGAAATGTCGGGTTACCGGTCATCACCATTGGTCGGAATGAAGTTATTCTAAACACCAATGATGCAGCTGCAAAATTTTTTGGCCGCACGCCCGCCACGTTTGCAGAGTTATCACCAGAGAATGCTGTGCTGGGCGATCCCGGCGGGCTTGGCAGTGCAATTCGAGTAGTGACGCCCGAGGGTGATAAAACTGTCCTGGTTTCTCAGTTACGCCGAAGCGGAATTGCACGCGAACTGATTTTGACCCCGATCAATGATAGCGGTGCAAAACACGAGGCAACTTCGTTCGCTGATTTGCCGGTTCCGATCATGAGATTGGCGCCCGATGGTGAGATCATCGAAGCCAACCACCTTGCAATCGAACTGGTGGGTGAGGTTCGGCTAGGCAATTCCAGAATTGACGAGGTTATGCACGGGCTTGGCTATTCCATTCGTGATTGGCTCGCTCGTACGGTTGAACAGACTTCTGCTCCAAAGTCAGAGTTTCTGCGCCTTACCCGTAAAGACAAAGAAGTGTTCGTTCAGGTCACGCTGTCTCGTATTGTGAGTGACGGTCAGGTAAATCTGATCGCAGTTCTGAATGACGCAACCGAGTTAAAAACGCTTGAGGCGCAGTTCGTTCAGGGGCAAAAAATGCAGGCCGTGGGCCAGTTGGCAGGTGGGGTTGCACATGATTTTAACAATCTTCTGACCGCAATATCAGGGCATTGCGATCTTCTGTTGCTGCGGCACGACCAAAATGATCCGAATTATGGTGACCTTGTACAGATCAACCAGAATGCCAACCGCGCTGCCGCTCTGGTCAGTCAGTTGCTTGCATTTTCGCGAAAGCAAACCCTCAGGCCCGAGGTGTTGGATTTGCGAGACACGATTTCCGATCTGATCCACCTTTTGAATCGCCTTGTGGGCGAGAAGGTCCGCTTGACGCTCAGCCATGATCCCGTGCTCAAGCCGGTTTGTGCCGACAAACGACAGCTTGAGCAGGTGTTGATGAATCTGGTTGTAAACGCGCGTGATGCGATGCCCGACGGAGGTGAGATTCGGATCGAAACCGAAGTTCTGAATCTAGAGCGGGCCTATTCGCGCGACAGGGCGACAGTGCTGCCGGGCGAGTATGTGATGGTCAAGGTCATAGACAGCGGCATAGGTATCCCTCCGGACAAGCTGCAAAAGGTATTCGAACCTTTCTACACCACCAAGCGCACCGGAGAAGGGACAGGTCTGGGTCTTTCGACGGTATACGGCATTGTAAAACAGACCGGAGGATTCATTTTCGTGGACAGCGTACCCGGTACGGGTACCGAATTTACCGTTCTTCTTCCTGTCAGTGCTGCGACGCAGACATCTGAACCGATCACACCAGAGGCCCCCGAAGAGCAAAAGCCGCGGCAAGGTGAAGGTGTTGTTCTGTTAGTCGAGGACGAAGCCCCCGTCCGCGCTTTTGCCACGCGTGCGCTGCGTCTGAAGGGGTACACAGTGCTTGAGGCGGAATCAGCCGAGGATGCGCTGCATATGGTGGAGGACCCAAATCTCACGGTCGACGTTTTTGTCACAGATGTGGTGATGCCTGGCATGGATGGTCCGACCTGGGTGCGCGAGGCAATGAAAACGCGCTCCGAGGTCCGGGTGGTCTTTATGTCCGGCTATACGGAAGGCGCATTTGGTGAATCCGGTCCCGAGATTGAAAACTCGACCTTTCTGCCAAAACCATTTTCATTGACGCAGTTGACCGAAGCGGTGTTTCAGCAACTCAACTGACGCCGTTACTCAGCAGATTGATGCAGTGCAAATTCCGTTGCGAATAAGCTGCGAAATTGCTGGTCTGTGTCTTTCGAGAGTTCAAGCTTGAGCTTGGGCGAAACATTCTCTTGCGGAAGCTGTATGTCGCAGTTCAGGCGATTTCGTAGGAAATCGAGTATCGTGCCTTGGTTTTCGTACTTAAACACGCGGCTCACTCCGGCACCATTGCTGCGGGGCATTAGGAATTCGCTCTGGCGTCCGACATCCGCACAGGCCGGAGGGGATTTCTGCATATGGGCAACTACAAATGCCTCAAAATCAAGACCCTGAGTAGAGTGTGGATGATTGCTCAATTCTTGCCGCGTGCGATATCGATACCAACTCCCCAACCAGTCGATGGGTTCTCGGACGACGGCCATAACCTCCATTTCAGTGTCAAACAGCTTCTTGAACATGGTTTGATAGAACCGGTCAAAGCGGCGCATGTTTGCGTGTTTTAATTCAGTTGGACCTGAGACAACGATATCGGCACGGTCTTTCAGAGCAGATTGGTAGGCCGTGCTGCCGGTTTTGGGGACGGACAAAAGCGCGAGACGCTCTTCATAAAAAATAAGCATTTATCTTTTCTCTACAACGCCTTTCGATTGGCAGATTGTCGTAAACGACTCTTTAACACAATTGCCTAAGACTGAATTTCATAAGTTTTAGTTGAAATGTTCTCTTTTTGGTCCCATAAGGAACAAGAGGCGAACAAAGCAGCGATTGCCGCCCGTCAAAGGGTGTGACAAAAGGGATAGTGACAGGACAATGGCGGATCTTCTGACGATGAGCGACAAGAAAAACGCAGACAAGCAAAAGGCGCTCGACAGCGCATTGGCTCAGATCGAACGGCAGTTCGGCAAGGGCTCGATCATGAAGTTGGGCGAGGATTCCAAGCAGGATATCGAGGCAAGCTCGACCGGCTCACTGGGCCTGGATATTGCGTTGGGTATCGGTGGTCTACCGATGGGGCGGATTGTTGAAATCTACGGGCCTGAAAGTTCGGGTAAAACCACGCTGACACTGCATTGCATTGCTGAACAGCAAAAACGTGGCGGTGTTTGCGCTTTTGTAGACGCAGAACATGCACTTGACCCGCAATATGCCCGCAAGTTGGGTGTTGATCTGGATGAACTGCTGATTTCGCAGCCCGATACCGGTGAACAGGCGCTTGAGATCACTGATACGTTGGTGCGCTCTGGTGCGGTGAACATGGTCGTGGTCGACTCGGTTGCGGCCCTGACGCCGAAATCCGAGTTGGAAGGCGACATGGGCGATAGCAGCGTGGGCGTTCAGGCCCGGCTGATGAGCCAGGCAATGCGCAAACTGACCGGCTCGATCAATCGCTCGAACTGCATGGTGATCTTCATCAACCAGATCAGGATGAAGATCGGCGTGATGTTCGGTAGCCCCGAAACCACGACCGGTGGCAACGCACTGAAGTTCTACAGCTCGGTTCGTCTGGATATCCGCCGCATCGGCGCGATCAAGGATCGCGACGAGGTGGTCGGCAACCAGACCCGCGTCAAGGTTGTGAAGAACAAGGTGGCGCCGCCGTTCAAGCAGGTGGAATTTGACATCATGTATGGCGAAGGCATCAGCAAGATGGGCGAATTGCTAGACCTGGGCGTTAAAGCCGGAGTGGTTGAAAAGTCAGGTTCATGGTTCAGCTATGGCGACGAGCGGATCGGGCAGGGGCGTGAAAACGCCAAGCAATATCTGCGTGACAATTCCCGCGCCGCGTTGGAGATCGAAGACAAGATTCGCGCGGCCCACGGTCTGGATTTTGAAATGCCCCCCGAGGCGGAAGAGGATGATATCCTCGAAGCGTAATGCACTCTGACGGCATCAGCAGAAATCCCCCGGCACTCCGATAGTGCTTAGAATACCTGGAACGGGGCGGCTCAAGGGGGCCGCCTTGTTTCGTTTGGGCCGTCCAATGCTGTGGACACTCCTCGGACAGAGGGCTAAACCTTCGCAGACCATTATGAATGCGCGTTGAGAGAGCCCAAATGCCCACGCTGAATGATATCCGCTCGACCTTTCTGAACTACTTTGCCAAGCAAGGCCACGAAGTGGTTGCGTCCAGCCCATTGGTGCCGCGCAATGATCCGACGTTGATGTTCGTGAACTCAGGTATGGTTCAATTCAAGAACCTGTTTACCGGCGTAGAAACCCGTGATTATCATCGCGCGACCACAGCACAGAAATGTGTGCGCGCAGGTGGCAAGCATAATGATCTGGATAACGTGGGCTATACCGCGCGCCATCATACGTTCTTTGAAATGTTGGGAAATTTCTCGTTCGGAGATTACTTCAAGCCGGAAGCAATCCCATTCGCGTGGGAGCTGATCACCAAAGAATTTGGGATCGACAAGAACCGCCTGCTGGCGACGGTTTACCATACCGATGACGAAGCCTTTGAAATTTGGAAGAAGGTAGGAGTTCCCGAAGACCGGATCATCCGCATCGCAACCAATGACAATTTCTGGCAAATGGGTCCAACCGGGCCATGTGGCCCATGTACCGAGATTTTCTATGATCACGGCGATCACATCTGGGGTGGCCCTCCGGGTTCCGCCGAAGAAGATGGCGACCGGTTCATCGAAATCTGGAACATCGTTTTCATGCAAAACGAGCGGTTCGAAGACGGCTCGATGGTCGAGCTCGATATGCAGTCGATTGATACTGGCATGGGACTGGAACGTATTGGTGCCTTGCTTCAGGGCAGTCATGACAACTACGACACAGATCTGTTCAAAACACTGATCGAGGCTTCCGCAGAGGCAACCGGAGTTGATCCTTATGGGGATCAGAATGTGCATCACCGTGTGATTGCGGATCACCTGCGTTCGACATCTTTCCTGATCGCTGATGGGGTGATGCCGTCAAATGATGGGCGTGGATATGTTCTCCGTCGTATCATGCGTCGTGCGATGCGCCATGCACATTTGTTGGGCGCGAAAGATCCGGTGATGCACCGTTTGGTGCCAACTCTGGTTCAACTGATGGGCGCGCAATACACCGAACTTGGTCAGGCGCAGCCTCTGATTGAAGAGACATTGCTGCTGGAGGAAACGCGGTTCAAACAAACCTTGGATCGCGGCTTGAAACTGCTTGATGACGAGGTCTCTGGTTTGTCTGAAGGTGATCCGCTGCCGGGTGATGCGGCATTCAAGCTTTATGACACATACGGTTTCCCGCTGGATCTTACTCAGGATGCGCTGCGCGAGAAAGGACGTACAGTAGACACTGACGGGTTTGATGCCGCTATGGCCGAACAAAAAGCAAAGGCGCGCGCTGCCTGGGCTGGTTCTGGCGAAGCAGCTGATCAGGTCGTCTGGTTCGATGTGTTAGATTCCGCCGGTGCTACCGATTTCCTTGGTTACGACACGGAAAAAGCCGAAGGTCAGGTGGCTGCACTGGTAGTCGATGGTGCCTTGGTCGATAGTATTGAGAAAGGCGGCAGTGGCTGGGTCGTGGTTAACCAGACGCCGTTTTATGGTGAAGCCGGTGGTCAGGTTGGCGATACAGGTGAAATCCGCAGGCTCGATGAACGAAATGACATTTCCCGTGTTGTAGACACCAGAAAATTTGCCGAAGGCAAGGTCTATGCACACAAGGTGACAGTTGATCATGGATCGATCTCGACAGGTGATGCTGTTGAGCTTGAAGTCGATCACGCAAGACGTACGGCCATTCGCGCAAACCATTCAGCGACGCACCTGTTGCACGAAGCCCTTCGTGAAACGCTGGGTGATCATGTGGCTCAGCGCGGCTCATTAAATGCATCCGACCGATTGCGGTTTGATTTCAGCCACTCAAAGGCTTTGACGCGGGAAGAGATTCAAAAGGTCGAGCGTGAGGTGAATGCCTTTATTCGCCAGAACTCGGCTGTCGAGACGCGTATCATGACGCCAGACGATGCCCGTGCGCTGGGTGCACAGGCGCTGTTTGGCGAGAAATACGGTGATGAGGTCCGTGTCGTGTCGATGGGTAAGGCACCTACCGGCAAAGGGCAGGATGGTGAGACCTGGTCGATCGAATTGTGTGGCGGCACCCATGTGCGCCAGACAGGTGACATAGGTACGTTTGTCCTTCTCGGCGACAGCGCCAGCAGCGCAGGTGTGCGCAGGATTGAGGCGCTTACTGGGGATGAAGCTTTCAATCACCTGTCGGCTCAGGATCAGCGTCTCGGCGCTATTGCTTTGGAGTTGAAAGCACAGCCTGATGACGTTGTTGCGCGTGTGAAATCGCTGATGGATGAGCGTAAATCGCTTCAAAACGAAGTTGCTCAACTGCGCCGTGATCTGGCGATGGCTGGTGGCGCAGGGCAGGGTGGCTCTGAAGCAAAAGAGGTCAATGGTATGGCCTTCCTCGCCCAATCACTGACCGGCGTGTCCGGAAAGGACCTGCCAACGCTGATCGATGAGCACAAGAACCGGTTGGGTTCAGGTGCTGTGTTGTTAATCGCAGATACAGGTGGAAAAGCTGCCGTTGCCGCCGGTGTTACACCGGATCTGACTGACAAAGTTTCGGCCGTTGATCTGGTTCGCGCTGCCGTTGCCGAACTTGGCGGCAAGGGTGGTGGTGGTCGGGCTGACATGGCACAAGGCGGAGGCAAAGATGCCTCGAACGTTGAAGCAGCCATAAAAGCCGCAGAACAGGTTTTGGGAGGATAAGATGGCTGCACTCTGGATTGCTCATGTCACTGTGACCGATGCCGATGCATACGGAAAATACGCCGAGCTGGCAGGTCCCGCGATCGCCGCCCATGGCGGTGAGTTCATAGCCCGTGCCGCGCGGTACGTGCAGTTGGAAGGCAAGGAACGTCCGCGTAATGTGGTCGCCCGCTTCCCCTCGGTTGAAGCTGCTGTTGAGTGCTATAATTCGACCGCTTACCAACAAGCACTGGATCATGCCCGAGGCGCCAGCGAACGTGAGCTGGTTGTAGTCGAAACCACTGAGTGAGAATCACCCTGATTCTTTGGGCGAGCGGAACTAAAGTTCCGCTCGCCAAGTTTCACGTGTGGTCTTGGGGTGCAGGGGCGCGCGTCCTTCGAATTGAAAAAAATACAATAATAACAATATTATAATCTGGGAATTCTAACAATCCCACCACAGCGAGAATACGAATGTGGCGGCGACTGCCATGATCTTGTGCAGAAATGGTCATGGAAATTGACGATTTTCCGCCGTTTTCCACCCTCAAACTATCCAATGATTGCGTAAGTGCCGAGTTCGCCGGATATTTTCTGTTCGAACTCAATGAACTTCACGAAGCGCCAATCGTCTGGATTAAATCTAATCTGAGGGACAGGCATGACGACCAGAGGCACTACCCTGAATACAGTTTGCGAACACACAGCCAAGTTCTGTGGACGCATCAGTTTGGCCGTGTTGATCGCAAGTTCGACGATGATCGGCTCAGAAGCCTCGGCCCGTGATGCCGCGTTCATTCAAAGCGTCGCCGCCTCTCCTCCGCCGACAGGAGCGCGGCAGTTATGTCGTCAATACACATGGGCTTGTGCTCAAAAGGGAGCCGCATCGCTTTCCAGCGCACAAGAACTGAAACTCGTTAAACAGATCAACCGTCGCGTAAATGCTTCGACGCGAGAGGTCACCGACCAAAGGCAGTACAAGACCCGCGAGATGTGGGCCCTACCGACATCTCTTGGCGGGGATTGTGAAGATTTTGCCTTGCTTAAAAAGCGTGATCTGATCAATGCAGGAATTGATCCGCGCAAACTATTGATCGCAACCGTACTGGATACGCGCAGAAACTCTCACGCCGTATTGGTATATCGATCAAATCAGGGTGATTTGGTGTTGGATAACCTGACGAACCAGGTAAAGCCATGGTCCGCCACGCGGTATTTGTTTCTGCGGATGCAGGACCCAAGGCAACCACGCAACTGGGTAGGTATCTACGGTCAGGGATAGGGAACACTATACAGAAAGAATACTATTCGTATCTCCTATCCCTACTATTATCCTCTAGGTTTTAGCTCCATTATCCGTTGGTGTTTCCTTCGGAGTTTCTGAACCCGGACCACCGCCACCTTTAGGTGTTTCTGAACCCGGACCACCGCCACCTTTAGGTGTTTCTGAACCCGGACCACCGCCACCTTTAGGTGTTTCCGAACCAGGTCCTCCGCCTCCTGTTGGGGTCGGGTCAGGAGTTGATGGTTTTGGCTCAGATTTTGGCTCAGGTTCTGGCTCTGGAGCGGAAGGTGGCTCATTGAACCCGCCACCACTATTCTCATCATCATTGCCATCGCCATTTCGCTGCTCGGCAAACCCGACGGAAGCTGTCGGCAAGTCAGTTAGTACCGAGGCAAAGGCAGGACAATCGAGCAGCGTCTGCTCGAGGATGCTCTCGAAATCGGCGCGCCGTTGGATATAGCGCACCATGCGCGAGCTTACGACGTCGCAGGCGCAAAGGGTGTTTGAGGACACGGATTGCTTTGCCGTCTTTACAGTACACATCTCAGATGCCTGCGAAGTACCAGCAGATATCAATGGGAATGTAGAAGCAACAAATACTATCGAAAATAGTTTGGAATTAATGCGCATAGCATTTCTCCTTAGATACTCATTAACTAACTCGCCGTATACTCGTGCGGCGCCACACTTTGAACACAAAATCTCCTTTTTAGGCCTTATTTTCAAGCGGCCAATGATGAGTGCACAAGGGTCAATATTGGCTTACGCCAGGGAAAGGCGTTTAAAAACAAATAGAAAGCCCGCCAAATTGGCGGGCTCTAGATTTCTGGACTATTTCCATATTGACGCAAATTTGCCACGAATGGGCCATTGTTGCGTATGTGTGAACTGAGTTACTGCAGGACCTACGCAGATCGTGCCATTCTCTTCCGCTCATGTGGATCCAGATAGCGTTTACGAAGCCGGATCGCATGTGGCGTCACCTCAACCAGTTCGTCATCGTCGATATACGCGATCGCCTCTTCCAAAGAGAATTTTATGTGAGGCGTCAGGCGCACCGCGTCATCCGATCCGCTGGCGCGTACGTTGGTCAGCTTCTTGCCTTTAAGCGGGTTCACTTCCAGATCGTTGTCGCGGGAATGTTCACCGATCACCATGCCTTGATAGACATCGGTTTGCGGCCCCACGAACATGCGTCCACGTTCCTCTAGGTTCCACAAGGCGTAGGCGACGGCCTGGCCTTTTTCCATTGAAATCAAGACGCCTGCACGACGACCGGGGATCGATCCCTTGTGGGCAGCCCATCCATGGAAAACGCGGTTCAGAACACCGGTCCCGCGCGTGTCGGTCAGAAACTCGCCGTGATATCCGATTAGACCACGTGATGGCACATGGGCGATGATGCGGGTTTTGCCAACTCCTGCGGGGCGCATCTCAACCAGTTCACCTTTGCGTGCTCCAGTGATCTTCTCGATCACTGAGCCCGAGAATTCGTCATCGACATCGATGGTGACTTCTTCGATGGGCTCAAGGCGTTGACCGTCTTCGTCGCGGAACAAAACCTGCGGGCGCGAGATGCTGAGTTCGAACCCTTCACGGCGCATATTCTCGATCAGGACGCCCATCTGGAGTTCGCCACGGCCAGCGACTTCAAAGGCTTCACCACCGGGTGTATCGCTAATGCGGATCGCGACATTTGATTCAGCCTCCTTCATTAGACGATCACGAATGACGCGGGACTGAACCTTTTTACCGTCTCGGCCAGCAAGCGGGGAATCATTGATGCCGAAGGTGACGGTGATCGTTGGTGGATCGATCGGCTGAGCGGGCAAAGCCTCGTTTACTTGCGGAGAAACTAAAGAATCCGCAACCGTGGCCTTGCTCATTCCCGCTATGGTGACGATGTCCCCGGCTTCGGCCAAATCGATAGGCTGTTGTGCGAGACCACGGAACGCGAGAATCTTTGTCGCGCGGAAATTCTCGATCAATGTTCCGTCACGGCTGAGCGCCTTGAGGCTGTCACCCGCTTTCAACGTTCCGCTCTCGACACGACCGGTCAGGATGCGGCCGATGAAAGGATCACTGCCAAGCGTGGTGGCAAGCATTCGGAACGGCTCGTCTTTTTTCTCAATTTGCTTGGGGGCGGGGACGTGATCGACGATCAGATCGAAAAGGGCAGTCAGATCCTTGCGCGGTCCGTCCAGTTCCATATCTGCCCAACCTGAACGGCCCGAGGCATACATGGCGGGAAAATCAAGCTGATCGTCGTCAGCACCAAGGTTGGCGAACAGGTCAAAACACTCGTCCAGCGCGCGATCTGGTTCGGCATCCGGTTTGTCGACCTTATTCAATACAACAATGGGACGCAGTCCCAATGCCAGCGCCTTGGAGGTCACGAACTTGGTTTGTGGCATGGGACCTTCGGCGGCGTCGACCAGAAGAACAACACCGTCCACCATGCTGAGGATGCGTTCAACCTCGCCTCCGAAATCGGCGTGGCCGGGGGTGTCGACGATATTGATACGAGTGTCTTTCCATTCGACCGAAGTCGCCTTGGCCAGAATGGTGATGCCACGTTCCCGTTCCAGATCATTGCTGTCCATTGCGCGCTCGGCAACGGCCTGATTCTCGCGGAAAGCGCCGGATTGTTTAAGAAGCTCATCCACCAGGGTCGTTTTACCGTGGTCCACGTGAGCGATGATTGCGATATTGCGCAGGTCCATGAGAGGTCAACCTTTGAACGGGAAGTTGGCCCGGCGCATAACGCGGCGCGACAAAATATACCAGCCCTAACCGGCGTTCAGTGACCCGCGGTCGAAGAAAATAGGTGAATGATCAGAATTCCAGACAGTATCAGAACAAGCCCCAGGATCGCCGGCCAGTCGAGTTTCTGACCAAATACCAGAAAACCAATCAGTGCTATTAGGAAAATCCCAAGTCCCGACCAGATTGCATAGACAATCCCGACAGGCATCACTTTCAGAGTGAGCGCCATAAGATAGAATGCGCTGCCATAGCCAACGACCACTAGGGCAGAGGGCCAAAAGCGGGTGAACTGATGGCTGGCTTGCAGTGCAGTGGTCCCGATGGTTTCCGCAATGACCGCCAGCAGCAGAATGAAATATGTTTTGGGCAAGATTGATGCCTTTCCGAAGTGTCGCGGAAGGTTGACCATAGTTGGCTATTGCCGGGCAAGAGGATTCTGACGGCGCAGAATAAAGAGTGACTTTACCAAAGGTCAGGTAAACCTGACTATTCGATATTCCTGAGGCATGATAGTGGGTTGGGAGTTTTAGTTAGTTTTTAACGAGTTTGATTGAATGACGACATTTGCAAAATCAGTCATTATCGTTTCGGTGTTGATCGTAGCGCTAGGGTGGCTTGCAGACGGGGGGTCCGTCGACATTGATGCAGCCCAGAATGTTGAGCGGTTAAAGGGTATTCCAGTTTAGGCGCCCACCGAACGATCTGACGAAAAGGAGCTTTCGGGCTCCTTTTCTTTTGTTCGCAACAAGATTGCATTCAATTCTTACTGCTTCTCGATCGCTTTGAGTTTTGAGCGATGATCGGACAATTTCTTGACCACAAACTTACGGGCCTTGCGTTCTGCGAGCCGTACCCGAACTTCGGTCAAAAACGCTTCTTCCAGCGTCTGAGATGACGCGCCCAAAAGCTCGCCGACCTCCACATAAAACCGATCCTCACCGGTTTCGTCCATGACCTTCATCGTATCCTCTGCCAATCTCGAGGCAAGGGTGGTGATGGTATCAGACATCAGCGCGTATTCTCGGTCAGGCGACGCTTCACATAATCCGTCACGTCGGTCATCAGTGTGTCCATGTGGCGATCCTGGAAGAAGTGATCCGCGCCTTCAACCTCGTGATGCGTGATTGTGATCCCTTTTTGCTCGTGCAATTTGCTAACCAGCGAAGTGGTATCCGCAGGGGGTGCAACGCGGTCTGACGACCCGTTGATGATCAGGCCGGAAGACGGGCAGGGGGCCAGGAAAGAAAAATCATACATGTTCGCCGGGGGTGACACGCTAATAAAGCCGGTGATCTCGGGACGACGCATCAGCAGTTGCATTCCGATCCAGGCGCCGAATGAGAATCCTGCAACCCAGCAATGCTTGGAGTTGTTGTTCATGGACTGAAGATAATCCAGCGCCGACGCGGCATCGCTAAGCTCGCCAACACCCTGATCATATTCGCCTTGGCTGCGGCCTACGCCACGGAAGTTAAAGCGCAGAACCGTGAAGCCCATGTTGTAGAAGGCATAGTGCAGGTTGTAGACCACCTTGTTATTCATGGTCCCGCCAAATTGAGGGTGCGGATGCAGCACGATTGCGATCGGTGCGTCTTTTTCCTTTTGCGGGTGGTAGCGGCCTTCCAGGCGGCCTTCGGGTCCTGGAAAAATCACCTCGGGCATGTGTGCTTTAGTCCTGTTTTTTGACGCCTCGGCCCCGAGATTATCTTGACGGTAATCGTCAGGCACCTTAGAACGGTTCTAATTACATTGTGTCGCGTGAAAACGCTGTCAGTGGGAGATACGCACTGGCTGCGGCGGCGTCAATGTTTTCGCGGTTGTTGCCTTAAGGAATTCAAATGAAGCTGTCGACCAAAGGACGCTATGCGATGGTTGCTCTGGCGGATATTGCTCTGCAATCCTCTGACAAGCTTGTTACACTTGGTGAGATTTCCGAGCGCCAGGATATTTCGCTTCCTTATCTGGAACAGCTTTTTGTAAAACTGCGTCGCGCTGAGTTGGTCAGCTCGGTTCGGGGTCCGGGTGGAGGTTATCGTCTTGCGCGCCCTGCATCCGAAATTCGAGTGGTTGAGATTTTGGCTGCGGTAGATGAAACCGTCGATGCGATGCACAAAGGGGCGGGGGCATCGGGTGCTTCGTCCGGCAGTCGGGCGCAATCCCTGACCAATCGTTTGTGGGAAAGCTTGAGCGCACATGTGTATGTGTTCCTGCATCAAACGCGGTTGTCGGATGTGATCCGAAATGATCTGGCACCGTGCCCGGCAGTTCCAAACTTGTTTGCGGTCGTGGACGACTGAGCTGATGAAACAGATTTTCGTTCCACAGGAATCCATGTTGGAAAAGATGTATCTATGAAACGGGTTTATCTCGATCATAATGCGACGGCTCCATTAAGGCCCGAAGCCCGCGCTGCAATGATTGCCGCGATGGATCTGGCCGGCAATCCGTCATCCGTTCACGCCGAGGGCCGTGCCGCAAAGGCAGTGGTCGAGAGAGCACGCGCACAGATTGCCATCGCATTTGGGGCGGATGGCGCAGACATCGTCTTTACCTCGGGCGCCACCGAAGCGGCGGCGTTGGCGATGTCAGGACGTGGTCTGCAGGGGGCCGCGATCGAGCATGATGCGGTACGTGCGTGGGCCAATGAAGTGTTACCAGTGTCGAAAGACGGGCAAGTTACGGTTTCAGATCCCGCCTTTACGGCATTGCAACTTGCAAACTCCGAGACGGGCATCATTCAAACTCTCCCGTCTGATCTGGCCGTAACTGACGCCACTCAGGCGTTTGGAAAGCTACCAGTTGCGTTCAACTGGTTGGGCGCGGAAATGGCGTTGATTTCAGCACACAAACTGGGCGGTCCCAAAGGGATCGGTGCGTTGGTGATGAAACGCGGCACGGATTTGGCCGCGCAAATCAAAGGTGGCGGGCAGGAGATGGGTCGTCGCTCGGGCACTGAGAATGTTATCGGAATCGCGGGCTTCGGCGCTGCTGCTGAAGCTGCATCCCGCGATCTTGCAAATGGTGTCTGGGAAAAAGTTCGTGAACTTAGAAATATTCTAGAAAACGCTCTTGAGGCCGGATCGAAATCTACTATTTTTGTCGGGAAAGATCAGGAGCGACTCCCCAACACGTTGTGCTTTGCCACTCCGGGCTGGAAGGGAGAAACCCAGGTCATGCAGATGGATTTGTCAGGATTTGCGATCAGTGCAGGCTCAGCCTGCTCCAGTGGCAAAGTGCGCGCCAGTGCTGTGCTGACGGCCATGGGATTTGATGAACACGCGGCGGCCAGTGCGATACGCGTTTCGCTTGGTCCCGAGACGACGGAAGAGAATGTGCTGCGTTTTGCGGAAACGTGGCTTGAGAAAGAGAAAAAGCATCGCGCGCGCGCCGCGTGATCTGACGGAGGGTGTCTTATGGCCGCTTTGGACCAGACCCAGGTAAAAGAAGGTGTCGATCAGGAAACCGTGGATGCGGTACGCGAGGTTGGAACCTACAAATACGGCTGGGAAACTGAAATCGAGATGGAGTACGCCCCGAAGGGGGTAAACCCCGATATCGTCAAACTGATTTCAGGCAAGAATGATGAGCCCGAGTGGATGACCGAGTGGCGTCTCGCTGCGTTCGAACGCTGGACCAAGATGGAAGAACCGAACTGGGCCATGGTCAGTTATCCCGAAATCGATTTTCAGGACCAGTATTATTATGCCCGTCCGAAATCGATGGAAGAGAAGCCCAAATCCTTGGATGAGGTCGACCCCAAGCTGCTTGCGACATACGAGAAACTGGGTATCCCTCTGAAAGAACAGATGATTCTTGCCGGAGTTGAAGGTGCCGAAGATGCGCCAGCCGAGGGGCGCAAGGTCGCCGTCGATGCGGTGTTTGACTCGGTTTCGGTTGGTACGACTTTCCAGGAAGAGCTGAAAAAAGCGGGTGTTATCTTCTGCTCGATTTCCGAGGCGATACGAGAACATCCGGAACTGGTGAAGAAATATCTCGGAACCGTGGTTCCGGTATCCGACAATTTCTATGCCACTCTGAACTCCGCTGTGTTTTCGGATGGTTCGTTTGTCTATGTGCCACCGGGTGTCCGCTGTCCAATGGAATTGAGCACCTATTTCCGCATCAACGCGGAAAATACGGGACAGTTCGAACGGACGCTGATCATTGCCGACAAGGGCAGTTATGTCAGTTACTTGGAAGGTTGTACTGCACCACAGCGCGACACTGCACAGCTGCACGCGGCCGTGGTGGAAATCATCATCGAAGAAGATGCTGAGGTGAAGTATTCGACCGTTCAAAACTGGTTCCCCGGTGATGAGAACGGAAAAGGTGGTATCTACAACTTCGTGACCAAGCGCGCCGATTGCCGTGGGGATCGCTCCAAGGTGATGTGGACGCAGGTTGAAACCGGCTCGGCTGTGACTTGGAAGTATCCGTCCTGCATCCTGCGTGGCGATGACAGCCAGGGTGAGTTCTACTCGATCGCGATCACGAACAACATGCAGCAGGCCGATACCGGTACCAAGATGGTTCATCTGGGCAAGAATACGAAGTCACGGATCGTGTCGAAAGGTATCAGTGCTGGTAAAGCGCAGAACACCTATCGCGGACTGGTCTCGATGCACCCTAAGGCCAAGGACAGCCGCAATTATACCCAATGCGACAGTCTGCTGATTGGTGACAAGTGCGGGGCGCACACGGTTCCTTATATAGAGGTCAAAAACAACTCGTCCCGTGTCGAGCATGAGGCGACGACTTCGAAGGTCGACGAGGATCAGTTGTTCTATTGCCGTCAGCGCGGCATGGACGAGGAAGAGGCCGTGGCGCTTGTTGTCAACGGGTTCTGCAAGGACGTGCTGCAGGCGCTGCCGATGGAATTCGCGATGGAGGCTCAGCAATTGGTTGCGATCAGCCTAGAGGGATCGGTCGGCTGATGACGCCAAAACCTCAACAACGTATCCGCAAGGATGATGTGCTGACAGCGCTTGGCTACGCGCTGCCGGTGATCGGCGGCCTGTTGGGGGTGGCTTACGTCAACACGAAATACATGGACTTCATCAACCCGGTCTGGGCAGTGGGCGGAGGCGCGCTGCTGGGTTGGATCATCGCTCGGGTGATCCGCAAGGTGCTGGGATAGACAATTATCTGGGGTCAATCTGCGCCCCTTGCGAGATGCAAAAGGACAAAAAATGCTGGAAATCAAAAACCTGCACGTAAAACTTGAGGAAGAAGACAAGCAAATCCTCAAAGGCGTCGATCTGACGGTTGAGGCCGGCAAGGTGCATGCGATCATGGGGCCGAATGGCTCTGGCAAGTCTACGCTTAGCTATGTCTTGTCCGGTCGGGACGGATATGAAGTGACAGATGGTACCGCGACACTTGAGGGCGAAGATCTGCTAGAGATGGAGCCGGAAGAGCGCGCGGCTGCTGGCGTTTTTCTCGCATTCCAATATCCGGTTGAGATTCCCGGTGTCGGCAACATGACGTTCTTGCGCACAGCGGTGAATGCTCAGCGTAAGGCACGTGGTCAGGAAGAACTGTCTGCAGCGGATTTCCTGAAAGAAATCCGCGCCAAGGCAAAGGCGCTGAAGATCGACGCAGATATGTTGAAACGCCCAGTTAATGTTGGATTCTCGGGTGGTGAGAAAAAGCGCAACGAAATACTGCAGATGGCAATGCTTGAGCCCAAGTTATGCATCCTTGACGAGACCGACTCGGGGCTCGATGTGGATGCGATGAAGCTGGTTTCGGAAGGCGTGAATGCATTGCGCGACGAAGGGCGCGGTTTCCTTGTTATCACGCATTATCAGCGTTTGCTGGATCACATTAAACCAGACGTCGTGCACATCATGGCCGATGGCCGTATCGTCAAATCCGGCGGACCCGAGTTGGCTCTGGAAGTTGAGCACAATGGGTATGCTGACATTCTGGCCGAGGTAAACTGATGGCTCTCGCTCAAGCAAAACAGACGGCAACGGAAGAGCGGCTTGCAGCTCTGACCATGCCAGATGCGGGATGCACGCGTAAGGCGCGTGAGGCTGCTTTGGCGCGGGTGCGCGAAATGGGACTGCCCGGGCGTCGGGATGAATACTGGAAGTATACCCAGCCCGATACATTGATCTCGGCACAAGCACCCGCGGCGGCGTTGTTTCAGAACGACGAAGCGCCGATGTTCAACGAATTTGACCGGCTGAAGATTGTCTTCATCGATGGTGTATTTAGCCCTGAAGAGTCAGACGAACTGTCGATGGAGGGTGTCACTATCGACAGGTTGGAAGATATTTGCTGCAAAGATATCCATTGGGCCAAAGAGTTATACGGTGTTCTTGAAGCAAATGGTCAGACCCCGGTGCATCGCCCTCTGGCGGCATTGAACACTGCATTTGCGTCAGATGGTGTTGCCATCCATGTGACCGGAAAACCTGCCAAACCGATCAGCCTGATCTATCGCCATGCTTCGGAAACCTCGGATGCGATCCTGCATCATGTGGTTCGTGTTGAAAGCGGTGCCGAGGTGACCATCCTTGAAAATGGCCCGGCCGCATCGCGTTTTAACAAATGTATGGAGATCGATATCGCCGATGGCGGTACGCTGCACCATGTTCGCGCGCAGGGTCGCGATCATCAGCGGCGAGCAGCGACGCATATGTTCACTCGAATGGGAACGGAGTCTGTGTACAAATCCTTCACACTTACTGTGAACGGTGTTCTGACGCGGAACGAGCAGGTGGTTGAGCTTACCGGCGACGATGCCGTGGTCCATGTTGCGGGTGCTTGCGTTGGAGATGGTGAATTCCACCATGACGACACGGTATTTGTGACCCACGATGCGGTGAATTGCGAAAGCCGTCAGGTGTTCAAGAAGGTGTTGCGCAACGGGGCAACAGGTGTCTTTCAGGGAAAGATCCTCGTCAAAGCGGGTGCGCAGAAAACCGATGGATATCAGATCAGCCAATCGTTGCTGCTGGATGAGGACAGCCAGTTTCTCGCCAAGCCCGAGTTGGAAATCTACGCGGATGACGTCGCCTGTTCGCACGGCTCGACCTCTGGTGCGATTGACGAAACAGCGCTGTTCTACCTGCGATCGCGTGGTGTTCCCACCAAAGAGGCGACGGATATGCTGACTTTGGCTTTCCTCGCGGAAGCGGTTCAGGAAATCGAAGATGAAGCTCTGGCCGAAGTGATTGTCACACGATTGCAAGATTGGCTGGCACGCCGCCGCTGATGTCCGTCACAACAGATATCGTTGCCACGTATCGCGGACCGGGGCGTGTTGTGCGTCGCCTGTTGGATATGGGCCCGCGTGAAGATCGTGCGCTGGCATTTGTGATGGCCTTCTGTGTAGTTGGTTTCATCGCCCAATTGCCAAGCCTTGCACGCCGTGCCCACATTGAGGGGCTGGAACTGAACATGCTCATGGGCGGCGCTTTGTTGGGCTCGGTCTTCATACTTCCTCTGTTCTTTTATCTTCTGGCTTGGCTCTCACAACTCGTAGCGCGGGTTTTTGGAGGCCGTGGAAACGGCTATGGCGCAAGGCTGGCGTTGTTCTGGGCGTTGTTGGCATCGGCCCCATTGGTGTTGTTGAACGGGTTGGTCGCGGGCTTTATCGGTCCGGGCCCGGAACAAACGTTAGCCGGAATGTTATGGGTTGCCATTTTTACCTGGTTCTGGTTGTCCGGTCTCAGACAATCGCAAAAGGCCATTAAATGAACTCTGCCGTGCTGCTGAATATGGTCGTCCTGACCCTGACAAACCCGGCCGAGGCTGCCAAGCGATTGCTGGCGATGCGCTTTGGTCCAGACGTGCTGTGGATTGCATTCTTTCTTGCCGTGATCCTGAATGCGCTGGTTCAAACTCTGTCCGGCTTTATCATGCCGTTTATTAACCCAGAGGTTCAACAAATTGCCGAGCCTTTATCGCGGACCTTGTTTGTATCAGTTGCCGCGATTCTGATCAGCGTCGTTGCTTTCCTCTTGGTAGGGCGGGTACTGGGTGGAGAGGGGTCGTTCAACGACCTCATGACTCTGGTCGTCTGGCTGCAGATCCTGCAGATTATCGGGCAGGCGAGCATTCTGACATTGGTCTCGGTGCTGCCGTTTTTGTTCTTACCGGCAAGCCTCGCGATGCTGGTACTGAGCCTCTACATCACCTTACATTTCCTCAACGAAGCGCATCGATTTCAATCGCTGGGTAAATCGTTTCTGGTGATCCTATTGTCTGGCCTCGTGGCTATCCCGTTTGTCCTCTGGCTGTCGCCTGTATAGGGAACCTTTGTCCATGTATGACGTACAGAAAATTCGCGCCGACTTTCCGATCCTGTCGCGACAGGTCAACGGAAAGCCTCTGACCTATCTCGACAATGGCGCATCCGCGCAAAAGCCTCAGGCTGTTATTGACACAGTCACGCAGGCCTATGCCCATGAGTATTCGAACGTTCATCGCGGGCTCCACTACCTGTCCAATCTTGCGACCGAAAAGTACGAGTCCGTCCGGGGCACTGTCGCGCGTTTTCTGGGCGTTTCGAACGAGGAAGAGATTGTATTGAACTCGGGTACGACCGAGGGGATCAATCTCGTCGCTTACGGTTGGGCGATGCCGCATCTGCAGGCGGGGGACGAGATCGTGCTCAGCGTGATGGAGCATCACGCAAATATAGTACCCTGGCATTTCTTGCGCGAACGGCAGGGCGTCGTTCTGAAGTGGGTTGATGTGGACGCAACCGGTTATCTTGATCCACAAGCTGTCATCGATGCGATCGGTCCGAAGACAAAGCTGGTGGCGGTGACGCAGTGTTCAAACGTTTTAGGCACTGTGGTCGACGTCAAATCGATCACACAAGCGGCCCACGCCAAAGGTGTTCCGGTACTGGTGGACGGTAGCCAAGGCGCTGTCCATATGCCCGTGAATGTCGAGGATATCGGCTGCGACTTTTACGCGATAACGGGCCACAAGTTGTACGGACCGTCCGGTTCAGGTGCGATATTCATCAAATCGGAACGCATGGCCGAAATGCGTCCCTTTATCGGGGGCGGCGACATGATCAAAGAGGTGTCAAAAGATCAGGTGATCTACAATGATCCACCGATGAAGTTCGAAGCCGGAACGCCGGGCATCGTGCAGACCATCGGTATGGGCGTTGCGCTGGATTACATGATGGACTTGGGCATGGAGAACATCGCATCACATGAGGCGGGACTGCGCGACTATGCGATGCAACGACTGAACGGGCTGAACTGGCTGCAGGTTCAGGGAACCACATCCGACAAGGCCGCAATCTTCAGCTTTACGCTGGACGGGGCAGGGCATGCCCACGATGTTTCGACGATACTTGACAAAAAGGGTGTCGCAGTGCGTGCGGGCCATCACTGCGCGGGGCCATTGATGGACCATCTGGGTGTAACCGCCACCTGCCGCGCCAGCTTCGGCCTCTACAACACGACCGAAGAGGTCGACACGCTGATCGATGCTTTGGAATTGGCCCACGATCTGTTTGCCTGATGTGGTCGCATTTGCAGTTGCACCCGGATTGGAACGAGGGTAGCTAACGGCCAACGCACCTGTAGCTCAGCTGGATAGAGCGCTGCCCTCCGAAGGCAGAGGCCAGAGGTTCGAATCCTCTCAGGTGCGCCACTTCTCTTGTGTTTGTTTTTGCTCCACTCAGTAGCGATTGGTATGCAATCTTGCTGCCGACAAAACAAAACCCCCATCAGAGATAACTGAGGGGGTTCACATTATGGTACGGGATTATGAGTTAAATCAGCCGCGCCAGGAACGGATGACACCGCAATCCATATGCACGAAATTCGACCGATAGTACTGGCCAACGCCCCCGGCGCGGCAAGAAATTGCAGCTTTCGCCATTTGCGAGACCGAGCGCGAGGATAAACGCAAGTCTGCAGCCTGACCTTTCATATGCAAGGAATTCTTGGCGACACCGCGAGAGCGACGGCGCAGCATGGCATTGGTTTGCGGTGAGCGGTAACCAGACAGCAGCATATAGGGTTCGCTTACATCCAGCATATTATGCGCCGCAGCCATGATGTCGATCGTGCGCAGGTCCATGTCCTTGACCTGATCGCTGCGCCAATCACGCATGAAGTGGTTAACCTCTTTCACCGCGTCCTTGATATATTTTCCATCAACCCAATATACCATATCGATCCGCTCACCGGTGCGGCCCGAATACATACGAATGCGGCGAATGTCGCCACCGCCGCGAAGAAAACCTGCTGCTTTGGAATAGGTTGGTGCCGCGACAACCGCCGTTGCGGCGAATGCGCCCAATAGGGCACGCCGGGTCAAGCCCGATGTACTGCTCTTGGTCATTTCAGTTTCGTCCCGTACTGTTCCTGCCTGCACACGATGTTACGCGCGCTGTATTAATTTTTATCCCATCCCAGATGCGGGATTTATTGCACAGTCGGAATCATCCGCCAAGGAGTCTTTGCCTGCGCCTTAATCAAGGGGGAATTTTCGGCAGTTTTTTGCGCAACTGATGCAAACATGCATGATAATTCTGCAATCCAAGTTCCAACGATGCAAACACGCATCACGGTAAAAAGAAGAGGCTAATTGATATATTTGTGAATAGACATTGACTGCGCCTCCAAACATTATTTCTAAACGCCGTAGAAATTTTGCGGCAAATCATTGAATAACCAAGGCTATCTGATGTCGTTTGTTTCTCGCGCTCGTTCTAGTGTATTTGCAGCTACCTTTGTGGCAGTTTCAGCTTCTGTCGCATTGGCGGGGACATCTGGCACCGCCTTCCAGATGGCGGTGGCTGAAAGCACGATTTCAAACACTGCGATCGCTGAATTCTACCGAAAAAATGCGTTTGATCCGGTGTGGGTAGGCAGCACTCCTGAACATGAAGCGCGGCGCGCTGCCTTGATCAAGGCTTTATCAACAATCGACATGCATGGGCTTCCACGCGCGCGCTATGATGTCTCAGCATTGATCGCGAAGATGCAGGACGCCAGAACAACCCGTGATTTAGGTTTGATCGAGGCTGAGCTAAGTCAAGTTTTTTCTAAATATGCCAACGATATACAATCCGGTGTTACTTCACCTTCGCAAATCGATGCTGGCCTTGTACGGGATGTTGAACGGCGCAGTACGCAAGAACACCTGAAGCGTCTTGTTGCCGGCGATGGTGATGAGTACTTCCGTGAGATTATGCCTCAATCACGCCAGTATCGCGCTTTGATGAAGCAGAAAATTGCGCTCGAAACGCTGATCGAACAGGGCGGGTGGGGTGAGACCGTTCCTGTCACAAAGCTTGAGAGCGGAGACACAGGCGCGAATGTTATCAAATTGCGCAATCGGTTGGTTGCTATGGGTTATTTGAAACCCACTGCAAGCCCCAACTATGATGACGTGTTGCTTGCTGCCGTTCAGGCGTTTCAAACCGCACATGGGCTTGAACCGGATGGCGTAGCAGGTAATGGAACCATCACCGAGATCAATCGGCCGATATCCGACCGTCTGAAAGCGGTTTACGTTGCTTTGGAACGTGAGCGTTGGTTGCCCGAAGAACGTGGTGAGCGCCACATTCTGGTGAATCAGGCAGACTTTTCGGCAAAGATCGTTGATGACGGTCAGGTCACGTTCGAGACACGCGCAGTCATTGGCAAAAATACACATGATCGCCGTAGTCCAGAGTTTTCGGACGAGATGGAGCATATGGTGATCAACCCCAGCTGGTATGTCCCGCGCTCGATCATCACCAAAGAGTACCTGCCGAAATTACAAGCTAACCCGAACGCAGTGGGGCATATCCAGATTACTGATCGTGGGGGGCGGCAAGTTAACCGGGGCGCTGTTGATTTCACCCAGTTCACCGCAAGGAACTTCCCGTTCTCGATGCGTCAACCACCAAGCAGAAGCAACGCGCTGGGTCTGGTGAAGTTCATGTTCCCGAACAAGCACAACATCTATCTCCATGATACACCACAGAAATCTTTGTTCGCGCGCGAGGTTCGGGCTTTCTCACACGGATGTATTCGATTGGCGCAGCCATTTGAGTTTGCATATGCATTACTGGCCAAACAGGAAGAGGATCCAAAATCTTTCTTCCATCGTGTGTTGAACACTGGAAAAGAGACGAAGGTGAACCTTGAAAACCCGGTGCCGGTGCATCTGATCTACAGAACGGCCTATGTCGGACCGAAGGGTGAGGTTCAATATCGCCGTGATGTATATGACCGTGATCGTAAGATCTGGGAGGCATTGCAAAAGGCAGGGGTAGCCCTGCCGGACGTTCAGGGTTAATCACGGGGCAACTACGCGCCACGAGGAAGCCCGCATGCAATTCACAGTTCAGCAAATCGCCGACGCTCTTGGTGCTGTGGCCGAGGGTCAGACGAGTTTGACGATCCTTCGCGCAGCCGAGCCAGGCGATGCGGGACCAACCGATCTGGCGATGGCAATGTCGCCCAAATATGCCGAGGCCTTGGCGAACGGCGCGGCGCGGGCCGCTGTACTTTGGGATGGGGCGGATTGGCGGGCATTGGGTCTTGAGGCGGCCATCTTTGTACAGCGCCCGCGTATGGCGATGGCCGGGATAACGTCGATGCTGGATCGCGGGCAGGGCATTGCACCGGGGATCCACCCATCGGCTGTTATTGATGACACTGCTGAGATTGGAGAGGACGTATCGATCGGTCCGCTCTCTGTGATCGGAGCGCGGGCAAAGATTGGTAAGGGCTCGGTTATCGGCGCGCATTGCGTGATTGGAATGGACGCTTCGCTGGGTGAAGGCGCTCTGCTTCGCGAGATGGTAAGCATCGGGGCGCGGGCGCAGATTGGCGATCGTTTTATGGCTCAGCCGGGCGCGCGTATCGGAGGTGACGGGTTCAGCTACGTCACGCCTGAGGTATCAGGCGCGGAAAACGCACGGAAAACGCTTGGTGATCAAGGGGATGCAAAGGCACAGAGCTGGTTGCGCATTCACTCACTTGGAGCGGTCGAGATTGGTGACGATGTTGAAGTTGGGTCAAACTGTACCGTTGACAACGGCACTATCCGCAACACTGTGATCGGAAGCGGGTCCAAGTTGGATAACCTTGTACATGTAGGCCACAACACGCGCGTGGGGCAGGATTGCTTGCTATGTGGTCAGACCGGAGTATCCGGTTCAGTTGAGATCGGAAATAACGTTGTATTGGGTGGTCAGACAGGCGTTGCCGACAACATCTTTATCGGTGATGGAGTAATATCCGGTGGAGGCACCAAGATACTGTCGAATGTGCCTGCTGGCCGCGTGATTATGGGTTATCCAGGGGTCAAAATGGAAAGCCACACAGAGATTTACAAAGCCCAACGCCGATTGCCCCGTTTGGCCCGTGACGTTGAGGCGTTGAAAAAGGCTGTTTCCAAACTGCCTCCAAGCGATTAAATCAACCCCAACACGATAACCAGGGGATCGAGATGAGCATCAGCGACCGCGTCATTGCAATCATTGCCGAGCAGGCCGTGCTTGAGCCTTCGGATGTGGCGCCCGACAGCACGCTCGAGGATTTGGGCATCGATAGCCTGGGTTTGGTTGAGAGCATCTTTGCCATCGAAGAAGAGTTTGATATCACGGTGCCCTTCAACGCGAACGAACCCACCGCGAGTGATTTCGATATTTCAAACGTGGCCGCGATTATTGCGGGCATAGAAAAACTTGTATCGGAAAAGGTCTGACCTCCGGTATGAGACGCGTCGTCATTACGGGTGCGGGCACCATCAATTCGCTGGGTCATTCTGTCCCCGATACGCTGGAAGCCATGCGTGAAGGCCGATGCGGTATCTCAGATCTTGAGTTCCGTGATGTAGACCGGTTGTCGATCAAGATCGGCGGGCAAGTGCGCGGTTTTGAGGCTGAGGGGCGGTTCAATCGTCAGCAGATGACGCTGTATGATCGGTTCACACAGTTCACGCTGACAGCTGCCAAAGAGGCGATTGACCAGTCAGGCATTGTGTTCTCGGGCGATACCGCGGCACGGTCAGGCGTTGTTTTGGGAACCGCCGGGGGCGGTGTTTCAACCTGGGATGACAACTACCGTTCGGTCTACGAGGACGGTAAAAACAGGGTGCATCCATTTGTTGTCCCCAAATTGATGAACAACGCAGCAGCCAGCCACGTTTCGATGGAACACAACCTAAAAGGCCCCAGCTTCACGGTGTCGACCGCTTGTGCATCATCGAATCATGCCATGGCACAGGCATTTCAGATGGTGCGCAGTGGGGCTGCACCAGCCATGGTAACTGGCGGGTCGGAATCGATGCTGTGCTTTGGCGGTGTTAAGGCGTGGGAAGGGCTTCGTGTCATGTCCAAAGATGCCTGCCGCCCATTCAGTGCGAACCGAAACGGGATGGTGCAAGGCGAAGGTGCGGGTGTCTTTGTCTTCGAGGAATATGAACATGCGCGTGCGCGTGGCGCTGAAATCCTGTGCGAAGTCGTGGGCTTTGCCATGTCTTCAGATGCGGCTGACATCGTTATGCCAAGCAAACAAGGGGCTTCTCGTGCGATGGCCGGTGCCTTGGCTGATGCAAAATTAAACGCCAGTGACGTGGGGTATATCAACGCGCATGGCACTGGCACGGCTGCAAATGACAAAACCGAATGCGCTGCGGTTGCTGATGTATTTGGCCCTCATGCAGACGACCTCATGATCTCGTCCACCAAATCAATGCATGGTCATTTGATTGGTGGAACTGGCGCGGTCGAGTTGCTGGCCTGTATCATGGCCTTACGCGACGGAATTGTCGCCCCGACTATCGGCTATGAAGAGCCTGACCCCGAATGTGCACTCGATGTGGTGCCGAACGAAGCGCGTGAGGCGAAGGTCGATGTCGCACTTAGCAACGCGTTTGCCTTTGGCGGATTGAATGCCGTTCTCGCGCTAAAGCGGATATGAAAAAGCCGTCGCTGTTAAGCAACGGCCCGGGTTTTAGCTAAATTCGGTATCAGTTTGCTGACTCAGTCAGGCCATCAAATGCTGCGGTGAAACCGCTTAGCGACATCTCCATGTTCAGCACCTGATCCGGCAGGCGGGCTGGGACCAGCGAGAGCACTGCAGTGGATCCCGATCTCATGGCATCGATATCGCCCTGAGTCAGTCCTAGTTGCGCAAGACATCCTACCGGGACACAGTGGTGATAGTTATACAACTTGCGCGGCGCACCATCGATTGAAACCGCCAACTGAGCCTGCAGAAGTGTTTCAAGCGGAACCACGACGTTTGCCCAAGCGACGGCGGCACCTCCTTGCGGCAACTTGCCGATCGACACCTCGGCGATTGGATCGCCTTGCTGATTGTTCAGAATCTGAACCATGGCGCACGGATCCTGGCTAGCATCGGATTTGATGCAAGAAATTTTCCAATCGCCCGATTGCTCTTTCTCATATTGCTCGCCAATCCGGGGACCGGTCTGGCCCAAATCCAGATCAGAACCGACCTCGGCCCCGGTTTCCGGAGCGTCGGTGCTTTCCTGCGCCAGGGCCGTGGTGCAGAAAAGTCCTGCCGCCACGATGCTAAGGGGTGCCAATTTCCTGATCATAAATGCCTCATCTTGATGATCCAGCTTTTTGCCTCGTCTAACATTGTTGTAGGGCGGTGTCAGGAACAATCCGAACGACGGTCTGCAAATTACTCAATTTTTTGCCGATACGCGCCAAACACAGCAAATTAAGCAGTGAACAGGCAATGAAAAAGGGAGCCGGTGGAGCGGCTCCCTTCTTGAATTTTTCTCCCCGTCGGACTGGCCGACTTAGTTATGCGCAGACGTTACGAAAGCGAAACCCATCGGTCAACTGCTAACCCCCAAAAAAAGAACCGATATCGTTGGATTTGGTCAGAATTCATAAAAAAGCCGTGCCCGAAGGCACGGCCAGTCGACAGGGAGGAAGTTTGCCACCGCAGTCAGACCACGATGAGCAACATTTACTCTCGCAGCGAAAGGTTAACTTTGTATGCTTGCAGCAGATCGGTAGAATTCAGGGCAGTTTCTTAATGGACAACAAAATATTCGTAGGCGGCGGCGGTGATGGATACTCAGTGGCACAGGGGTTGTCATTAAAATACGCGAACCGCCACGGTCTCATCGCCGGCGCGACCGGAACAGGTAAGACGGTAACGCTGCAAATTCTGGCCGAAGGATTTTCGCAAGCCGGTGTTCCGGTGTTTCTGTCCGATGTCAAAGGTGACTTGTCGGGATTGGCGCTGCCCGGAAGCGAAAGTCACAAGCTGCATCAAGCCTTTCAGGACCGCGCTGCAAAGATCGGGTTCGATAGATTCTCGTACACCGCGTGCCCGGTTACTTTTTGGGACCTGTTCGGTGAACAAGGCCATCCCGTCCGAACGACCGTGACAGAGATGGGCCCGCTGCTGTTATCCAGACTGATGGAGCTTAGCGAGGCGCAGGAAGGTATTCTGAATATCGCCTTTAGGGTCGCGGATGAAGAGGGCATGCCGCTGCTGGACTTGAAAGACCTGCAGGCATTGCTGGTCTGGATTGGCGAAAACCGAGCCCAGCTGTCGCTACGATATGGCAACGTTTCCACGGCATCGATTGGTGCCATTCAGCGGCGTTTGCTGGTGCTTGAAAATCAGGGCGGCACGAACCTGTTCGGTGAGCCTGCGCTGGAACTTTCAGATCTGATGCAAACTGACGAAAGCGGGCAAGGTATGGTGAACATCCTGGCCTCGGACAAATTGATGGGTTCTCCGCGTCTATATGCGACTTTCTTGTTATGGTTGCTCAGTGAACTCTTCGAGGAATTGCCCGAAGTTGGTGATCCGGAAAAACCCAAGCTGGTGTTCTTCTTTGACGAGGCGCATTTGCTGTTCGAGGACGCTCCGAAAGTACTGGTGGACAAGGTCGAACAAGTGGCGCGGCTTATCCGGTCGAAAGGTGTGGGCGTATACTTTATCTCGCAAAACCCAGCCGACATTCCCGAAGATATCCTCGGCCAGCTGGGCAATCGGATCCAGCATGCGCTGCGAGCATTTACCGCACGCGACCGAAAAAACCTGCGTCTGGCGGCAGAGACCTATCGCGAGAATCCGGCTTTCGATACCGAGGTCGCCATTCGTGAAGTCGGCGTGGGCGAGGCGGTAACCTCGATGCTGCAAAAAAAAGGGGTCCCGGGTGTCGTCGAACGTACCCTTATCCGACCGCCGGGTTCTCAACTTGGTCCGATAACCAAGGCTGAGCGTCAATCGTTCATCGAAGCGTCTCCGATGGGTGCCAAATACGGCACCCGGATCGATCGCAAGTCTGCCTTTGAGATACTGCAGGCCCGAGCCAATGCGGCGGCCAACGCGGCTGAACAGGCCGAATCCGATGAAGTTTTGGAGCAGCAGAGCCCGATGGAACGGGAATATGCCTCGGCCCGCAGATATTCGGGCAGTCGTGTCGGGCGCTCTTCTTCGCGTGTCTCGCGAAAGAAGGATACTTTCGCCACGGCCATGAGCGAGGCCGTGATCAAAGAGCTGAAAGGAACGACAGGTCGCCGTATCGTTCGCGGCATCCTGGGCGGATTGTTTCGCAATCGCTGAAACGTAGGATCAGGCGCGCGATCAACAGGTCGCACGCCGCCCGGTCAGCGCTTCAATCGGCGCAGGCCTTCTTGTTTGCAGTAGTTGTCTGCCTCGGGCACCGACATCTTTGTGGCAGGGAAATCGATCGCACGATCCCAGCTGACCCTGTCATGCCGGTAAAGCTGGCAGGTCACGACCCCTTTTGGTGTCTGCACCTTAACCGGGGTTGTTTCCAATTCCTCGGGCGTGGGTACGCAGGCCGATAACACTGCCAATGTCGGAACGGCCATAGCGAATATTTTGAGTGGTTTGTTCATAGCGAGGTCGATGCTCTCATCCTGGTAAACGTTCAGATCGTTAACAACCCTGCGCCAATCTCGCACAGAGCCCGGCACAGCAGCGATGTGGTGGTTCGCAGTGTGCAGGTTTAGCCTTTTCTGATCTTCCGCACAATAAAACGCGCCGGATCACGGCGCGTTAGGGGAATTTCTCACGAAATTTTGCTTATTTCTCTGGGATCAACCCTCTTGGGCTGAATCTGAGAACAATCAGCAGAATAAGTCCCATCGTGAACAACCGCATATGTGCTGCGCTGTCTATCAGATGCGATTTCAAAGCGCTGCCATCGGGCATTCCTGCGGTAATCAGGTTCATCAGCCACAGTCCTATGGGTTCAACCTGCACCCACAAGAACCAGATTAAGAACGCTCCCAGTACGGCTCCGAAGTTGTTGCCCGATCCGCCGACGATGACCATGACCCAAACTAGGAAGGTAAATCGCAGAGGGTTGTAGGTACCTGGTGTCAGCTGCCCGTCGAGCGTGGTCATCATTGCACCGGCAACGCCGCAGATGGCCGAACCCAGAACAAAGATTTGCAAGTGGCGGCGGGTGACGTCCTTGCCCATCGCCTCAGCCGCGACTTCGTTGTCACGAATGGCACGCATCATGCGGCCCCAAGGACTTTTTAGCGCCATCTGAGCCATCCAGAGCAGTATCAGCAACACGATGAGGAACAGCAACGAATACCCAAGCTTCACGGATAGGGTCGAGGCGGTGACGGGGTCCAGCCCGAACCATTCGGCGCGCGCGATGAAAGAGGGGTCTTGCTGCAGCTCAACCTCATAGCCCACCACTGGTGCGGGGCGCGGTATGCCGTAGACATTCTTGACCCCTCGGGCCAACCAGTCTTCGTTTTTCATAACCGCGATGATGATTTCTGCGATCCCAAGCGTAGCAATCGCCAGATAGTCCGAACGCAAACCCAGAGCGGTTTTACCGATCAGCCACGCCGCGCCTGCGGCCAGCAGCCCTCCGGCCGGCCAAGCGAATAGGACCGGCAGGTTCAACCCGCCGATATTGCCTGCGACAGCAGGGTCAATCGCCTCGATCGACGCAACATTGGGATCAAAGATCGCGCGGTAAACGAAAAAGCCAACGACGAGAATGCCGATGATTGCAAACGTCCGTGTGCGCCCTTTCGGCATCTTCTGCGCGACCATAACGGCCGCGACCACCGTTGCCGCGCCCAGCAATAGCGAAAGGATGACACCGTATCCTCCACTAGACCATGCGCCGGGGGTAGGTGGGGTCGAGATCAGAACAACCGCAAGCCCGCCCAGCGCGACAAAGCCCATGACACCGACATTAAATAGGCCCGCAAAGCCCCATTGCAGGTTCACTCCGATCGACATGATGGCTGAGATCAGGCCCATGTTCAGGATCAGGATCGCGGCGTTCCAACTTTGCGTGAGCCCGGTCAACAGGATCAGGCTGCCAACGACAACAAATAGCAGTGTGTTTTTGACGGGCTCGCTCATATTACTTTTCCTTTGAACAGGCCTGTCGGCTTAAACAGCAGCACGATCAGCAAGATGGCGAAGCTGACGGCGAATTTGTAGTCGGTGGACAGGAACTGAACCAACCCTGATGGTTCCAGGTTTTCCGGTGCCAGATAGGTCAGCACCTTCTTCCACGCATAGGTGACTGTTACTTCGGAAAACGCGATGATGAACCCGCCAGCAATGGCGCCCAGAGGGTTGCCGAGTCCGCCAACAATGGCCGAGGCGAAGATCGGCAGCAAAAGCTGGAAATAGACGAAAGGCTTGAAGCTTTTGTCGAGCCCGTAAAGCACACCCGCCGTGGTCGCCAGGGCGGCGACGATGATCCAAGTGATCATCACCACGCGTTCGGGGTTGATGCCGGATAGCAGGGCCAAATCCTCGTTATCCGAATAGGCGCGCATCGACTTGCCGGTGCGGGTCTTGTTGAGGAACCAGAACAAGGCGGCAACAGCTACCACAGCGACAACAACCGTGATGGCTTGCGAGGTCTTGATCGCAAGCCCCTCGTTCAGTCCCGTCCAAGCCTTGAAATCCCGCGCTTTAATCAGGAACCGCGCACCGTCTGAGAACCTCTGGTCATCCGGCCCGATGATGAACCGCACCAGCCCGTTCATGATGAACATCACGCCCATCGAAACGATCACCAGAATAACCGGTTTGGCCTTTTGTTCCCGGTAGAACCTATAAACCAGCCGGTCTGTGATCAGCACTAGAACAATACAGCCCAGAACGGCAAAGGGCAGGGCGAGCAGAGCGGTCGGCAACGGCCCAAAACTGACACCGGCGGCCTGCAAGCCCCACGTGACCAGCACGGCAATCATCGCACCAAAGGCCATGGTGTCGCCATGGGCAAAGTTCGAAAACCGCAGGATGCCGTAGATTAGCGTCACCCCCAACGCGCCCAGCGCCAACTGGCTGCCATAGGCGATTGCGGGAACAAGGACGAAGTTGGAGAGCGCCACAAGGGCGTTGAGGAAGTCCATTAGTTCGTTACCTCATTTTCCAAGTTCGTTCGTCTTTTCGACCTGATTTCAGAGTGATCAAACACGAGAGTAGCTGTCACTGGCCTCATCCCCCCAAGAAACTCTTGCGAACTTCGGGATCGGCCAGCAGTTCCTTGCCCGTGCCAGTATAGGCATTGCGCCCCTGGACCAGCACATATCCCTTGTCCGCAATCTCTAGCGCCTGGCGGGCATTCTGTTCGACCATCAGGATCGGCAGGCCGGTGCGCGAGACCTCGATGATCCGATCAAACAGCTCATCCATCACGATGGGCGAGACTCCGGCGGTTGGTTCGTCCAGCATTAGTACCTTGGGCTGGGTCATCAGCGCGCGGCCCACGGCGACCTGTTGGCGCTGACCGCCTGACAACTCTCCGGCGGCCTGATTGCGTTTGTCGCGGAGAATGGGGAAGAGGTCATAGACCTGCTCCATCGTATCCGAGAAATCGTCACGACGGATGAAAGCGCCCATCTCAAGGTTCTCTTCGACCGTCATCGACGTAAATATATTCGAGGTCTGTGGCACAAAGCCCATGCCACGCTGCACACGATCCTGCGGGCTGAGATTGGTGATGTCTTCGCCATCCAGCCGAACTGACCCTTGGCGCACGTCTAGCATGCCAAAAACAGCCTTCATTGCAGTTGATTTACCCGCACCGTTGGGTCCCACGATCACCGCAATCTCACCCTTGTCAACGGCGATGGTGCAATCATGCAGGATGTCCGGCCCTTTGCCATAGCCGCCGGTCATGGTGTCACCAATCAGGAAAGGGCCGCCCTCGACTCGGTGAGTCTCACCGCTTTTGCGATGCGCTGGGGTCATTGTGCCGACACCATGCGTATTGGTGATCGAGGCGTCCTTGTTGCCCTTATCGTCCTGGTAGGGGTTGTCGCTCATGCGCCCGCCTCCAGCTTGTCTTTGTTCTTCAGGCCGGTGCCTAGGTAAGCTTCGATCACGTGTTCATTGGCTTTGATCTCGTCCAGAGTGCCTTCGGCCAGCACCTTACCCTCGGCCATACAGATGACCGGGTCGCAGATCTTGCCGATGAAATCCATGTCGTGCTCGATAACAACGAAGGTATAGCCGCGTTCCTTGTTCAGGCGCAGGATCGTGTCTGCAATGGTCATCAGCAGGGTGCGGTTCACGCCCGCGCCGACCTCGTCCAGAAACACGATCTTCGCATCGACCATCATGGTGCGGCCAAGCTCAAGCAGCTTTTTCTGACCACCCGAGACCTGACCGGCCTTGTGATCTGCCAGATGCTCGATGGTCAGGAACTCCAGCACCTCATCGGCCTTGGCTTTCAGCGCGCGTTCCTCATCGGCGATACGTTTACGCCCGAACCATGTGTTCCACAGCGTTTCACCCGATTGCGCACCGGGTACCATCATCAGGTTCTCGCGGCAGGACATCGAGGAAAACTCATGCGCGATTTGGAAGGTGCGCAGTAGACCTTTGTGAAACAGCTCATGCGGAGGCAGACCAGTAATATCCTCACCGTCCATGAAGACCTTGCCGCTGGTCGGTGGAAGAACACCCGCGATCACGTTGAACAGAGTGGTTTTTCCGGCCCCGTTCGGACCGATCAGGCCGGTGATGGACCCTTTTTGGATTTCCAGCGATGCCCCGTCCACCGCATGAAACCCGCCGAAATGCTTGTGCACGTCTTCGACGACGATCATCTTTTCCCCTTGCCGCCCTGTTCGGCGTTCTTGTTGTCATATCCCCTTAAGGGAGGTGCGGCCTTTTGTCATTGAAACAGCCCGGACACAAGGCCCGGGCTGCTTGATTTTATGACTATGAAGTTCGGATCAACGGAAGTTGACGGTCTTGTTCTCGCCGTCGGTCACTTCGATCTCGCGGTAGGATCCCGCGCTTTCACCGGGTCCGATCAGTTCAACACCAGATGCGCCGACATAGTCGATTTCCTGACCAGCAGCCAACAGTTCTAGACCTTTGGCCAGTTCACCGGGATAGATTTTCTCACCCGGAGCGTTGGCAACGTCCATGATCTTTGCACCGTATTCTGCCGGAGCGGTCGAACCTGCGGCCTGCATGGCCAGCATGAACAGCGCTGCGGCATCGTAAGCTTCGGGCGAATAGGGTGAGGAGCCGTCGAAACCAGCAGCTTCAGCCATGGCAAAGTATTTCTCAGCACCTTCGCCGCCGGAACCGGCGATCTGTCCGAACGAGCCGTTCAGGTCGGGGCCGACATTTGCGGGCAGCGAGTCACCGATCATACCGCCAGGCAGACCGAAGGTGTCGAACGCGCCGCTGTCCAGAGCCGACTGGATGATGCCCAGACCGCCTTGGTCCAGATAGCCAGCTACAACCAGAATGTCGCCACCGGCGGAGGCCAGCGCGCCAACTTCGGCTGAGTAGTCAGCCTTGCCGTCTTCATGTGCAGCTACGATTGTAACTTCACCACCCGAAGCTTCGAATGAAGACTGGATCGCGTCTGCCAGACCTTTGCCGTAGTCGTTGTTGGTGTATGTCAGAGCGATCGAGCTGATGCCGCGATCGTTAAGGATATCTGCCATCACCTGACCTTCACGCGCATCCGACGGGGCAGTGCGGAAGAACAGGCCGTTATCCTCCATGGTCGACAGGCCAGGCGATGTTGCCGAGGGTGAGATCATGACCATGCCGTTCGGGATCGCAACGTTCTGCAGGATGGCGCCAGTTACGCCCGAGCAGTCACCGCCGATGATGCCAGCGACGCCATCCGCGATCATGCGTTCGCCGTTCGATGTCGCCAGGCCATTGTCGATGCAGCCGGTGTCGGCTCGCGTTCCGGTAACGGTTGAGCCGTCCAGCAGCTTCCCGGATTCGGTAACTTCGGCCATCGCCAACTCAGCGCCCGAACCCATGGCTGGTGCCAGCGATTCAATCGGTCCAGTAAAGCCGAACAGCACGCCCAGCTTAACGTCGTCGGCCATTGCGGTTCCCGCCAGCAGGGCGGTTGCTGCAGTAGCGGTAAGCAGCTTTTTCATTAGGTTACTCCCTATTTATTGTTTGAACGTCGTCGTTCTGGGCACGACCCTAGGCAAGCTGTTCGGAAAAGAAAAGTCCTAACAAAAAAGTGCTTTTGTCCGCAGACAATCTATCTGCTTTGATGGGAACTGAGCCTTAATACCGAAGTATTGTTGAGAAGAGGGTAGAGATGCATAGAATTTTAGCGGTTCTGGTTCTGTCCTGTTGGTCGGTGTCCGGCTGGTCCGATGTTATCGAGACTTCAGTCGGGAAAATTCAATTCAACCAAGTCGTGAAAGGCCTGGACACGCCGTGGGCCATTGGCATTCTTCCAGACAACAGTTTCATCGTGACCGAACGCGATGGAGAGCTTCTTTATGTCGCTGAAGGCGAGGCAAAGCGCGTCAAAGGGGTGCCAAAAGTGGCCGCGAACGGGCAGGGTGGTTTGCTTGATGTCACGATTGCTCGGAATTTCAGTCAAACCCGAGAGCTTTTTCTAACGTTTTCAAAGCCGCAAAGAGGTGGTGCGGGTACTGCAGTTGCAGTCGCGCGGTTCTCCGAAAGCGGGGATCGCCTGACCAACCTGCGCATAATCTTTGAGGCCGTGCCCGGCGGTTCCGGGGGTCGGCATTTTGGCTCGCGTGTCGTCGAGGCCGAGGATGGCTCGTTGTTTGTCACGATCGGAGATCGTGGGGATCGACCGGCAGCTCAAGACCGGTCAAACCATTTGGGAACGGTTTCTCGAATAAATCCAGATGGAACAGTTCCTCGTGACAATCCGTTTGTGGACAATCCCGATGTCCGGCCCGAAATCTGGTCGTTTGGACACAGGAACCCTCAGGGAGCCAACTTGGATCTGCAGGGTCGGCTTTGGGTGTCTGAACACGGGGCCAAAGGGGGCGATGAGGTCAATCTGATCCGGCCCGGAGCTAACTATGGATGGCCCGTGATCTCTTATGGGGTACATTACTCGGGGCAGAAGATTGGCAAAGGAACGTCGAAACCGGGGATGGAGCAGCCTAAACACTATTGGGACCCGTCTATCGCGCCCTCGGGATTGCTTGTGTATTCAGGTAAGCTCTGGCCAGAGTGGAAGGGGGATCTGTTCGTAGGCTCTTTGAAATTTGACTATATCGCACGGCTTTCGGGCAATCCACTGCGCGAGGTAGAACGGATCAAGGGTCCTGAAACAGAACGTGTCCGTGATATCGTAGAAGCGTCCGATGGGTCGATCTGGTTCATTTCGGTCGGGCAAGGCGCGGTTTATAGGATGTCGCGCCTCTGATAACCTGCAACGAAGTTATTGAATTTTCCAAGTCATCGGAGCGTTTGAGTAACCCGGTGGCCAGTTGATTTGAGGTGCCAAATGTGTGGCTTCGTAATTGAACTGTGCAGCACTATACCGCCGAAGAGCGAACTGAATTCGATCTTGAAAGAGTATTACGCGCTTATCGTTGTCAGAATGCAGGCAATGGGATTTGAGATAGATCCGGCTGCCCCTGAAAGCGCGCTGGCCGAGTTCTGGGCAAATACGGATGACTATTTGCCCCCGAATGGATGTTTGGTCGTGGCAAGAAACCAAACCCGAGACATAATTGGATGCGGGATGCTGAAACGGTTTGATTCCCGAACGGGTGAGCTAAAGCGGGTCTTTGTGATCGAGGGAGCAAGAGGAACCGGGGCGGGGCGCGCCCTGATCATGGCCCGTGAACAAGCTGCACGCGATATGGGTCTTAAGCGCCTGATCGCTGACACACTGACGCCAAATGTCGAAATGCGAAGCTTGTATCCCAAGCTCGGATTCGTTGAGCTCGAAGAACCGATCGAAACCACAACCTATCTGGATCAACCAATGCTTCGGCCGCACCTGCATTACTTCGAAAAAGAGCTGTAGGTCTGGCAGCGTCTTTGGATCAAACAGACAATCGCCCGCTCTGCGCTCCACGTTCACGATAAGGCGTCGTATTATAGTGTGCCCGGTAGCATTTTGAGAAATGCGATGGGCTGGCAAAGCCACAGGCCAGCGCCACGTTGATGACACTCATATCTGTCTGCATCAGCAAGTTGCGCGCTTTGTGCAGGCGCAGCTCCATGTAGTAGCGTTTGGGGGAACGGCTAAGATAGCGGCGGAACAGGCGTTCAAGCTGACGCGTGGACATGCCCACGTCCTTGGCCAGAATCGAAGGCGAGATCGGCTCTTCTATGTTCTTTTCCATCATCAGGATGACTTGGCTGAGCTTGGGGTGACGCACACCGATCCGCGTAGGTGTCGACAGACGCTGAGTGTCCTGATCCGTGCGGATTGAGGAATATATCATCTGATCCGCGACTGCATTTGCCAGATCTTCACCATAGTCATCGGCAATTAGTTTAAGCATCAGATCAATCGACGATGTTCCACCTGCGGTGGTCATTCGGTTCCCATCCACCAGAAATACGGATTTGGTCAGTTCGACCGTATCGAATTCCTCGGCAAAGCTATCAGAGTTTTCCCAGTGGATTGTGGCCCGTTTACCTTCCAGCAATCCCGCTTTCGCAAGCGTATAAGCAGCAGTACAGAGACCACCAATCTTCAGCCCCTTGCGGGCTTCGCGGCGCAGCCAGTTCAACACCCGTTTTGTGGTGGCCGCCTGAACGTCGACCCCACCGCAGATCAGGATCACTTCATCACGCTGCAATTCTTCAAGATCTGCATCCAATTTGAAGGTGGTTCCGGCTGAACAATGCACCAGCTCTCCGCCTTCACCCGCCAGCGTCCAAGTATACAAATCGCGATTTGCCATACGATTGGCGATGCGCAGACTGTCGAGGGCCGATGCAAAGGACAGCAGGGAAAACTTGTCCAAAAGGACAAACACAAAATTAAGCGGTTTGCCCGCGTCATTTTCCACGGTGACAACTTGGCGTTGCTCTTGCATGGCGAACTGTCCTTGATTCGGTACACGTCAGCTTCTTGGCGACGGCAGATATGCCCGTCAACATGCTCAAAGCTTGTTTGCGCCGTCAAGAGGTGCAAATCGCATATGGCCTCTCTTCAATGCTTTTTGTATAGAGACGATCTTAATTACCTCAGCGGAGATCCAAGCTATGACCGAGTGGCAAAAAACGAACTGGCGCAACAAGCCCCGAGTTCAGATGCCCGACTATACCGACGCGGCTGCGTTGGGAAAAGTCGAGGCGCAGCTTTCAAAGTATCCCCCGCTGGTTTTTGCCGGCGAAGCGCGGCGGCTCAAGCAGCATTTGGGTGCTGCAGGCCGTGGTGAGGCATTCCTGCTGCAAGGCGGTGATTGTGCTGAAAGCTTTGAACAGTTCAGTGCGGACGCTATCCGTGACACGTTCAAGGTGATGCTGCAAATGGCGATGGTGCTAACCTATGGCGCCAAGGTGCCTGTGGTGAAAGTTGGCCGCATGGCGGGTCAATTCGCCAAGCCACGCAGCGCGCCAACGGAAATTGTGGATGGTGTAGAACTGCCCAGCTACCGTGGTGATATCATCAACGAACTGGACTTTACGCCCGAGGCCCGAATTCCTGATCCGAGCAAGATGCTGCAGGCCTACACTCAGGCGGCCGCCACGCTAAACCTGCTGCGCGCGTTTTCGACCGGTGGTTTCGCGGATATGAGCCATGTCCACTCTTGGACACTGGGCTTTGCCGATGGGCAAGACGTTCAGAAATACTCTGAGATCGCCGACCGCATTCAGGATTCGATTGATTTCATGGGGGCGGCGGGCATCACTGCGGATACGACGCATGAGTTTTCGTCGGTAGAGTTCTACACCAGCCATGAAGGCCTGCTGCTTGAGTACGAAGAGGCGCTGACCCGTCTGGATTCGACCTCGGGCAATTGGTTGGCTGGCTCGGGCCACATGATCTGGATCGGGGATCGTACCCGCCAGCCCGAAGGTGCGCATGTCGAATTCTGTCGCGGTGTCCTGAACCCGATCGGTCTGAAATGCGGTCCGACAACCAGCGCCGAAGACCTCAAGGTTCTGATGTCGAAACTGAACCCGGAAAACGAAGAGGGTCGTCTGACTTTGATCGCGCGTTTCGGCGCAGGCAAAGCGGGTGAGCATCTGCCGCGTCTGGTCCAGGCTGTGAAAGAAGAAGGTGCCAAGGTCACTTGGGTTTGTGACCCGATGCATGGCAACACGATCAAATCGGCGACCGGGTACAAGACACGACCGTTCGATTCCGTGCTGCGCGAAGTACGCGACTTCTTTGGAGTGCATCAGGCCGAGGGCACCGTTCCGGGTGGGGTGCATTTTGAGATGACCGGTCTGGACGTCACCGAATGCACCGGCGGTGTCCGCGCGGTGACCGAAGAGGATCTTTCCGATCGCTATCACACAGCGTGCGACCCGCGCCTGAATGCGTCGCAGTCGCTGGAACTGGCCTTCCTTGTTGCGGAAGAACTGACCAATCTGCGCCGGGATCGGGGCAAGCGCGCCGCGAGCTAAAGTAGCAATGGTTCAAAGACGAAAACGGCGGGCAACTTGCCCGCCGTTTTTTTATTCATCCCGCGACGAAACCAGCTTTAGGTGCGGTGCGCCTTTGAACCCGCTCGGACTTTCGGCAAATCCTTCTGCCATGTTCTGCGCGTGTTTTGGCGGGGTCTGTAGATCGGAAACCATGTTTACCCGGTGATCGGATATTGTGAACCGGCGCGGCGTGAGACCGATCATCCCATCACTGACCATGACACCCAGGACTCTGCTGACATCTCCCAGATCGCTCTTGAGTGGCAGCAAGATCATGCGCGCTTGTAAGCTTACCCGACCCAACTTGCCCTTTGAAACTAGCCCAAGATCGGCAACTGCAGGTGCAGAGAACACCTGATCTAGAAGCTGCTTGGTGTCATCTCGGGCATCGGGCTCGAAGAACGAAGTGAGCGGCATCCCGCGAACTTCCATTCCGGCCAGTTTGTTCAGATGGCTCCCGGCCAAACGAAATCGGGCAAGACCGGATGCGATGCGTTCAAGAATGAAGGTGTATTCCAGAATATTCTCAAGCCCGCGCGGATCGATTTGTGACCGCATTGGAACGCCATTTGCTGTCAGCAATGCTGTCCAATAGGCTTCGGCCTGACGAATAGGGGACAGGCTGCGTCCACTGTCAAATCGGTCCATCGCGATGATCTTTCCAAATTCAGAACCGGATTTAGTACTGAAAAAACTCTTCATTTCATCACCCCGACGTCAATCGATCACGATTTTTCTAAAATGCCACCTAATGGGCAATGCTGCGACCCACCAGCTTTTTCCGCTGCAAGATTGACAGGGGTTAATACAATTTTGGAGCAATTCTTTAACGAATGGTTAACCTCTCGGAATTGATCCGTATTTGAGCAAGGACTTGCCCCCTGCTGGTCAATGGCATTAGGTGCGACCAGTGAATTTGACGGAAAGGGCAGTCATGATCAAATCCATGACCGGATTCGCCTCGGGTAAGGGCGCGCTCGGCCCGCATAGCTGGACTTGGGAGTTGCGCAGCGTCAATGGCAAGGGGTTGGACCTGCGTCTGCGAATGCCAGATTGGCTGACAGGGCTTGAGGCCGCGCTGAGAAGCGACCTGTCAAAGCAAGTCAATCGCGGCAATGTCACGCTGTCCCTGCGGCTGAGTCGTGAGGAAGCCGCTGCAGAAATCCAACTGAACACTTCTGCGATGGAGGCTGCACTGGAGGCGCTGGCTCAGACCGAGGCCATGGCTGGCACGCGCGGCGTGCTATTGGCGCCGTCGAAGGCCAGCGATCTGCTTTCCCTGAAGGGGATAATGGAAGTAGGTGGTGACACTGATGATCCGGAGCCACTTGTTGAGAAGCTGAAAGCGGAGTTTGGCGCGCTGCTTTTGGAATTTATTGAAATGCGAAGTGCTGAAGGAAAAGCGCTGGCAGGTATACTTGGCGGGCAATTAGACCAGATCGCTGAATTGACAAATCGGGCTGTCAAACTGGCCGAAGGTCGTCGGATGCAAATGGAACAGGCATTGCGAGACAATCTCGCACGGGTTCTCGACAACACCCAAGGTGCTGATCCTGAACGAGTTGCGCAGGAGCTTGCGCTTATTGCGGTGAAGGCTGACATTACCGAAGAGATCGACAGGTTAATCACGCATGTCGCAGCGGCACGCGCGCTGTTGTCGCAAGACGGACCGGTCGGGCGCAAGCTGGACTTCCTGATGCAGGAGTTCAATCGTGAAGCAAATACGCTTTGCTCGAAATCGCAAAATGCCGAACTGACAGCAGTCGGTTTAGAGCTGAAGGCCGTGATCGATCAGATGCGCGAGCAAGTACAGAACGTGGAATAAGGACGGAAACATCACATGGCGGATCGCCGCGGTCTACTAATCATTCTGTCGTCGCCTTCGGGCGCAGGCAAATCTACTCTGGCCCGTCGCCTGATGCAGTGGGATGTCGGCCTTGAGTTTTCAATCTCAGCCACTACCCGCGCGCCGCGCCCAGGTGAGGAACATGGGCGAGAGTATTATTTCCTATCGGAAGATGAGTTCAAGCAACAGGTCGCAGATGGCCAGATGCTGGAACACGCTCATGTTTTTGGTAACTTCTATGGTTCACCTGCGGGGCCGGTGCGTGAATCCATCACGCAAGGGCGTGATGTGCTGTTTGATGTTGATTGGCAAGGTGAGGTGCAGATCCGCAATTCTGATCTTGGCAAACACGCATTGTCAATTTTCATCCTTCCTCCTTCAATCCGTGAGCTTCGGCGCAGACTGGAAGGGCGCGGGCAGGACAGTGATGATGTGATCGCCAAACGCATGCTAAAAAGTTGGGATGAGATCAGCCATTGGGGTTATTACGATTACGTCCTGATCAACGATGATCTGGATGCAACCGAGGAAAAACTGAAAACCATTGTCAGTGCTGAGCGGATGCGCCGTATTCAGCAGCCCAGCCTGCAAAACCACATCCGCGCCCTGCAAACCGAATTCGATGGTCTATCATGACGATTTACGCCTTGGGCAAACACACACCAAAGATACACGAAGACACTTGGGTTGCACCTGATGCCAACCTGATTGGCAAGGTAGTATTGGAACAGGGGTCTTCGGTTTGGTTCGGCTGCACCATCCGCGCGGATCACGAGGAAATACGAGTGGGGGCTGGCAGCAACGTGCAGGAAAACTGCGTGATGCATATCGATGCCGGATATCCGCTGACGATTGGTCAGAATTGCACCATTGGTCACAAGGTCATGCTGCACGGCTGCACAATCGGAGACAATTCTCTGATCGGTATGGGCGCCATCATATTGAACGGCGCAAAGATCGGCAAAAACTGTTTGATCGGGGCAGGGGCGCTTGTTACGGAAGGCAAGGAAATCCCCGATAACTCACTTGTCATGGGATCACCAGGGAAGATCGTGCGACAGATCGATGATGCAACTGCGCAAAAGCTGACTTTGAGTGCGCTGCATTATCAAGAAAACATGCGTAATTTTCGCGATTCTCTGCGACCGGTCTGAGTTTGCATGACTGACACTTTGCTCGCTGATCTTGTCGCTGCCATTCCCGCACCAGCGCTTCTGGTCGGGCAAACCGAGAGGATCGTTGCTGCGAACAATGAGGCCTTGTCTCTGCTGGGCCAAGCCATTGAAGGCCGGCACTTTGCAACGATCCTGCGGCAACCGCAGATCATAGATGCGGTTGAGCAGAGCCTCCGGTCGAAAGAACCGGGTCGGGCGCGACATCTGTCAAATGACGGTGCGCAGGATACCACTTTTGAAGTGCAGTGCAGGCCCGTCAATGGGACCGATGCCGTACTGGTTGTGTTTCAGGATGTCACGCATCTGGAACAGGCCGGCCAGATGCGCCGCGATTTTGTAGCCAATGTCAGCCACGAACTGCGGACACCTCTGACGGCGCTGATGGGGTTTATCGAAACCCTGCAAGGCCCGGCCCGTGATGACACAGCAGCACGTGATCGGTTTCTGCAGATCATGGCGGATGAGGCCAATCGAATGAACCGGCTGGTGGGGGATCTGCTCTCGCTTAATCGGGTCGAAAGTGAAGAGCGGGTCAGGCCCAAGGAACCATTGGAGCTGACCGGGTTAATTCAGTCGACGTTGAACACGCTACGGCCATTGGCAGATGATGCAGGTGTCGAGCTATCACTGGATGCCCCGAACGAGCCAATCACGATGGTTGGGGACAGCGATCAGTTACGTCAAGTTTTCACTAACCTAGTTGAAAACGCGATCAAATACGGCGGGAGTGGTGGCAGAGTCGATGTGATCGTGAATCTGTCCGAGCGAGATACCGCAATGCGCGGGCCAGCCGTGCGGATCAAGATCATAGATCAGGGTCCCGGCATCGATGCGAAGCATCTTCCCAGGCTGACCGAGCGATTCTATCGGGCAGACAGCCACCGCTCACGCGAATTGGGCGGAACGGGGCTGGGTTTGGCGATCGTAAAACACATCGTCAATCGCCATCGCGGACGACTGAAAGTGGATAGCGAGTTGGGACAAGGTGCCGTTTTCACGGTGATCTTGCCGCGTTGAAATTGCGCGGACGGTTGGCGTTCAGTCATGACGCCTCGTCAAGTTAAGAATTTCTGAGAAATTCGTGAGTTGTCATGAAACTGTTACATGCCTGTCACAAAAGACTTACGCGAGCGTCATAGTGCTTCGCCCAGATCATCATAGGGGTGATCAGAACGTATATTTCTCAAGGAGACTGGGATGTCCTTTGTAAAACTGTCGGCTTCGGCTCTGGCCATCGCTGCCGTATCGGCGACCACTGCGGCCGCTCGTGATCAGGTTCAGGTTGCTGGCTCGTCAACCGTTCTGCCTTACGCTTCGATTGTTGCTGAAGCCTTCGGTGAGAACTTTGATTTTCCGACACCTGTTGTTGAATCCGGTGGCTCTTCTGCTGGTCTCAAGCGTTTCTGCGAAGGCGTGGGTGAAAACACCATCGACGTCGCCAACGCCTCGCGCAAGATTCGCGAAAAAGAGATCAAAGCCTGCGCAGACGCTGGTGTTACCGACATCATCGAAGTTCAGATCGGCTATGACGGCATCGTGTTTGCATCCGACATTAACGGCAACTCGTTCGCGTTCACACCGGATGACTGGTACAAAGCCCTTTCCGCTCAAGTTGTTGTTGACGGCCAGCTGGTCGACAACCCCTACAAAACTTGGGATCAGGTGAACCCGAACTTCCCTGCTCAGCCGATTGCTGCCTTCGTTCCTGGTACCAAACACGGCACCCGTGAAGTGTTCGAAGACAAAGTGATCCTGGCAGGTTGCGAGCACACCGGCGATTTTGACGCCTATCTGGCTGCTGCCGAAGGTGATAGCGACAAAGCCAAGAAAAAAGCGGCTGAAAAAGCTTGTATCGCGCTGCGTACTGATGGCGTTTCAGTAGACATCGACGGCGACTACACTGAAACTCTGGCCCGCATCGACAGCAACAAAGACGGCATCGGCGTCTTTGGTCTGGCGTTCTACGAAAACAACACAGACAAGCTGCAGGTTGCCACCATGTCCGACGTGGTTCCTTCGACCGAATCGATTGCAACCGGCGAATACCCGGTCTCTCGTCCGCTGTTCTTTTACGTAAAGAAAGCGCATATCGGTGTGATCCCCGGTCTGAAGGAATATGCTGAATTCTTCGTCGCGGACGAGATTGCTGGCCCTGATGGCCCGCTGGCAGAATACGGTCTGGTATCGGACCCGGAACTGATCAAGGTTCAGGAAGCTGTTGCCAATGAAACCGTTCTGGGCGGCGGTTCTTAAACCATAGAACTTATGAACCGGGGCGATGCAAACACGCCCCGGTTCTTTTTGACTCCAACTCTGCCATACCCACGGAGTTCACATGGCGTTATCCTGGATTTTGCTCACCCTGCTTGCTTTGGCGGTGCTTGGGTACTTCGCGGGCCGGTCCCGCGCCTTGGCAAGCGCCGAGGGTGATGCGCGCGCATTGCATTCCCTGCCATCCTATTATGGGTACAATGTCGCGCTGACCGCGCTTGTCCCCGCGCTGGGATTGCTGATCCTGTGGCTTCTGGTGCAGCCATTGATTGTGAACAACACGGTGTCAGGTATGATCCCGGACACTGCGATCGCCGAAGGCTCTGATCGTGGTCTGGTCATGAGCGAAGTTCGCCGCGTCGCCTATGGGTTAGACGGCGCGATTGCGTCTGGACTGCTGTCCGAGGTGCAGGCGCGCAACGCCGATGCAGATATCGAAGCACTGACACAATCGCTGAAAGATGCAGGTCAGGTGTTAACCCAAGACATCTCAAAGCCCATTCTGTTGGCCGCTCAAAAATACCGTAGCATGACGTCAACCGGTTCAACCGCAATGCAGATCATGGTGCTGGTCGTTGCGTTTTTGGGAGCCGCCTTTGCATATATCCGCACGCACAGGGAATTCCGCGCCCGCAATGTTGTCGAGCAAGGTATTCTGGCGCTGCTTCTTCTGGCCGCTTCTATCGCCATTCTGACAACCGTAGGCATCGTTCTTTCAATGCTTTTCGAGACGATGAATTTCTTCCAACTGCATTCATGGAAAGACTTTTTCTTTGGCAGCACATGGGCCCCGAACTTCCGTGGAGGTAGTGAGCTGTCGATCCTGCCGTTGCTGTGGGGCACGCTATACATTTCGGTTATCGCGCTGCTGGTGGCGGTGCCGATTGGCCTTTTTGCGGCGATATATCTGTCGGAATACGCGACCGGAGCGACCCGTTCGATTGCCAAGCCGCTGCTTGAAATTCTCGCCGGTATCCCAACCATCGTTTACGGCTTATTTGCTTTGTTGACCGTTGGTCCGGCGCTGGTGTCCCTGTTCGGGGACGGCGGGGCACTGGGGCTTGGCTGGATGGCAAGTTCCAACGCCGTTCTGACTGCAGGTCTGGTTATGGGCATCATGCTGATCCCGTTCGTCTCGTCGTTGTCGGATGACATCATTAACGCGGTGCCTCAGTCGATGCGCGACGGCTCGCTTGGGTTGGGGGCAACCAAGTCCGAGACTGTGCGTCAGGTGGTCTTGCCGGCAGCGCTGCCGGGGATCGTCGGTGCGATCCTATTGGCTGCCAGTCGGGCCATTGGCGAGACCATGATCGTGGTGATGGCGGCCGGTGCGATTGCGAAATTCTCGGGCAATCCCTTTGAGGCGATGACGACCATCACCACCCGGATCGTCAGCCAACTGACCGGCGATACCGACTTTGCAAGCCCTGAAACGCTGGTGGCCTTCGCACTGGGTCTCACGCTGTTCGTCATCACGCTGGGGCTGAATATCTTCGCCCTCTACATCGTACGCAAATACCGGGAGCAGTACGAATGACCGATATTTCCCAATCCCCTGGCGCTTCTTCTGCTGCGAAACCCAAAGGTTCGCTGTTTGATAAGGATGCACGCACTAAACGTCGCAATGCCGCTGAGGGGCGGTTCAAACTGTATGGCATCGCCGCCATTGGTATCGGTCTGCTGATGTTGATCGTTCTGGTGACCAATATCGTGACCGCCGGTACTGGCGCTTTCCAACAAAGCTTTCTAGAGCTGAATGTCGAGCTGAAGGAAGACAAGCTGGACAAAAAGGGTAATCGAAATATCGAGGATATCAAAAAGGTCTCAACCTTTGGTTACGCCCCATTGATCGCTTCGGCGTTGGAATCCGAAGTACAAAAGCTTGGCATTCAAACAGATCTGAAACCCAAAGAAATGGGTAAGATTCTGTCGAAGGCCGCACAAGCAGAACTGAGGAACTATGTTATCGCCAATCCGGATGAGATTGGAAAAACCGTAAGCTTCCGCTTTCTGGTCAACAGCCGTGTCGATGGTTACATGAAAGGTCGCGTGACGCGCGAGTCTATTGCCAATGACAAGAGCATCTCGGTCGCGCAGTTGGACTTTGTTGACCAGCTGAGAGATGCGGGCATCTTGTACAAAGCCTTCAACCCGGATTTCATCTTTGGCTCGGACGCCTCTGACCAACGGCCCGAAGCGGCCGGGATCGGTGTATCCATGCTCGGCTCACTGTTCATGATGTTCGTGGTGCTGGCGCTGGCATTGCCCATTGGTGTGGCCGCTTCAATCTATCTTGAGGAATTTGCGCCGCAAAACCGGCTGACCGATATCATCGAGGTGAACATCTCGAACCTCGCAGCCGTACCGTCCATCGTGTTTGGTATCCTCGGACTGGCGGTGTTCATCAACTACATGCACCTGCCGACCTCAGCCCCGCTGGTGGGTGGATTGGTGCTAACGCTGATGACGCTGCCCACGATCATCATCTCAACCCGCGCTTCACTTAAGGCGGTGCCGCCTTCGATCCGAGATGCGGCGCTTGGGGTAGGGGCCTCGAAAATGCAGGCAGTGTTCCACCATGTCCTGCCACTGGCAGCGCCGGGCATCCTGACAGGTACTATCATCGGCCTGGCACAAGCGCTGGGGGAAACGGCTCCGTTGCTGCTGATCGGGATGGTAGGCTTTATCGCTTCAAACCCGCCGGACGGAATCGTTGCGGGGTTCCTGTCTCCGAACTCGGCCATGCCTGCGCAGATCTATGAATGGTCCAAACGCGCTGACCCGGCCTTTTACGAACGCGCATGGGGGGGCATCATCATTCTGTTGATCTTCCTCGTGACAATGAACACCATTGCGGTCATCTTGCGCCGCCGCTTTGAACGCCGCTGGTAAGAGGGGGCTATGATGAACGATATGACACGAGTGGAGAGAACCGTGGACTCCAAAGCAATCAAGATCGCCGCGAATAATGTTCAGGTCCACTATGGCGATACCCATGCCATCAAGGACGTGAATGTCGAGATCGAAGACAAGACGGTTACCGCCTTCATCGGCCCCTCGGGCTGCGGCAAGTCCACGTTCCTGCGCTGCCTGAACCGGATGAATGACACCATCGATATCTGCCGCGTCACCGGGGATATTCTGTTGGATGGTGAAGATATCTATGACAAACGGGTCGACCCTGTGCAGCTGCGCGCCAAAGTGGGCATGGTGTTCCAGAAGCCCAACCCGTTTCCAAAGTCGATCTATGACAACGTCGCCTATGGTCCTCGCATCCACGGCCTTGCGAAGAACAAGGCGGAACTGGATGAGATCGTTGAGAAATCCCTGCGCCGTGGTGCTATCTGGGACGAGGTAAAGGATCGTCTGGACGCGCCCGGAACAGGCCTGTCCGGTGGCCAGCAGCAGCGCCTATGTATCGCCCGCGCCGTCGCGACCGAACCAGAGGTTTTGCTGATGGACGAGCCATGCTCGGCGCTAGACCCGATTGCGACGGCACAGGTCGAAGAACTGATAGATGATCTGCGTAAGCGGTATTCCGTGGTGATTGTTACCCACTCGATGCAGCAGGCTGCACGTGTCAGCCAAAAGACCGCGTTTTTCCACCTAGGCAATCTGGTCGAATTTGGTGAGACCGGCCAGATATTTACAAATCCCGAAGACCCCCGGACCGAAAGCTACATTACCGGCCGGATCGGCTGAGAACAGGTATTCAGACATGACCGAACAACATATTGCATCCGCGTTCGACCGGGATCTCGAGGCCATTCAAGCCCATATTATGAAGATGGGTGGCTTGGTCGAAGCCGCCATCATGGGCGCCGCCCGTTCGCTGGAAACCCGCGACGAGGAATTGGCGCAGGAAGTGCGGCAGGGCGATAAGGCCATCGATGCGCTGGAAGAATTGATCAACGAAGAAACCGCACGGCTGATTGCGTTGCGTGCCCCCACGGCAGGTGATCTACGATTGGTTCTGTCGGTGCTCAAGGTTTCAGCCAACCTCGAACGGATCGGCGATTACTCCAAGAACATCGCTAAGCGAACCACCGTTCTGGTCAATGCGGGCGAGATCAACGGCAGCGCCGCCGCGCTGCGTCGCATGGCGCGCGAAGTTGAACTGATGTTGCGAGATGCGCTGGATGCTTACATCCAGCGAGACGCAGAATTGGCCACCGACGTAATCGAACGCGATCAGGAAGTGGACCAAATGTATAACGGCTTGTTCCGCGAGTTCCTGACCTTCATGGCTGAGGACCCGCGCAACATATCATCCTGCATGCACCTGCATTTCATCGCAAAGAACATCGAACGGATGGGCGACCACGTGACAGCGATCGCCGAGCAGGTTGTCTATCTCGTTACGGGTGAGCGGCCCAGCGAAGCCCGACCCAAAGCTGATAACACGTCGCAAACGATCTAGGAGACTTTCGACATGTCCGCTGATCAACCGACGGTACTGGTGGTTGAGGATGAGCTGGCTCAGCGAGAGGTGCTGGCCTATAATCTGGATGCCGAAGGGTTTCGCGTATCACGCGCAGCCAATGGGGAAGAAGCTTTACTGCTGGTCGAAGAAGATCGCCCTGACATAATCGTTCTCGATTGGATGATGCCCAATCTCAGTGGTATCGAGGTCTGCCGTCGATTGAAATCGCGGTCTGACACGCGCTCGATCCCGATCATCATGCTGTCAGCCCGGTCCGAGGAGGTCGACAAGGTACGCGGCCTTGAGACGGGCGCGGATGATTATGTGGTCAAACCGTACTCGATCGTGGAATTGATGGCGCGTGTCCGGACGCAACTGCGGCGAGTGAGGCCAGCGACAGTAGGTATCCGACTGGAGTTCGATGATATCATTCTGGATTCCGAGACCCACAAGGTCAGCCGAGACGATAAGCCTTTGAAATTGGGACCAACTGAATTCCGGCTGCTGAGCACATTCATGGAAAAACCCGGCCGCGTCTGGAGCCGTGAGCAATTGCTTGACCGTGTTTGGGGGCGCGATATCTATGTCGATACACGCACCGTTGATGTCCATATCGGTCGCTTGCGCAAAGCATTGACACAGCACGGCGGTGAAGATCCGGTGCGTACGGTTCGTGGGGCAGGGTACGCGTTGGGCTAACGCGGTAGCGCTTCTTCGGTTTGTGCCTGAGACGCCAACCAATGTCTGAACTGCCGCAGGGCGTCGTCGTCGGACTTTTCGCGCGGCCAAACCAGATAATAGGCACCCATAGCCTCAATTGCGTTTGGGAAAGCCGCAATCAGTTTGCCGGTCGCCAGGTCCTGTTCGACCAGATAGTTTGGCAATAGCGCCACACCCAATCCATGCAACGCAGCTTGATTGATCGTGTTGAACTGATCGTGGACCGTGCCGGGTAGAGGGTGCTGATGTTCGATTCCCATTTGACGAAACCAGTCTTGCCATGCACGGGGTCGGGTCTGGATGTGCAACAAAGGCAGTTTGAGTAAGTCGCGAGGTGAGGTTGGCGCGCCTTGCGGTAAGAGACCGGGCGCGCAAACAGGCAGAACACGCTCCATACTCAACATCAAGCGATCGGTTCCAGGCCAGTCCGGCTCCCCAAAATGTAATGCCGCATCAAAGGGTTCGGATGCAAAGCTGAATGGCCTCAGTCGCGTGGTCATGTTGATCGTAATATCAGGATGGAGCCGCGCAAAGTCGGGAAGACGCGGCACCAGCCAACGCATTCCGAACGTTGGCAGGATCGCCAAGTTTAGTGTTCCGCCGGCCGGAGCAACATGCAATTTCAATGCAGCCTGTGCGATCTGCGACAAGGCTGGCCGAATTTCCCGAACGTAGTCTTGCCCCGCCTTTGTGAGTGATAGCCGCTTTCGATCACGACTAACCAACTCGGCGCCCAAATGCGCCTCTAGTGTCTGAAGTTGTCGGCTGACAGCGCTTTGCGTCAGAGCCATTTCATCAGCGACTGCCGATGCTGACCCAAGTCGATCCAAAGCTTCAAGCGCGCGCAGTGCAGATATGGGCGGTAGAGTAGGGCGGTTCGGTCTCATCTATGCGTTTTGATCATGAAACCATGCAAATGTCTCGCTGTTTTTTGACAATAGCTCAGGTTATGATTGTACAAACCAATTCCTGCCGGAGAAACAAAATGAATGCTCCAGATACAAAACCGGTCCTGCGCGCGAAGGATGCGCCCGAACTTGGCAGTTTCAACTGGGATGATCCATTCCGCCTGTCGGACCAGTTGGAAGAGGATGAACGCCTGATCGCCGACAGCGCGCGTGCTTATGCTCAAGAAAAACTACAGCCGCGCGTTACTCAGGCTTTCCAAAACGAAGAAACGGACCCCGAAATCTTTCGTGAGATGGGTGAAATGGGTCTACTCGGCACGACAATTCCTGAGGAATACGGTGGAATTGGTGCCGGTTATGTCACCTATGGCCTGGTAGCGCGCGAAGTCGAACGTGTGGATTCTGGCTATCGTTCGATGATGTCGGTGCAAAGCTCGTTGGTGATGTATCCAATCTATGCCTATGGCAGCGAGGAACAGCGGCGCAAATACCTGCCGAAACTGGCCAGCGGAGAATGGATCGGCTGCTTTGGCCTGACGGAACCGGATGCGGGTTCTGATCCGGCGGCAATGAAAACCCGCGCCGAGAAGATTGATGGTGGCTATCGCTTGACCGGCAGTAAGATGTGGATCTCAAATGCGCCGATTGCCGACGTTTTTGTGGTCTGGGCCAAATCCGATGCGCATGACGGTAAGATCCGCGGATTTGTGTTGGACAAAGGTGCCAAGGGATTGAGCGCTCCGAAGATCGAAAACAAGTTGAGTCTGCGAACCTCGATCACCGGTGAAATCGTCATGGATGGTGTTGAAGTGGACGAGGGTGCCTTGCTGCCTCATGTTCAAGGCCTAAAGGGCCCGTTCGGCTGCTTGAACCGCGCACGCTTTGGTATCAGTTGGGGTGCGATGGGTGCGGCGGAATGTTGTTGGCACGCAGCTCGCCAATACGGATTAGATCGCAAGCAGTTCAATCGCCCTCTGGCACAGACCCAACTGTTTCAGCGCAAACTAGCAGAGATGCAAACCGAAATCTCACTCGGCTTGCAGGCAAGCTTGCGTGTCGGACGTTTGATGGATCAGGCCGAAGCTGCACCTGAAATGATCTCGATTATCAAACGCAACAATTGCGGTAAGGCGTTGGACATCGCTCGAATGGCGCGTGATATGCACGGCGGCAATGGGATATCGCTCGAATTCCAAGTCGTGCGCCACATGATCAATCTGGAGACCGTCAATACCTATGAGGGGACACATGACGTCCATGCATTGATCCTGGGGCGAGCGCAAACAGGTCTGCAGGCGTTTTATTGAAGCTTTATCGATTAATCGTATAATCGGTATTATGTAAATATTAAGATGGATAAACCATAGCTGGCTAATCCGCATTGGCTGTGGTTTCCCAAGATGTTACGCTGTGTTTGAAATGTAGAACACGGATATCGTGATGGATCTGAATGGAAAAACCGTTGTCATCACCGGTGCAGCAAGTGGCATCGGCCAAGGTCTTGCAGAACGGTTTTCAAAGGAAGGCGCACATGTGGTCTGTGCGGATATCGATCTTACTGGCGCGCAGGTTGTGGCCAGGAAAATCGGTGGCGATGCAATCAGATGTGATGTTTCCAAAGAAAGCGACATTCGAGAGCTGATCGATGTGGTCGAGGATACCATTGCTCCGATTGATTTGTTCTGTGCCAACGCTGGCATTCTAACGTTTGGTGGGCTTGACGTACCTGACACGGATTGGGAGCGTATTTGGCAAATCAACGTAATGTCGCATGTCTGGGCTGCGCGGCATCTGATCCCAAGGATGGTCGCGCGTGGTGGCGGTTACATGATGTTTACTGCATCTGCCGCTGGACTGCTCAACATACCCGGCGCTGCGCCGTATGGAGTTACCAAGCACGCGGCCGTAGGTTTTGCTGAGTGGATCGCGCTGACATATCGCGACCGTGGCATCCGAGTTTCTGTTTTGTGCCCGCAAGCTGTGCGGTCAGAGATGATGCGTGGATACGAAGATTCTGTTGCCGCGTTCGACGGAATAATTGAGCCCGCTGAGGTTGCACAATCCTGTATTGAGGCAATTTCTGCCGAGCGTTTTCTGGTTCTTCCGCATCCGCAAGTCTTTGATTACATGCGCATGAAGATCGAAGACTATGATGTTTGGTTAAGTAATATGAATAAGATTAATCAACGCTTTATCAGTGATATTTAACGTGACCGACGCCGTCTGAGCAGGCCTTCCTGCGCGACTGACGCAACCAGCTTTCCGTCCTGAGAAAAGATTGATCCGCGATTGAAGCTACGCCCCTGCCCCGTCCATGGTGATTCCATGGAATAAAGATGCCAGTTCTGAAACATAACGGGTGCATGAAACCAAATGGCATGGTCCAGACTGGCACCATCGATTTCGCCAGTAAACCAACTCAGCCCATGGGGCCTCATCCCGGAAGTGAGCAGCCCCATATCCGAGGCATAGGCCAAGAGAAGATGTTGCGTAATCGTGTCCGCATCATTCGCCGCACCCATGCGAAACCAGAGATAGTTCTTATCATCTGCCTTTGAGGGCGTGAACAGGTCCAAAGGATCAACTTCGCGCACTTCGATGGGACGCTCACGCAGAAACTCTGACTTCAGCTTGTCAGGCACACGGCCAAGATACTTTTGCCGCAGATCGTCACGCGATGGATGGTGTTCTGGACCATCAACATTGGGAATCGGATGCTGATGATCCCATCCATCATCCTGTTTGTGGAATGAGGCGGACATGTTCAGGATCTGTTTGCCATGCTGGATCGCAACCACGCGACGGGTCGTAAATGAACCTCCATCTCGTGCGCGATCCACTTGATATATAACGGGAATGGACGGATCGCCGGGGCGGATGAAATAAGCATGTAGCGAATGACACAGGCGATCTTCAACCGTCCGGTAGGCTGCCGCAAGCGCCTGTGCAATCACCTGACCGCCAAAGATGCGCGTTGGCGTTTCACCGCCTGAGCCGGTGCCGCGGAATAGATCGACTTCGAGCCTTTCGATATTCAGCAGATCAAGCGGTACACGTTCGGCTTCGGTCATCTTGGGGTCTCCTGCATCCAGACTTTTCCGGTATCATTCGACAACCGATCATTCAACGAGTGCTGCATGCACAAGCGCCTTTAACTCGGCGCGCGATGGATAGGAGCTGGATGGCGAAAGCTGAGTGAAGAATACGGTCGTCAGATCATTGACTGGATCGACCCAGAAATACGTCGATGCCATACCACCCCAGCCGAAGTCACCAACCGAACCAGGGCATTTGGCAAGTGCCGGGTTTAGAACCACCGCTCCTCCGATACCGAAACCTGTCCCGTCCATGGGTTGTTCCGCGAAACTTTGCGGCCCCATTGATGCAATGTCGCCCGGTAAGTGATTGCGAAACATAAACTCCATCGTCTTTGGCCCCAGGATTCTGGCACCATTTCCTTTTCCTTTGCTCCGCAACATTTCGGCGAATTTACTGAAGTCGTCGATCGTACTGATCAGCCCGCCGCCTCCGGAAAAAGTAGTCGCCGCCTCGAATGGAGATTGCCCGGAATTATCCACCAATCGGAGTGTTTCGCCGCCTGATTTTGCGGCGTTCAGCGCCATCGCGTCACCTTCCAATGGGGTGTAGAGTGAGGCAAACCTGTCCCCTGCCCCATTAGGCACTGAGAACGCGGTTTCATTCATACACAAGGGTTCAAAGATATGTTCAGTCAGAAATACGTCGAGCGATTTGCCTGATACCACTTCGATCACGCGCCCAATTACATCTATCCCGACCGAGTATTCCCATCGCGCACCGGGTTGAAAGGCCAGCGGAAGTTGCGCCAACAGCATAACCCTTTCTGACAGAGGGCCCTGTTGTGGTGAAAAGATCAGATCAAGATCGTCCATCGCCTTGGGCAGCAGGCCGGGATTGAACGGGTAACTCATCCCGCTGGTATGGGTCAAAAGCTGATGCAGGCTTGGTGACGGCGAATCCTCAGTCTGATCTAGGCTGGTTGCGTCCGGAATTAGGGCCCTCATGGACTTAAATTCAGGCAGAAACTCGGAAACCGGAGCGTCGAGATGAAAAAAACCCTGTTCGACCAGGGTCATGAGGGCAACTGAGGTCACCGGTTTTGTCATCGAATATATCCGAACCAAACTATCACGTTGGAAGGGAAGGTCGTTCTCGATGCAGCGGCGCCCACAAGTATGAAAGAAGGCCTCTTTCCCGTGCTGGTGGATTAGAAGCGCGCTACCCGCATATTTGCGCTGGTCCACATACCTGTTCATCCATTTGCGAATATTGGCCAGTGAGGTCGGATCAAATCCCATGAGGCAACTCCGTTTGGGTCAAACCGCTTACGCCTCGCTGCGTAAAGCAGACAAGCCATGTTGGGCAAAGATTGGGACATACGCACCAAATGCCTGTGCCCGCTTCGGATCAGATGCATTTCCGTCAAGTGCGCGCTTGTAAACACCTTGCAGAATTCCAGCCATTCGAAAGAAATTGAAAGCAAGGTAAAACCCAAAGTTCTCGATCGCTGGAATGCCGCGACGTGCGCAATAGCTTGCGACAAAGGCGCGATCTGTTGGTAAGCCAAGGTTTTCTCGGTCTACGCCCGCCAATCCGCGCCCCTCTTTTCCCGGAGGCAGCTGCCATTGCATGATAACTGCCGCGAGATCCGCATATGGGTGGCCGATGGTCGACAATTCCCAATCCAGGACCCCGATGCAGCCCGTGCCATTCGTTTCAAACATCAGATTGTCGATGCGATAATCCCCGTGCACCAGCGTCCTTTGGTTGTCATCCTCTGGAACTTGATGCTCGAGCGCGGCAATCAACTGGTTCATGTCTGGGATAGTTTCGGTCTCAGAAGCACGATATTGCTTGGTCCAGCGGGCAACTTGCCGTTCGAAATAGTTGCCAGGTGGCCCGTAATCCGAAAGACCAACTGCATCGATATCGACCATGTGTAACTCAGCCAGAACGCGGTTCATTTCATCAATCACGCCCGTACGAGTGGCGTTATCTTCACCCTTCATGACCGGATCTACAAACGTACGCCCTTGCAGGTATTCCATTACGTAAAAAGCCGACCCAATCACCCGGTCATCTTCGCATAGCAGGTGAACTTTCGGCACGGGCACATTGCTGCCAGCAAGCGCACTCATGACGCGAAACTCGCGATCCACTGCATGGGCTGATTTCAGCAAAACCCCGGGCGGCTTGCGCCTTAAAACATAAGCCTCATTCGGTGTGCTGAGCAAATATGTCGGGTTGGATTGGCCTACGGTGAACTTTGTCGCCTTCAATGGGCCGTGAAACCCATCAAGATGTGAGTTAAGATAGGTCTCAACTGCGTTGATATCTAATGTACTATCGGTTTCTTTCATCTACCAAACCTGCGGTCGATCTGGGGCTAAAGAGCGTCGGCAAAGATGTTACCGCCTGTCTGGACGTTGATACCGCCGGATACCGGCAACACCGCACCCGTGATGTAGCTGCCACCACGGCCACACAGGAACAACATACAGCCCGCGATATCTTCGTCACGACCCACGCGACCCAACGGTACCGCCTTGCCGACACGCTCGCGCTTACTTTCATCTTCGGTTGCAAACGCGGTCATGCGCGATACGAACGGCCCAGGCGCCAGAGCATTTACTGTGACACGATACGGCGCAAGTTCCTTGGCCATGATTTTTGACAGGTGAATCACCGCCGCTTTTGACGCGGAATAGCTGTAGGCCCCGTCACCCATCGGGACCTCGCCCATGACCGATCCAATATTAACGACCCGTGCTGGATCATCGTCGCTGGCTGATTTCATTAAAAGCGGCAGTAGTTTTTGGGTCAGATCGAATATACCTGCGACATTGACGGACATCACTTTGTCCCACGCCGAGTGGGGAAACTGACCCATCGGTGCGCCCCAGGTAACACCAGCATTATTCATTAATATTTCAAGAGATTGCGTTCGTTTGTTGACCTCACAAACTAATGCATCAATACCCACTTCGCTGCCGATATCGCCTGCGAAACCTTCTGCAGATCCGGCGGTGCCTAACGCGTTCAAATCTGCCGCAACCTGTTCACATGCATTACCCTTGCGCGAGGCAATCAGAACATGAGCACCGGCGCGAACAAGCGCCTCGGCTGCCATCCGGCCAATACCCGTGGCCCCACCTGTCACCAGCGCAGTTTTTCCGTTGAGTGAAAACAATGTCTCGGGCGTCATGAAATCTCCTTTCAGGTGATCTGCTCTTTGCGCCTATCGTTTGAGACCCAGAGCGGCGGTCATCTTGACAATACGTTCGTGTAATCCAACGATTTCAATTCAAACGAAGCAAGGGGCAAGTGGGGCATATGCAGACATTACTCAGCGTCAAACCGGGCGGACCAGAAACATTGGAGTTGACCACCCTGCCCGATCCCGTGCCAAAGGCTGGTGAGATATTGGTGCGAATTCATGCGGCCGGAGTGAACTTTCCAGATACGCTGATGATCCGGGACCTTTACCAGATGAAGCCTCCTCGTCCATTTGCTCCAGGTGGCGAGATTGCAGGTGAGATCACCAGCGTCGGCAAAGATGTCGTTGATTTCTTGCCCGGTGATCGTGTTCTGGCGCTGACAGGACATGGAGGGTTCGCCACGCACGTGACGCTCAAACCAGCGACGGCGATCAAAATCCCGGATGATATGCCATATGAAGACGCCGCGTGTTTCATATTCACGTATGGCACGTCTTACCATGCGCTCAAAGATCGAGCGCAGCTGCTCTCAGGGGAAACCGTACTTGTGCTTGGCGCATCGGGTGGCGTTGGCGCTGCCGCGATAGAGCTTGCCATAGCCATGGGTGCGCATGTGATCGCGGCAGTTTCGTCCGAAGAAAAAGCACAGTTTTGCAAAAACGTTGGTGCAGATAAAACACTGATTTATCCACGTGATCTGGACCGAGCGGCGCAAAAGGCGCTGTCTGCCGAATTCAAATCGCTGGCCGGTGGCGTCGGTGTGGACGTGGTCTATGACGCCGTTGGCGGGGACTACGCCGAACCTGCCTTGCGCAGTTTGGCGTGGGGAGGCCGATATCTGGTCGTCGGTTTTCCAGCAGGCATGCCCAGCATTCCGTTGAACCTGACGCTGCTCAAAGGATGTCAAATCGTCGGCGTGTTTTGGGGCGCGTCAGTGTTTCGGGATCCGAAAGGGCATTCTCAGAATGTGGGTGAACTGTTCAAAATGTATCGAAGCGGTGCCATCTGCCCTCGTATCAGCGCCCGGTTCCCACTTGAACGCGCGGCGGAAGCGATCGCCAAGATGGACCAACGCAAAACTCTCGGTAAAGTTGTGGTCACAATGGGAACTAAATGAGCTGATATTCATTCAGAACTTTAGATTCTTACCAATATGCGACACAACCACTCGCGCCAAAGGGGCGATGGTCGCTGGACGCCTCAAATTTTCGGGTTTATGAAAAAGAAGAAGATGGGGACAGTTTGAATATGCAAAAAATATTGGTTCTGAATGGTCCGAACCTGAATCTGCTGGGGACGCGGCAGCCCGAGGTTTATGGATCAACGACCTTGAAGATGATCGAGGACCTGTGCGTTGCTCATGGTCAGGCACTGAAACAGACGATCACGCATATTCAAACCAACCACGAAGGCGCATTGATTGATGCGATTCACGCAGCACGCGGCGAACAGGATGGAATCGTCTTGAACGCGGGTGGATACACCCATACGTCGGTCGCGCTGATGGATGCGATTTCTTCCGCCGAAGTTCCGGTTGTAGAGGTTCATCTGTCAAATATTCACGCGCGCGAAGTGTTTCGACACAAATCATACGTCGCCCCAGTTGCCATTGGTCAGATTTGTGGATTCGGCGCACATAGCTATGTGCTTGCGCTGAATGCCCTTGCGGCCCATTTGGCTGAGGGGGGCACTGGATGAACCTCAACGATTATCTGAACTTTCTGAGCTATACCAAGACATTGGAAGAGCTGTGGGATGCCCACTGCCGCCAGATGGCAAAGTTCGGATTTGATCGGTTGCTGTATGGTTACACCCAGTATCGCACGGCGACCTCATTGGGCGACCCCGAGGATTTCGTCATCCTGTCCAACCACTGCAAAGATTACCTTGATGGGTTCCTCCGCTCGGGATTGTATTTTCACGCTCCGATGTTGAAATGGGCCTTGGATCATGAGGGCGCGGCAAGCTGGAGCATGATCAATGACATGATGTCCAGCGGTGTTATGACACCCGAAGAACTTAGGGTTTATGAGTTTAACAAATCTTTGGGTCTTACATCGGGTTATACGGTCAGCTTCAACTCGGTTTCGATGCGAACCAAAGGCGCGATCTCACTTGCGGCCCGAATGCATGGTCAGGATGAAGTGGACGAGATCTGGCAGGAACACGGCGAGGATATTTTGCTGATGAACAATGTTGCTCATCTCAAAATTCTGACCTTACCGTACAACGCTCCGAACCGCGCTCTGACTAAGCGTCAACGAGAGGCGCTTCAATGGGTGGGGGATGGAAAGACCACTCAGGACATCGCGTTGCTTATGGGTTTGACTGCCGCGACGGTGGAAAAGCACCTAAGGCTGGCGCGCGAGGCGCTTTCGGTTGAAACCACAGCGCAGGCAGTGCTTAAGGCGACTTTGCATAACCAGATGTTTGTAATGGAAGCTTGACCCTGATTTGACGCTACATTGCGTCAAATTGACCTAGGGTAAGGAATACATGACTTTCCGAATCTCCCCCATAAATTGCAAATTGGTATTGTTCCGTGAGTGGTGGCTTTAGCCAGGGAACATTTTGATTGGATCTTTGTAATACCAAAGCTCTCTGATCGCTCTGACATAGAGGCGTCTATTCGTCCGCGTCGCTTTGTCGGAATTTTTGAGGGGCCCTTCCATCCCCATCATGCAGGGCCCCTCAATCCCCTCTTTTCCTTGTTGTTGTTTACTGCGCATTGAAAAGCTGCCTAGCACAAAAAAACCCGGCTGCATCGCAACCGGGTCTTTTATGGATTGCAGCCCCTCAGTGAGGCTGTATTTTATCTTTAGCCTTGAGCTGCCTTCGCAACTTCGGCTGCGAAGTCTTCTTTTTCGACAACGATGCCTTCGCCTACTTCCATGCGGACAAATCCGGTGATGGTTGCACCCGCTTCATTAGCCGCAGCTTCGACGGTCAGGTCAGGATTCACAACGAAGTCCTGGTTCAGCAGAGTCGACTCGGCAACGAATTTTTTCATACGACCGACGATCATCTTTTCGATCACCTGCTCCGGCTTGCCGGATTCGCGGGCGATGTCCATCTGGACCTGCTTCTCTTTCTCGACAACTTCCGGGTCCATGTCCGCCTCAGACAAGGCCGCCGGGTTCACTGCTGCAATGTGCATTGCAACCTGCTTGCCGAAGGCTTCATCGCCGCCAGACAGAGCAACAAGAACGCCAATCTTGCCCATGCCGCTGGTTGCAGCATTGTGGACATAGGACACGACAGTGTCACCGCTCAGCTTGGACATGCGGCGTACCGACATGTTCTCACCGATGGTGGCGATCTTGTCGGTCAGGGTGTCTGCAACAGATTTGCCGCCCAGATCGGCAGCCAGCAGAGCTTCGACATCGTCGACGCCTTCGGCTGCATAGGTGATCTTGCCGACCATTTCCTGGAACTCGCCGTTTTTCGCAACGAAGTCGGTTTCCGAGTTCACTTCGACTGCAACACCGTTGCCGCCGTTGACGTGAACGGCCACCAGACCTTCGGCGGCGGTACGGCCCGATTTCTTGGCTGCTTTGGCCAGGCCTTTGGTGCGCAGCCAGTCAACGGCCTCGTCCATATTGCCGCCGGTTTCGGTCAGCGCTTTTTTTGCGTCCATCATGCCTGCGCCGGTCGAGTCGCGCAGTTCTTTTACCATTGCTGCTGTGATTGCCATCTTTTGGCTCTCCTCAATTCAAACGGAATTGGGGCAGGTCTACCCTGCCCCATATGTCATTTACGTGACGGGCAGCTTACGCTTCGGCTTTGGCTTCCGGCGCGGCTTCTTCTGCGGGTGCTTCTTCGGCAACGGCTTCTTCAACCGGAGCTTCTTCGAATGCACCCAGATCAACACCTGCAGCACCCATCTGAGCGGTCATACCGTCCAGAGCGGCGCGTGCGGCCAGGTCGCAGTACAGAGCAATGGCGCGCGCTGCGTCGTCGTTGCCGGGGATGATGTAGTCAACACCGTCAGGCGAGCAGTTGGTGTCGACAACAGCCACAACCGGGATACCCAGCTTGTTAGCTTCGGCGATGGCCAGTGCTTCTTTCTTGACGTCGATGACGAACAGCAGATCAGGAACGCCACCCATTTCGCGGATGCCGCCCAGCGAAGCCTGGAGTTTGCCCTGGTCACGTTCCATGCCCAGACGCTCTTTCTTGGTCAGGCCCTCGGCGCCCGCTTCCATCGCTTCGTCGATCTGGTTCAGACGGTTGATCGACTGGGAAACAGTTTTCCAGTTGGTCAGTGTGCCGCCCAGCCAGCGGTGGTTCATATAGTACTGAGCCGACTTTTCAGCGGCTTCAGCGATCGGGCCAGCGGCCTGACGCTTGGTGCCTACGAACAGAACGCGGCCACCTTTTGCGACGGTGTCACGAACAGCCTGCAGAGCCTGATCCAGCATCGGAACAGTCTGGGTCAGGTCCATGATGTGGATACCATTGCGCGAGCCGTAGATGAACGGGCCCATGCGGGGATTCCAACGCTGTGTCTGGTGACCAAAGTGAACGCCAGCTTCCAACAGCTGACGCATGGAGAACTCGGGAAGAGCCATGCTATTTTCCTTTTCCGGTTTACGCCTCGGCGGGGGTGAAAGAAGCGGATGCTCCAACCGGCGGGCCAGATAAGGATGTCTCCCTCAAATGACCCAAACCCCGCCTGCGGGTTTGAATGGCGCGCGTATATGACAGGATTTGAGACAGTGCAAGGGCCAAATGCCCTTATTTTTCAAGCCGCGCCAAGCTGTGAGCGTGCCGCACGGCCTGTTCGCAATGTGCTGCCAGAGCTTTACGGTTTTCAAAATCGCTGACCTTGGCGGGCTCATGATATATTAATTCCACCCAACCTTGTCGTCGCGCGCCCAACGTCTTGAGCAGATGCGGCCCGAAATCCATGTCACCCCACCAACCGTAAAAGCGCGCAGGCTGCCCTTTGGGCGCATGAAAAATGGCTGAGACGGGTTGGACATACATGAATTCACGCAGCTCATCTGTAAAGAACGCAGCGAAAAGCGTTGTTTTGAATGGCAAAACTCGCAAACCATCTGTCGAAGTGCCCTCTGGGAAGAACAATAGCTTATGCCCGGCTTTAAGGCGCTCTTCGAATATGCGGGTCTGTTCGCGAGCTTTTTGGCGATTTCGCTCAATGAATACCGTACCGGTTGCTTGTGCCAACCATCCGATCCCCGGCCACTTCGCCACCTCGGCTTTCGAGACAAAGTACACGCGTTTGCGGGCATTCAGCGCAAAAATGTCCAGCCAAGACGTGTGATTTGCGACCACGGCGCCACGTTCCCTCATCAACTCACCAGAGCTATGAAATCCTATCCCGAGGATCCTGAACGCGTTGCGGCAGACAAATTGACTGATGAAAGGTGTAACTGGTCGCTGAACGCCACATAATGGACGTTCGATCAAGCGTATCGACAGCAGAACGATCAGGCCCCCAAAAACTAGCACCGCCAGAGGGACGCCGCGCAAAAACACCAATATCCAGCCAAGAACACTAAGTTCGATCGGATCAGGTTCGTCTTCGCTCTGCCATGAGGGATCGCTCACCTCGTTACGCTCCACTGTAAATGCGTCGCTGACGCTCGTTCATGCGGGTGGTGTCGAGGATCAGGCACACATCGGTTGTATTGAAGGCATGATCGATAAAAGCCCCCTCACCGACGAAACCGCCCAGACGGAGGTAAGCCTTGATCAGGGATGGCACCTGAACCATGGCAGCACGACGATCCAGGGCATCGGCCGGCAGTAGGTCCATGGGCTGAAACACGCCCGGCTGTGCCCGGACCCTTAGGTCTGGTGGGGCTAGATGGTTGTGATGCAGCATCGATAGCGGCTGTGCCAGCTTCTGGACATCGGTGCCATGAAAGCTTGCGACGCCGAACAGAACTTCGATTTCGCGCTCAGTGACGTAGGCCGCCAGCCCATTCCACAGGTGATACAACGCAGTGCCACCACGGTAGTCGGGATGCAAACACGAACGCCCGAGTTCCAACAGTTTGCGCCCGCTTTGCTTTAAAACGGTGAGGTCATATTCATCCTCGGAATAGAACTGTCCCAATTCGGCCGCTCGCTCACCGGGAAGCAATCGATAGACGCCGACAACCTCGCCCGTTGAATCATCAATGGCCAGCATATGATCGAAATGAGGGTCGAACCGGTCTTTCTCGAGCCCGGACTCATGGTCCACCATCTCACCACCGCCGCCGAGTTCACGCACAAAGACGTCGTAGCGCAGACGCTGGGCTGCGCGTTGTTCAGCCTCGGTCTCAGCAAGTTTTACGGTGAATGAGGGGCCTTTATCCGGCATCAATGATTGGTCCGTTATTTGTGATTGCGCGCTGATAGCGCGATTGCATTGCGAAAGGCAACAAGCCCGCGTTTCGCCTGAGTTGTTAACCTTTCCTAAACCAGTTTCACGGATCAAAGACCGGCATCAGGGCTATGCGTGTCCCATCGATTACCACTTTCCCCTGCTCGCGAAAGTTCACGGTGATCTTGCCCCCGATATTGGACTGCACCTGTCCAACGCCCCAATCGGGGAAATCGGGGTGGCGGACATACATGCCCGGTGCAAGAATGGCATTCAGATCTGTCATATTGGGCTCCGGGTCCTGAGGCAGATGCAGCAGGAGGTACGCATGGGCGCTTCAGACGTCAACCTGGCCGAATTGATCGGCTCTCGGATCTGTCATGATCTGATCAGCCCAATTGGGGCAATCACCAACGGGCTTGAACTGTTGGAGATGGTTGGCGCAGTCCAGGGTCCCGAGATGGAGCTGATTTCCGGCAGCGTTGGAAGTGCGGGCGCGCGCATCCGGTTCTTTCGCGTGGCCTTTGGGGCAGCCAGTGATCAACCGCTGGGAAGAACTGAGGTAATTGAACTGCTGAAGGATCTGGAGAAGGCGAGCCGGGTTCGGATCACATGGAACCTGACCGAACCCGTGCCGCGCAATCAGGTTAAACTCGCCTTCCTCGCCGTGATGTGCTGCGAAAGCGCGATGCCGTTTGGTGGTGAGGTGGAGATCGAAACTCGGGGTGATGCGTGGACTGTGACAGGAACAGCCGACAAACTGAATCTAGACCCCGATTTGTGGAAAGGGGTTTCAACCGGCTGTTTTGCCAGCAAAGTCAGTCCTGCGCATGTTCAATTTGCACTGTTGCCCGAAACCGCCGCTGCGATGGGGCGTCGGGTTGCGGTAGAAACGACCACAACCCAGGTGAAACTGAGATTCTAAGCCCTCGTCGTTCCGTTTCCACGCACCAGATATTTAAAGCTGGTCAACTGAGCCGCCCCGACAGGTCCGCGCGCATGCATCTTGCCTGTTGCAATGCCGATCTCGGCGCCCATTCCGAACTCGCCACCGTCGGCAAACTGGGTTGAGGCGTTGTGCATCAGAATAGCGCTATCGAGACGTTCGAAGAAATGCGCTGCAGCAGCAGTGTTCTCGGTCATGATGCAATCTGTATGGCTGGAACCATACGTATTGATATGATCGATCGCAGCATCGATGTCAGCAACAGGCTTGGCTGCGATGATGCTATCCAAAAACTCCTTGCCCCAATCCTCATCAGTTGCGGCAATAGTGCGATCATTGGCCAAGATGCCTTGTGCATGAACCTCGACACCCGCCGCTTGAAGCGCCGCAATGACGTCACGCCCAAGCGTTTCCGCCACGTCCTGATGCACCAACAAACACTCCGCAGCACCACAGATGCCAGTGCGCCGCGTCTTGGCATTCAATACCACATCCAGCGTCTTCTGAGGGTCTGCAGCCTTATCGACATAGATATGAACAATGCCTTCAAGATGGGCAAAGACCGGCACGCGCGCCTCGCGCTGCACAAGACCGACCAAACCTTTGCCGCCGCGCGGGACAATGACGTCAACGTAATCTGTCATCGTTAGCAGCTCTTGCACTGCGGCACGATCACGGGTCGGTATCAGTTGGATTGCATCTTCGGGCAGGTTGGCGGCCTTCAGTCCTTCGACCAAACAGGCATGAATAGCGGTTGACGAATGAAAACTCTCGGACCCGCCGCGCAGGATTACTGCATTGCCCGACTTCAGGCATAGCGCACCCGCATCCGCCGTCACATTGGGGCGGCTTTCATAGATCACTCCGATCACACCCAAAGGCGTGCGTACACGCTGAATGTTCAGACCCGAGGCCATGTCCCATTCGGCCAGAACCTCACCCACAGGATCGGCCTGATCAGCCACGGTTCGCAAGCCGTCAACCATACCTTGAACGCGCGCCTCATCCAGCATCAGGCGGTCCATCATCGCTGGACTTAGGCCCTTCTCACGACCAAACTCCAAATCTTTCTTGTTGGCCTCAATGATGTCATTGCGATTGTTCAAAACGGCATCTGCAGCCGCGATCAACGCCGCGTGCTTTCGTTTGGCGCTGGCAAATGTCAGTTCGCGCGAAGCCAATTTCGCGCGTTTGCCGAGGTCTTCCATCAGGCTGGGAATACTGTCGAAGTCTTTCATCTCGTAAGCCTTTCAGGTGGTTCTCTCTATTCTATCAAAGCGCCAGATCATCGCGATGGATTAACACTGCGCGGCCCGGATAGCCTAGTGTGGTTTCGATTTCAGAGGACTTGCGCCCCTTGATCGCGTCGGCCTCTTGCGCGGTATAGCGGCTGAGGCCTTGCGCCAGTGGTCGCGCTGCTGGGTCTAGGATCGTAACTGGGTCACCGCGTCCAAATTCGCCGGTCACTTCAACAATTCCAACAGGAAGAAGGCTTTTACCGTTTGTCAGAGCTGTAACCGCACCATCATCGATCATGATCTCACCACGCGGTTTCATGGCCGATATCCAGCGTTTCCGGGCAGCATGCGGATCAAGTGTTGCTGTAAACCAAGTGCAATTTGCGCCGTTTTCCAGCGCTTTCAACGGGTTCAATGTTGACCCTTCAGTTATTGCCATGGTGCAGCCGGCAGCCGTTGCCATCTTGGCGGCGAGAAGCTTGGTTTTCATTCCGCCTTTAGACAGACCCGATCCCGCATCACCGGCCATGGCCTCGATCTCGGGCGTGATCTGGTTGATCACCTCGTATCGAGTTGCGGTGGTATCTTCGATCGGGTTGCCAGTATAGAACCCGTCAACGTCTGACAACAAAATCAATTGATCTGCGCCGACCGTCACGGCGATCTGTGCAGCCAACCGGTCATTGTCCCCATACCGAATTTCATCGGTCGCCACTGTGTCATTTTCGTTAACGATAGGCACAACACCTAACCCAAGTAATGTCTCAAGCGTCGCGCGAGAGTTCAGGTATCGCCGCCGGTCTGCACTGTCCTCTAGCGTCACCAAAACCTGCGCGGTCTTGATGTCATGTGGCGTTAATACTTCTTCATACGCTCGGGCCAACCTAATTTGACCGACAGCAGCCGCGGCCTGAGATTGCTCTAACGGCAGCGTCTGCATTGGCAATCCAAGAACTCCACGCCCAAGCGCGATCGAGCCCGAAGATACCAGGATGACATCTGTCCCCTGCCCTTTTAGCCATGCCACATCCCGTGCGAGCGATTGCAACCACTCCAATCGCAACTGGCCGGTTTTCCGATCCACCAGCAAGGCGGACCCAATCTTGACCACCATGCGGTTTGCGGCGGTCAGGGTTGCCAAGGCTCTGCCTCCTCGGTGGGTTTTTGCCGCAGGCGGTTTTCATCAATCTGTGCCCGCAAAGCGCGCAGCACTTCTGTTACACCCAGATGCGCAACGCCAGACATCGTCATAACCGGGCCACCCACGGATTGCTCGAGCTCTTCCTTGGCAAGCTCAAGTTCTTCCTCATCCAGAGCGTCAACCTTGTTCAGAACGGTGATACGCGGCTTGTTCGCAAGCTCGCCGCCATAGGCCTCAAGTTCGTGAATGATGGTGCGGTAATCTTCGGCGACGGTTTCGGACGTGCCATCGACCAGATGCAGCAGAACGGCGCAGCGTTCGACATGGCCGAGGAAGCGATCCCCAATCCCACGCCCTTCGTGCGCGCCTTCGATCAGGCCGGGGATGTCTGCGACGACGAATTCCACGTTATCTACGCCGACAACGCCCAGATTTGGGTGCAGCGTAGTAAAGGGATAGTCAGCGATTTTGGGCCGAGCGTTTGATGTTGCGGCCAGAAAGGTTGACTTGCCCGCATTGGGCATCCCAAGCAGACCCACATCCGCAATCAGCTTCAGCCGCAACCAAATCGTGCGATCAATCCCCGCCTGCCCCGGATTGGCACGGCGAGGGGCTTGATTGGTGGCTGATTTGAAATGCAGGTTACCGAACCCGCCGTTGCCACCTTTGGCTAACAGGACCCGCTGACCAACTTCCGTCAGGTCGCAAATCACGGTCTCTTCGTCTTCATCGAGAATCTCGGTTCCGACAGGCACACGTAGGATGATATCATCACCATCCTTGCCAGTACGCTGCTGACCGCGGCCGGGTTGACCGTTCTTGGCGAAGAAGTGCTGCTGGTAACGAAAGTCGATCAGGGTATTCAGCCCGTCCACAACTTCGGCCCATACCGAACCGCCCTTACCGCCGTCCCCGCCATCGGGTCCGCCGTATTCGATGTACTTTTCGCGTCGGAAGCTGACGCAGCCGCCACCTCCGGCCCCGGACCGGATGTAGACCTTTGCAAGATCGAGAAATTTCATAGCTGTCCCCTACTGCAAAGGCCCCATCGGCCACAAGTCAGAGTTTCTTTGTATACGTCCAGGTGGGCACATTCGCATCGCGCGCCACCGAATATGTTTCCGCATCGCCAAGATACTGGAACCCGCAATGAGTCAGCACCCGAGCTGAGGCCGGATTGTCCTGAAACACGCTGGCGAACATGGTCGCGTTTTCCAGCGGATTGGCTTTGACCAGAGTTTCAACAGCCAAAGATGCAATACCTGTGTTCCAATAAACCGGCGCGACCCAATAGCCGATTTCGGATTGATTGCGATCCAGCTTTTCAAGCGAAGTCAAGCCAATCAGCTCGGGCCCGCCATCTTTGGTCGCATCCATCGCCCAAACGTCCTCGTCCCGCTCGTCCGACATGGCGCGCGTTACGAACGCCTCGACAGCTCCGGGCGGCAGCGGATGGGCGATCCGCGTGGTCATGCGCGCGACACGTTCATCGCCGGCGTAGTGCTCAATTAGTCCCATATCCGACCGGCGCAGGGGGCGCAGGTCGAACCGCTCGGTTTCAATGACCGGCTGATTTATTATCGCCTCAAGTTTCATGAGTGCGTTCCTCCTCCGAACAACACAAAAAGTACGGACGCAACTGTCAAACTGGCTAACGTCCACATCAGATATTTTTCGGCAGGCCGACCTTCAACCGCATGGGCGATCCGATCTCCTGCAAATGTCCAAATCGGGTGCAACACGATCTGGCAGATCAACAAACAGAGAGCGATCGTGAGAGTCGCCTCAAAACTCGGTGTCCCTGCGGCCACAAATCCAGTGAAGCCCGCAATAATCATCGCCCAGGCCTTGGGATTAAGCGGGTGTACAATTAACCCCGCCAGAAATCCGGGCACTTGCTTATCCGTTTGACCGCGAGAAAGCCGCAGATTGGCGATTTTCCACGCAAGCCAGCAAATATAGGCAGCCGAAGCGTATTTGAGCGCCTCAAACACCAGCGGCGCCTGATCGGCCACCTGCATCAGTCCGAAACCAACCGGCCAGATGATCAACTGCTTGCCCAGAATGACCCCGCCTACAAACGGCAGCGCCGACCGAAACCCATAGCGCGCACCTGTTCCCAGCAGGACCATGTTGGCTGGTCCCGGTGTGCCAACCTGCGAGGCGGCAAAAATCAGGAAACTGGTGGTTGCGACTGTCATCGGCTCTGGTGATCACGACTGCGTTAAAACGAAAAAGGGACCGGCACTTTGTGCCGGTCCCCCATGAATTTTTCTTAAACCTTCTGGGTTTCGGCTTACTCTGCGGCCTCCGCCACTGGCAGGACCGAAATAAAGGTGCGGTTTTTAAGTCCCTTATGGAACTTCACGGCGCCATCGACAGTTGCAAAGATTGTGTGATCTTTGCCCATACCTACGCCTTCGCCCGGCCAGAACTTGGTGCCGCGCTGACGTACGATGATGTTGCCTGCGATGACTGCCTGGCCACCATACAGTTTCACGCCAAGGCGGCGACCTGCTGAGTCGCGACCGTTACGGGAGGAACCGCCAGCTTTTTTATGTGCCATTCTCTCTCTCCTTAGCCTTGAGCCAGCTCTTTGGCTTGCTCAACCCATTCGGGTTTCACTTTGATGGTGTCGATAGCAGCAATCTGCTCATCCGACAAGGCGGCCAGAGCGGCAAAGCTCTCGATACCGGCCTCAACCAGCTTTTTGGCAGCGGCAGGGCCGACACCGTTCAGCTTGGTCAGATCGTCAGCAGCAGCGGCGGGTGCCTCTGCCTTGGCTTCTGCTTTCTTGGCAGGCTTTGCAGCAGGTGCCGCTTCGCCAGCCGGAGCAGATCCGGTTGCAGCTTTGATGCCCGACTTGTCAGCGCCCGACGACAGGATGTCGGTGATCTTGACCAGAGTCAGCTTCTGACGGTGGCCAACGGTGCGCTTTGAGCTGTGCTTACGACGGCGCTTGACGAACTTGATGACCTTGTCACCTTTGATCTGTTCGATCACTTCGGCCTGTACGCCTGCGCCTTCAACGAAAGGTGCACCAACAACCGGAGCGTCACCGCCCAGCATCAGAACATCGTTGAATTGAACTTTTTCACCTGCGTCGGCAGCCAGCTTTTCAACGCGGAGGATATCACCCGCCTGAACCTTGTACTGCTTGCCGCCAGTCTTGAGGACCGCAAACATGCGTCTTTCCTTTGTCTAACCGCGTTCTGTGGTCCCCGGTTGGGTGTTTCTGGCTTTCGCCACCTCGAACAGCGCGCCCTTTTCGGGCAGAGTGGATGACCCTTAACGCGTTGCTATCGGGTCAAAGAATAACGATACCCGGCGCGGAAAACCGGCCGGGATGCGCGCTTATCCAAGCATTGCCCGCTAAAGTCAACCCAAAACCGGGATCAAAGATCCGAGGCGCTCATTGCCTGCGCAACGGCCTGGCCAAGCTGGTATGAGATGCTGTTGAGCATCTCGTCAAAACTCTTGAACAAAGCCGCGTTTAGGGCGCGTCCGGCATCCGTGCGCGAAAAGGCAATGTTCTCGCGCAATTGCGTTTCACTCAAAGGCCGATAGGCTAAAAGAAGAAATGAGTACATCCATTCCGTCGTTTCTGCCTTGGTCTGCTCATGTTGGGACAGCAATTCATCCAACACGGATGCCTCATCCAATGACCCGTTCTGCTCCGAGGCGATCCCACGGTAGAAACTGAAGTCTGCACTTATGGTTCCCCGGACATTCTGTTCGATTAAGTCGTTAACCTGCACGTACTCGTCCACCAGACGAAAAAACATGTCTTCACGATCACTCTCAAAATAGGCCGTTCGCGCCATCTGATCGATCGTATCATCCGCCAGAGCCTTCCGAGCTGAATTTTCAAGAGAAACAATGCTCTGCCCAAGATCGCTTTCGAAAAAGATCGAAGACTGTTCCAATTGTGCATTGGTCATTATGCGCCCAACCGATTGCGAAAGGCGTTTGTACATGGATGAAGGATCATACAATTCAGCAACCTGAGCCTGAAAATACGACCCTCCCGCTCCGCCCAGCATCGACTCGTCAATCGAGAGCCCTTGGGCCAAGCCCTCTTCGCTTAGAATTTCCAGGAAATCCGACAAATGCATGGCCTGCATCAACCGTTCAGCCTGCTGATTGGCTGCCAAGGGCACTGCCCATACGACCAACAAGATCGCAGCGGCGAGAACGCGCATCAGATATCCTGCGCCGGACGAAGCTCGGCCATGCGGGTCGCCAAAACCTCGAATCGCATTGCCATGATCTCGTATTGGATTGCGTTCAACAGCTCATACACCTCTTGCATCAAAGGCTGTTCCAGAGCCTCGACATAGGCGTCGACATCATCATCCGAGAATTCTTGGTAGGTGTAAGCCGCACCGGCCAATGCAGACAGTTGCAGCGATCGACGCATATCGCCTTCGTTGCGGCGCATCATTTCACGCAGCTCATCCCCATTGAGTTGCAAGTCGATAATGCCGGACGCACTGGCCGCCATCAAAAACCGAACCTGAATCTCCTGCAGTGCTCGTAAGGAAGTGCCGCTTGCATCTACCGCTCGGTTCATTCGTTTCAGGCTTTCGACGCGGGAAGATCCATTTTTGATGAGCTCGGACACAATTTCCTGCCCCGCAAGCTGCTTGGCATCATCATCTTCATCCGAATGAGCTGCGTTTTCGGCAACGACTAGTCTTTGCCCCAACGCGGATGCATAAAATGTCACAGCATGGTCCAACGCCTCGTCGCTGAGCGTCTGCTCGAGGATTGAAACAGCGGTATCGTACATGAGTTCTGTATCGAATACTTCTTCAGTCAGTCGCGTCCAATCTGAACCGAAACCGTCGGGGTCAATTCCCAGCATTTGCGGGGCCGAGGCAGACGCATGCGCGATACTTTCCAACGCAACGTCAAACCCTGTTGTGGTCAGAAATGCCTCAATCTGGTCTCGGCTGGCGGCATGCGACTGCGCCGTCATGGCACCTAGCGAAAGAAGCAGAAGTATAACACTGATGGTAAACTGGCGTAGATGGTAGGTCATACCCATCAGCCTAGGAGTTTTCTTGTCTCTGGCAATGGAAAATCCCAGGATCACTAAATTCCGGAATTTTCCACTTGCGCCCCTGCCCGTTCACCACTAAATCCCCCCTTCACAGACCCCCGCGGAGAGGTGCCGGAGTGGTCGAACGGGGCGGTCTCGAAAACCGTTGTGGGTGCAAGCCCACCCAGGGTTCGAATCCCTGTCTCTCCGCCACTTTGCTGAGACTAGTACATGCCTTTGTCAGCGGCGCGAAGCGTCACTCGCTTTTGGTGTACTATCCGTTTGACAACAGCTGGGTCAGTATCCAGATATCTCAAAATAGTTTTAGAGTTTAAGCAAACATGTCTGCTTAAGTCCGCGCCGCACAAAAATACAAAGACTGGGATGGGCTCGTAGCAGCCTCGGAACTCCTGAAGCATAGAACCCTGTCTCGTATTCCACGATCTATCCCCTGCCCATGAGAGGCATTCAGCGTGGTGCTTTTATTCTGCTGTGGCAGCTCCAGTTATCGCCATTCGCTACAAGTATTAAATGTAGCGCTGCGCGAACTAGCAGAGCGCGGGGTGAAACGGACCATACCTACTGCTATCACCGCCTTTACCTTGGCGCATAGTATTACACTGGCCTTGGCTTCATTGAAATTGATCCATGCCCCTTCCCCACCTGTGGAAGCTGTCATCGCTTTGTCAATCTTCATTCTTGCGGTTGAAATTGCAAAAATGCGACGGCGAGCAACTGCGTATGTCCAAGAGATGGCCGTGGTGTGTCTCATTTTCTTTCGGCCTTCTACACGGCCCGGTTTTTGCCAGTGCTCTGAATGAAATCGGGTTACCAGAGGGAGACAAATTTGTTGCTCGTTTGGGGTTCAACCTTGGTGTGGAAATCGGTCAAATCATGTCTGTTGCCGGGATCCTTTCACTGGCGAGTTGATCACGAAGCTTTCTCCGGCATTCGAACGGATCAAAGCAGAGAAACGGCAATTTCTAAACACGGCGACCATTTATCTGATAGGCTCAGTTTTGGCTGGTTGAACGTGTTGAGGGATTTTGGGGATAGAACGGTTTCTTATGTCGAGTGCGGAGAAGCAAATCAATTGGATGCCACATCTTCCGCTGTTGATGGCCATTCTCTGTCTGTTTTTCTGTGTCGTGGCTTGGCCCCGGTCGCTGCACGCATGTTCGGTTTGCATCGAACTACCGGAAGCTTCTGTTGCGGACCATATTCTTTCGGCAGATTTCATCGTCCTCGCGCGACCTCAGCCAGACAATCCTTTCAAGTTCGCACCAATACAAGTGTGGAAAGAAAATGATCGGAAAATTGGTAGACTACCTGAGATCCCGTTCCTGATCGACAGCGTGACAAGGCGCGCGCTGCAATCCGATCCCGACAAGACTGTGCTATTCACTTACGGCTCTATTGACCGGGATAGCGCTGGCCGCGCTATATCCCGGCGTTGGACACGAATTTTTCTGATGACGCCTGAAAGAGCCGAATTTGTAAATCGCTTGCGAGAGGCCGCAGCGTTCTGGCCTTCCACAAAATCCGTTAAACAGGAACGAATAGCCTTTTTGGCCAACTACCTGTCACACCCAGACCCGATCTTGCGCAATGTCGCATTGATCGAGATACATCGGGCACCGTATCAACTCGTGCAACCCCTAAAAACCTCTGTTGAGACAAGCCAGCTATTGGAAGAATTCGGCAGAATTGATCGCGTCAGTTATGTACCGGTTTCCATCCGGCTACTGGGCCTGCAGACTGACGAAACGGCCGCTGCTGTTGTTAGGTTCAATTTTGCGGAGATATTGCGATCAAAAAGATCAAATGTATATGAATGGGCACTTGCCGGGATCGAAGTCGATGGCATGAAAGCAATCCGCGCAATCGGAGAGGCACTCGGGCAATTCCATGTGCACCATGCAAGCATCAAGGAACTTGTTCGGGCATTGGCTGATGGCGGCACCGTTCACCCGGAATATAGACCATACATCATTGGTTTGTATTCTGAGGCCATGGCTAATAACGCGTCTTTGGCTGCCCGCATCGCAACGACCATGCAAAACTGGCATTCAAAGGCATTAAACCATCAATTCGAAAGCCTTCTCCAAGGCGACGAAATTGATCCAGCAACGCGATTTGTTCTCGCTGCGATTGTGGATGCAAAATTCAAGGATTGATCGGAACTAAAATTGGTTTCGTGCCGAATTCTCACGCTCTGACTGTAGATCAATCAATGTCCTAACTTTATCGAATGTTTGATCTGTGTTCAGGAATGTGCCTCGCGGAAACGCGGCGAATTCCGAACTCTGCCCACGCTCGCAAGTACCGAAAACGGTCCTAAGGTGACATCCAACAGCAAGCTGAGATGCTGTGGTGGTATTCTGCTTTCTAGACATTCGCCGCCGGTGCAGAACATCCCCCACAGTGAATTCAACCAGCGAATAATTTCCCGAACCGGAAACACCCGCAAGTTCCGAGATCTTATTGCGTAGATACTGATGTCTACGTCTTCAAACGTGTTCTGGCGCACCGCACAGATGTTCTTCATCTTAGATCGCCTCGTTCATTCCGGCTGCTTGATTCAGAATCCAGTCAACACCGCGCAGAAAGTCGTCGATTGTGAGCGGATTGTTTTCTCCGCTGGATGCGGAGAGCACAAAGCCATGCGCATAGTCGATCAGAAGGTGAACAAGGACATCTCCGCCATCGCTATTCTTCAGCTGGTCCGTGCTGGTCTTCAATTCTACCGCGACACGGACAAGATCCTCGCTCATGAGTGTCACGTCGTTGAGGATCGCGCGCAGAAGTTTAGCGTTCTTCAACGCATACCCGTAGTAGGTCGCCAGTATGCTGCGGGCCCGTTTGATCGGAGGGTCGCCTTCAATGTCATCCAGGACACCCTCGAATGCAAGCTCAACCAGATCGCTCAAAAGCTGCTTCTTGCTACCTGCGTGATACGTGACTGCCATCGGGGTGACGCCCAGTTGTTCAGCCAACACACGAAATGACAGTCCTTCAACGCCGCCTTTCTGAACGATCGGCAGCGCCGTTCTGAGGATCAGTTGCTTTGAGAGCTTTTGCGACGACTTTACCGGCCGTCCGACTGAAACGACCTTGGTCACCGTTTCACCTTGTATTCAAGGTCCACCAGCCCCGAAGGGAAAGGTGTTGAGGACACCAGTTCCAGATCAATGTCCCTGTCGTTGGAACCAAAAATCCGGATGCCATCACCAAGAAGGATTGGGACGATGGTAATCTTCATGTCTTCGATAAGACCCGCCTCGATAAACGATCGAATAACCGCGCCACCATCGACATAGGCCCGTTGCAATCCGCGCTTCTGCAAAGAGGCGAATAGGACATTCGGCTCAAGCGTTGAAACCTCAACCCTGCTGCGCAGCTCCATGGGAACGTCTTCGTCAGTCATAGTGCGGCTCATCACGATGCAGGGGATGGAGTATGGCCACTCCCCGAATCCCACAACCGTGCGAAACGATCCCGACCCCATGACGATCACATCCATCCGCCCCTGAAACTCTGCAAAGCCGTGATCTTCGTTCTGCGTCGCTTGCTTGTTCAGCCAGTCAAGCGCGTGGTCGGGTCTTGCAACAAAACCATCCAGGCTCATGGCCATCATGATGTGCCCAGTTGTCATATCGGTGCCTCCGTAAGCCTTAATTTATACGGCGTATAAATTTCAAACCGATGATGTTCAAGCCAAACGTGGTCAGGATTGGTTGGTCACCCATTCCGAGAAGGCGGCCACGGCCTCCGTCGCAACGGCGTTATGTGGCTGAACAAGAAAGTATCCGTAGTCGGGCAGTTCAATATCGGACAACCGGAACAGCCGTTGCGCCTCCAAATCAGCCGACACGAGGTCATCCATCAAGGCGATGCCCTGCCCGTCGATGACGGCTTGCACCCGGACATTGGGGTCAGGAACGATCAATACATCCTGCCGCGATTGCTGGGGCAGATGTGCCGCGGTCAGCCAATCGGACCAAGCGTTGCTGTCATCACGATCTCTTAGCAAGATGAGTTGTGATATGGAGGCATCTATTCCCGATTCTGCAACCATTCGGGCCGCTGAGGCATTCCCAACGGGATAGGGCGACATCGGCATGAAGCGGGTTACATTGCCGTGACCGAACTCACCGTTTCCCCATCTAATCGCCAGATCAACATCCTGCATCTCGTGATCAGAGAATTCGATCATCGGTTGAATGCGCAACTGCACATCCGGGTGGCGTTGCATGAACGTCATCAGGCGAGGAGATAGCCAGCGCGCCGCGAAATAGGTGGACACGCCAACGGTCAGAGACCGTGAGATTTTCCCCTTCAATGTCAGGATACCGGATTCAATTTCTTCATACCTGGATTGGCAAGTCACCAGCAGCTTTAGCCCGTCATTCGTAAGCGTGACGCCGCGCGTCGTGCGCCGAAACAAGGCCATTCCTAAGTCTGTCTCAAGCGTCTTTATCTGATAGCTGATCGCGCCTTTGGTCATGTTCAGGGCCGTGGCAGCATCCGAGAAACTGGAATATCGGGCAATCTCGGCAAACAGCCGCAGAAGGTCATGATGATGAAAGTGACGAGGCATACCCTCGTTGTATAAGAAATTTGAACGCTGAGACCAGAAAATTTCGATTTCCAATCACGCAACATTGCCCATTCTAAATCCGATACTGAAGAGCAGGAGTAACGCGTTTGGGTTCCTTGAACGCAACAAAGGATACACCGCAACCTGCAGAGCGCCGCAGCCGATCCCGTCGCAGTCGGTCGTCGTGTCGAGGCACACTTGCGGCCAGCGCTCCGTTTGCGAAGCGAAAGATACCTGCATACGCGTTGCTGAGCGATGCGGCTTTGGCGCGGATCGAAGAACAGTCGGACTGGATTCTGGGCAAGATCGGGATCGATTTTCGAGGCGACCACGCGGCGTTAGAGATGTTTGCCGAGTCAGGTGCTCACGTCGAAGGTGAGCGTGTTCGGTTTGACCCGGGACATGCGCGCGACCTTTGCGCCACAGCACCGTCCGAGTTCAAACTGCACGGTCGGGACCCGACCAGCACCGTTACCCTCGGTGGCGACAATATTGTCCTGATGCCGGGATACGGGTCACCCTTTGTCAGCGATCTGACCAATGGTCGTCGGTACGCGACGCTCGAAGACTTCCGGAACTTTATCAAACTCACATACAGCTCCTCTGCCCTACATCATTCCGGCGGAACCGTAGTTGAGCCGACAGACATTCCCGTGAACAAGCGGCATCTGGAAATGGTGTTGGCCCATCTCACCCTATCGACTAAGCCCTTTATGGGATCGGTCACCGCGCCAGACCGCGCGCAGGACAGCATCGACATGGCGCGATTGGTCTTTGGGGGCGACATCATGGAATACAACGCCGTGATGCAGGCCAATATCAACGTCAACTCTCCACTGGTTTTCGATGACACCATGTCGTCCGCGCTGCGCATCTATGCCGAAGCAAACCAATGCGTGTGTATCTCTCCGGCGATCTTTGCAGGTGCCATGGGGCCGCTTTCACCCGCAGCAGTGGTCGCGCAGACACTGGCCGAAGCCATGGTCGGTATCGCCCTGGCGCAGCTTGTCCGGCCCGGTTGCCCGGTTGTCATGGGGTCCTTTCACTCCAGCATGAACCTCCGCACGGGCGCTCTGACCTTCGGATCGGCAGAGGCGAACATGGTCACCATGGCGTTGTCGCAATTGGGACGCAGACTTGGTGTTCCGGTGCGCTCGGGCGGCGGACAAATCACCGCGTCCAACGCCCCGGACGGACAAGCGATGCAGGACAGTACGGGGGCCATGTGGTCCACACTTCTATCCGGCGCGCATCAGGTCTGGCATGCGGCGGGCTGGCTCGAAGGTGGATTGGTCATGTCCTACGAGAAGTTCATCATGGACGTAGATCACTGCGGCGCGATGCTGAAACTTTTGCAGGGTTTTGACGTCGACGACGAGGCTTTCGGTCGAGATGCCTATCTCGAAACCGGCCCGGGTAAGAATTTCCTCTCCACCAGCCACACGCTGCGTCACTACAAATCGGCGAATTTTGAACCGCAAATCCCGGATGCCGGCCCCTTCGAGACCTGGACGGAAAACGGCGCGTTCACATCAGACCAACGCGCTACGGCGCGGTGGCGCCAAATGCTTGACGATTATCAACAGCCCGAAATGAACCCCGGCACAAAAGCCGCGCTTGAAGACTTCGTGTCTGAACGCAAGGCAAGCATGCCGGACGAATGGTACTAAAAAGGAAGCCCCATGACCGAAGAGCTTAGCCGCACATCCGCCCTTGCATCGCGCCATACCGCGCTTGGCTCTGGGTTGGAGGACTGGAACGGCATGGGTACGGCCTGGACCTATAACTCCGATTCCAATGATGAGCACGATTAACTCCGATTCCAATGATGAGCACGATGCGGTCCGTGAACGAGCCGGTATGTTCGACATGTCTCCCCTGAAGAAAGTGTTCGTGCGCGGCCCCGAAGCCCAAGCGGTACTGGACCATCTGACCACGCGCGATCTGACCAAAGTTGGACCGGGTAAGGCTGCATACCTCTGTGTTCTGACCGATGGAGGCGGGATCGCTGACGATGCGATCGTGTCGAACAATGGTGGCAATGAATGGATGATCGTGCACGGCTCCGGCGACACCATGGCGCTGCTGGAAGCCTCGGCGGCAGGGCGTGACGTTCAGATCGACTTTACTGACGATCTGCATGACCTTTCGGTGCAGGGTCCTGCCTCCTTGGAGATCCTGAACGCCCACACAGATATCGACTTGGCAGAGTTGGACTATTTCGAACACGCACTGGCGAAGCTTTTTGGCTATCCGTGCCGCATCTCACGCACAGGTTATTCCGGCGAACGCGGTTACGAGTTTTTTTGCAGATGGGGCAGTGATTACGGATATCTGGGACAAGCTCTCGCAACAGGGAGTCATGCCCTGTTCCTTTACCGCTTTGGACAAGGTGCGTATCGAAGCCGGGCTGCTGTTTTACGGCTATGACATGACCGAAGAACACACCCCATGGGAGGTTGGCTTAGGCTTTACCGTCAGCACAACCAAGGCTGACTATCGCGGAAAAGCGGCCGTCTTGGCGGCAAAGGGGGCCTAAAAAATAAACAATGTTTGCTTGGAAATCGACCACACCAACATGGTTGTTGGCGGTGAAACGCTTTTGTGGGGTGGCAAAACTGTCGGCGTGATCAACAGCCCCTGCTACTCACACCGGCTGGAGAAATCCCTAGCCTTTGCGCATGTTGTTCCAGAACTGTTCGTTGGAACGACGCTCTCCATCGCAGGCGAGGGCCTAAACACAAAAGCAAAGATCGCAAACTACCCCATCTACGATCCAACGAAGCTACGAACGCACGAATAAGGAGATCGTTGCGGGTTTCTGTAAAACTGTGGGCGGCCCAAAGCGGACTTCAACGTTCCAAATATGATGCCGCGGTGCAGTCGGCCAAAGCCGTCTTTGGTGTGACGCGTAGCATTTCAGCACCTCGATTGATGTTAACCCAACTAAAAAAGGCCCTAAGCCATTCTGACGGTGCAGCTGCGCAGCATATGAAGTGCGAACCTTGGATTTTCAAACACCCAGCGTCAAAGATGTTCATATCTTTACGTCGTTAGCCTTCTCGGCAACGATCTCGAGTATTCTGTTTCGCTGAATCTTTCCCGACGGCCCTTTTGGAAGTTCCGGCAAGATATGAACTTCGTCGGGGGACTTGAAACGACCCAATTGAGCTTCACAAAGTCTCGAAAGGCCCAGCGACGTCACTTGGGACCCTTCACGAATTTTGACCGCTGCCTCGACGGTTTCGCCATAGCTTTTGCAGGGACGCGCAAATGCGGCGGCTTCAACAACATCGGGATGCGAATAAAGTGCTTCGTCAATCTCACGGGGCGCAATGTTTTCGCCGCCTTTTATTATCAACTCCTTCAATCGGCCGGTGACAAAAACATAACCGTCCTTGTCCATGCGGGCGAGATCACCGGTTCGCAACCATCCGTCAGACGTAAACGTGCCCCTGGTTGCGTTTTGGTCGTTGAGGTACTCCAGCATTACATTTGGTCCGCGAATAACCAGTTCGCCTTCTGTTCCGTGTGGAACAGGTCGCAGGTCGGCATCAACAATTGCCGCTTCGTTCCCGTATGGGATGCCGGGAGAGCCTATCTTGCGAACGGCTGGTGGCAATGGGTTGGACAGAATTTGCGCTGCTGTTTCCGTGAGACCCATAGTTTCCACGATGGGGATTTCGAACCGGTCTTCAAAGGCCCGCTGCACGTCCGGTGCCAACGCTGACGACGCAGAACGACCGAAACGCACGCGTTGGCGAGTAGGCGTATCTGGTTTTGTATCCGAATGCAGCAAGTGAGAAATGATGGTTGGTACAACCGAAAACCAAGTCGCTTCAGCCTTACCCAAATTGTCCCAGAACCGGCTGGCCGAAAATCGTTCGCACATAGCCAAAGACCCGCCTGAGACAAGCGTTCCCATAACTGTAACGCACAGCCCGTTGATATGATAAATCGGTAAAACGCAAAACCCGCGATCGGCCTCGGATAACTCATGAGCGACCATAGTCGTCCAGCCGCCTGCCAGCAGGCTGGAATGTGTGTGAATCACGCCCTTTGGACGCCCCGTCGTTCCCGAGGTGTACATCAACAGCGCATGGCTATCGGACGAGATACTGTGCAAGTTACCGCCAACATCGGCAGCGTCTTCAACTTGCAATGCGGTGATTCTGACGGGTTCGGTTGTGCGCTCGAAGAGTTCCGTTTGTCCGGGATGCACAAAGCCATAGCGTGCACCACTGTGTTCCAGTGCATAGGCCACGGCGCTGTCACCTGCGACAAGGTTAATCATCGTCGCCCGGAACCCGCCATACAGGACGCCGAAAAGGATCTCTAGCGCTTCACGGCAGTTAGGGTACAGGATCGCGACGCTTTCTCCTTTCTCCACACCCATGCCGGTTAACATAACTGCGATGCGGTGGGCCGTTTCGCGCAACTCACTCCAACTCAGCTCCGGTACCCCATCCGGGAAAACAAAACCGGTTCCTCCCTGGCTTGCCCTGTAGTCTAACCAGTCACGAACAGTTCCCTTGGGCGGATCCATCATTGTCTGGCCTCCGACCAGTAGTCACCGAAGATCTCTTCCAGTTCGGGTTCACGCGGGGATGTTTCCCGAACGACCTTGGTGGTCTGCACGAAATGCCGCCAATGCAGGTTGGTGTCGATGGAATTGCCACCCCAGCTACCGCAGCCCATCGAGAGGGAAAAAGGCATTCCATTGGTGAAACTGCCGCCAGTGGCAAAGGTGTGCGGCTGATTTACGATGACCCGGCAGGTTGGCAAACCATGACCCAATCCAATCGCACGCTCGTCGTCGCCAGTATGTATGCCAACCGAATGCCCGGCCCCCTGATGCACCAAAATCCGAGACGCTATGGCTTTGGCCGCCTCAAAATCTGCCGCACGATAGAGAGCCAGGACCCGACTGAGCTTTTCGCCTGACAAAGGATGATCCGGGCCGATTCCGTCTGTCTCCACCGCCAGATATCTAGTCCCCTCAGGTACTTTGCCCGCCATCCCCAAGGCTTCGAGCATTTTTTCGGCGTCCTGGGCTATGACTGAACGGTTGAGATGGCCATCAGGCCAAAGTCGCGCCACGATATCACTTGCCTCAGAGGACGGCACCAAAGCGCCGCCCTCGGCAGCCATTGCGGCTACGAACTTGTCATAGACTGCGTCCACTACGACCAGCGCGTTCTCGGAAGAACAAGAAGTCGCGTTGTCGAAACATTTTGATGCCGTGATTTTAGCTGCCGCTGCCTGCAAATCAGCGGTCTCGTCCACAATTACAATCACATTGCCAGCGCCAACCGCAACGGCCGGCGTGCCACAGGATTGCGCACGTTGGACATTGTTCTGGCTGCCAGTGCAAATCACGCGATCGACAGTTTCCATCAACCGTTGTGTCTTGGCCTTGGATCCGGGCGCGGGGATCATCTGAACCAAATTGCGGTCCAGCCCCAGCTTGTCGAATTCGGAATGGATGTAATCAACCAACATTTCGCAGGACGCCACGCCTTTGGGCGACGGAGCCACCACGATAGAATTACCGCCTTTGAGCGCATTGATGATGTTGTTCGCGGGCGTTGCGGCAGGGTTGGTCGAGGGTACAACCGCGCCGATCACGCCGATTGGGCGCGCAATTTCGGTAATACCTGTTTTCGGGTCATCACTGATGATGCCGTGGGTTTTCACGTCGGCAATGTCGCGCAGCAGGCCGAGTGTCTTCCGGTGGTTCTTGGTGATTTTGTCCGGCACGTTGCCCAGACCGGTGGTTTCAACCGCAGTTTCCGCCAGTGTCCGATTGCGCGTTGGTTCCATGATGGCCCATCCCGCAGCCAGTGCCGCTTTGTCGTAAAGCAACTGACTTCCACCAGCTTCGAAATCCCTCTGCGCCTTGCGCGCCTGAGCAACGATACGATCTACCTCGGCTAATTCCGGCGAAATCCCGTCCTGAGCGTTCATTTTGGTCCTCGATATGTTGTTCGGGGCGGAACAGCTCCGCCCCGCTGCGTCCGTCCGGATTAGAGGCCGGCCAGCAACTCGTTCAGTGTCTGCTGACGCTGCGCCCACATCTCGATCACTTCGTCACGTGTCATGATGTGCATAGGTGAACCGCCGGCCTCCATCTTTTTGGCAACGCGGGAATTGGCAAACATCTCGGGCACTGTTGCCGAGAGTTTCTCGATAACCTCGGGTGGAGTGCCTTTGGGCACCATCACGCCTCGGAAATTGACCGACGAGTTGTCGACGTCCAACCCCTGTTCCATCATTGTCGGCACGTCGGGCAGGAATGCGTTACGCTCAAGATCGGCGACACCCAGTATTTTGACGTTGCCCGCTTCTTGCGCTCGGAACGCATCTGACAGGTTGTTGATACCTCCCATGACTTCACCTGCGATCACGGCTTTCATGGCTGCGGCCCCGCCGCCTTTGGTCGGGATGTAGGCCATCTTGGTTCCAGCGGCTTTGTCGATCTGCAAGGCTGCAATGTGGTGACCCACAAATAGGCCCGCGCCGGAAACGGTCAGCTTGCCGGGGTTTTCCTTGGCAAAGGCGACAACATCCTCCATCGAGTTAAACTCACTGTCCGCGCCAACGACAAATACAGCCGGATCAGCGCCCCAGTTCGCGATGGGTTCAAAGCTGTCGGTCGAGTATTCCACCCCACCTTTGATCGACTGAGCGATAAAATGGGGAACGTTGTAGGCTGCCAGAGTGTAGCCATCCGGATCAGCCTGGGTGGCAAACCAGTTCCAGCCCACACGGCCACCTGCTCCGGGTTTGTTGATAATGGCAATGGGCATTCCCAGCGCGTCCTCGTTTCCGGACGTCATGGTGACAATGCGCGCCTGAAAGTCGGTCGCGCCTCCCGCGCCGTAGCTGACCATCATCATGATCGGCCGTTCGGGGTATTCCTCAGCTACTGAGGCTCCTGTCAGGCTCATGAAGGCCAATGCGGCCCCTGCAATCATTCGTTTCATTTGCGTTTCCTCCCTAATTTAGTTCTCCGCGCCCTGCGCGGTTAGAACAGAATTTCCTTTGGTGTGTAGACGTTCAGAAGCATGGCGAAGAGCCCGTACATCACTGCCAAAAAGACTGCCGTGATGACGCCGCGCTTAACCCAGGTTTTGGTTTCGGAATGTGGGGCTGGATCATAAATCGACAGCAGAACGAAAAATGCGATGGCCGTCGCTGTGTAGAAGCCCAGCGACTTGGCCGCCCAGAACACGTAGATCAGTGTAATGATCAAACCCGGCAACATGTTCAGGAACATCGTGCGTGTTACGCCATTCCCGACCTTGGACAAGCCCATTACCGCTTTGCCAAATGTCCATCCGGCCAGAACCACGAAAACTGATGCGATTAGACGCGGGAACAGGAATGCCTCAGCCGGTTGCTGGGTATAGCTGACCCAGGTCACCCATAGACCCACGGCAAAGACCAGACCCGACCCGAATACGTGTTGCGAGCGGTTCATGCCTGCGCCTCCTCTTTCGTGGTGTAGCGACGGTGGCGCAGTTCCATCCAGACTGAGTAAGCGATTGAGGCCAGCACCACTGCAATCAGCAACAGGTTCAGTCCACCGGTCAGGAAATACGAAGCCTTGCCGACAGTTGCGTCGGCGATCATCCCGCCTTGAATGAAGTTGGCTTCGGCGATTGGCCCAAGGATTAACCCCAACACCAGTGGTGCGGCTGAAAAACCAAAGCGCTCTAGGAAGAACATGCCGATACCAAGACAGGCCATGACATAAACATCGCCCATCGAACCCTGCACCGAATAGGCCCCGAAGACCGACAGTGCCAGAACGATGGCTGCCATAACTGATTGCGGGACTTGGGCTACACGCGCTGCGAGACCGGCGACATAGAGGCCAAAGATGCACATCAAGACCTGCCCGATCAGCATCGAGTTAATGAAAGTCCAAGCCACGTCGGGATGGTTGTCAAACAGATCCGAACCTGGGAAAATCCCATGGATCAGCAATCCGCCCAGTAGAACGGCAGCGGTTGGGCTACCCGGGATCGACAGGGTCAGCAGCGGCACCAAAGATGGGCCTACCATCGCATTATTGGCCGATTCCGCGGCGATTACGCCTTCGGAATGTCCTGTGCCGAACTTGTCTTTTTCAGACGAGAACTTTTTGGTCTGGTCATAAGCGACGAGCCCGGCGATCTGCCCTCCGACGCCGGGGATCAGGCCGATGATCGAGCCGGTCAGCGTTCCGATGCTCAACGCGCGTGTGCGGCTAAAGAGTTCGCGGAAGGCTTCGAGGATAGAATGCCGTTGCACCTCGATGACTTCGGCACCGGTGTTGTGGCGACCCTTTGCGAACATTGTCAGCACCTGCGGGATCGCGAACAGGCCAATCAGCGCGGCAATGATATTGATCCCGCCGCCCAACGCAGGGTGAAAGATGAAGCGCTGCGCGCCCATGATGTCATCAAACCCGATTGTGGCCAGCCACAACCCGATACAGCCTGAGAGCAGACCTTTAACCACCGAGGCGGAATCCAGCGTCCCGATTACTGTTACGCCCAAAATAGCCAGCCAGAACAGATGTGACGGCCCGAAAGCCAAAGCCCATTTCGCCAGCACCGGGGTTAGAAAGATCAGTAAAAGCACGCCAAAAATGCCACCTACGGCCGAAGCCAGAAACGACAATTGCAGCGCCCGCGCACCCTGACCCTGTTTGGCCATGGTATGCCCGTCCAAGGTCGTTGCGATATTTGCTGGCGCACCGGGGATCTTGAGCAAGATGGCGCTGACTGCACCACCTGCGACTGTTGAAGTGTAGGCGGCTCCCAGCAGGATCAGGCCCTGCGCCGCCTCCAGCTGGAAGGTAAAAGGGATTAATAGTGCAACTGCCATTGTTGGCGACAAGCCCGGCGTCGCGCCCAGGATAAGCCCCCCAATCGTGCCGCCCAAAAGCAGCATAAAGGACAGCGGCGTGAATACGTCTCCGAAGTAATAAATGAAGTCCATTCAGGGCCTCCCAACCCATCGGTTCACACTTTTACTTTTGTTGACAAATCAGGGTAGGCAATGAAAATAGTATTGCAAATGTTTTCATAAATTCGATCAAGTGAGAGAATATTATGTCTAACTTTCAGAAGGATAAGGTGGACATTGTAGCGGTTGCAAAGGCCGCAAAAGTATCACCGTCAACAGTGTCGCGCACGTTCAATCACCCGAATTTGGTCAACCCCGCGACTCGGAAAAAGATCAATCGGGCGGTGCAAAGGTTGGGTTATATCCGAAACCGTGCCGCACAGACGATGCATGGCAAACGTTCCGGCACCATCGGCCTGGTCGTCCCCACGATCAACCACGCCATTTTTGCCGAAGTGATTCAGGCCTTCTCGGACTCAATCGACAACGCCGGGTTTAGCCTGCTGCTGGCGTCGCATGGATATGACCTCGATCGGGAATACGCGATGGTCCGCAAGTTTCTTGAACATCGTGTCGACGGAGTAGCGCTGGTTGGATTGGAACATTCCGACGCCACCGCCCGACTGATCGAACAGCAGAAAATACCCGCGCTCGCTATATGGAATTTTTCGGAAGAATCCATCCTTCCGTGTGTGGGGGCCGACAATCGGCTGGCCGGGCGTCTTGCGACGGAACATCTACTGGGCTTGGGGCACCGTGACATTGGGCTGATATTTCCCCAAACCAATGGTAATGACCGCGCCCAACATCGGATATCTGCAGTGCATGCTGCGCTTAACGAAATGGGTATTTCCGTTCCGAGTGAACATGAGTCTGAAGCCCCGTATAGTGTGTCGCAAGCTAAGCAAGCAGCCCTGACCCTCTTATCGAAGCACTCTCGTCCAACGGCGCTGCTTTGCGGAAATGACGTCATTGCACAGGGAGCATTGTTCGCAGCCCAAAGTCTTGGATTGAAGGTCCCCGATGACCTGTCGATTATCGGCATCGGAGATTTCAAAGGATCAGCGGATGTTGAGCCGGGCCTCACAACCATTCGCATCCCGGCAGAAAATATCGGCAAACTCGCTGGCGAGAGGTTCACCGACTACATTACGTCAGAACATCCAGAACCTTTTAAAATCTGTTGCGAACTCGAGTGTGTCGTTAGAGGAACGACAAGCCCGGTGTCAGTATATTAACCTACTTGGACAGATTATTTCGCCAACTGAAATTGTTAGGCTCAGGAGCCATTGAATTCCGTTTGGCTGCGTGATTCACGGGTCGAAAAGCGAGCGGTGAACAAATCTGATCTATTCTGGTTGAGCGACGCGCAGATGGAGCGGCTTGCACCTTTCTTTCCGAAGTCCCATGGCAAGCCCCGGGTTGACGATAAGCGTGTGCTGAGCGGGATTATATTCATCAATCGCAATAGGTTAAGATGGAGTGACGCACCCAAAGAATACGGGCCGTACAAGACATTGTACAATCGTTGGAAGCGATGGAGCGATAAGGGTATCTTTGCTGAAATGTTGATTGGTTTGGCCGCAGATCACGGTGAAAAGAATACAGTCATGATCGACGCAACCTACCTCAAAGCCCATCGCGCGGCGTCGAGCCTTGCGGTGAAAAAGGGGGACGTAGCCGTCTGGTCGGGCGGACAAAGGGCGGGATGAACACCTAGCTTCACGCGATCTGTGACAGCACTGGATGACCGTCGAACTTCTTCATAACCGCCGGTCAGTTCATTACATCGGCGCTCGAACTCTCGTTTCCAGTATACCAAAGGTCGATTGGCTGCTGGGTGATCGAGGCTATGACGCTGATTGGTTCAGGGAAGCATTGAAAGACAAAGGGATACGCGCCTGTATCCCCGGTCGAAAGCAACGCGAGACGGCAGTTCGATACGACAAGCGACGATACAAACGACGTAACCGGATCGAGATCTTGTTCGGCAGGCTGAAGGACTGGCGTCGAGTTGCAACAGGATGCGACAGATGCCCGAAGGCCTTCCTGTCCGCAATCGCGCTCGCCGCACTCGTTATCTATTGGCTATGAGTCCTGAGCCTAGTTGGCCGCTTGAGTTTCCACCACAAACTTCCGAAACATGTTTTTATCTGATCAATCGACTAAATACGGCATGATGTTGCCACCGCATACCATGTCTATCAGCACAGTGTAGCTCAAACCCGGAATGTGCTGCAGATTCACGGGTTTTCCCCTTGGCGCTAGGGTAAATTCATCCCATGTCGGCGACACATTATTTGAAGGAGACCCCCTATGTCGCGTCTATTGTTAATTGTTGCCATCGCCGTCATTGGCGGAGGGGCATACTATTTCGCCACAAAACCTGAACCAACACCGGCCGAACAGCTTCAATCGGCTGCCGAGGACGCATCCGACGCTGTTGGCGAGGCAGCCACAGCCATTCAAGAGGCTGCGAGCGATGCGGTTGAAGCGGCGACCGAGCAAGCGTCTGAGGCCGCATCTTCGGTTGCAGATCAGGCAAGTGAAGCGGCGTCATCTGTCGCAGAACAAGCCAGCGATGCAGCTTCCGACGCCGGAGAGCAAGTTGCTGCGCTCACGGCGCAGGGGCAAGAGCTGTTTAATTCCTGGGTTCAAGAGGGGATGCTGACTGCACAGAATTTTGACTATGACGCCATGGTCACATCGATCCAGGACAGCACTCTAACTGAGGATATTAAATCCAAAGCTCTTACGATTCTCGACGATATTAAAGCATCGCCCGAGCTGATCGTCGCCAAGATACAAGACCTGCGCAACTTGCTGACGCAGTAGCGCGGCACTTTGAACCAGCCCGGTTGGGGCTGGTTCAGCTAAGCTTGGGCACTTTGATTTCCTTAGTGTTGCGATCGTGCAAAGTAATACAACAAACCCACGAATGCTTGGTTCTGCAACACTGGGAAATACAATTTTAGATGTTTGTCAAAGTGTTACGTTGAAGTAGTTTCCACATTGTGTTGAACTTCCTTTCCAAAAGGATTGTTAAATGATCGCTCTGCCCGACTCCATGATTGCCATTGTTCAAACACATGACGGCTATTCCGGTACTGCCACCGGACCCACTTTGGAAAAGGCATCGGATTGGTTGGCCGAAGCTAATCTGCCCTTGCCCGTTCCCGGGCCGGGTCAGGTGTTGATCAGATTGCGAACTGCCTCGGTTAACCCATCTGATATCCATTTTATCAAAGGCGAATACGGTCAGCCTCGGGTCAAAGGTGCTGCTGCGGGTTTCGAAGGATGTGGAGACGTTGTAGCCACAGGAGCCGGCGCCGAGGCCCTGCAGGATCAGCGGGTGGCGTTTGTTGCAGCAGGCTCAGGTGCATGGGCCGAATATGTCGTTACGCAAGCTCAGATGTGCATCCCTTTGCGGCCCGATATCTCAGACGAAGACGGTGCTGCGCAAATTGTTAACCCTCTGACAGCTATGGCGATGGTGGATATCGCGAAGAATGCAGGTGAGGCCTTTGTAGTTTCCGCAGCAACCAGCCAACTCGGAAAATTGATGTGCAGCCTTGGGCGGGACCTTGGGTTGAAACCAATCGCGTTGGTGCGACGAGCTGAGACGGTTGACCCGCTAAAGGCCCTCGGCGCTGCAGAGGTGGTGGTGACTGGTAGCGCTGATGCAGCCACGCAGTTCGCGACTATCAGCAAAACCCTAAAACCTCGTGTGTTCCTTGATGCCGTTGCGGACCAACTGTCCGAGCAAGTGTTTTGTGCCATGCCCAATGGCGCGCGCTGGGTGTGTTACGGCAAGCTCAGCTCTGAATTGCCAAAGCTGACCCAGATGGGACAGTTGATCTTTATGAGCAAACGGATCGAAGGGTTTTGGCTGACCCGCTGGATGATGGACACTCCCCCGGCTGATCAAATGCGCGTTGTTGGCGAAGTACAGGCGCGATTTGCGGACGGACGCTGGCACACAGATGTTTCCGCAAGGCTTTCGTTGCGTGAAGTGCTGCCAAATCTGGCAGACGCTCTAAAAAAGAGTGACGGCAAGGTAATTATCACGCCATAGTAGAACAAAGCGCCGGACATAACCGGCTGAGGGAGGGTGAGATTGGATAACGCACAGCTGCTGATCAGCGGGCTGGCGAATGGCTGCGTTTACGGCCTGATCGCTCTGGGCTTTGTTCTGATTTACAAAGCGACCGAGGCGGTGAATTTCGCGCAGGGCGATTTCATGATGCTGGGTGCGTTTGTCACTATCGGCCTTACGAATACTGAATATATGGGTCTGCCCTTCTGGCTGGCATTGCCAATCTCGCTGATGATTATGGGGGCGTTGGGATATCTGATTGATCGGCTGATCATCCGTCGCCTGTTTGGTGAAAGTCAGACCGCGGTCGTGATCCTGACCATCGCTTTGGGCTTTGTGATCCGGTTTGCCGCCGGTCTGATCTGGGGGCACGAGCCACAAACGCTGCAGAATCCTCTGGCCGGGAAGGAAATCCGGTTTGGTGGACTGGTTCTAGGCATGGAAGATGTAGCCGTTATCGTCGTCACTATCCTACTCACCTGGGGCCTTTATGTGTTTTTCAGCAAGACCAAGTTGGGGCTTGCCATGCAGGGTGCGTCTCAGAACCAGTTGGCAGCCTATTATATGGGTATCCCGGTCAAGCGCGTTCAGGGGTTTATCTGGGCCTTGGCAGGTGTCGTTGCCGGAATCGCCGGAATATTGTTCGCCGCCAAAGGCTCGGTTGATCCCACGACCGGATTGCTGGGAATCAAAGCCTTTGCGGCCGCAGTGATCGGAGGGTTCGGCAGCCTTCCGGGTGCATTGGCCGGAGGGCTGATTGTCGGAGTGATCGAACCCTTTGCCAGCCGCTATGTCGCCGCCGGATACAGCCAGATCGCACCATATGCGCTCTTGCTGGCGGTGCTGATCTTTCGACCGCACGGGCTGTTCAGCCAGGTGCGGGTCAAGAAAGTCTGAGCGCCATGCGGATCGTGTTCAAAACCGACTATATGCAAGACATCCGCCCCTGGAAGGATGGCTATCAACTCAGCCTCTATCTTATCCTTTTGGCAATCGTTACCGCTGCGCCCTGGTGGCTGGATGATTTCTATCTGGGTGAACTGACCAATGTGCTGATCTGGGCAATAGCAGGGCTCGGCCTGATGATCCTGACCGGTCACACTGGACAAGCCAGCCTCGGCCACGCCGCATTTCTGGCCGTCGGATGCTATGCAAATGTTGTGCTCATAGAAGCGGGCGTACCTTTTCTACTGGCTTTCCCGGTGGCGGGCTTGTTGACCGGTATCGTTGGTGCAACGGTTGCCATCCCTGCCCTGCGTCTGCACGGCATCTATCTTGCGATTTTTACTTTGGCCCTGTCTGTGCTCATGGACGACATCATCGTTCTGGCCGAACCCATCACCGGAGGTGTCGCGGGTAAATATCTGGGTGGTGTCGAGATCTTTGGACATCTGGTCGATCGTTGGGCCACCCCGGCCCCGTTCTTCTGGCTGGTGCTGGCCGTCGCCGTTGTCGTGACACTGGGCTATATCAACCTATTGCGCGCGCCCTTGGGCCGCAGCTTCATCGCCGTACGAGATTCTGAGGTCTCAGCGCAGGCGATGGGCGTGGATATCGCGCGCACAAAGACGATCTCGTTCGCCCTGTCTTGTGCAGTTACTGGGTTGGCAGGCGCACTGATGGGAATGTTTGCGGGGGCGTTCAACAACGAGACTTTCAGTGTCGTCATTTCGATCCAATTGCTGATGATGATCGTGATCGGCGGATTGGGTTCTATCCATGGCGCGTTTCTGGGTGCAATCGTGATCGGTTTCCTGCCGCAGTTCCTGTCGATCTCGAAGGAATATGCAGCTGCCCTATTTGGCGGCAACACCGTTGCCATTCCGGGCTTGGAGTTCGGCATCTTCGGCATGATCCTGATCGGCTTCATCCTGTTCGAACCGATGGGCCTCTATGGCCGATGGCTGAAAATCCGGACGTGGTTCGAGCTGTTCCCCTTCTACCGCAAGGACATGTTCAAACGACAAAAATCGTATCTCAAGACGGAGCGTCTGAGATGAACTTGCTGGAGTTTGAAAGCGTCACACTGAAATTCGGCGGTCTCACCGCAGTCGATAATCTGTCATTTGATGTTCAGGAGGGCGAAGTTTTTGCCATCGTTGGTCCGAACGGGGCTGGCAAATCTACAGTCTTCAATCTGATCTCCCGGTTTTACGATCCTTACGCAGGGGCGATCCGGTTCAATGGGCACGACTTGCTGCGCGTGAAACCTTCGGCCGTAGCGGCCTATGGTGTGGCACGTACATTCCAGAACATTGAACTGTTCGAACACGCGACCGTTCTACAGAACCTTCTGGTCGGGCGCCACCGGCACCGCAAAACCAACCTGTTCTCGGAAATTCTGTTTACGCCCGCTGCGCGCAAGCAAGAGATTGAAAACCGTGAAAAGGTAGAAGAGATCATCGACTTCCTCGATCTTCAGGCTTTCCGCGACAAGATGATCTCGGGCCTACCTTATGGTGTGCGTAAGGTGGTCGAGGTTGCACGCGCGCTGGCCACCGATCCGAAACTGCTGCTGCTGGATGAACCCGCCTCGGGCCTGTCGGTTGAAGAGACCACCGATATGCGCTGGTGGATCGATGATATCCGACGGCAGATGGGGGTCACCGTGCTGATGGTGGAACATGACATGGGACTGGTCTCGGGCGTTTCCGACCGGGTGCTGGCGATGGCTGACGGAGCGAAACTTGCGCTAGGAACCCCTGCTGAGGTTCAATCGCATCCAGCCGTGGTCGAGGCTTATCTAGGGAAAGCCTCATGAATGAGCCAATTCTCAGAATCCGCAATATCGAAAGCTTCTATGGCCCGATCATGGCCATTCGCGGTGTCTCGCTGGATGTGCGTCCGGGGCAGATCGTCTCGATCCTTGGTGCGAATGGTGCAGGCAAGACGACACTAATGAAAACCGTCTCGGGCGTGATGGACCCCGAGAAGGGAACCATTACTTTCGACGGCCTGCAGATACAGGGATCGGAACCGCACAAGGTCGTACAGCAAGGCATTGTCCATGTGCCAGAGGGGCGTGAGGTTTTTCCGCTACTGACCGTCGATGAGAATCTGAGCCTTGGCGCGTATACCCTGTCAGACAAAGGTCAGATCGATCACGACCGCGATCTGGTCTTTTCCTACTTTCCCGTTCTGAAAGAACGCCGGGGTCAAGAGGCCGGCACCTTGTCTGGTGGACAGCAGCAGATGCTGGCAATCGGGCGCGGTTTGATGGCCAACCCCCGTATCATGCTGCTGGACGAGCCCTCGCTGGGCCTGTCACCGTTGTTGGTGCAAGAGATTTTTGGCATCCTCAAGCGCCTCAATGACGAGCAGAAAATGACGATGATGCTGGTTGAACAGAACGCCAATGCCGCCTTGGAACTTGCCCATCATGGCTATGTTATGGAGATCGGGCGGATCGTCATGGATGGTGCCGCCGATGTATTGCTGCAATCCGAAGACATCCAGAACTTCTATTTGGGCGTTCAGGAAGAAGGCGCGCGCGAAAACCGCCGCTGGAAACGCAAGAAGACGTGGAGGTGAGCCGGATGGACGCGAACCCCCTACCCCCTCAGATCACGATCAACGGTGTGCAGTTCAACGCGACGCCCGGGCAGCGCCCGCTGCGGGTTGATGGTTGCGTGACGATTTGCGAGCTGTTCCAAAAACGTTGTGCCGAGTTGGGATCACGCACAGCGCATCGTGAAAAGGATTTCGGCATCTGGAAATCCTATCCATGGGCCGACTACTGGCAGCACGCCAGATGGATCGGGCTGGCCCTGCGCAAGTTGGGCCTGCAACGTGGCGAAGTTGTGTCAATCCTGTCCGAAGACCGTAAGGAATGGGCATGGTTCGATATGGGCATCCAATGCGTCGGAGGGATTGCTTCGGGCGTCTACACAACGGACTCTGCCAACCAGCTGAAATATTTGATCAACGACAGTGGCAGCCGGTTTCTGATCGTTGAAGACGAAGAGCAGTTGGACAAGTTCCTCGAGGTGGAAGAGGACCTACCTGATCTGCTTAAGGTCATTATCCTTGAAGACGAAGGCCTGCACGATCTCGACCATCCGCGTTGCATGATGATTGGGGACTTGTACTCTCTGGGACGGCACGCTGAGGCCGAAGAACCTGGCGCATTCGAGGCAGAGATCGCTGCGGCCTCGCCACAAGACACTGCCTTGCTCATCTATACATCGGGCACCACCGGCAATCCTAAGGGCGCCATGCTAAGCCATGAAAACATCATGGCGGCGATCGAGGCCGGGGCGCATTCCCTGCCTTCTCAGTCGACCGACGAACAGCTGTGTTTTCTACCGCTCTGTCATATCCTCGAGCGCGATGTGTCGATCTATTACCCACTGGCGATGAAAAGCACAGTGAATTTCGCCGAAAGCCCCGAAACGGTATTCGCCAACCTGCAAGAAGTCTCTCCCGCCACCTTTACCGCCGTTCCACGCGTGTGGGAGAAAATCTACTCGCAGGTCATGTTCATGGCAAAAGAAGCCACGCCGACCGGGCGTTTCGCCTTTGTGCAGGCGCTCAAGGCGGGCACGGCGCGGGCTGATTACATCCTTACGGGCAAGCCCGTGCCCTCGCCGGTCGCAATGCGGTTCTGGTTCTGGGATCGGCTAGTACTGCGCAACCTGCGCCGGATGCTGGGCCTAGACCGGCTTCGTCGGGGTGGTTCTGGTGCAGCGCCGATCTCTCCTGATCTGCTTAGATGGTATTGGGCCATCGGCGTACCAATTGTCGAAGGGTTCGGGATGACCGAGACTGCCGGCATAGCGGCGTTGAACACGCTTGGGGTCAACAAGATCGGCACCATTGGAATGCCAGTGCCCGGCAACGACATGCGTATTTCGGATGATGGGGAAATTCAGGTTAAAGGTCTGAACATTTTTCAGGGCTACTGGCGCAACAATGCCAAAACGGCTGAAAGCTTCACTTGCGACGGCTGGCTGCGCACCGGGGATATGGGGCATATCGACGAGGATGGCTTTGTCACCATCACAGGTCGCCTCAAGGACATCATCATCACTGCGGGCGGCAAGAACATCACGCCCGCCGAGATCGAGAGTGGATTGAAGTTCAGTCAGTACATCTCGGACGCGGTAATCATCGGGGACAGGCGTAAGTATTTAACTGCGCTGATCATGATCGATCAGGAGAATGTCGAGAAATTCGCGCAAGAGCGTAAGATCCCCTTCTCGAATTTTGCATCCCTCTGTGCGGCATCGGAAGTCACCGAACTAATTGGCGCAGAGATCAAAGCCGTAAACAAAGAGTTTGCACGAGTCGAACAGATCAAGGATTTTCGTTTGATCGATGTGTTGCTGACTGCAGAGGATGAAGAGCTGACTGCGACGATGAAACTCAAGCGTGGTCTTGTGGAAAAGAAACACGCACATCTCATTGAAGATATGTACAATTAGTTAAGGGACGACCCAACAGGGAGGAGAAATATGAAACAACTGATTAAAGGGTTTGCTGCAGCCACGGCATTAACTGCATCCGCCACAATAGGCTGGGCGCAAACCCAGGGTGTGAGCGATGATGAGATCGTCATTGGCTCTGTTAACGACCTCAGTGGCATCTTCGCTGCCGTGGGCGTCCCGGCCACCAAGGGCGCGAATGTGGTCTTTGATCGGGTCAACGCTGAGGGCGGCGTTCACGGGCGTCAGATTCGCTTTGTGGTCGAGGATAACGGCTATCAAATGCCGCGCGCGATGCAGGGCTATAACAAGCTTCTGAACCGCGACAAGGTGTTTGCCATGTTGCAGTCGCTGGGCACACCGATGAATGTTGCCGGGTTCAAACTGCTGGACCCGAAAGGTATTCCCAACGTCGCTCCTCTGACCGCCGCGCGGCAGATGCTGCAAGAGCCGATGAAGAACAAGTTCACGTCGTTCTCGACCTATTACGACCAGGCGCGGATTGGAGTGAAATATCTAAACGGTGAATTCGGATCGCAAACCGTCTGCACAATGTATCTACCCACCGATTTCGGCGAGGAAATCCTAGAAGGCAGCAAAGCCGGAGCTGAAGAAGCTGGTATTTCGTTTGGTGCAGAGACCACCCATAAGCCTGACGAGACGGACTTCGTCGGTTCCCTGAGCAAGCTTAAGGAAGAGGGTTGCGATATCGTCACGATGGCCCTCGGCGTACGTCAGGCGATCACCGTTGTTGGAACGGCCAAAAAGATGGGCCTGACCGACATGAAATTCCTCGGAACCTCGGCCAGCTTCTTGACCGTGGTCGCACAGGTGCCCGGTGGCGTCACGGACGGATTTTATGCCGCGGCGTCTTGGCTGGACCTCTGGGCACGCGCGGAAGAACCTGCCCCGGCGGCGTTTATCGCGGAATACAAAGCGGCCACAGGTGAAGATCCTGTCGGTTTCTCAATGCTTGGCTATTCAGCCGCCGAAATGATGGTCAAAGCGCTTGAGGCTGCAGGGCCTGATCTGACCCACGAAAGTTTCATCGCCGCAATGGAATCTCTGGATTACATGGATGAACTGGTCGGCAACCAGATCACCTATGGGCCGGATGACCATCAGGGTGCTGATACTGTCTTTGTCAACGTCGTTGAGAATGGTGCTTGGAAACTGGTTTACGAAGAATAAACCCACCAAAGAAAAAGGGCTCGCAGCTGCGAGCCCTTTCCAATTCGGTATCCGTAGCGATTAACGCTTCGAGAACTGGAACGAACGACGCGCTTTGCGCTTACCGTATTTCTTACGTTCCACAACGCGGCTGTCGCGGGTCAGGAAGCCAGCGGCTTTCAGAGCACCACGCAGGTTCGGATCGTACAGCTGCAGCGCTTTCGAGATGCCGTGCTTGACCGCACCGGCCTGCCCCGTCAGGCCACCGCCTTTGACGGTTGCAACAACATCGAACTCACCTTCAACACCAGCAACCTGGAACGGCTGGCGCAGGATCAGCTGCAGAACGGGACGTGCAAAATACTTGTCCTGATCTTTGCCGTTCACGGTGACCTTGCCGGAACCCGGCTTGATCCAAACGCGGGCAACGGCGTCTTTACGCTTGCCGGTGGCATAGGAGCGGCCCAGCTCGTCACGTACGGGTTCACGCACGATGACTTCTTCGGCCACGGTTTCAACGCCTGCGACGGCGCTCAGCTCTTCGAGAGTATTGATCTGATCAGCCATCGGTCATTAGCTCCGGGTGTTTTTCTTGTTCATGGATGCAACATCCAGAACTTCGGGCGCTTGCGCCTCATGAGGATGCTCGGCACCGGCGTAAACGCGCAGATTGGTCATCTGCTGGCGTGCCAGACGGTTGCCCGGCAGCATGCGCTTGACCGCTTGGGTCACGACGCGCTCGGGGTGTGCCCCTTCGAGGATCTGCTGCTTGGTGCGCGACTTGATGCCGCCCGGGTGGCCAGTGTGCCAGTAGAAGTTTTCTTCGCGCTTCTTGCCGGTCATCTGGATTTTGTCAGCGTTGATCACGATGACATTGTCGCCCATGTCCATGTTGGGTGTGAACGACGCTTTGTGCTTGCCACGCAGGCGCATGGCGACGATCGAGGCAAGACGGCCCAGAACAACGCCCTCGGCGTCGATCAGGATCCATTTCTTGTCGATGTCTGCAGGTGTTGCAGAAAAGGTTTTCATGGCAGGATAGTCCTGTTTGATGTGAAAGACCGCCCCAAGCGGAGCGGCCCGAATTCGATGGATGGGGTTTAGACCTACTCGTGATGCAGGTCAATACACGTAAGGTAGAATAAATAACGCAATAACAGAGACTTACAAAATAGGTATTATTTTACCCCAATGACTTATCCGCCAATCTATCTAAATCTATAAGGTGCGCAACTGTAACCCGCTCATAAAAACCAACCAGTCCCGGGAGGCTACCATGCAAGAACTAAACAATGTAATTGCCGCTTATGGTGCGGCCTGGCAGGAAACGAACCCGAATAGACGACTGAAACTGCTTGATCAGTGTTTTGCTGGCAATGGCAGCTATGTCGATCCTACCGCTGCGGTAACTGGAAGAGATCAGCTATCCGAACATATCGGAGAAGTCCTGAAAGATACGCAAGGCCGCGTTGAACTGACAAGCGCCCCCACCTCACATCATGACGTCGTCCACTTCACCTGGCATATGGTTTCACCCGATGGTTCGATCATGGTTGCGGGACATGATTTCATCCGCCTCGATGCCAACGGCAAGATCGGGCATCTGGCCGGTTTTTTTGGCGACCCTTCCCCGTTGAATTAAAACTTAGACGCTTATTTGTTCGGGTGGGTTATCCAACAACGCGCGCAGGCGCAGCATTGCATCTTCGAATTTAGCTAACGAGACATGCCCGTTCACTGCAATTCGGACAGCATTCGGTGCCCTGCCGTCTCTAAGCGCGAATTCGTCGGCAGATCGCAACTGAATACCTTCACGTTCAGCTGCGCGACTGAAGGCAGCAGAGCGCCAACCCGAAGGCAGATGCAGCCACACAAAGGGAATCTCTGAATCCCAATTAAGGTCAAAGCCGCCCAAGGCGTTTACTGCGACCCGCACATATTCTCCCATCTTGGAGCGAACATCTCGTGCCAGTTGCCTCGCCTCTGGGTGCCCCAACAATAGTCGCGTCAATTCGGCTAAGGGTTGGGCCAACCCAAAGTACCCGTACTCGGCAGATCGGCGCAAATCTACGCTTCGCTCCCGCGGGGCAATCGCGAATCCAACACGTAGCGCTGGCGTCAACGTTTTGGAAATTGAAGAGACATGCCAGCCCCGCTCGGGTGCCAACGCACGATAGCTGGGCGCGCGTGCCTCACCCATGCGATAGCAATCATCTTCGATGATCTGCAATTCGTACTTACGCGCTATCTCGACCACTTCTTTGCGTCTCTCCAGCGGAGAATGCCCGCCCGTCGGGTTCTGCACCTCAGGTGAGACGCAGATCGCCTGCGCCTTGGTTTGCCTGAGGATGTGATCCAGCGCGTCGGGGCTAATGCCCCATTTATCCATCTTTACCCCGACAATCTCGGCGCGCATCAACTCGCCGGCCCGCCGGAAACCGGCATACGACAGATCCTCGACCAACACGACAGGTTTTGGATCCCTCAGAACAGTTTGAAAAACAACACAAATACCACTTTGTCCGCCATGCGTCAGTACAATGTCATCTGCGTTCAATGAACCAAGTGGAAGATCCGATAACCAGTCAGCCACAACTTGGCGCACCGGTAGATAAGCATCGCGGGTCGGATAGTTCATGAACATCCGCGGATCGCCTTTTGCAACCTTTTCAAGGCATTCGCGGATTAAGGTCACCTGCCCTACATCCGGCAGGCGTGGGCTGAACAGGCTGACGTTGGACTCATATTTATCGTCCCTCAGATGTAACTGTCGTGACCAGACATCATCCAGAATGGGCGATCGCGGCGGGGCGACAAATGTGCCACGCCCGACCTCGGCTTGTAGCAAGCCTTCATCGGTCAGGATCGTATAGGCACGCGCGACAGTGCCTGGTGTGATCTTTAATCGATACGCCAGTTCCCGCACCGGAGGCAGTTTCTTTCCAACCTCCAGTGTCTTGTTATCTATTGCTTTTCGGATCGTGTCGGCAACCAGAGTGTACTTTGGACCTTTGGATTTAGGTAATGCCTCTGGCCAAATTGTATCCATTACAATTCTTCCTTTGATTTCGATACAATGTTGAATGTATCAACGCACTGTACCGAACATCTTAGCTTTGTGTCAATACAATTTGAAAGGATACCCAAGATGACACGCGCAATGCACAACCCCGCCCTCTTGCTGCTGAACGACAGCCCTCGGCTGCCGCTGATCGCCGCGCTGGCCGTGCGGTTTGCGGCGATTGTCACACAGTGGGAGCAACGCCGCCGCAGCCGTGTCAATTTAGGCAAGCTGGATGACAGGCTGCTTCGCGATGTTGGACTGACCCGCCATCGCGCTGATGAAGAAGTAAGCCGCTACTTCTGGATGAAATAATTATCCCCAGTCCCATCTAAGGGACCTCTTCCTGGCCGGGGTTTGTCCCCGGCCCTTTTTTATCCAAACGCGGCGGCGGCTGAACCTTCTGGAGGAATGGAATACGTCATACTCGCCCGTGCGACCGGTTTGTCCGAGCCGTCCGAGTACATCAGCACATCCCCTACTGCCAATGTTCGACCTAATTTCAGCAACTTGCATTCGGCAATTAAGTCGGTGCCACCTTCCGGCTTGCGAAGGAAATCCAGCGAACTGTTTGTAGTTACCGCCAGCGATTGCCGACCCTTTCGCGCCAAAACCATCGCATAAACGCTAACATCTGCCAGCCCGAACATGGACGGCCCAGATACGGTGCCGCCAGGGCGCAGATGTCGGTCCTCGACCCTAAGTCGCATCGTGATGGACGTCTCGGTCAGTTCTTCCACAACAAAATCGCTGTGGACCTGTGGAAATACTTCTTCCAGATACTCTGTCAAATCTTGTTTGCTCAGTGCTAACGACATGCTTCCCCTCATGGCTCTGCCCGCCTAGAGTTGGCCCAAACGCCAGTGGGAGGGCAAGATGGCAATTCTGGAACGTAACGACACAGGCGCTATTGCGCGGCTCAAGATGAATGCGCCTGAGCGTTTGAATGCACTGAGTGACGAAATGCTCGCCGCGTTGCAGGCCGAGCTCGATGCACTGCGTGATGATAATTCGATTCGTGTCGTTGTTCTTTCAGGGGCAGGAAAAGCGTTTTGTGCCGGGCACGATCTGAAACAGATGACGCAAGGACGGCAGGCCAGCGACCGAGGGCTTTCTTACTTTCAGGATCTGTTCGACCGCTGCGCAAAGATGATGCTGTCTATCCAGTCCCTGCCCCAGCCTGTTATTGCCCAGACGCACGGAATCGCCACGGCGGCAGGCTGTCAGCTGGTAGCAACCTGTGATTTGGCAATTGCGGCCGAGGGTACACGGTTTGGCGTAAATGGCGTTAATATCGGCCTGTTTTGCTCGACCCCGATGGTGGCACTCAGCCGGAATATTCCGCGTAAACAGGCGTTTGAGATGCTGACGACCGGTGATTTTATTTCAGCCGAGCGCGCAGCCGAGCTTGGTCTGGTCAATCGGGTTGTCCCAGAAAACCTGCTGGCGGAAGAAACTGATACGCTTGCAGAGAAGCTAGCGGCAAAGCTTAGCAGTGCGGTGAAAATCGGTAAAACAGCTTTTTATCAACAAGTTAACATGCCCGTTGACCAGGCCTACGCGTACACTGCCGAAGTAATGGCTCAGAATATGATGGACCGGAATACCGAGGAAGGCATAAGCGCATTTATAGAGAAACGTCTGCCCAATTGGCATCAGTGACGCTGTTATTTCATACATTTTTCAGCACTGTTCGCATTTTTTCACTTTTCAAAAGGGCGACACTGTGGCAATGCTGGGACAAGGCCAAGGCCTGAATATGCTTTTGGGTCGCCGTGGGCGGAAGGTCCCTCCAGCTGGTTTCTCTCACCGGCGCAGACATTCCCGCAGCGGCGACCCCAAAAACTTCTCCGTTTAAAGTTGCTGATATCTGTGCATTGCGTATGACGTTGCAGTGCCCTATTTGGCAGCGCATGACAGATAAGTTGCATATTGTGGGCGGCGGCATGGCCGGGTCCGAGGCCGCCTGGCAGGCGGCGGAACTGGGCGTGGATGTTGTGATCCACGAAATGCGACCTAATGTAGGCACCTTTGCCCACCAGACCGGCAATTTGGCCGAGATGGTATGTTCGAACTCGTTCCGCTCAGATGATGATGAACAGAACGCTGTCGGATTGCTGCATTGGGAAATGCGCGCAGCAAACGGGTTGATTATGACCACGGCTGATAGCCACCGCCTACCAGCAGGTGGTGCCCTGGCGGTTGACCGTGATTCTTTTGCTGAATCTGTGACCGCCAAGTTGAAGGCACATTCACACGTATCAGTCACTGACGAGGAGGTCATCAGCCTGCCCAGTGAGGGCCACTGGATATTCGCCACAGGCCCGCTGACCTCACCCGGTTTGAGTGAGGCCATACGGTCAGAGACAGGTGCCGATGCACTAGCCTTTTTCGACGCCATAGCGCCTATCGTCTACGCCGACAGCATTGATATGAGCAAAGCATGGATGCAGTCGCGCTATGACAAGGGCGAGACCGAAGAAGAACGGACGGCCTATCTCAATTGTCCGATGGATCGTGAACAGTACGAAGCCTTCATTGATGCGCTGCTGGCGGCTGACAAGACCGAGTTCCACGAGGGCGAAACCGCTGGTTATTTCGACGGCTGCCTGCCGATCGAAGTAATGGCCGAGCGCGGCCGTGAAACCTTGCGTCACGGTCCGATGAAACCCGTTGGTCTGACCAATCCGCACCAACCGGATGTAAAGCCACACGCTGTTGTTCAATTGCGGCGTGACAATGCCTTGGGCACCTTATTCAACATCGTTGGTTTTCAGACCAAGATGAAATACGGCGCACAAACGGATGTTTTTCGTAAAATCCCAGGGCTGGAAAACGCCAGCTTTGCGCGGTTGGGTGGCATTCATCGTAATACCTTCATCAATTCCCCGACATTGCTAGATGCGCAGATGCGGCTGAAATCCCGGCCCAATATTCGATTTGCTGGCCAGATCACTGGGGTCGAAGGCTATGTTGAAAGTGCCGCGATGGGCCTGCTGGCTGGTCGTCTTGCTGCCGCCGAGATTTTGGGCAAGACCTTGCCCGAAGTGCCTCAAGACAGCGCGATGGGCGCGTTGATCCACCATATTACCGGCGGTGCTGAGGCCAAAACGTTCCAGCCCATGAACGTGAATTTCGGATTATTCCGCCCGGTCGATGGTCTGAAAGGTGGTCGTCGGGGCCGTAAAGATCGCTACAAGGCGTATACAGACCGGGCAAAAGCTGTCTGGAGAGACTGGTTAAACCAGTGTTGACTGGACGGCACGCCTACCCTGCGCCTAACATGTGAGGTATGAGCGACAAGTTTCTGAAAAACACATACAATCTGAACTCTGCCCAGGAAACGCAGGAACATTATCAGAATTGGGCGGCTTCGTATGATGATGAAGTCGATGAGCATGGCTACGTCACCCCGGATCGTGTTGCCGCCGCATTGTGGTCATTTATCGCAGATGCCGAAGTGCCGGTTCTGGACTATGGATGTGGCACAGGGCTTTCGGGTGTTGCGCTGAGCAAGGCCGGTTTCCAAGTGATCGACGGCATGGACCCATCGCCGAATATGCTGAAAGGGGCAGCGGCCAAGGGTGTCTATCGCAATCTGATAGGCTTTGACGTCACCAACCCCGAACCGATTGAGGCGGGTGCTTACTCTGCCATCACATCTATAGGGGTTATTGGAGCCGGCGCGGCTCCGCCTGAAACATTTGATCTTCTTATGAATGCGTTACCACGCGGTGGGTATCTGGCCTTTTCTTTCAATGACCATACCTTGGCCGATCACGCCTATACCGCGCGTCTCAACGATTGGCTGGACATGGGGCACGCACGGTTGTTATTTCGTGAATATGGCCCTCACCTCCCCGGAATGGACATGAAATCTAACGTCTACGTTGTTGAAAAAGCGTGAGATTCATAACGCGATTTGCGCCTTCTCCGACAGGTCCATTGCATCTGGGCCATGCATATTCTGCACTTCTGGCCAATGATCAAGCGCAGGCTGCAGGTGGAGAATTCCACTTGCGGATCGAAGATATAGATCAGTCGCGTTCTCGCCTTCATTGGGAAAACCAAATCTATGACGATCTGCACTGGCTTGGCCTGACATGGCCTCTGCCGGTGATGCGCCAATCAGATCGAATTCAAAAATATCGACACGCGCTCGAAACCTTGATCGATCTGGAGTTGGTCTACCCTTGCCAATGTAAGCGTGCCGATATCGAGGCCGCGGCTGGGGCCCCACAGGAAGGAGTGCCCCAGTTTGGACCAGATGGGCGCATCTATCCGGGTACATGCCGTCAGAGGCTCCTGCTCGATGCGGCCCCCGAGGATGTTCTTCGCCTCAATATGGAAAAAGCGCTAGAGGCGTCTGAGCTTCGCACTTTTCGTGAAACCGGAGCCAAACATGCTGGAACGCACTCACTTAATGCCGATACGCTTCTCAACGCAGTCGGCGATATCATCCTCGTTCGGCGCAATATGGGCAGTTCTTATCATTTGTCCGTCGTCGTTGACGACGCAGATCAGGACATAACGCATGTGGTCCGAGGTGAAGATCTGTTCGACGCTACGCAGATACACGTCTTGCTGCAGGGCTTGCTTGGGCTTCCAACGCCGGTATATCACCACCACCGTCTAATCCGGGACGAGGCTGGCAAACGGCTTGCAAAACGAGATGATGCGCGCGCGATTTCTCTCTATCGCGATCAAGGCGCTACACCGGCCGAAATCAGAGCGATGGTCGGGCTTTGATCTGAGAACCAGCCAGATCGCCTAACGCTTCATTCCATCGGTGACATAAGCTCGACTTCGGTGCCATCGCGAACCGCTGTATAGAAGCAACTCCGCCGATTTGTGTGACAGGCCGGACCGGTTTGTTTCACTACGACCAAAAGGCAATCCCGGTCACAATCGACGCGAAAATCCACCAACTCCTGCACATGGCCCGAACTTTCGCCTTTGAACCATAACGCCCGTCGCGACCGAGACCAATAGGTGACGCGCCCAGTATCCAGCGTACGCTCGATGGACTGAGCGTTCATCCATGCCATCATAAGAACCTCACCGGTTTCTTCATCCTGCGCAATCGCAGGGATCAAACCAGCCTCGTTGAATTTCAGTGTCGACGGGTCGAACAAGACTGTGTCAGCCATCGCAAAAACCTTTTGCATCCCAGAATCTCGCCATTATGTATGGGGAATAGAAAACGAGGGAAAGCCATGAGCGGCGAAACCGATCTTATCAAGCTCTATTCCGGACGCATTCTGGCGCTGGCGGCGGACATTCCGCATCTGGACCGCTTGGAAAATCCCGATGCAACAGTGAAAAAACGTGCACCTTTATGCGGCTCGACAGTAACTGTTGACGTCAAAGTCGAGGATGGGCGGATTACCAACTTCGGGCAGGATGTTAAGGCTTGTGCTTTGGGCCAGGCTTCGGCTTCGGTTGTCGGCAGCGCGGTGATCGGTGCGACACGGGCTCAGGTAGAAACCGCGCGCGATCAGCTTTCGGCAATGTTGAAGAAAGACGGCCCGGCCCCCGACGCTCCATTTGACGGGCTTGAGGTTTTAATGCCCGCACGGGACTATAAGAACCGACATGCTTCGATCCTGTTGGCACTGGACGCAACCGCGGAAGCGATGGAGCAGGTAGAACAAGCCAACTGCGCCTGATCGTGGCTTTTCCAATCAAAGCCGTATAGTGTGCCCCTGATTGATTTGGGGGTTAACGTGAACAATTTGCTGGAACATTTCGTCACGCTTTGGGTTGTAATCGACCCGATCGGCACGATCCCCGTCTTTATCGCCGTCACTGCGGGTATTGCCGCTGGGGCCCGTCGCAAGACTGCCCTATTGGCGGCATTGGTGAGCGCGGGAATACTAATGTTCTTTCTCATCTTCGGACAACTTGTAATCGAGGCATTGGACATCGGCCTGAACTCGTTTCAGGTTGCCGGTGGGATAATCCTGTTCCTCTTCGCGTTGACCATGATCTTTGGCGAAAGCAAGCAAGAGCTTGAACAACGTCAGGCCGAAGAGGATCTGGACGATAAAATGCACAAGACCAACCCGGCCATTTTCCCGCTCGCCGTTCCATCCCTCGCTTCCCCTGGCGCGATGCTCGCTATCGTTGTTTTGACCGACAACAACCGATACAGCGTCGCTGATCAAAGTATCACTGCATTGGTTATGCTAGCTGTGATCGCCATCGCGTTTGTGCTGATGCTATTGGCAGAACCGATCATCCGATTAATCGGTCATTCAGGTGCAGCCATCATCAGCCGCGTAATGGGAATGATCCTGGCCTCAGTCGCGGTCAACTCTGTCCTGTCGGCGACGATTGAGATCATCAAAACCGGTCAGCTTTAAAAAAGAACCGCCGCACCTTCCGGGCGGAAAGGGCGGCGGCAAGTCATGCGTTTCTCATGTAGGGTCCGGATTACCGCACGGGGCCGAGGCTGGCCCCTTCAAGGGAAATGGGACAGGCAGGTCACCCTTGATCATGACGGGGAAACAAGCGCGGTATGATCGGCACGAGATCGCAGGCAGAAAAGCTTAGAACCCGCTTGGCAGGTGAAGGGCAACCACCAGCATCACAACCAGAGAAACCGCGCCTGCCGCATCCTGTAAGATCGTGGATTGCGAACGGGTAAAGGCAGTCTTGATCTGGCTCAGCATGGTCTCACCTCCGGTCAGGTTTAATCATTTGTTGACCTTTTGTTCTCATATTTTAACGAGTCGGTAAAGAACTTTTTAAGAACATTTGTGAACTTTATGGGATTTACAGTCTAACCCACTGATATCAAACGGATCGCCTTGTCCTGTTTCATGAGCCACAAAAGAACACGCGCCGCCTGGCCTCGGTCCGATGTCAATTTGGGGTCTGAGGAGAGCAACGCGCGCGCATCAGATTGCGCCACTGCCATCAATCCTGCTTGGCGTTCGAGATCGGCAATCCTGAACTTAGGCAAGCCAGATTGCGCTGTACCGATCAAGTCACCCGCGCCGCGCATCTGCAAATCGGTCTCAGCAATGCGGAACCCGTCCTCGGTTTCACGCAGAACTTCGAGACGCTTGCGGCCACCTTCGCTAAGTGGCGGTTGATACATCAGCAAACAGGTCGAATCATCCTCTCCGCGTCCAACCCGCCCCCGCAACTGGTGCAATTGCGCCAATCCGAAAATCTCTGCCCGTTCAATCACCATGATTGTGGCATTGGGAACATTGACCCCAACTTCAATCACCGTGGTCGCGACTAGAACCTTGGTTTGGCCGGTCTGAAACGCCGCCATTGCAGCATCTTTTTCGGTGGGTGGCATCTGGCCATGCACCAGCCCCACCACATCATCCCCCAAAAGCGCGCGCAGCCGCTTGAAACGCTCCTCGGCGGCGGTCAGGTCTGAGACTTCGGATTCATCGACCAGAGGACATACCCAATAGCATTGTTTGCCCGCATCAATCGCGCCGCGCAGGTGGGCCACAACCTCGTCCATGCGCTGCGTGCTGACGATCGCGGTCTTGATTGGCTTTCGGCCAGGTGGCTTTTCATCAAGAACCGAGACATCCATGTCACCATACTGCGCCAACGCCAAACTGCGCGGGATGGGCGTTGCGGTCATCACCAGAACATCCGCGCGTTGACCTTTTTCGGACAATTCCATCCGCTGGCGGACACCAAAACGATGTTGTTCATCAACGATGGCCAGCCTTAAGGCCTTAAACTCGACATCGTCCTGAAATACCGCATGGGTGCCGACCAGTGTTTGAATGTCGCCTTGTCTCAGTGCGGCCAGCTTTGCCCGACGTTCAGCCCCCTTATCGCGCCCGGTCAGGATTTCCAGCACAACTCCGGCCTCTTCGGCCAAGGGTCGCAGTCCTTCAAGATGTTGCCGGGCAAGGATTTCGGTGGGTGCCATCATCACCCCCTGCCCGCCTGCTTCAACCGCGATCAATAGCGCCATAAACGCCACAAGCGTCTTTCCCGCGCCGACATCACCTTGCAGCAATCGATTCATGCGGGAACTCGAAGCCATATCCGCCGAAATCTCTTTGACCGCACGAGATTGAGCATCGGTTGGTCGATAGGGCAAGCTTGCAAGCACCTTCGATTGTAGCGCCCCTGTCCCGAGACTGATGATGCCACGCGCCTTCCGCTCACGCTGTCGTGCCAGAGCCAAAGTCAGTTGATGGGCGAGCAATTCATCATATGCCAGACGCTCCCTTGCAGGTGCAAAAGGGGCTACGTCATCTGCCCCATGCGGATGATGAGCAGCACGAATTGCAGCCGACCAGTCGGGCCAGTTTTGCTGAGCCACCTGAGCTGGGTCTGCCCATTCAGCCAGAGCAGGCACCCGTTTGAGTGCGCTTTGCGCCGCCTTGTACGCCGTTTTCTGCGTAACGCCCTGGGTCAGATGATAAACTGGTTCAAACTCTGGTAATTCACCTGCGTTTTCTGGCGCGACCATGTGATCGGGATGCACCATCTGGGCCATTCCATCAAACAGTTCCAGCTTTCCCGAAACCACGCGGCGCGCACCCTGCGGCAGCAGTTTCTTCAGATAATCCCCGCGCGCGTGAAAGAAAACCAGTTGAAAATCCGCTTGGCTGTCCTCGACATGAATGCGGTATGCACCACCTTTGTTACGCGGGGGCCGATGGGTTCCGATCGTGACCTCTACCGTCAAGGTGGTCGGAAGATCGGCCCCTTGTATGCTATCGCGTCGGCGTCGGTCGATCACCGCATATGGCAATGAAAACAAGACATCTCGCGGCGACTCGATGTCTAATTGGCCGAAAAGTTGCGCTGTTTTCGGTCCCACACCATCCAGCGTTTCAAGCCCCGCGAACAGCGGAAAGAGTTGCTCTGGCCTGCCGCTCATAGATCGCCGATCAGTTGAAGCCAGCCGTCTTCATCCAGGGTTTCGATACCCAGATCGGCCGCTTTCTTTGCCTTCGATCCCGCACCCGGACCCGCCACCAACAAATCGGTTTTTTGGCTGACCGAACCAGACACCTTGGCGCCCAACGCCTCGGCACGCGCCTTGGCCTCGGCGCGCGTCATCTTTTCAAGCGTTCCTGTAAAGACGACTGTTTTTCCTGCAACCGGGCTGTCCGATGCAGGCGCATTTGGCGGAACTATGGTTAAGTGACTGCGCAGTCCATCAATCGCTTTGCGTTCGTCCGGGTTGGCAAAGGCGTCAGACAGCGACAGCCCCAGCGTGGTTCCAATGCCATCAATTCCAATCATATCCGTCCAAGCGCTGGCAGCGTCCGCTGGTACATTTAGCTTAGCAACCGTAGCATCCCGCGCCTCTTTGACTCTGGCGCGCCGACCTTCTTCTATAGCTGCGATCCTTTCTGCATCTTCCGCTTCGTCAGCGGCACGCTGCGCAAGTGCTGCGGGTCGCGCCGTATCGATCGACGCGGTCATTTGATCCCAATCCCGATAGAACAGGGCCAAATCCCGGGCGCCGACTTCGCCCACATGGCGAATTCCGAGCGCAAACAACAATCGAGCGAAGGGAATGGTTCGTTTGTCATCAATCGCGGCGAACAGATTGCTGGCCGAGGTCTCTCCCCAACCGTCACGGTTTTTCAAACGGGCAAGATTTTCAGCGTCCCGTTCTTTCAAGGTGAAGATATCGGCGGGTGTGTTGATAGGCAGAACGGGGTCGTTGTGGAACATCTCGATCTGTTTGGCACCGAGCCCTTCGATATCGAAGGCTTTGCGCGACACGAAATGTTTAAGTTTCTCCACCGCCTGCGCAGGGCAAATTATACCCCCGGTGCATCGGCGTACCGCATCACCTTCTTCGCGGATTGCCTCACTGTCACATTCCGGGCATGTCGTTGGAAAGGAATAAGGTTTCGCATCATCCGGTCGTTTCGACAGATCAACATCCGAAATCTTTGGGATCACATCCCCTGCCCGATAAACCTGCACCCAATCGCCGATGCGTATGTCTTTGCCATCGCGGATAACCCCGCCTTTGGCGTCCCGCCCCGCGATATAGTCCTCATTGTGCAGCGTCGCGTTCGACACAACGACCCCACCGACAGTCACAGGATGCAAACGTGCAACCGGGCTAAGCGCTCCGGTCCGACCCACCTGAATGTCGATCGCTTCAAGCCGGGTCCAGGCCAGTTCGGCCGGAAATTTATGCGCGATCGCCCAGCGGGGCGTTGTCGAGCGGAATCCCAACCGGGATTGCAGACTCAGATCATCAACTTTGTAGACCACCCCGTCGATGTCATATCCCAAAATCGCACGCTGTTCTTCGATCGCGCGGTAATGATCCAGCATCTGACCTGTCGTGGAACAGAGACGCGTAAGCGCGTTGACTTGGAAGCCCAATGCTTTGAGTCGTTCGATTGCCCCCATTTGCGTTTCAGCCAGAGGTTTCGACAGTTCGCCCCAGGCATAGGCAAAAAACTTTAGTGGACGTGATCGAGTTATTTCCGAGTCCAGTTGACGCAGCGAACCAGCCGCTGCGTTACGCGGATTTGCGAAAGTCTTTCCACCTGTTTCAATTTGCCGTGCGTTCAGCGCTTCGAAATCATGATGAGACATGTAAACCTCGCCACGAACCTCGAATATATCTGGAGCACCTTCAATTCGAGGCGGAATATCCGACACAGTGCGCGCATTGGCGGTCACGTTTTCCCCGGTCTCACCATCCCCTCGGGTCGCCGCCTGAATCAGCTCGCCGTGTTCATACCTCAAGGATAACGAGAGGCCATCGATCTTTGGCTCGGCTGTATATTCAAGCCGAGCGTCTTCCCCTAACCCGAGATACTTGCGGATTGAGCGGTCAAAATCGGCAACATCCTCATCGTCAAAGGCATTGCCAAGTGACATCATCCGCACTGCATGCGTGACTTTGGAAAACCCGTCTGAAACTTGAGCCCCTACTTGATCCGAAGGGCTGTCTGCACGTTTTAGTTCTGGAAAGCGCGCCTCAATATCGGCGTTGCGACGTTTGAGGGCATCATAATCGGCATCTGATATTTCCGGCGCATCTTCAGTGTGATAAAGCTGGTTGGCCCTCTGCAACTCCTTGGCAAGCCGAGCCAGTTCTGCACGTGCTTCGTCTTCCGTCAATTCTGCGATTGCAGTGGTATCGCTCATGGCCCCGCCCTGTCACGTCATATTAGAATCCAGTGATAGGACGAGGCCATGATCAGGTCCAGTGTTGTGCTGAGACGCGAGTGAAATTACCGTCCTGGACCATCGACGGTAGCAGTCAGATCAAATCAGGCACCAACGGCAAGGCGGGCTTCACCCATATTGCTGGATTGTGGATCGCGCAGAACATAACCGCGACCCCAGACTGTTTCGATATAATTCTCACCACCAGTGGCGTTGCTGAGCTTCTTACGTAACTTGCAGATGAACACATCGATAATTTTCAATTCTGGCTCATCCATGCCGCCGTAGAGATGATTCAGGAACATCTCTTTGGTCAGAGTTGTACCTTTACGCAGGCTTAGAAGCTCAAGCATCTGATATTCTTTGCCCGTCAGGTGCACGGTCTTTCCTTCTACCTCAACGGTCTTGGCATCCAGATTGACGGCCACCTGCCCTGTGTGGATCACGGACTGGGAATGCCCCTTGGAGCGCCGGATGATCGCGTGAATACGCGCCACCAGCTCTTCGCGATGGAAGGGTTTGGTCAGGTAATCGTCTGCACCAAACCCGAAGCCTTTGATCTTGCTTTCGGTGTCGTCCGCGCCCGACAGGATCAGGATCGGTGTTTCCACGCGTGCGATCCGCAGTTGGCGCAGCACTTCGTGGCCGTTCATATCAGGCAAATTCAGGTCAAGCAGAATTAGGTCATAATCATACAGCTTGGCCAGATCGATTCCTTCTTCGCCAAGGTCCGTCGCATATACGTTGAGATTTGCGTGCGTCAGCATCAATTCAATGCTCTTGGACGTGGTTGGATCATCCTCGACAAGAAGTATGCGCATTTTTCACTGCTCCAATTAGGTCAAATTCTTCAACTGATTTGAGCCTGTATAAAAATGGTTAATCTGACGTTACCGTTGAATCATTTATTCATCTTCTCCTTTAGGTTGTCGATATTTTTTTAATGCAGTCACCTTCAGCGCATCGATTCCGTGCTCTGCGACGGCTGACACCCAGGAATTGAATTCCTCATCGCTGATGCCGTAGCGTTTCTTTGCATCAGACAGGGAAATTAGCCCGTAAAGCACTCCACGCACGACAATTACTTTGCGCGAAGCTACCCATCGCCGCGTGTCTGCCGGGGGTAGATCGGCGCGTGTTAGCACGCTTCCATCCGGCAAGGCGACCGATCTTGGACCTTCCACTTTGTGCAAATACATCTGTTCCACCTTCTTCTGCTGCGACAAAGCTGCATCCAATCTACTTAAAACGGTGTGAAACCGCCCCTTGAGAGTGTGTAGAATTTTCCTATATTCTGCCGGTCTTTCTTAACCCGGACTGGAACCGTCAATGGCCCTCGATACCGAGACCCCGCTAAACTCGCTTGGCTTTGCCAAACCGCCCTCGGAAACGCGGGTGGTTGTGGCTATGTCTGGCGGCGTGGACAGCTCTGTTGTCGCGGCCTATCTGGCTGATCAGGGCTATGACGTTGTAGGTGTTACGCTGCAGCTTTACGACCACGGCGCGGCGCTTGCCAAGAAAGGCGCGTGTTGTGCTGGGATCGATATCCACGACGCGCGCCGCGTGGCCGAAGAGCGCGGCTTCCCTCATTATGTTCTGGATTATGAGAACATCTTTAAAGACGCTGTAATCGACGAATTCGCTGACAGCTATCTGGCAGGAGCGACTCCGGTGCCTTGTATCCGCTGCAATGAGCGGGTGAAGTTCAAGGACCTGTTGGAAACCGCCAAGGACCTAGAGGCCGACTGTATGGCCACCGGTCATTATATCCAGCGCAAGATGGGAACCAATGGGGCCGAGTTGCATAGTGCTGAGGATGCCAACCGCGACCAGTCTTATTTCCTTTTCTCGACAACGCCCGAGCAGTTGGATTTCCTGCGCTTTCCTTTGGGGCACCTGCCCTCCAAGGACGCCACGCGCGAGATGGCGGCGCAATACGGGTTGGCGGTTGCGGACAAACCTGACAGCCAGGACATCTGCTTTGTACCGAACGGCAACTACGCCAGCGTAATCGAAAAGTTGCGCCCAGGTGCTGCAGAGCCGGGCGAAATCGTACATGCCGATGGCCGTGTTCTGGCACAGCATGATGGAGTGATTCACTATACAATCGGTCAGCGCCGCGGGCTTGGCATCGGTGGCCTGAGTGAGCCGTTGTATGTAGTAAAGCTGGACGTCGACAAAAAGCAGGTTGTCGTCGGCCCCAAAGAGATGTTGGCTACACGGACCGTTCCGGTGCGTGAAATCAATTGGCTTGGGGATGAACCCTTCACGTCAAAAAACGAATGGCATGTTTCGGTCAAGGTCCGTTCGACCCGCCCGCCGCGCGAGGCGATCATTCGGCCTCTGTCCGACACGACGGCCGAGGTTGAGCTGTTTACGCCCGAAGAAGGTATCTCTCCGGGTCAGGCTTGTGTGTTTTACGAAACTGGTGGAAGCCGCATCTTTGGCGGCGGCTGGATCTGGCGCGGTTATTAAATCGCGTCGGTCCAGGAATTGCTGAGGATATAGATACCGGCACAGATCATTACGTAAGGAACCAGTTTCTCAAGTCGCCGTGCAAACCCGCCGGTCATGATCGGAGATCGCGCGCCTAGCAGACCAAGCATGGTTAGCGTCAGGGCCGCAGCAACCGCACCTGTAACGCCTGCAATACGGTAGCTTGGGGCCGAGTCTGCCAAAAGCGGTGCGAGCACAGCGAATGTATCCATCGACAGGCTTATGAACAGCAACATCGTTACAACGGTTGAGGCACCTGAGGATACTTGCGGAGCCTCCTCGGTCTCTGATCCCCGAAACTGCCGGATAACCCCAATCACGCCGAGGCCAAGCGGGATCACACCCAGATAGCCAGCCCAATGTGGCACCACGTCATCGACACCCAAAGCCAGCAACAAGGCGGTGGCGATGATCAATATCTGCGCAAGCAGGAACCCCGCAACGGTCCGTCGCGGACCGGAAACCATCATCAGCGCAACAAGCGCTGCGAGGTTGTCGAGGTTGGTCAGAACCTGCGCCATGTAGGCAGAGGCGGCAAAAATCACGTGATCCAGCATCACGTATTCATTCTGTCCAAAACGGCTTTTGCCGCGCGCAGACCCGGCGCCTCTCCATCCCGCCCAAGACGCTCCATCGTCATCGCCATAGCCTCATGTTGGGCGTCCGGTGTAGCTGCAACCTCTTCCAGCGCAGCAGCGATCTTTAGCGGCTGGCAGTCGTCCAACAGACATTCAGGTACAGCACGTGTGTCCGAGACCAGATTGACAAGCGTCACCGTATCGAGCTTGACCATGCGCTTCGCGATCAATGTGGTCAGCCAATTCAGATTATAAGCGATCACCATCGGCGTTGACTGTGCAGCCAGTTCCAGTGACACGGTGCCCGATGCCGCCAATGCCAGATCGGCTGACGCGAAGGCCGCCCTCTTCTGAGCCTGCGCCTCGTCCGACGGCAACTTTCGTGGATCGACAACAATCGGATTGCCCGGCCAATCCCGAACTTGTTCGGCGACCACATTAACCATATGCGCAACAGTTGGAACAACGACACGGTTATCGGGTCGATCGGTGAGGAATTCTTGAAGAGCAGCGCCAAATATCGGGGCCAATCGTTCGACCTCTCCCCGCCGAGAGCCGGGTAATGCGAGCACAATTGGAGCGTCGCCCAAGTCATGATCCGCACGGAATTTCTTGATATCTTGTTCAGACGCAATCGGCTCGTTGACGACGGGGTGACCGACAAAATCACACTCCATCCCTGCCCGCTCCATATATGGCGGCTCAAACGGCAGCAGCGCCAGAACATGGTCGATCACCTTCGCCATTTTATCGGCGCGCCCGGGCCTCCAGGCCCAAACGCTGGGTGCAACGTAGTGGACGGTTCGAATACTGCTGGACGCCTTCACCAGTTTAGCGACCCGCAGCGAGAAATCCGGACTGTCGATGGTTATCAACACATCCGGTTGCGTGTCCAGAACCGCTTGAGCGGTCTCGGCGATCCGGCGCTTCAAGTGAAAGAACTTGGGCAGAACCTCGACCAATCCCATGACGCTGAGTTCGGACATGGGAAAGCGGCTGCTCAGTCCTTGCGCCTGCATCAGTGGACCGCCGACCCCATCAAACCGCACCTCTGGCGAAAGGGTATTGAGACCCTCCATCAAAGCGGCGCCCAATCGGTCGCCCGACGGTTCACCGGCGACCAAGAATACGCGCATCAGACGGTGCGCTCGCGAACGTAGAGAAATAGACCGAGGCGATTGCACTCTTCAATCACTCGGTCCCGTTGCAGGACAATGACACCGCCCTTTTCGATGACAATACCTGACAAGCCCGCCGCAACCGCGCCCGATACGGTGTCGGGTCCGATAGCAGGCATATCCGCGCGCCGGTCCTGATCGGGTTTGGGGCCTTTGTACAGAATACCCCCACCCGCGTCAGGGCGTTGGGTCAGCGACTGCAACATCCAAGCAGTACCATAGATGCCCTCAATTGCTAGCGCTTGCCCTTTCAGCACTACGCATGCCTGACCGACATCTGCAGTCCCCATGCTGCGCAGGATACCTGCCGCACGGTCAGCATCTGCGTGATCAGTATCCGAGGGTTGTGCCTCAGTCAGCGCGCCGAGCGGCGGTAGCAAATCCGGTGCGATCTCGTGCGCGGCACGGACCGTCAAATCAGAATCTTCAAAAATCCCGATAACCGCGCGCAGGGCACCGTCATCACCGGCCATTATGGCCTTTTGTAAAATCGGGACCAATGGCATCGTCGCAGCATCAATGCGCGCAGGATTTACGGTGGGCCGGCGCACAGCCCCAGCCATGCAAATCTCGGTCACGCCGCGCGCTTTCAGATCGGCGATAAAGCTGCCCAATTCCTCAAGCGGAAAGACCACGTCAACATTCAACCTTTCAGGCTCAAACCCTTCCAGCGCGCAAATCAAGGGTCGGTTCGGCAAACATGCAACCACCTCGTCCGGTAATGCCCCAGTTCCTGCGATCAGCGCCAACATGTCTCATTTCCTCGGCGTCAGGAAGGAACGGTCCGTTTGCCCCGTCACAAACTCGACAATCTGGCGCACATATTCGTTGTCTGCCTCCTCGCCCAAACGATTGGCGCGATCCATGAAGGTGCCATCACCTTCCGACAACTCTTTGAATGCCGCGCGCAGCGCTGAGATATCCTCGCGCGTGACACCGCGCCGTTTCAACCCAACCAGATTCAATCCATCAAGCTCACCGCGTGGTGCCTGAACCAGACCATACGGAATCACGTCGTTCGGAACCATAGTCAGCGCACCGATGATGGCCCCGCGACCAACGCGCACGAACTGATGCAGACCCGAGATACCGCCAACGATGACGTCATCCTCGATTATACAATGACCTGCTGCGCCTGCGTGGTTCACCAAAATGACCCGGTTACCGATCTGCACATCATGCGCAACGTGGACGCCAGCCATCAGCAGGCAGTCATCGCCAATCCGCGTGACGCCACCGCCGCCATCCGTGCCGGTGTTGATGGTGACGTGCTCGCGAATGCGATTGCGTTCACCGATTTCAAGCCGTGTATTTTCGCCGCCAAACTTTTTGTCTTGTGGGATTTCGCCGACAACGGCAAAGCTGAAGATCACTGTGTCGTCACCAATTGAAGTATCGCCGGTGACTACCACATGGGACTTGAGCTCAACCCGATCGCCTAGACGGACGGACGGCCCGATATGGCAGAACGGACCAATCGTACAGCCCTGCCCGATCTGCGCACCGTCTTCGATAATGGCGCTGGGATGAATGCCGCTCATGTTGTCTTTTCCATGTCCCAGTCGACATAGGCCGAAAATTCGGCTTCGGCGGCGACCTCACCTTCAACAGTCGCGCGACCACTGAACTTGAAGATCTTGCCGCCTTTCTTGCCACGCACAGTTTCAACATGCATCTCAAGCACGTCACCCGGCACGACTTTGCGGCGGAATTTGCATTTGTCGATGTTCATGAAATAGATCAGCAATTCACTGTCGATCACGTCCATGCCAACACCCAGCATGACACCTGCAGTCTGCGCCATCGCTTCGACAATGGTCACACCGGGCATGATCGGCGTGCCGGGAAAATGACCCTGAAAATGCGGCTCGTTCATAGTGACATTCTTGATGCCAACTGCAGATTGATAGCCGTCAATATCCACGACCTTGTCGACCAGCAAAAACGGATAGCGATGCGGCAATATACGCTGAATCAGCTGAATGTCGGCGCTCTGGGTTTCCGTGGTCATGGTGCGGATGTCCTGTTTTGGATGTCTCTTTCAAGCGTGGTTAGCAATACGCGTACTTAAGGGCAAGCCAGCCTATTCGTCATTAGCGTCTTCAAGTGCAGACCCGTCGCCAATTGCCGCGTCAATCCGGGCAATTGCGGTATCGGTAATATCTGACGCATCCGAGCTGAGAACAACATTTGAACGCTCGATGACAATCGACGCCCCATATTCGCGTAGAAGTTCGATCAATACAGGTTGAGCCATCTCGAAGAATTGATTGCGTGCCTCTTCTCCGTGCCGCGCCAAAGCATCCAGTTTGGCGCGTTGGCCGTCCCGATGCGACTGGACTTTCTCATCAAAAGCCTCGGCCAAAGGTCGAAATTCACTGGCGGACATTTCAGAGCGCTTGTCCGTCAGGTCTTTCTCTTCTTTGCTGAGCTGTGCCACGATCAACTCATTTTCATCCGACAGCAGAGCGCTCTCAGCTTCTATCTCGCGAAATATGCGCTGACCGAAACGAGAATCAGCAAACAGCCGTTCACTTGAAATGGTAAGTACGTTTGATTGCGGAACGCCCAATTGTTGCGCCATCAATGGACTTGGCGCCATCAGGGCCGCCCAAACACACAGGGCCCTTAGCGGGCCCTGCAGAATGTTCATGACTTTGGTCAACATCTGAGTTCAGAACTGTGCCTGAATGGTCAGGTCAAAGCTCTGTTCCTTGTCGAACTCTTCTTTCTTCAGCGCTTGCGAAAAGTTGAAGCGCAGAGGACCAAATGGCGTTGTCCACAGAACCGAGACACCTACCACATGGCGGATGGATCCGCTGGCTCCGACGATATCGGCACCCGACGTATCCACGTTGTTGATGTTGTAAAGGTTACCTACGTCGTAGAATAAACCACCTCGAAGTCCAAGTTCTTCAGGCAAGCCCAAGGGGAAATCAGACTCGAACCGGGCAACCCAATAATAGTTACCACCGATGGCATCGTCCTGACCGTTGGAAAGGTCGCGCGGCCCAAGACCGGCAGGTTCGAAACCACGGAACGTGTTCGGGCCAAGCACAAATCGATCAATGGTCCGGCTAAAATCATCCCCGGTCCAGTTGAGCGCGCCAAGTTCCAGAGATGCCCTAAGCACAACCTCCTCGTTGAGTACGCGTTTCTGAGCGATCGCGCGGGCTGTGGTCTTGATATACTCGTTGTCGCCGCCCAATCCAGCTGCATCTACGCCAAGCTCAAACAAGACGCCTGCATTGGGATTCAAGCCACCCAGTCGACTGTCGTACACATAGGAAACACCAATCGAACTGCTGGTTCTTTTGCCCTGAGCAATTTCAGAAGCGATGACCGCCCCATTGGTCTCGTTGCTCTGCTGGGTCATTTCGCTTTGGTTCCAGCCGTAACGCAAACGCAGCGCTGAAAGTTCGCCGATGGCATAGCTGACCTGAGGATTAAAAAAGACGGTTTTGGTGTCGTAGCTCGCAAAGCTTGAGTTGGTGCTTGCGAGACCCACCCCAAGATCAAAGCGTAATTTCCGCCCCAGCAGATAAGGTTCGGTAAAGTTAATTGTATACTGCTCAGAATCTTGAGCCGTCGAAAGCGTGATCCCTAGATTCTGGCCACGGCCCAGGAAATTGGATTCGTTCAGGCCAATGGCGATCCCGAAACCGTCCGAGACCGAGTAGCTACCACCCAGGCTAAGCGATCCGGTTGGTTGTTCTTCAACATCGACATCAACGATGACCTGACTTGGAGATGTACCTTCGCGGGTTTCAACATCAGCGGCTGAGAAGAAGCCCAGCGCACGAATACGTTCGGCGCTCTGACGGATTTCTCGGGGATTGAAGGGGTCACCTTCCACGGTATCGAATTGCCGCCGGATCACCCGGTCAAGAGTTGTGGTATTGCCTTCGATGTCGATGCGTTCGACAAAAATACGCGGGCCGCGGGTTAGGACAAACTGAACATCCAGCGTTAGATCACGCGGGTTGCGCGTCACCCGAGGTTCAACCCTCAAGAAATCGACGCCCTGTTTCAGGCCCAGACGTTCAAGTCGAGCAATCGAGTTTTCAATCAAAGTCGGCGAGTAGATAACACCGGGCTTGACCTTTAATGCTGCCTGATAGGGTGCCGGATCGACGCCAGGAATTTCGCTTACAGTTGAAATCTGACCAAAGGCGAATCTCTGACCTTCGGTGATATTCATAACCAGGAAAAACGCATCCCGTTCACGCGTGAATTCCACATTGGCACTGTTTACTCGGAAATCGATATAACCGCGCGAAAGGTAGAAATCGCGGATGACCTGCTTATCGAATTCGATACGATCAGCAATAAATGTGTCGCCCCGCAGGAAAGTCCGCAGAATATTTGCTTGTTTGGTCTCGAGCACACGACGCAGGCGGCGGTCCGAGTAAGCACGGTTGCCAACAAAGCTGACGCGCTCAACTTCGATGGTGGTGCCTTCGGCCACCTCAAAAACCAAATCCACACGATTGTCATTTCGGCGGATGATGCGTGGAATCACCGTTGCCGACACCCGGCCCTGCGCAGAATAGATCTCGGCGATCAAATCTGCGTCGGCTTCTGCCAATTGCGGGGTGAAGACACGGCGGGTCTGGGATGAGATCGCCTCGAGCAGTACGTCATCCTTAACGCGACGGTTTCCCTCAATGCTGATCTGATTAATCGTCGGGTACTCTTCAACCGCAATAACCAGTGTGTTTCCGCGAGGAGTCAGTTCGACTGTTTCAAAAACACCACTGTCAAGCAAACGCTGAAAAGCATCATTTATCTGTCCGGCACTGACAGTTTGCCCCGGTTCGATTCCCGTTCGTGCGATGATTGTCGAGGTTTCGATCCGTCGATTGCCTTCAACCTCGAAGCGGTTAATCGTGTAAGATTGCGCCTGAGCAGGATCCGGTAATACCAGCAAACCCGGTGTAGCAAATAGAAAAAAGAGCGTTAGTGCCTGCCACAAAATATTGGTCTTCTGCCCTCGAGCGCCGCAGAATGTGCTCGTGCCCCTGCAATCAGTCATTTTTATCACTACCCAGAAATCTCAGCCTGTAGTTGCTGAGTAGCCGGATTGAGAAGCCATGTCAAAAGAGCAAACACAAAAAAACGGCCCGGTGGGCCGTTGCATTTTCATAGCCTTGGTCTGAAGAATCACAAACCGACGATATATCCACCTACAGCCAATGCCAGGGCGGTTACGCCAAAGCTAAGTAATACATCCCAGTTCAACTGAAAAAGGACGCTGACGCTTTTGTAAGATCTCTGCAACGCTTCGGTCATCGCTCTCAAGCCCGCTCATTGATTTACACCAATGAAGATACGCTTCAATTGCGGCAATATTGCGTCCAAATGGCGCCTGTCACGCCTTATTCAGCAGAACAGGTCATTGCTGACAGAGAAGATCATCAACGAAAGGATCAGCGTTATCCCAATTCCCATCAAAATCCGCAGGGCATTGTCACTGGGTGGTTTGCCCGAGACGGCTTCGTAGGCGTAAAACAACAAGTGTCCGCCATCAAGCGCTGGGATCGGGAACAAGTTCAGCAGCCCAACCGCCGTAGAAAGTACCGCGATAAAGAAGATGAAATTCTGTGCGCCTTGACTGGCCATCGCGCCAGAGGTTTCCGCAATCCCGATCGGGCCGGAAATATTGCACGTGCTGATCGCCCCCGTGATCATGTGCCACATACCTGACAATGACCCTTCGATAATGCGTCCGGTCTGAGTAAAACCGGTTTTTACGGAATCCCAGATACCGGCGGGAACAGTCTGAGGTTCGAACATCATTCCCCGAACGATCCCGATCCGCCAATGGGTCACAAAACCACCATCTGCTTTCGGCTCGTCAGTACGTCTGGGGGCCAGCGCAAATTCAAGCTCGGTTCCATTGCGCCAAACGTCCAGAAGCAACACGCGCCCGTCCGAGCTTTCGACACGTTCTTTCAATTGTTCGAAATTGAAAATCGGGTCGCCATCGACCGCTGTAATTACGTCGCCCTGCTGCAATTGTATGTCCATTGCAGCGCTGCGTGGTGTAACCTGCTGGATCAACGCTGGAAAAAGCCACGGGGCAGAAACTTCGATGGTCTCACCGTCCCGGATTACAGTATAGTCCAGTTCAGGCTGTACGGGCAGAGCATCAACGAAATCCGACCAACTGCCTGCATTATCAAAATCCGGTGTCGGCACGCCTGCAATCGCAACAATTTCGTCCCCTTCAAGCAACCCCTGCTCGACTCCGGGGAGCGGCTGCAAGGAACCGACTGTCAAAGGTTCTCGTGATACGCCTTGCGACCAGTACACAAATCCAAAAACCAGGATCGACATCGCGAAGTTGAATATAGGCCCAGCCGCCACAGTGGCGGTACGTGCCCACAGCGGTGCCCCATGCATCGTTCGACGCAATTCTTCCGGGCTCTGCTCGACTATTTCGTTCATCGCATCCGTATCTTTGCCAGACGCAGCGTTGGCATCCCCCAAAAACTTGACGTATCCGCCAAATGGAAGCAACGCGACCTGCCACCGGGTACCGCGCTTATCTACCCGGCTCCACAGAACCGGACCGAAGCCGATCGAAAACACTTCGGCATGAATGCCCGACCAGCGCCCGACAATGTAATGACCGTATTCATGCACAGCGACAATCACTGAAAGCGCAATAACAAAGGCAACTATCGTATAGAGAAGATTGCCGAATTGCGGGATCAAAGAGAGTATGTCCAAAGGTGTTATCCTGCTCGTTCCAATACGGTTTCATCGACCCACTGACGTGCGAGATGGTCCGTTTGCTGTACATTATCAAGAGTCAACTGAGCATCAATAAGGCCATCTGTCGCCTCAAATCGCTCCAAAACCGACGAAACTGCGTCAGCCATATCCAGAAACCGAATTCTACGGGCGATAAAGTGGTCCAGCGCGCGCTCTTTTGCGGCATTGAAGATCGCACCCGACAATCCGCCGCGTTGCATCACTTCGCGTGCGAGACGCAACGCAGGATACCGGGCCTCATCTGGAGCACTGAAGCTCAATTGCCCCAATTGAGCCAGATCAAGCCTTGCGACAGGTAGATCAAGCCGCTCGGGCCAGTGCAATGCGTATCCGATGGCATGGCGCATATCGGGTGCACCCATGTGTGCCATCACGGCACCATCCCGATACCCAACCATCGCGTGAACAATAGATTCGGGGTGCACCAGAACTTCGATTTCAGAGGGCTGAATGCCGAAGTATTCTTTTGTTTCTATGACTTCCAGTGCTTTATTGAACATAGAAGCACTGTCGATTGTAATTCGCTGCCCCATGTTCCAATTCGGATGGCTTGACGCTTGTTCGACAGTTGCGTTCGCCAGATCACTCAGCGGCCAATCCCGAAATGCGCCACCGCTTGCCGTGATAATAATCCGCTCGACGCTTGTCATGTCTTCGCCAACAAGGGCCTGAAAGACTGCCGAATGTTCACTATCGACAGGAAGTAGCCTTGCGCCGTAGTTCTGCGCAGTCTCCAGTACCAAAGGTCCTGCACATACCAGCGTTTCCTTGTTCGCCAGCGCAAGCGTCGCGCCTTGCTTAAGGGCTTCGATCCCCGGAGCAAGTCCCGCAGCGCCGACAATCGCTGACATAACCCAATCTGCAGGGCGCGCACCTGCCTCGATCAAAGCCGCCTGCCCAGCAGCCGCTTGAACAACGCTTCCGGCTAAGGCTGAACGCAGGTCATCCAACCTGTCATCAAACGCGGTGACAGCAACATCTGCGCCCAGACGGACCGCATCTTGCGCCAATTTCGAAATATTGCCGCCACCGGTCAGCGCGACGACATCATAGGCATTCGGATTCCTCGAAATCAGATCAAGCGTGTTCTGCCCGATCGATCCCGTCGCGCCGAATATCGATACCTTTCGCATCACATGCCTCCGGGTGCATAAAGCAACCCTGCCAACAGGACAAAGACCGAGGCCCCCATCATCCCGTCGAACCGGTCCAGAAAGCCACCATGACCAGGTAACAAGTTCGAACTGTCCTTAACTCCAAACCTGCGTTTTGTTGAGCTTTCGACGATATCGCCGATCTGGCTCGCCATAGAGGCGAGAACCGATACAACTACGAAAGCCAAACCAAAACCCGCGTAGAACGCAAATAATGTACCAACTATTCCTGCGGCGACCCATCCCCCTATCGTTCCGGACCATGTTTTCTTGGGGCTGACCTTTGGCCAAAACTTAGGTCCACCAAGCGTTTTGCCCACAAAATACCCGGCAACATCCGTCGCTATGACAACAAGGATCAGCCACACCATCCATCCAAACCCCAAGCTTTCGCGTATCGAGATAAACCCCAGCCCCGAAGTTGCTATCCAGATCGCAAAAAGCGCGTAGGTACCACGCGCGCACTTGATTTGACCCGCGCCAACCAAAGCGGGTGCCAACAAAAATGGAATTTTATACAGCGGCGGCAAATGGTAACTCAGAACAACGGCGACACCGGTCAATATCGCAAGCTGAATCGCGACGCCTCGTTGCTGAGGGTCTACAATCCGCACCAGCTCCCACGTCATGAGCCCGCACGCAGTGGCAATAAATGCCTCGAACCAAAGTCCACCCAGCCACACCATGATGGCCGCTATGAGAACCAACACGGACGCTGACAAAACCCGAGCGGTCAGATCAGACCATCGGCCATCACTCATGCCGGAACCGCCCCAAATCGCCGTTCACGCGATCCATAGTTCAGGCATAAACGTTCCAACTCGGCAGCAGTAAAGTCGGGCCACAATGTATCTATGAATTCATACTCTGAGTAGGCAGATTGCCAGAGCAAGAAATTCGAAATTCGGGCTTCACCACTGGTGCGGATTACCAGATCAGGGTCCGGCAGAACCCGCGTGTCCAGATATTTGGGCAGAGTTTCCTCGTCCACATCTTCGGGACGCAAAACACCTTCGGCCACGTCACGCGCCAAACGTTTGGTTGCGCGAGCAACCTCATCTCGACCGCCATAATTCAAGGCGACTGTCAGATGAACCAGATCATTATCCTGCGTTTCACGTTCAAGCGTATCCATTAGCTCGGTAAGTTTGGCATCCAAACGTACGCGGTCACCGATAAATCGCACCCGGATACCATTGTTCTTTAGCGTATTGGTTTCTTTGACAATATAGCGTCGGAACAGGCTCATGAGGCCTGCAACCTCCACCTGCGTACGCTTCCAGTTTTCGGTCGAAAACGCAAAGATCGTCAGATATTTGATCCCGAGCCCTGGGCAGGCCTCGACCACCTCACGAACACGCCGCGCGCCTGCGTGATGGCCAAACAACCGAGGCCGTCCCCGTGCCTGAGCCCATCGACCATTACCGTCCATGATAATTGCCACATGGCGCGGACCGGCTTGCAAAGCGTTATCGGGATCCTTTGGCATGACCGAGTCTCAGACCTGCATAATCTCGGCTTGCTTGGTCTCAAGTGCCTCATCGACGGATTTGATCATCGTGTCGGTCAGCTCCTGCACTTCTACCTCCCAGAATTTCTGATCATCCTCGGACATGCCATCGGCTTTGGCTTTCTTGATCTGGTCCATACCGTCGCGGCGCACGTTCCGGATCGAAACACGCGCGCTTTCGGCGTATTGGCCTGCAACCTTGCCCAATTCACGCCGGCGTTCCTCGTTCAACTCAGGAATCGGCAGCATGATAATCGTGCCATTCAGCTGTGGATTGATACCAAGCCCGCTTTCGCGAATTGCTTTTTCAACTTTGCCCACAAGACCTTTATCCCAGACATTTACGGTAACCATACGTGGTTCGGGGACGTTTACGGTGCCGACCTGATTGATTGGGGTCATCGAGCCATACGCGTCAACCATCACGGGCTCAAGCATCGAGGCCGAAGCGCGCCCGGTCCGCAATGAAGCGAATTCGGTTCTGAGGTTGGCCATTGCGCCGTCCATACGGCGTTTCAGATCATCGGTGTCGAGTACGAAATCATCAGACATGCTGCTCACTCCCCGTCTTCAGGTGATGTTTGGATGGGTCTTAAGCCATCACAATTGGGATGTATAGCAATCATGCGGATGAATTGTGGCAATGACCAGAACTGTTTCCGGCATTCCGGCCCCAATCGCGACCAAGGGACCGACCGAACACTGAATTCGGTCGGATTCTTCTTGGTACAATCAATATCAGGTGTTCACATCGACTACGACGCGACCTTTGACTTGTCCCTGCAGAATATCCGCGCCCAATTGCGGCAGATCAGACAGTGTTGCTGGGTGAATCATGGCCTCAAGCTTTTCCATGGGCAGATCGGTAGCAATACGCTGCCAAGCGCGAACACGGTTGTCATAGGGCTGCATGACGCTGTCGATACCCAACAGATTCACGCCACGCAGTAGGAATGGGATCACAGTCGCAGGCAAACCCGCACCTCCGGCAAGTCCAACGGCAGCAACTGATGCCCCATATTTCATCTGACCCAATACGCGGGCGAGCATGGCGCCACCCACTGCGTCAACACACCCGGACCAGGTTTCACTTTCCAGCGGACGCTTGGTGGTTTCGTTCAATTCGTCGCGCGGAACAATTGTGGTTGCACCCAAAGACTTCAGGTAGTCAGCAGTATCCGGGCGACCGGTTACTGCTGCGACCTCATATCCCAGATGAGCCAGAATGGCAGTGGCGACCGAACCTACGCCGCCTGCGGCACCCGTGACTAGCACCGGGCCATGGCCCGGCTGCATTCCATGATCTTCCAGCGCCATGACGGCTAACATGGCCGTAAATCCTGCGGTGCCAACCGCCATCGCCTGTCGCGTATCCAAACCCTGCGGCAAAGGAACCAGCCAATCTGCACGGGCATTGGCTTTCTGAGAATACCCGCCCCAATGCGCCTCACCCACGCGCCAGCCCGTCAAAACGACTTTGTCACCGGGTTTATAGCGATCATCAGAGGATTGCTCGACGGTGCCCGCATAATCGATACCCGGGATATGCGGATAACTCCGCACCAAGCCGCCACCCTTTGGCGACATACACAGCCCGTCTTTGTAGTTAACCGTTGAATATTCGACAGCAACAGTCACTTCTCCATCCGGCAAATCATCCAGAGATATCTGTTTTACCGAGGCGCTTGCGAGGCCACTTTCTTCATCTTTTTCAACGACGAGTGAATTAAACATAAACTTACTCCTTTAGTTGCCCGTATGGGCAAGTCCTCAGATACAGGGCTCAGCGCCAAAATTTCTCCTGCACCACGGCCCATCGCATACCGTGTTCAGTCATCAACTCGATCCGCGTGCAGGGTGCCCAATGCGACCGGTCCACCATCCCTATGGCGACGTTCACCTCGAACTCGGGCGAATATGCAGCAGAGGCCACTTGCCCCACCTGACGACCCTCAGCCATCAAAGGCCAAGATTCGGTGCACGGGCCGATCTCGCCCTCGATAGTCAGCGGACGGATTTGTCTGGGCGGCCCGTTTTCTGCCTGATCTGCCAAAGCGGCCTTACCGATGTAATCCAGCGGAGAATTGCAAAAGCGCTCAAGCCCGCATTCATAAGGAGTGTTCTCGCGCCGCATATCCGACCCAAAACTCAATAGGCCGCTCTCGATCCGTTCAATCCCGTTGGGGCAACCCGCACGTACATTCAGGTCGCGACCATTTGCGAACAACGTGTCCCAAAGCGGCATTCCGTAATCCGCCCCTTCGACATAGATCTCGAACCCACCTTGTTTCGACCAGCCGGATCGGGCGATGAGAAACGATGTATCTTCGAAAGGCAACCTCTTGTATCGGAAGAATTTTATGTCCCTGACATCATCTCCAAATACCCGTGCCATCAGATCATCTGCCGTGGGGCCTTGAACGGCTAGCGGAGACACGTCTGGTTCGGAAACTTCGACATCCAGCCCCAGGGCAAGCACGATGCCCAGGGCAAATTGCCAAAGATCTCCATCAGCGACGGAAAGCCAGTAATGGTCATCTGCCAGTTTGATCGCCACCGGGTCATTCAGCATACCGCCATTTTGGTCAACGATCGGCACATAATAACACTGATCCGCCTGCATCTTGTCCATATCGCGCGGGCTGAGCATCTTCATCAGTCGCAGCGCGTCCGGGCCTTTGATCTGTACCTGCCGCTCGCACGAGACATCCCATACCTGCACATGCTTTTTCAGATGCGCAGCATCAGCCTCGACACTTTCGAAGACTGTAGGCAGAAGCATGTGATTATAGACAGTGTATCCCTTGACCCCTTCGGCTTCGACACCCGGAGTAAACGGGGATTTGCGCACGCGTCGGTTCGGTGTAATGACTGCCATGTCAGAAATCCTCTGGCAGAAAGACAAGATCGCTCACAGGCGCATCAGAGCCTGCCTCGGTCAGCATTTGGTGCAATTGTCCGCGATGATGAGTCTGGTGATTGAACATGTGAATGATGCATTGCGCATAAGGCTTTGTTACATCGTCTTCTTTTGCAGCGGAACACCATGTGAACGGGCCCGTAAGTTCGTCGTCTACTAGCGTTTCGCTCCACCTGGTAATCCGATCATCAATGGTATCCCGCAGTGGTAACCAGTCGGACAAACCAGCGCAGATTGACACGCTCTCTGGGATGCCACCGCCTGGTCCGGGGCCTTTGTCGAACCGTGAGATCCAGATCCAGTCTCCCCATAGCAGATGATTGGCTGTTCCCATGATTGAACCAAAAAAGGCGCCCCGATCCCGCGTCAGTTCTTCGTCGGAAAGAGTCTTAAGAAAACCCTTTAACTGACTGTTCTCCCATCGACTATAACGCGCCATCTCACGGGCATAGGCACCGGTGATCATTACTTTGGCCCGTGCCAGTCGATGGGGCAAATCTCCGCTGATTTCCCGCCAAAGTCCCAGACGCGACCGTAATCACGTACCTTGGATTTCGTTCCTCTGGCCACGATGATGTCCGGGCCCATCCAATATTTCGAGTTTGAAACCATCACCGGATGTTCAGGATCTTTACCAGCCAGCATCTCGATCTCGCCCTGAATTTTGCGCCCGATCATAATCCGGCGTTTTGTCCCATCTCGCTCGATTTGAACCGGTGCACGCTCTGCCCCGATGATTTCACTAACCAACATGGTGAATAGACCGGTAGTGCCGCCTGCCTGCCCGCTGAAGATTTGCAGCAACCCGTTATAGGCCTTCCCACTGGCGCGTTCGTCGACATAGGCCGCGACCTTCCATTGGCCTTCACCCATGCGGCCCGGAATGTCGACCAGCAGCCCAACATTCAGCCCGGACAGGTCTTCGCCTTCGTAATGGCCTTCGTCGATCACGATTCCCATCCACGCATGGCAATGTCCTTCGGTCGGAGGGTGCGCACCTAGCGAAACGACGCAAGGACAAAACACATCGCAGGAGCAGTTCAGGATCAGTTCACCCTTGACTGCCCAGTCGGTCGGGCTCATCTCGCGGCGTTTGGGATTGGGCATCCGGCTGTCAATTCTCTGACTGACCGGCAGCTTATCCGCATCCGGTTTTCTGTTTTTAGCCATAGACCTATCCTCCGTAAGTAATGTGATGTACGAGCAGTGCCAGACCGCCTGCTATTAAGATGCACCCCATAGGCCGGGTTATTGCGTGCCCGATCTGAGGTAGTTTTTCCAAAACCATGAACAGCGTCGCCAAGCCCATCCACAATAGGCTCATGACGCCGCCCACAAAGCCCAGAGCCATGAAGCCCCAGCAACAGCCTACGCAAAATGCACCCAACCCTAAACCCATGCGCAGGCCGCCTGAGAAACCCGTTTTCCAATGTCCCAGAAAGTACATCATGGGCGCATGACAAACGCCATGGCAGACCTCTTTTGCACGGGTGAATTGGAAAGCGCCCACTACCAAAAGCAGGCCTGTAGCCAAGTAGGGCGATTTGGCGATGCCCAGCATATCGACTGCACCTCCGAACAGCAGTGCCAGCTGCAGGCCGGTGATCAAAGCAGCAAAACCCACCCAAACTATGAAGTATCCGGATAGAACGCCCAGCCACCCTGCCCGCGTGCCATTCGCGCTGCGGATCAGATCATCGTAACTGCGCAATGTGGGTACTAGTGTTGGCAGCATCATGGCCGCCATCATGATTGCCCACATCCAGAACAGTGGGCCAAACTCGGCCATGGGCATATACATATCCATGCGCGGGTCCATCGCCGCCATGGCCTGTCCCATTGGGCCGGGCCGACCGATCCAGTCCAAATCCATATCGCGGCTCATCGAGACCATCATCCACCACGCCCAAAGGATCGCGATGTAGAAGCCCAACCAAAGCGCGCTGCGGAAAACTGAGCGACTCACTTGCCTCTCCCGACTCAACTCTCTTGCTTTTCAAATGTCAGACTTTTAAATGTCAGACAAATAAAAATTTACTTTTGACGCAAGCGACCATGAAGATTGACCCCCAAAGCTCTGCCGATCTATCGGCTCAAATTGCCCAAGCGATCCGGGATGCCATCATATCGGGGCAGCTCATCGTCGATGAACGCTTGCCCTCCGAATCTGAACTTGCCGAGCAATTCAATGTCTCGCGCCCGACTGTTCGCGAAGCTTTGAAACGCTTGGCGGCACAATCTCTGATCCGTACGCAACGTGGGGCCACAGGGGGCGCGTTTGTAAATCGACTAAGCTTTGAAGGCGCTTATTCTCAACAGGTTACGACCTCAACGCTATTATTGTCGATGAACGCGGTCAGTTTCGACACTGCGTGCGAGGCACGGTACGCGTTGGAACGAGCCTGTGCGTCCCTGTCTGCGCAACGTCGAACGGCGGATCAGCTTGCGACAATGCGGGCCGAGATCTTTCGGCAGGCACAGCCCGGTCTGACTGACGAAGCATTCTGCGCCTCAGATGTTGCCTTCCATCGAGCGCTGGTCGATGGCGCCGGCAATCCGGTCTTGTCCTACCAGCTGGCTGGCGCTGTCGAGGCGATGCAGCCTTTGATGAACATGATCACCTTCACCGCACGGTCGCGGGAAGAAATCATCGCGTTGCACGCCAACATCGCCAATGCCTTAGAGGCGCGTGACGCTGAAAAGGTTGATGCGGCGCTGGTTCATCTTGAGAGCTATACTCGGCAACTGGCGCAAGATGTTGCCCAGAAAAAACGCAAACCGGCCTGATCTAAATGGCTTAATATCAGAGGTTTGGAATAGAAACATGAGGTGGAAATGATCAATGCCCTCAATGTAGCTGCCGCTTTGCTGACAATTGCTTTCGGGTTATTTGGCTTCCTGGCGCCTGCGCATACTGCTAACGCATTGGATTTGGTCCCGACCAAAAGCACCATGGGTCTCAGTGAAATGCGCGCCTCGGTTGGTGGGCTGTTTGTAGTCACCGGCGCTGCAGTGCTGTGGCTTAACAATCCGATGGCTTATGTGATGCTGGGGATAGTCTATTCTGGTGCAGCACTTGGCAGATTCGTTTCTGTTGCTCTCGATCATCCACCTTTGGCGAAAGCATTGATTTTTGGTGGAATTGAACTTGTTCTCGCCATCTGGCTTATTCTGGCAAACATGAACAGAGCGTCGTAACACATTGAAACAAAACCACCCTATAGCCCAGATTCCGAGTTTGCATCCCATCGTTACCTCACCTATATAAGAGAGGTCCCTCGGGACTATGGACATAAACGCGCTCGTAATAAGCGGATCGGACCCGGGGGCGGTACCCGGCGGCTCCACCAATCATCCTTCGTTTGGGGATTTTGGGGCCGAAATAGGATCGACGAACGTCTAAAGGGGTTAGCTTTGTCTCGGCTGTCTGCCACCGTTACCGGCGAAAATAGTACAATTGCAAACGACAATCGTGCTCCGGTTGCAGTTGCTGCGTAAGCAGTAGCAAGACCGAAACTTAAGCCCTTGCGCCTAGCCGCGTAAGGCGGGGTTCGCAGGTACCTGGCAACAGAAACCTGCATTTTCCCTGTTATGTCTGTTTATTGCTCATAGCTCATTAGAGATTCAGGATTTATTCACTTGTTTATCCCAAATTTCTGTCCAGGCGACAGGAGGGATAAGATGACGAATTCTGACAGGCTTAGGGCGTGGTATTCTGAGGTTTGGGAACAGGGAAATACCGACGCAATCGATCAGTTTTTTGCACCAGACACGATGGCCGAGGGGTTGATCCCTGAAATGCAGGTTGGGGCCGATGACTTTCGCGATCTGGTAATGGCCTTCCGACATGTGCTGGGCGAAATCAAGGTCGACCTCCCCAAAATCATTGAAAACGGTGATTGGGTGTCCGGAGTTCTTCACGTCCGCACATTTCGGGCTGACAACGGCGCACCATTAGAGGTTACCGGGCAAGTCATGGCCCGATTCAAAGGCGAGAAAATGGTCGAGGCGTATAATCAGTTCGATTTCATTTCACTCTTCGAGCAGCTTGGGCAGTTCCCGCAGGATACGCTTCCGGTTTGCATGACTGGGCAAAGGTTGGACTGGGTCGGTTAAACCACAACCGCAAGCTTGACCCCTACCGCATCCACGCGATAGCAGAGGTTCAAGGGGTAAGCTTGCGAACACCCCGTGAGGCGGCAGCCCAAGTTCGCATGTATCCAAAGCCACAAGGAAACATGCAATGGCTGCCCCCAATGCAATAACACCCCGACAACTGCTTCGCTTAATCGGTACACCCAAGGCGCCTGTCCTTATCGACGTGCGAACCGAGGCGGATTTTGCGGACGACCCTGTGCTTGTTCCGAGCGCTATTCGTCGTTCCTTCAAAGATGTTGACAAAATCAGAGAAAGGATCGGAGATCGCTATTCTGTTGTGATTTGTCAAAAAGGCAGGAAACTAAGCCAAGGTGTCGTTTCTTGGCTGCAATCCGAAGGCGTAATGTCCGAATATCTTGAGGGCGGCATGTTTGCCTGGCGCGATCTGCCTGGGGCACCCTCCGTGCCTGTTTCTGCCCTGCCTGAGATTGTCCAGGGCGGTACGATTTGGGTGACACGACATCGCCCCAAGATTGATCGCATTGCGTGCCCTTGGTTAATCCGAAGGTTTGTCGACACTCAAGCGCGCTTCCTTTTTGTGGCGCCTGCCGAAATACAGGGAGTGGCGGAGCATTTCGGCGCCACTCCCTTTGACGTTGAAGGTGTCGACTGGAGCCATCGCGGTGAGAAATGCACCTTCGATACCATGCTGGACGTGTTCAACCTGCATTCCGAACCAATGGACCGATTGGCCACCATAATACGCGCGGCTGACACCAACAGGCATAATTTAGCGCCAGAAGCTGCTGGATTATTGGCAATATCGGTCGGACTGTCGCGCCAATATCGGGACGATCAGCAACAACTGGAGGCTGGTCTGCATATCTACGATGCGCTTTATCGATGGGCGCGGGATGGATCTGGTGAAACACATGACTGGCCAGCAGGTCACGGGAAATGACACCATCGTACCGTGAGTTGTTCAGCGTTTTCGGGCGTATCGGGCTTTTGTCCTTTGGTGGGCCAGCGGCGCAGATTTCACTGATGCATCAGGAACTCGTCGAGAAACGCCCCTGGCTGGACGAGCAAACCTATCTGCGTGCGCTTTCGTTGTGCATGTTATTGCCGGGGCCCGAGGCCATGCAGCTGGCAACATACGCGGGTTGGCGATTGCGTGGTGTGACCGGAGGCTTGATTGCAGGTGGCTTGTTTGTCCTGCCCGGGGCGCTGGTCATTGCAATACTTGTAGCGCTGTATGCAGCGTATGGTACATTGCCACTGGTTCAGGCGGGGTTTTTGGGCATCAAGGCCACTGTCATTATCATCGTTCTTCAAGCCTTGCGTAATCTGTCGAAAAAGGCGTTGACCGATACCGAACATCAGATGATCGCCGGGCTCGCGTTTCTTGGAATATTTCTGTTCAACCTGCCCTTCCCTCTGATCATTTTCTGCGCGGCCCTTTGGGGCTTTGCCACGTCCAAAGGCCAAGCTCCTACAGCCGTCCAGGCAAGCCCGGCATTAGGCAAACCCGTTCAAACGGCAGTATTCTGGCTCATATTGTGGCTGGGACCTTTGTTTTTACTGCAATTGTCAGGGCAGGAACTGCTCAGCGACTTAGGCTGGTTTTTTGCCCGTCTTGCCGTTGTCACCTTTGGAGGAGCTTATGCGGTGCTGGCCTATATGACCCAGACCGTTGTGGACACATACCAATGGATCAGTACGGATCAGATGATCGACGCGCTTGGCCTAGCCGAAACCACGCCGGGACCTCTAATCCTTGTGACGCAATTTGTGGCGATGCTGACTGGACAGGTTGCCGGAGGGCCATCACTTGCACTAGCGGCCGGAGTTGTCGCTTTATGGGCGACATTTGTTCCCTGCTTCCTCTGGATCTTCCTCGCGGCGCCACAACTGGACAGAATTGCAGCACGCCCTCGGCTTGGGGCCGCTATGCACGGCATCACGGCTGCGGTTGTCGGAGTGATTCTCAACCTCTCCGTGTGGTTTGGGTTGAACGTTCTGTTTGGCTCTCTCCCCGGTTGGTCATTGGGACCTGTGTCAATCCCCCTGCCCGATCCTGCTACGCTCGATATCAGGGCGCTTGTTCTTACGGTGCTAGCTGGCCTGTTGATTTTCCGTATGAAATCCGGTTTAGCGACCACATTAGGAATTATGGTTCTGGCCGGAATCGGGTTGCAGTTTTTGTGATCAATACAGCCCAGCACGGCCTTTCGTTTCCGTCCGAATGAACTATGCTGGTATTAACCACTTTCGAGGATCAAACATGTCGCAAGACATCGACTACGGGAATCTGATGCACACGGCCATGCGGGGCCTGATCAAGACCGTCCTGACGGATGTGTCCAAGACTGGCCTGCCCGGAGCACATCATTTCTTCATCACCTTTGATACACGACATGAAGGCGTTGAACTGGCTGACTGGCTACGAGAGCGGTATCCCGGTGAAATGACGATCGTCATGCAGCATTGGTTCGAAAATCTCGAAGTCGGCGATGAAGGATTTTCGATCACGTTGAATTTCGGCGATGCGCCTGAGCCGCTGTACATACCGTATATGGCAATAAAAACCTTCGTTGACCCTTCGGTCGAGTTTGGCTTGCGCTTTGAAAGCCCCGAGGATGAGGACGACGAAGTCTTTGTGGCGGATGAAGCCCCAATCGAACTGGAAGCGGAAGAACCGGAACCACAGCATCATGATGCGGATGTGGTTTCGCTGGATAGCTTCCGAAAATAATTAGGTAGTTCCCTGCTTGATGTGGGGTTTACTCCTTTTTTAAAAATGTCTCAACCGAGCGTGATTTGACTCCGTCCCGGAACCTCGAAAATGACAGATCCAGACCGCCATCTGCCAAGGTCCGGTCAAACTGTTGCAACTCGTAGCCCCCATTTTCCGCGATGAACAACGAAAACACAGTCAAAGTGTCGCCTTCAATCCTGCCCCAGACAAAAGGTTCACCTTTCATCGGGTCAAGCGGCACCTCGTGTCCGAACACGTTGCGTTTCATCGCGGCAGAATAAACATCCGCACGATCTGAGCTTTGAAAATCAACCGAATATTTCTCATCCTTGATGCGCCCATCTGCTTTGTAGGTCGTGGTGGTCCAACTTACATTGAAACCACCTTTAATCTCATGGATTGAAACACTCATATCCCGAGGCGTCGAAGTACCATCGGCGTCAACAACTTCGGCAGATCCAGTATAATCGCCGACAAAAGGCTCAATGTTGGTCGCGTTGGCGTGCTGTAAAGATGCGGCCAGCCAGATACATGCGGCAAACGCCAACGCAACCGCATGCAGGGGTCTGTTCATAAATGATACTCGCATGGCTGACTCCGTCCTCTATGTAACTTCATTCTAACTTTAGTCCATCTGCGCACAATGGCACTGTTTTCGCTAACAGAAATTAATTGGTGCGGCGCTTCGTCTATACCTTTGTCTGGCCTAGGTTTATGGTGCGCTCAACTGGCCGATTGCGCCTCAGCCCCGCTGCGGTTAAACGGCATACGACTGCATACCAGACCGGAGCGACCGATGTCTAAAACCCGTACCGAATCCGACAGCTTTGGCCCTCTTGAGGTGCCCGCCGACAAATACTGGGGCGCACAAACACAACGCTCGATCATGAACTTCCCAATTGGCTGGGAAAAGCAACCCGTTGCAATCGTACGGGCGCTGGGCGTGATCAAGCAGGCCTGCGCAATGGAAAACAAGGCAATGGGCAAGTTGGATGATAAGATCGCTGACGCGATTATTCAGGCCGCAGGAGAAGTATTCGAGGGTAAGTTTGATGACAACTTCCCCTTGGTCGTCTGGCAAACCGGATCGGGTACTCAATCCAACATGAACTCGAACGAGGTCATTGCAAACCGCGCGATCGAGATTTTGGGTGGCGTGATCGGCTCGAAAGAGCCAGTGCATCCGAACGATCATTGCAACATGGGTCAGTCCTCGAACGACACCTTTCCTACTGCTATGCACATCGCCACCGCAATGAGTGTGCGAGATGTGCTGATGCCTGGGCTCGAGAAATTTGCGTCTGCGCTGGAAGCCAAGGCGAAAGAGTTCGCCGGGATCATCAAGATCGGTCGCACCCACACACAGGACGCCACCCCACTGACACTGGAACAGGAATTCGGCGGTTACGCGCACCAAATTCGTCAGGGTATTGCGCGGGTCGAAGCCTCGATGCCCGGCATTTATGAACTGGCACAAGGTGGCACCGCCGTTGGTACTGGATTGAATACGCATGACGGTTGGGACGATGCTGTCGCTAGGAATATGGCCGAAATCACCGGCCTTCCCTTCGTTACTGCACCAAACAAATTCGAAGCGTTGGCCGCTCATGACGCCATGGTCTTCCTGTCCGGCGCTTTGGCCACGATCGCCGGATCCTGCTATAAAATCGCAAATGATATTCGTCTGTTAGGTTCGGGTCCCCGCTCGGGGCTAGGTGAACTTATCCTGCCCGAGAATGAACCCGGCTCGTCCATCATGCCCGGTAAGGTCAATCCGACCCAGGCCGAAGCGTTGACACAGGTGGCCGCGCACGTGATGGGCAATGACGCAGCAATGAAGTTTGCTGGCTCGCAAGGACATTTCCAACTGAATGTCTATAACCCGATGATGTCGTATAACCTGTTGCAATCCATCCAACTGTTGGGTGATGCGACCGACAGCTTTACCGAACGGATGCTACTAGGCATCAAAGCCAATGAACCGCGCATCGACAAACTGATGAAAGAGTCGTTGATGCTGGTGACCGCTCTGGCCCCCACCATTGGGTATGACAACGCCACAACCGTCGCAAAGACGGCGCACAAGAATGGGACGACGCTCAAGGAAGAAGCGATTGCACTGGGCTTTGTCGATGAAGAAACCTTCGACGCAGTTGTCCGCCCAGAGAAGATGATCGGGCCCAAGAACTGATGGGCAAGCCGGTCAACCTGAACCGGTATCGAAAAGAGAAAGCGCGGGCCGAAAAGAAGGCCCGTGCAGATGCAAACGCTGCGAAACACGGACAGACCAAATCCGAGAAAGCTGTGGTAAGGCTGGAGAAAATGCGCCAGCGCCGCGACCTCGACGGTCACAAGGTCGACGAATGAGCGGGCGGCCTGTCAAACGCTCTCTGACCTTGCAAGGTCATCGAACATCCGTTTCGCTTGAGGATGAATTCTGGCAGGCATTCCGTGATATAGCGCGGAAAAAAGATATTCCAATCAATGTTCTGGCGGCAAATATTGATGCAGAACGTGATCCTGAAACCGGGCTAGCTTCGGCCATTCGCGTGTTCATTCTAAATTGGTATCGTCAAACTGAATGATTGCTTGATTTCAGCCAATCTCGTCGCTTATTCTCGCGGGGAACAAAAAGGGTACATTTATGAGCGATTTGGCAGCTGGCCCAGATGGAAAACCTCGGTGCGCGTGGTGCAATGCCGCCCCTGAATTCTTCGACTATCATGACAACGAATGGGGATATCCCGTTTCCGACGACAGACGGTTGTTTGAAAAACTATGCCTTGAAAGCTTTCAGTCGGGCCTGAGCTGGCGCACCATTCTGTCAAAACGCGAGAATTTCAGAGCAGCATTTAGAAACTTTGATTTCAATAAGATAGCAGAGTTTTCTGATGCAGATATCAATCGTCTTCTGGACGACAAAGGCATTGTACGTCACCGCGGCAAGATCGAAGCCGTGATCAATAACGCCGGTCGCGTGCAGGACCTAATCGCAGCTGAAGGATCATTGGCAGCGTATGTCTGGAGGTACGAGCCTGAGACGCCACCTGCCCCGCAAAGCGCATCCGCTTCGGCAGAATCCATTGCGATGTCGAAAGATCTGAAAAAACGCGGCTGGAAATTCGTCGGTCCTACGACCGTGTTTGCCTTTATGCAGGCCATGGGGTTGATTAATGATCACGCAGTTGGATGTGCCATGCGCGAAAAAGCGACGCAAATGCGCCGCGATTTCATCAAGCCAGAATAAAATCTCCTGCAATCAGATCGAGGCGCGGTAGATATTGTCAATGTTGCTTCCGAGCGCTGCATTGAAATCCGCATCGGATTGTTGCTTGGACAAGCCTTCAGTCAGCGCGCGAGAGAAAGACGCGATCATCTTGCCGTTCTTGCCGAGCAGGTCACAAGCCTGCTCGGTCGAATATCCACCCGACAGCGCAACCACGCGCAGAACACGTGGGTGGTCGGCTACCTCGTCATACAAGTTGGCCTGACTTGGAATGGTCAACTTCAGCATCACCTCCTGCCCCTCGGCCAATTGATCGAGGTTCTTCAGGATTTCTGATTTCAAGATGTCTTCGGCCTCGGCTTTGGTTTCCGAATGGATGTTCACTTCGGGCTCGACAATCGGCACCATGCCTGCGTCTGTAACGACCCGGGCCACTTCAAATTGCTGTGCAACAACATCCGCGATGCCCTGCGCATTGGCTTCGTGGATGACCGAGCGTTCCTTGGTTCCGAAAACGCCATCCGCTTTGGACAGGGTTTCTGCTAGCCCCGGGATAGGCTTCATCATTTGAACGCCATTGGCTTGATCCTCAAGCCCTTTGTCGATCTTCAGAAATGGCACGATGTTTTTGACCGACCACAGGTAATCTGCGACCTTCTTGCCTTCGATTTCTTCACCCAGCGTTCGTTCGAACAGGATCGCCCCGATGACTTTTTCCTTGGTGAAATCTTCTGCCAGTATGATCCGGGCGCGCATCTTCTGGATCTCTCCGAACATCTCTTCGTCCGAGTTATACCCAGAGGCATCAACGCCATACAAAGCCAGTGCTTTCGGGGTTGAACCGCCGCTTTGATCCAGGGCTGCAATAAATCCTGCGCCTTCGGACATCTGCGCGCGCTGTTCTGCTTTCGACATAACTCATTCCCGTTCAATATGATTCCGCATTTTCCAACCGCATACAGCAAGCCGACGAATGATGGTAGTTTGTTAGCGCTCAACTAGGCGCAACCAAATCCCATCCTTTGATCTGACGGTCAGATGTGCGACCGGTACGGGCGTTTTGCCTTCGATTGTTTCGAAGCGATATCGACGCAGCAGCATCGACAGTATGAGAGGACCCTCAACCATGGCAAACCCCGCGCCTGTGCAAACTCGAGGGCCGGCAGAAAATGGGATGTAGGCGTCACGCTGACAAGCCTTTCCGTTCTCTGTTGCCCATCGCCCGGGGTCAAATTCGTCTGGTCTGTCCCATAAGCGTTCATGGCGATGTAAATGCCAGGGGCTGACTACGATCTGAGATTTTTGCGGGATATCTCTGTCACGGAATTTTTCCGGACAGGAGGCTTCACGCACCATCATTGGAACAGGTGGGTACAGGCGCAGCGCCTCACGAAATACGTCGCGGCTAAGTCGTAGGTCGGACATGGCCGAGAACTCGGGTGTATCCAGCGCTTGCGCCTCTTCTGCCAGTTTATCCTGCCAATCGGGATACAAGGCCAGTAGATACAGGGCCCATGCCAACGCTGATGCACTGGTTTCATGCCCCGCGAGAAAGAAAATAGCGACCTGATCGACCATGTCTTGCGCGTCAAAGCATTTGCCTGTCTCTGGATCGTTAGTCGTCATGATCTTTGTGGCGAGATCATCAGGTGCCGTTCCGTTCTTGATTGCTGCTGCCCGATAAAGTGTTAGTTGGCTGATCAGAGCGCGTATTTGTCGGGCGGTCTGACGCGTCTTGCGCGAATGTAACCGGGGGGCCCATCTGGGAAGCGGTACAAAGGCTGCTAGGTTCAACAAAGGTTGTTCGCGCTGATAGATCCTGAACTTTTCAAAAACCTGCGCAGCTACCTCATGCTCAATCGGAACCGAGAACAAGGTTCTAAAGATGACATCTGCGGCCACGTGGCTGGTGATCTCTTCACATTCCACGTCCTGCCCAATGCGCACCTCAAGCCTGTCGACGCAAGCTTGCGCCGCATCTACCATCGCAGGAAATGTGTCTTTCAATCGGCCACCTTCAAACGCAGGATCGATGATCCTGCGCTGCTGCTTCCAGACCGCCCCATTGGTCAGAAACACCGACCGCCCCAGCAGCGGGCGCAAACCTTCGCTGATGCGGCTTGATTTGGGAAACGCATCGGGTCGATCTTTCAACACGGTGCGGATCAGTTCCGGTTGGTTGATCAGGAACGACCGAAAGAAAGGCGTCCGAAACTCAGCCATCCAGGCCCGATACAAACGTTGAGGTTGCGCCGACAGAAGGTCTTGTCGAAACAAACGCATATACCGCCAGAGTGAAACCTTATCGGGCCGTGAAGCAGGTTTAGGTGGCCTCATGCCGCCACCGTTGTGTGTTTCGAAATGGTGCGTTCAATGCGTGAACGCGAAGGTGTTCGGTTAGCAAACCTTTCTCCCAGCGTTTGCGGGCCCGCGGTTATTTTGAAGTAGTCGTAATCATTGGGCCTATCGAACGCGCACAGATACTGGAAATGCAGCCGAAAGAACCGCCACCTGAGCTTTTTCCAGCGCTTGGGTGAAAGGGTTTGAGTGAACGCTGCAGACAGTACCAGCGGCCAGCGTTTGCCGGGTCGGGATACTCCGCTAACCGCTACCGGATCACACAAGGCAAACGCACAGCCATCTCCGGGTGCTGATACATCGACCCAGGTCAGTCCCTCGCTACCCGAGAGATATTGCAGATCGGTTCGCAATGCGCGGGCCTTTGGCAAAAAGGAAACCATCGGCACGACCTGCCCCAATGACAGGAATGACAAGGCCGGCCCGCCGATCTTGCCCTGCCTCCTTAGAACCTCAGCCAGGGCTGTCACGCCAAGATGAGCCCCAGAGCTATGGCCGACGACCAAAACCTCGTCAACGTCAGATCCGAGGGCCCGCAAAATCTGATCTGAAAACTGGTCAAGCCGCGTTGTCAGCTCAGGTGAATATGCACCTTTTAAACGTGCGGAATGCGCATAGTCATGCATCAGGTAATAGGCGAACAATCGGTTGTCGATCGCTCGAAACCTGCGCATCAGAGCGTAAACGGCCACAGCAGCAGGCAACACAGACCACCACCACATTAACGTGCTTAACCCAACAGCAACACCCCACCCAACTAGCAGAGCCAGCGCAAGTTGAGCCAATAACATTCCTACCGGATATAGTGCGGCGATAACCGGACCCTTGCGCAATTGCATAAGGCGCCAAAGCGTTCCAGTTGATATGTAGATCCAGGCGGTCTGTACCATCTGAAAATACGTCGCCAGTATCGAGCGCGCCATGCTGTCCTTAACGATATCAGCCCAAACCAAAACCTCGATCTCGGTCTCAACAGATACACCGTCTTGATGTGAAAGAACGCGCCAACCATAGGCTCCACCATCGGTTTTGCCGATCACTTCGATCTCGTAACCAGATATCGCGGCCTGGGAACGACTCTCTCTTCGATAGAGTTCGCGATAGCGGCGTGGGGGAATCGGATCATAGCCGGGTATATAAAACACCCGGCGCTTGCGCACCTGTGGTTGGGTTTTTTGACTGCTCATGGCCCGGCCCTCTGATCCGCAGATTAGCGCAGCGGCAAGATCAAGGTAAGACCCACCGTTTAACCATCCACGTTTAGTGCCAGAGGGTTAACCAAAATTCGCCAAAGCTGGAAATGTTTCAAGCAGCCACCAGCTGAATTCCGTGAACAGCCCAGTGATCAACATGATACCGACGAACAATAGCAACCCACCCATCACCTTTTCGATCGTACCCATATGAGGTTTGATACGGTTCATAACGGCCATGGAGCGGTTCAGGAACATTGCGGCCAAAAGAAACGGAATACCCAGCCCTGCAGCATAAACACCTAGTAACAACGTGCCGCGTGCGACAGACGCCTCTGACGCGGCCAACGATAAGATTGCCCCCAGTTGAGGACCGATGCAGGGCGTCCAGCCAAAAGCAAACGCCAGGCCCAGAATATAGGCCCCGAATACGGAACCACCGGATTCTCCCGCATCAACGCGCGCTTCGCGATCTAACAGAGGGATACGGAACACATTCAGAAAGTGCAGGCCAAAAACAATCACCACCGCGCCTGACAATTTGGCAAAAAGCACCTGATTCTGGAGTACGAAGGCTCCAAAGGCCGATGCTGTGAAGCCCAGCAGAAGAAATACCGTCGACAGACCCAGAACAAAGAAAAGCGCCGACAGGGTCGCCTTGCGCCGCGCGCGCGCCTCGTCCTGCATCTCGTGAATGGTCACGCCGCTCATATACGCAAGATATGGGGGCACAATCGGCAACACGCAGGGCGACAAAAAGCTGATCAGCCCGCCGAGCAAGGCGACAAACATGGCGGGTAAAAGACCTGCATCGATGATTTCAATTCCGAACATGGATCAGCACATATGGTATCAAGTGGGTTTCGTCACGGGGCCATTCGGTCACATCCTCGTGGTTGCACGCTGGACAGTGCCCCTTGTTGGAAATATCTCAACCTAATGACAGATGAGACAGATACGTTGGATGCGCTGGGATTGTTATGCCCTCTACCCGTCCTCAAGGCCCGAAAAAGGCTTAAATCCTTACCTGCAGGTGGCGTCCTGCGCCTACTTGCTGATGATCCGGCGGCGATAATCGACGTGCCGCATTTCTGTGCTGAGGCGGGTCACACGCTCATTTCACAAGACAGTGTAGATGGTCATCAGATCTATTTGATCCAAAAATCCGACTAACGACTCGTCACAATAGTATTAAAGAAAAAGGCGGGCCAATCAGCCCGCCTTTTCTTTATTGCCCGAGTGACCACCACCCGCGCCGCTTTGGCTTGGCTGGCGCAGGTTCAGGTTCTTCCGTCACAACCTCCAGGACAGGCTCCGGGGTCTCAGTCTCAACAACTTCAGGTTCAATCTTTATAGGCTGTTCCTCGGCCTCTACGGCCACCGTTTCGGCCTGTTCAGAAGCTTCCTCTGGCTGAGCCTCGGCAACCTCAGGTTCGGGTGCTTCCCCGGGGTTCTGGGCTTCTGGGGTTTGCTCTGGTTCGGCGCCGGAAACCTCAACTGTGGAAGCAACTGGTTCGTTCGCCTGTTCAGCCGCCGTGTCATCTGTGGCAGACTGAGTTTCGTTGGCATCGGCGTCAGTATCTGCATCCTTTTTACGGCGACGCGGCGCCCGACGCTTCTTGGGCTTGGCTGGTTTCTCAGCCACTTCCTCATTAACCGGTTCAGCCTCGGCCTGCTCGGTCTCAACAGTTTCAGCCTGTTCAGCCGCCTCAGTGTTATTCTCGGCCTCAGATTCGTCTGTATCACTATCAGACACCTCAGAACCACCCGCGCTCTTTTTGCGCCGACGCCGACGACGCTTGCGCTTGGGCTTGGCCTCTTCCTCGTTCTGTACTGTGACTTCTTCTTCGCTTTCTTCCTCTTCGGTGGCGTCGACCAAATCCATCAGGGACGCATCCACCGATACCACCGGGGCAGTAGCCTCGGGAACAACGCGGCTCGCGGTTTTGAACTTCTCCATCGAGAAATCAGGGCTAACCAGATGCACATCCCCTTCGATGCGCACCGACAAACCATACCGCGCCTCGATCTGAGCGATATGTTCACGTTTCTGGTTCATCAGGAAGTTGGCGATGCTGACCGGACACCTCACCAGAACCTCGCGCGAACGGCGGCGAGTGCCTTCTTCTTCGATCTGGCGCAAGATCGACAGCGCCATATTGTCATCCGATCGGATCAGACCGGTGCCATGGCAAGATGGGCACGGCTGTGTCGTCGCTTCAAGCATACCGGGCCGCAGACGTTGGCGGCTCATCTCAAGCAGACCAAAGCCCGAAATCCGGCCCACCTGAATACGGGCGCGATCTGTTTTCAGCTTATCCTTCAAGCGTTTTTCAACAGCCGAGTTGTTCTTTCGCTCGTCCATATCAATGAAATCGATGACGATCAGGCCTGCAAGATCGCGCAGACGCAATTGGCGTGCCACCTCTTCTGCGGCCTCTAGGTTCGTTTTCAGCGCAGTTTCCTCGATCGAGCCTTCTTTGGTCGCCCGACCCGAGTTCACGTCGATTGCGACCAGGGCTTCGGTCACGCCGATAACGATGTAGCCACCCGATTTCAACTGAACCGTCGGGTTGAACATCCCCGCCAGATAGCTCTCCACCTGATAACGCGCGAACAGTGGCAGCGCATCCTCATACCGTTTCACGTTCTTGGCATGGGACGGCATGATCATCTTCATGAAGTCTTTGGCGATGCGATACCCGCCCTCACCTTCAACCAGAACTTCATCGATATCACGATTATACAGATCGCGGATCGACCTTTTGATCAGGTCGCCTTCTTCGTAAATCTTTGCCGGCGCGATGGATTGCAGTGTCAGTTCGCGGATCTGCTCCCACATACGTTGCAAGTATTCATAGTCGCGCTTGATCTCTGACTTGGTGCGCTTGGCCCCTGCCGTGCGCACGATCAGACCCGCACCTGTTGGTACGTCGATCTCCGAGGCGATGTCCTTCAATTTCTTCCGGTCAGCCGCGTTGGTGATCTTGCGGCTGATCCCTCCACCGCGCGCCGTGTTTGGCATCAGTACGCAATAACGACCAGCCAACGAAAGATATGTGGTCAGCGCTGCACCCTTGTTGCCACGTTCTTCCTTGACCACCTGCACCAGCAGAACCTGGCGCACTTTGATGACTTCCTGAATCTTGTACCGGCGCGGGCGCGGTTTACGCGGAGGACGGATGTCCTCGCTATCATCCTCATCCGCTACGGATTCGATCGTGTCGTCTTTCGAGGCAGCGTCCGGCGCCTTGGCCTCCTCGCTCTCGTCCACATCTTGATCAGCCTCCTCCGAGGTCACCGCGTCAACAGAGACCTCAACGGCTTCTTCTTGAGCCGCATCCTCGGCAGTCTCTTCGGATGCTCCTTCTGTGACATCCTCTGCAACAGCTTCGGATTGCTCCTCAGAGGTACCTTCCGCGCTGGGTGCCTCTTGCTCGGCAACCTGCTCAATCGCGGTCTCTTCCGGTTGGTCAACTGCTTCGTCGGCCGGTTCCTCTACAGGGGTCTCAGCAACTGTTTCCATGGGCGAAGTCCCCTCGGGAACCGATAGATCGGTCTCCTCAGTTTCATCTCCCAGATCGATGGTTTCCATACCGGTGGGTTCGGACGAAACTTCGAGGGTTTCGACCGGGTCATCCGTTTTTACATCTGCCGCCTTGCTGCGTGAGCGCGAGCGACGTTTTTTGGGTTTGGATTCCTCCGCCTCATCCCGCGCCCTCATGGCTTCGGCATAAGCGCGCTCTTCTTCCATCAGCGCTTCGCGGTCGGCGACCGGGATCTGATAATAATCCGGATGAATCTCAGAAAACGCCAGAAACCCGTGCCGGTTCCCGCCGTAATCCACAAAAGCCGCCTGAAGCGACGGCTCAACCCGCGTTACTTTTGCAAGATAGATGTTGCCAGCAAGCTGGCGTTTGTTTTCGGATTCAAAGTCAAATTCCTCAACCTTGTTTCCATCGACCACCACAACGCGGGTTTCCTCCGCGTGAGTGGCATCGATAAGCATTTTCTTAGCCATGTGTCCTTGGTGCACCGCGCCAAACGCGTTGTCCTGACCCGTCCAGGCGGACAGGCGCTTTTGGGGAGGTGTCTTGTACGGGCGATTTCAGACGGCGCGCGGCAGGGTGCGGCGCTGTGGCCCCCTGCCCGTATACTCAATCGTTGCGCGCGCGTCATCGCGGTTCTTCTCCGACAGGCACGGGATAGGGCCGCGGCCTGCCCATTATTCCTTTCACCCGCCAGAACGGGTTCAGGTACTCAGTTGCCCCGGCTGGGGCACAATCGGCCTGCTGAACTGCGTGGAAATGATCCTCAGCAGCAGATCAGCAGCGAAACTCAATGATTCGGGACTTCTGGGCGTCAAATCGCCCGGCCCGTCTGAACACAATAAAAGCAGTCCTGTGGAAAAGACAATGGGCAAACTGAATAACACCCACAGATCACAGCACAGGATCTCCTCATCTGGCTGAAAATATCTCGTGGGTGAATTGAGCCTAAGGCTCAAGAGGGGGCTGGCCCATCTCCGGCCTACAGGTAATCGGAGCGTTGCAATCCATACTTTGCCATCTTTTCATTCAAAGTTCGGCGCGGCAGGCACAACTCTTCCATCACGGATGCGATCGAACCTTTATGGCGGCGCATCGTATTGTCGATCAGCATCCGTTCGAAAGCTTCGACATATTCCTTTAGCGGCTTGCCCTCGGTGGTCATTACGGGCTGCATCTCTTCATGATCTGACATCAGCAGCGACGCAATCGTCCCTGACCCGCGTCGCGATTGAAGCACTGCACGCTCGGCAATATTGATCAACTGACGAACATTCCCTGGCCAAGGGGCTTGCAATAGCTGCGCCGCTTCTTGTGCGCTGACTTGGGGTGCATCGCAACCATATTCCTCGGCAAACTGTTCGCTCAAGCGCGTAAACAGAGTCAGGATATCCTCGCCGCGCTGACGCAGCGGCGGCATCGTGATGCGCAAGGCCGCAAGCCGGTAGAACAGGTCAGGCCGCAAAACATCCTCGGATGTCTTGCCGGCCTCCTGCAGATTCGAGATCGCAACGATCCGCGTTTCCGCAGGCGTCCCCTGTTCGTTCATAACACTCAGCAAACGCGCTTGCAGCGTATCGCTCAGCGCTTCGACATCTTCCAAAACCAATGTCCCGCCTCGTGCTTCTTCGATAGCAGGCAACTGAGTATCCTCTGGCAGCATCGGACCAAACAAGCGCTTCGACAGCGCTTCCTCCTCCAACGCGGCACAAGAAACCAGTACAAACTTTTTGCCCGCCCGGCTCCCGACAGCGTGCAAGGCATGTGCCACCAAAGTCTTCCCGGTCCCCGTTTCACCATCGATCAGAACGTGACCATCGGCCTGCCCCAGATCAAGAATATCCTCGCGCAAGCGTTCCATGACGGGGCTGGCGCCAATCAACTTATTCATGATCTGAGTGCCACCCGACAATTCGCGGCGCAGCGCCCGGTTGTCCAGTGTCAAACGTCGTGCGTTGCTGGCCCTCTTGGCCAGTTCAGACATTTTGTCAGGATTGAACGGTTTCTCAAGAAAATCAAAGGCACCCACACGCATGGCTTCGACGGCCATTGGAACATCGCCGTGGCCCGTGATCATTATCACCGGTAATGTGCTATCCGCGCCCATCAATTTCTTCAAAAGCTGAATGCCATCCATGCCCGGCATTTTGATGTCAGAGATCACGATCCCTGGGTACTCCGGACCAAGCACCTTGAGCGCATCTTCGGCGCTGGCGAATGTTTCCGTGTCATACCCCGACAGAGCCAGCCACTGGCTAATCGACTGGCGCATGTCCTGTTCATCATCCACGATGGCGATTTTCATGGCCTGTGCCATAGTCACTTCCTTTATTCCGCGGCCTCAAGGCCGTCGCTTCCCAGAATGGGCAATTGCATCTCAAACACCGCGCCGCCCTGTTGGCCGTTTCGTGCGGTCAAACGTCCGCCATGGTCGTTCACGATCCCGGACGAGATGGCAAGCCCCAGACCAACACCGTCGCCGGGGCGTTTGGTGGTATAAAACGGCTCAAACAGGTTTTCGATATCTTCGATCCCGTGGCCATTATCACGTACGGTCAGTACAGCAGTATCTCCTGCGGCCAGGATAATCTCGACATCAGGTTCAGCTACAGATTTGGTGGCATCCAGCGCATTGCGCAAGAGATTGACCATAACCTGTTCAATCCGCATCCGATCCCCCATCACTATAACAGGGACTTCGGGTAAAATCTGGGTTATCTTAACGTGCCTTTGACGGAGCTGCGGCTCCATCATCGACAGGCTCGATGCCAGCGCTTCGCCTAGATTTACAGGCGAAAACGCATCCGCGCCCTTGCGGGCATACGACTTTAGCTGGCGCGTGATCGCACCCATCCGTTCAATCAAACCATCAATGCGACCAAAACTGGCCAGCGCTTCTTCCGGTCGGTTCCGACGCAACAGCAAACGCGCGCCTGCCAGATAGGTTTTCATAGCGGCCAGTGGCTGGTTCAACTCGTGGCTCACCGCTGCCGACATCTCACCCAGAGCCGCCAGTTTCGAGCTTTGAGCAAGCGTTTGCTCGGCAACTTCCAGCGTCTTTTCAACCCTTTCCCGCTCAGCGATTTCCCGCTGCAGCCTGGCGTTCAATGCGCGAAGCTCCGCCGACTCTCGCTGGAACAAAGTCATGCGCGAGGTGGCCCTGCGACTGAGCGCATAGAAGGTCAGCGCCAGAAGAATCGCAAATGCCATGATTTCAAGCGCGAGAACGCTGTTCACACGTTCCCTGATTGACGAATAGGTGGTGAACGATGTCATCTGCCAGCCCCGGAACGGTATGCGAGTTTCCATTCGCATCACAGCTTCACCCTGCAAGTAAGCATCAGGCGGCAGCGCATTCCAGTCGGTCGTCGCGCGGATCGCACGTTGAATGGCACTTTGAGGGGGCTGGCGCAGGATTGCGCTTCCTTCTTCCAGGCCACGCCATTGTGGTTCAGTCGACAGAATGATCGCACCGGTGCTGTCTGTCACCATCACGGCATCAGAAATCCCGGCCCAGGCGCGCTCGAATTTCTGCAAATCGACCTCGACCACAATTACCCCGAGTATCTCGGCATTGGCTTCAATTCTGCGTGAATAAACAAAGCTGTACCCCCCCGCCTCGCGTGGGATGACCGAGAATATCGTAGCATTCGATCGCATCGCATCAATGAAGTAGGGAGAACTACGATGTCCCTCACCCAATCGATTGCGATCGGTTGCCGCCACCGTAAGCCCATCTCCGTCCAACAGAACCAGCGACGCCGCTCCGATTTCTTCTACAAAAGAGATCAGCCGCTGAGTCGACAGCGTGTAGTCACTGGACTGCAAGGCCGAGATCAGCGTTGGGTCTCTGGAAAGAAGTTGCGGAACGATGGAATTGCGGCGCAGTTCACTGAGCAAGTTACCGGAATACAGCGCCAGACGCAGTTCAGCCCGGTTGCGGGTGGATTCTGTGAAACGGCTGGTCAGAAGACTGTTGGTAATCCAGACCGTGGCAACCGTTACAAGCAGCAGCACGAACACAGCAAGGCGCAGCCGCCAGCCCATTGGCGAGCCACGCAGTCGGTTCAGGAACCCGTTGCGGTCTGATTGATCTTGGGCAGTCATGTTTTGACGCTACGCGTCCCGACTGATGACCTCAAGTCACGCTGGCGCCAACACCCCGGCCAATGCGCGGAAGAGCGCCGTTCCATCAGTGCCTCCGTGGCCTGAATCCGCCGCCCGCTCGGGGTGGGGCATCATGCCTAACACGCGGCGGTTGTGTGATAAAATGCCCGCAATATCGTCGCGCGAACCGTTGGGATTCTCGGCGTAAGTGAAGGCAATGCGATCCTGATCCTTAAGTTCAGAAATGGTCGCGTCGTCGGCGAAATAGTTACCATCATGATGGGCAATCGGGATATCGATCACATCACCGGCATTATACCCTTCGGTAAATGCACTGTCGCTGGTTTCGACTTTTAGTCCGATAGTTTTGCAAATGTATTTCAGACCGGCATTTCGCAGCAGTGCGCCGGGCAGAATTCCAGTTTCGGTCAGAACTTGAAACCCGTTGCAGATACCGACGGCGTAACCACCACGCTCGGTATGCGAAGCCAGCGCTTTGCAAATCGGTGACTGTGCCGCAATCGCGCCACAGCGCAGATAGTCGCCATAGGAAAATCCACCCGGAACACCGACGATATCGATACCCTCGGGCAGCGCGGCATCCTTGTGCCAGACCATATCGACGGAAAAACCGGCCTGTTCAAAGGCGACAGCGAGATCGCGATCGCAGTTGGAACCGGGGAAAACGATGACGGCTGCGCGCATGGCGGACCCTCCTAGGTCGGAAAAACTCAGAGCAGTTCAATCTCGAAGCGTTCGATGACCGTGTTGGCCAACAGCTTTTCGCACATTTTAGTTACGTCCGCTTCGGTCGCGCCGTCGGCCAGTTCCAAATCGATCACTTTGCCCTGACGGACACCTTCGACCTGATCAAAGCCCATCGCACCCAATGCGTGACGCACAGCCTCGCCCTGAGGGTCCAGAACCCCGTTCTTGAGCATCACATGCACACGTGCCTTCATTTCTCGAAAACTCCACTGGTGGACCGCTCTCCGATCCGTTTCGTTGCGCGCGGGATACCCCGCTTGGGCGTGTCGGACAACCCTGCCCGTCTGGGGCAAGTTTAGTTGATCAACGTTGGCTTGGTCACATTACTTTTGGGCAAGACGCCAAGGCGTCTGGCGACTTCCGAATACGCATCCGTCAGGCTTCCCAGATCGCGGCGGAACACATCCTTGTCCAGCTTCTGACCGGTTTCGATATCCCAAAGACGGCAACTGTCGGGGCTGATCTCGTCCGCAATGATCAGGCGTTGGAAATCACCTTCGAACACGCGCCCGATCTCAATCTTGAAATCGACCAGTCGAATGCCAACCGCCAGCATCACGCCGCTCATGAAATCATTCACACGCAGTGCAAGGCTCAGGATATCGTCCATGTCCTGCTGGCTAGCCCAACCGAATGCCGCGATGTGCTCTTCAGTCACCAGCGGATCACCCAGCGCATCGTCCTTGTAGCAGTATTCAACAATCGGGCGCGGCAGCTGAGTCCCCTCGGCGATACCGAGACGCTTGGACATCGTTCCGGCGGCATAGTTGCGCACGATGACTTCCAGCGGCACGATCTCACAATTCCGCACCAGTTGTTCGCGCATGTTAAGACGGCGGATGAAGTGCGTTGGCACCCCGATCTGGGCCAGACCAGTCATGAAGAATTCACTCAGACGATTGTTCAGAACACCCTTGCCGTCGATGACATCTTTTTTCTCGGCGTTGAAAGCAGTGGCGTCGTCCTTAAAATACTGCACGATGGTTCCCGGTTCCGGGCCTTCATACAGAATTTTGGCTTTACCTTCGTAAATCTTCTTGCGACGCGCCATGAGCGACCTTTCCAGGCTGGGGAAAGGGAATGAGTCCCCTTACGTTGGCGCCCTCATAGTGCAAGCCCCGCCTTCCCGCAAGTTCGCGACCCCGAGAGGCTTTGACGCAGCGCAAATACCTTGCGCCCGAGGCGTCGTATAGTCATATCATCAGGAAAGAGAATTCAAGCCAAGGGGTCCCCAACCAATGACCACATTCGACGAACGCGAAGCCGCATTTGAAAGCAAATTCGCTCATGACGAAAAGATGCAGTTCATCGCGCGGATGCGCCGTAACCGGTTTATGGCTGTCTGGGCATCGACACTGAAGGGCGAAACCGTAGAGCAAGCGCGGAAATATGGCCAGGAACTGGTCCATACCGATCTGCAGAATGTCAGCGAGGACGATGTCGTCGAGGCGGTTAAAGGCTATCTTGGCGATCTTGCAGACGAGGCCAAGATTCGTGAGAAAATGGCCGAACTGCTGGTTGAAGCCAAGGAACAGGTTATGGCGGAAGCCGAAGATTGATTGCGTAAAATGCAAAACTCATGATCTTCATGAGTTTTATGAATTTGATTTGACGCCCCGGTCATGAGACACGGGGCGTCTCATATTTTGACGGGCCACGGCCTTATTCTTGGAATACCTCAATGACAAACGCGCTCAGCACTCTACTTGAAACCGTCGACGTCATTCTTGCAGATGGTGCGACGGGCACGAACCTGTTCAACATGGGCCTGCAATCTGGTGATGCACCTGAGTTGTGGAACGTCGATGCTCCCGACAAGATTCGCGCGCTGTATCAGGGCTCGGTCGATGCAGGTAGCGATCTGTTTCTCACCAACACATTCGGCGGCACCTCAGCACGTCTAAAACTGCATGATGCCCAGAACCGCGTGACCGAATTGAACCGTATCGGAGCAGAGCTGGGTCGTGAAGTTGCAGACAAAGCAGGCCGCCCAATTGTTGTGGCGGGTTCCGTTGGCCCGACTGGTGAAATCATGGAACCCGTTGGCAGCCTTTCGCATGCTGAAGCCGTCGACATGTTTCATGAGCAGGCAGAGGCGTTGAAAGCGGGAGGAGCAGACGTTCTGTGGCTCGAGACCATCAGCGCTCCAGAAGAGTTCCGCGCCGCAGCCGAGGCCTTTGCACTGGCCGACATGCCCTGGTGCGGCACAATGAGCTTTGACACCGCGGGCCGGACCATGATGGGTGTTACATCCTCTGATCTGGCGATGATTGTCGAAACCCTACCCAATCCCCCTGTGGCCTTTGGGGCCAATTGCGGTACGGGTGCGTCCGACATTTTGCGTACGGTGCTTGGTTTCGCCGCTCAAGGCAGCGAGCGTCCGCTGATTTCCAAGGGAAACGCGGGCATTCCGAAATACGTGGACGGACACATCCACTACGACGGAACGCCCGAACTGATGGGCCAATACGCCGCCATGGCCCGAGATGCAGGTGCGACTATTATTGGCGGGTGCTGCGGTACCATGCCTGCGCATCTGCGCAAGATGCGGGAAGCACTGGATAGCGGCCAACGCGGAGATCGCCCGACCCTGGATCAGATTACATCGGCGCTTGGTCCGTTTACCTCAGCCTCAGATGGCACCGGCGACGAGGCGGTGCCTGAACGACGCACACGACGTCGCCGCCGCGCCTGAATGATCTCTCAGCGCCCCTCGAATTTCGGGGGGCGCTTTTCCAGAAATGCCACCACACCTTCGGCAAAGTCACGGGTTCTACCGCATTCGCCTTGCAGGTGCGCCTCGGCGGCAAGCTGTTTCGGCAATGTTCTATCGTAGGTCCCCCGGATCGCCTGTTTGATTGCCCGGAACCCGGCAGTTGGGCCATTAGCCAGATAGGCGGCCCGTTCGCGCCAATGCGCGTCGAACTGATCGTCAGAGACTGCTTCCCAGATCAACCCCCAGTCGTCCGCCTGACGCGCGCTGATCTTGTCTGCAAACAAAGCAGCCCCCATCGCTTTGGCAAATCCCATCTGACGCGGCATGAACCAAGTTCCGCCAGCATCGGGCAGCAATCCGATCCGAGCAAAGGCCTGCAGGAAATAGGCGCTCTCGGTTGCGATTACGACATCGGCACAGAGTGCAAGATTCGCCCCTGCCCCTGCTGCCGCCCCGTTAACGGCCGCGATCGTTGGCACCGGGCAGTCGTAAACCGCCTCAAGCATAGGCTCATATTCATCCCTTAATGCTCGTTCGAGATCGATCTTTCCTGTGCTCGACGCGTCCCCTAGATCCTGGCCAGAACAGAACGCAGGCCCAGCCCCTGTCAAAACAATTGCCCTGGCATGGCGAGCCGCTTCTTTCATCGCATAGGTGATCTCGGCTCGCATCTGCGTCGTCAGCGCATTCATCTTGTCTGGTCGGTTCAATGTCAAAACCGCCAAATCATCGGTAATATCCAGAAGGACCGCTTCGTATTCCATGTACAACCTCACCTGCGCAGTGTTTCGCAAAACCCTGACGCAAATGTGGAAAAAGGAAAAGTAGAACCGCGCGTCAGTCTTCCAAGATTTGGCGCAAGCGTTCCTGTTCTTCATCGGTCAGCGCATCAGAATGCGCCGCTTGTTGATGCCGCGAACGCTTCCGCAAAAAGCTCCAGCCCATGCCCGCCGCGATCAGCAACATGATCGGGCCTGCCAACCAAAGCATCAGATTGGCTCCGGTCGTGGTTGGTTTCAGAAGAACGTATTCGCCATAGCGATCAACGATAAATTCGACTGCCTCTTGGTCCGTATCGCCCGCAACAAGACGTTCTCGCAGCAGAATGCGCAAATCACGCGCAAGCTCGGCATTACTTTCATCAATGCTTTCGTTCCGACAGACCAGACAGCGCAAGCCCGTGCTGATATCCCTCGCCCGCGCTTCAAGCGCCGGGTCATCCAGAACCTCGTCCGGCTGAACAGCCAAAACCGGTGACGCGATCAGCAGCACTATCAAAAGTAAACGTTTCATTCGGCCGGCACCCTACCTGCAGGCGTCTTACGCGCGCCAGCCGCGACCCGGAAACGGCGGTCCGAAAGGCTGAGCGCACCACCCAGAGCCATCAAGATACATCCGCCCCAAATCCAGTTGGCGAGAGGTTTGATGTAGGTTCGCATTACCCAGCCCCCATCCGCCTGTTGATCACCGATCACAACATAAAGATCACGCAGGAACCGATAGTCGATTGCGGCTTCTGTCGTCGGCATGCGGGCCACGGGGTAGTCACGCTTTTCGGGGTTAAGCGTCGTAACAAAACGCCCATCCTGTTCCACCATCACATCCGCCATCGTCGAGAAATAGTTCGGTCCCTGAACCCGGCGCACATCCTGCAATGTCAACGTGAACTGCCCAACCTCGTATGGCTGACCGGGTTGGGCGACTCGAATATCTTCGACTTCCCACGCTGTCAGCCCCGCGATGGCAAACATTGTGACACCCAAGCCGGTATGGGCGACGGCTTTACCCCAATCGGCTCCCGGAAGACGGATAAGACGCGCAAGGCTGCCTTTGCGGCCTGTTCGGCTCCAAAGATCGACAAGAGCGCCGAACGTAATCCAAGCGCCAAGGAATAGACCAACAGGCCCTAAAGCGCTGCGCCCTGTCTGCATCACCCAGACCAGTATCGCCAACGCTACTGCAAGAATGAATGCATAGCGCAGAGACCAGGCCGCGCGACCCAATCTGCCCCGCTTCCAAGGCAGCATAGCGCCAACAGGCAGCACGATCCCTAGGGCAATCATGAATGGTGTGAAGGCCGCATTAAAGAATGGCGCTCCGACCGAGAGTTTCCGGTCAAATGCCATCTCAGCCACCATGGGCCACAGCGTACCAAAGAACACGACGAAACAACTGACTGCCAGCAGGATATTGTTCAGAATCAGCGCGCTTTCCCGGCTGACCATCCCGAACACGCCCTTCGCTTCCATCGCCTGCGCACGGGCTGCAAACAGAGTCAGTGCGCCGCCGATGAAAATCACCAGAATGAACAGGATGAACACACCCCTTTCGGGGTCGTTGGCAAACGCATGGACCGAGGTCAAAAGCCCCGAGCGCACGATAAACGTCCCGATCAGCGAGAACCCGAAGGCGATGATCGCCAGCAAAATAGTCCAGCTTTTTAGCGCCTCGCGCTTTTCGACAACGATGGCCGAATGCAGCAGCGCTGCGGCCAGCAGCCATGGCATAAAGCTGGCATTTTCGACCGGATCCCAGAACCAGAAACCACCCCAACCCAGTTCGTAGTAGGCCCACCAAGACCCCAGTGCGATACCAATGGTCAGGAAAATCCACGCTGCAAGCGTCCAAGGTCGCACCCAACGGCCCCATGCCGCATCCACGCGGCCTTCGATCAGGGCCGCGACAGCAAAGCTGAAGGCCATGCTCAGGCCGACATAACCCAAATAAAGAAACGGTGGGTGAAACGCCAGGCCCGGGTCCTGCAACAGTGGGTTCAGGTCCCGACCGTCGAAAGGTGGAATTGGCAAGCGATCAAACGGGTTAGATGTGAACAGAATGAACGCAAAAAACGCAACAGCGATGGCTGACTGCACCGACAGAACTCTTGCTTTGAGCGTCGGGGGCAATCCGCCGCCAAAGATCACGGCCATTGCCCCGAAAATTGTGACGATAAGGACCCATAGCAGCATCGAGCCCTCGTGGTTTCCCCAAGTCCCACTGATCTTGTACAGCATCGGCTTGGCGGAATGGCTGTTCTCAACCACAATCCGCAACGAAAAGTCGGACGCCACGAAAGCCCAAACCAGTGCTCCAAACGAAAACGCGGTCAGCAAAAACTGAGCGATGGCCGCAGGTTCTGCAAAAACCATCCATCCGTTCCATCGTTTGGCAGCCCCTATCTGAGGCACCACAGTCTGAACAATGGCGACCAGGAAGGCTAGGATCAGTGCGAAATGGCCAAGCTCTGTAATCATGACGCGCTTATACTGCGGCAGGTCGGCATGTGCCATTAACATTCGTCAAGTATCGCCGCACATAGTGTCGCGCCTCATGCTGCGCGCAGCCGTCGCCAATCTTCTAGTGCAGGGTTGAAATCGGCCTGTATTACTACTTCGGTCAAGGCCGCGTCCGACCGGGTATCCGCGATGCCGGGGCTGTCCTCGCGAAGTTCACGGATTGTCGCAAGGTTGGCCAATACGTCTGGCGCTTGCAGCACCGTTTGATTGATCTCTCGCTGAAAATCCTGCGCTTTTATCTGATGCCTCGCGCCAAAGTAGAATGACACGATCACACCCAACAGCCACCACAGCGGTTCCGGCACTAGTGCAATGCCCTGCATGCGCGCCGCGAACCAGAGCGGGTCGATCATTGCGGCAAGGAACAGGCACAAGGTGCCCAACGCCAAAGCAGGGCGCGGCAGTCGATTTAGCCCGTCCATGATTCGATCAAACCCCCCTTTTCGGGGCACTTGGAACTCGGCCCCGAACTGTGCCACCGCCGCACTGCGTAACGTTGTGCTCCGCTGCGCCGCGCTTTCAGCATTTTCTCGAAATATCTCGGTAGTTTCACGAACCACATTGCGGCCTCCACCGAACAACAGCGCAAAAAGGCCAGAGATCAAACCCATCCTGAAATCCTCCTCTGAAAGTCTGCATTCGTCAGGTGATATTGAGGAGACAAAAACTCTTCAGCGCGCTTGATCCAACCGCCTTTGCCCCCGGCCCGAGTTCGGGCATATTTACGTAGTGAAACCCTCCGATCTGCTAACCGGAAATAATAGTTACGCCGTGCGACGCCATAGGCATCTGTTAGGGCCTGAGGTTTTGGTTTGGCAGCAGCATTTGTTGCACGCGCGGTTTGGGCCCCGATCACGCCATCAACTGTGACCTCAAACCCCATTTGGCACAGCAGGTTTTGCAATATTCTGACTGCCTGCGAACCCGCATTGACGTACATGTCAAACACCGAGGCCTGTACAGCCAGGGGTAACAACCCAAGGCGAGGCCTTTCAAAATAGTGGTCGACAAAGATGTCTATGGCCTGCGCCCTGGTCAGAACTTTTACATCCCGATGTGTCACAGCACCGTCGCGATCCAGATCAAGACCCAAACGCTGCATGGTGTGGATCGTCACACCAAATTTTGTTGCCCCACCGGGATCGTCGGGATCGTCGACAAAGCCACCTTCCCGCGCCACGATTTCATCTGCGATCTGTCGAACCGTCCTCATGCCCGCCCCCTTTGCTGTGGTCAGGCTAACGGTCCGGCAAATAAGTTAATCCGACGATAGAACAAAGGGCGCTGCGTGTTTCTTGCACGCAACGCCCTCAAGATTTCAATGCTTTGGAACTGATCAGCTGTCGCCGGCTTCTTTGTAAACACCTTGCTCTTTCAATGCGTCCACAACCTCTTTCGGCATATAGGTTTCATCGTGTTTTGCAAGGATTTCAGTGGCTTCGAAGACACCGTTCACATAGCTACCTGTACCGACCATACCTTGATTTTCTGAAAACAGATCAGGTAGGACACCCGTGAAAGCGACTTTGACGCTTTCACCGCCATCGGTGACGACGAAATACACAGTTTCACCCTGCCCACGTATGATCGAGCCCTCTTCGACAAGCCCACCGATGCGGAACACTTCGGACGGCTTAGGCGGCTCGGCGATCACTTGACTGGGTGAACGGAAGAAGTTGATGCCATCTTTCATGGCCACTCCAATCAACGCCGTCGATAAGGCAAGGGCCACCGCGGCTAGCACAATGATCTGTATTCGACGACGTTTCTTGAGCGTTTTCATACCGTCCTCACGGGAACAGAGGGGCCATCATCAGCCCTTGGGTTTCATCCTCACCTAACATCAGGTTGGCGTTCTGCAAGGCTTGCCCGCTGCTACCTTTTGTCAAGTTATCCAAAGCTGCCACAACGATTGCGCGGCGTTCGATCCGATCACCAACGACACCGATATGGCAAAAGTTCGACCCCCGTACATGGTGGGTTGAAGGTGTTTCTCCGAAGGGCAGCACCTGGACGAACGGCTCATCCTCATAGGCCGATTGCAAAGTCTCATAGACGCTCTGCGGATCGCCCTTCAAGTAAGAGGTCGCCAGAATGCCCCGATTGGCCGGGATCAGATGTGGAGTGAATTGAATATGAACGGTCCGACCGGCAAGCTCAGAAAACTCCTGATCGAACTCACCCAGATGCCGATGTGTCCCACCTACTGCATAGGCATTTGCTCCTTCGCTGAGCTCTGCGTGCAGAAGGTTTTCTTTCAGTGCCCTACCTGCGCCTGAAACTGCGCATTTCAAGTCTAGAATGATGTCATCCAGATCAATCACGCCCGCTGATATCAATGGCCGCAGCACATATTGCCCGGTCGCAGCGTTACAACCTGTGCCAGAGACGAGCCGCGCAGAACTGATATCGTCACGATAGAATTCAGTTAGGCCATAAACGGCTTCTTCCTGATGTCCCAACGCGGCGTGCGGGTTGCCGTACCATTTCTGATATTCGTCTCCGTCCCGAAGCCGGAAATCAGCCGAAAGGTCAACGATTTTCAATGTGTTGGGTAGATCACGGATGACTTCCTGGCTGGTCTTATGCGGCAGGGCACAAAAGCACAGGTCGATCTGGGAAAAGTCGATCTCGGAAATCTTGCAAAGCACTGGTAAATCCATATGCCGCAGATGCGGGAACACTTGCGCCATTGTCTGCCCGGCCTTGCGCTCGGCGGCCAAAGCCTTGATCTCCATATTCGGGTGCCCGGCGATCAGCCGTACCAGTTCCGCACCGGTATAGCCGGAAGCACCTAGAATTGCGATTTTATGGGTCATGTCAGACCTCTTTCATTCATGTGTCACATGGGGTGACCGCCGATGCGACGGTCAACGAATTACAAAATCAGAAAAGCGCCGTCCTTGACCAAAATCAGGCGGCTTCAAAGGTGATTTGTCGTCGGAGGAATTGCGTTGCGCGATCCGACACGGTGTTGGGCTTGCCGGTGGTCAAAAACCCACCTGCACCTTCGCCAAGCATGTTTGGGTGACGTTTCAAATAGTCTGCAAGGCTTTCAGCCACCAAGTCTCCTTGGCTATAGACCTTCACATCAGGGCCTAATGCATTCTGAAACGTTTCCGCCATCAAGGGGTAATGGGTGCAACCCAGAATAGCCGCTTGCGGTTCCGGCATCTTGCGTTTCAGCGCATCCACATGGCTGCGCACCAAGGCTTCGGCCAAGATCATATCGCCATCCTCAATGGCGTCGACCACACCGCCACAGGCCTGCGCCTCAACATCAACGCCAATCGCCCGGAATGCCAATTCCCGCTGGAACGCCCTGCTAGACACAGTCGCGGGCGTCGCAAACAGCGCGACATGTTGCACTTCGACCTCGCGCGGAGGTGAATTGTCACCCCATTGCCGCTCGGTCAGCGCTTCGATCAAAGGAACGAACACGCCCAGTACCCGCTTACCATCGGGCACGCCCGCCTCCTGCATCCGGCGCAAAGCGGCAGCACTGGCTGTGTTGCAGGCCAGAATCACCAGATTGCAGCCGCGATCCCAAAGATCATGAACGGCAGTGCGGGTCAGGTTGTAGATGTCTTCGGCATCGCGAACGCCGTAAGGCGCATGCGCGCTGTCCGCAAAATACAGGAAATCCACGTCCGGCAGATGTTTCTGCGCGGCGTTCAGGACGGTTAGACCGCCCAACCCGGAATCAAAGATACCTACTGCCATTTGCCCCTTTAGGCGCGATGCCGTTCCTCAAATTCATAGCCGTAGTCATAAGACTTTAATGGCTCTGGAGACAGCTCATACGTCGCTTTGCGCAGGAAATCCATCATCTTGCGCGTATCCTTGCCTAATGGATCCAGAATGTCGCGCCCGATGGGGTCTCCAACAACCACGCGCACTGGAGTATCAACACGTTTCTTGAACTCTTTGATTAGAAGACCCATGCGCAATGTGTTGTGCAGATGGCTAGCAATCTGGAACAATCGCGAGGTGTGTCCTTCAAAAAACACCGGCACAACAGTCGCATCAGACTTGGCCACCATCCGAGCGGTAAATCCGCGCCACCCCGGGTCCATCGGATGCGCAAATGGCTTCGCAGCCGTGCTGACGGTGCCACCCGGGAATATCCCGATTGCGCCACCGTCGCCCAAATAGCTCAGAGCAGTCTTGCGGGTCTCAAGGTTCAACCGCATCGCCTCTTTGGTAGCATCAAAAGAGATTGGCAGGACGATCCGATCCAAATCTTCAGCTTTGCGGAAGACATGGTTGGCAAGAATACGAAAATCTCCGCGCGTCTGAGACAGGATATGACCCATCATCAGCCCGTCCAGAATGCCGTATGGATGGTTCGCAATCAAAATCAGCGGGCCATCTTTAGGAATATTCGATAACGCGCCACCGACCACATCCAATGTCAGCCCATAGCGTTCCACCATCACCGACCAGAAATCACGTCCCTGTGCGACTTCCTGATCGTAGCCATCTGCGCGACGGATAAGACGCAAGCGGCCCGTCGTGTTTTCCATCAACTTGATCACCATACGCCCACCCCGCGTTTCTGCGGAATGAGCGTAGGATATGTCACGAGCGACGTGATGATGCGGCGGCATTGGCTACTCCGGTTTGCTACCGACTAAATATGACGAGGTAACCAATTTGCCTAGATTTTATGACAGGATTGTAAAGCCTCACTCTGCCGCAGCTTGCATTTGAGGCCCGCCATCGCGGATAACAGCCAGCAATTCTTCGCGCCGTTTCGCGGCCTTGGTCTCATTCGCGACCAGAACCGGACCAAATCCACGAATCTCCAAAGGCAGAGCGGCAAGCGCCGTAATTGCATCGCTAGTCTCGGGTGTCAGCTTGGGCAGAACCTCTTTCAAATCCTTTTCATACTGACGGATCAAAGCACGCTCCATTTTGCGCTCCGCCGTGTAACCGAACAAATCCAGAGGAGTGCCACGCAGAACTTTCAGTTTTGCAAGCACTTTAAGAGGGCCAAGAAACCACTCGCCAAAGGCTTTCTTGGCCGGACGTCCATTATCGCCCTTTGTGCCCAAAGTTGGCGGTGCAAGATGGAAGGTCATTTTGAAGTCGCCGTCAAACTCGGCCTCTGCCTTCTGGCGACTGTCGAGCAGCAACCGTGCGACCTCATATTCATCCTTATAGGACAATAGCTTATGGTAGCCTTTGGCGATCGCTTCACGGACCTTCTGATCATCGACGCTTTCGACCAGATTACGATAGCGTTTGGCCAATCGCTTGCTCTGATAGTCGATCAGATGTGCCGCGCGGAAATCGATCACCTGATCCAACGATTTAGGTAATTCGGCCACGTTCGGGCTTAGGATTTTGTTGACCTCTTCGGGATGGGTCACAGCCCAGCGGCCAACTTCGAAGGCACGTTTGTTGCGTTCGACCGCCGCACCGTTCAGTTCAATCGCTTCCATGATCGCCTGATGGCTGATCGGTAGCAGGCCACGCTGCCAGGTGGCGCCAAATACCATCATGTTGGAATAGATCGAATCCCCCATCACCGCGCGGGCCAGATCGGTTGCATCGAATAGTGCTACCCTATCCCGTAGCCGTGCTTGCAGGGCAAGCTGCAGCTGATCGCTGGGAATGGTAAACTCGGTATCTCGAGTGAAATCACCGGTAATGATCTCATGGCTGTTCACGACTGCCCCGGTACGACCAGTCTGCGTTAGACCCAGCGTTTTTGCCCCTGCCGAGACCACCAGATCACCGCCGATCAGCGCGTGCGCTTCACCAGTGGCGACACGGATCGCGCTGATGTCTTCCGGCTGGTCTGCAAGCCGGCAGTGGATATGAACGGCACCGCCCTTTTGTGCGAGGCCTGCCATCTCCATCATGCCTGCCCCTTTACCGTCGATCTGTGCAGCCTGTGCCAGTACCGCACCTATCGTGACGACGCCTGTGCCGCCAACACCCGTGATTACGACATTATGGGTTCCATCGATGTGCGGCAGCTCAGGTTCCGGCAGGTCAGGTAAATCAAGCTCAGTGGTGGCTTCTTTGCGGATTTTCACGCCTTCTACCGTCACGAAGGAAGGGCAGAACCCATTCAAGCATGAGAAGTCCTTGTTGCAGCTGGATTGATCAATAGCACGTTTGCGCCCGAGCTCGGTTTCTTTCGGGACAATTGAGACACAGTTCGACTGGACACCGCAGTCTCCGCAACCTTCACAGATATCGGTATTGATGAACACGCGCTTGTCCGGGTCCGGGAACGTGCCCCGCTTGCGCCGCCTGCGCTTTTCGGCAGCGCAGGTCTGGACATAAACAATGACTGATACGCCCTCGATTTCGCGGAACTTTTCCTGAACCTTCATCAGTTTGGTACGCTCAAAGGTCTCGACGCCCGAGGGTAGCGCCCCGAAGTTCACATCTTCTTTTTCGTCATATACGACGGCAACGTTGCTGACACCCATCGCGCTGACCTCGGCAACGATACGCTCAGCACTCAGACCACCTTCGTTCTCTTGCCCACCAGTCATTGCGACGGCATCGTTGTATAGAATTTTGAAGGTTATATTGGTGCCAGCCGCCAGCGCGGCGCGGATCGCTTGCACGCCCGAGTGATTATAGGTTCCGTCGCCAAGATTCTGAAAAACGTGCTTGGTGGTCGAGAACGGAGCCTCGCCAATCCAGTTCGCCCCTTCACCGCCCATCTGGGTGAATCCGGTGGTCTCGCGATCCATCCATTGCACCATGTAGTGACAGCCAATCCCGGCATAGGCACGGCTGCCTTCCGGCAACTTGGTCGAGCTATTATGCGGGCATCCTGAACAAAAATAGGGCAATCTTGCTGCGATTTCCTGAGCATTATCAGCGCGGCGCGCCTCGTCCAGTTTTGCAAGACCTGCGCGAACGCCATCGGTATCATGGCCTTCCTCAACCAGAATCTGCCCAAGTTTTTCAGCAATCATGATTGGATCAAGCGCCCCTCTGGTCGGGAACAGCTCTTCGCGGTGCAACGTCCCTGCCCCGCCTTTGTACCAGCCGTAAACGCGACGACCACGCCGATCGTCGAAGATCGCCTCCTTGACCTGAACCTCAATCAGCTTGCGCTTTTCCTCGACGATCACAATCAGGTCGAGACCTTCCGCCCAATCGTGGAAACCCCTCATATCCAGAGGGAACGTCTGTCCGATCTTGTAAGTAGTAATACCAAGTCGCTCTGCCTCGTCCGCATCAATGTTCAGCAGTGACATTGAGTGCATCAGATCAAGCCAGTTCTTGCCCGCAGCAACAAACCCGATCTTGGCACCGGGTTTTCCCCAGACCCGTTTGTCCAGTTTGTTCGCATGCGAGAACGTCTCAGCCGCAAAACGTTTATAGTCAATGACCCGCGCTTCCTGTAGATGCGGCGTGTCTCCCAGCCGAATGTTCAGCCCTCCTTCGGGCATATCGAACTGTGGGATAGTTATCTGCATCCGATCGGGGCTACCATCCACGACCGAAGTGACCTCGATCGTGTCCTTCATCGTTTTCAACCCGACCCAAACCCCGGCAAATCGGCTTAGCGCAAATCCGTAGACGCCGTAATCCAGAATTTCCTGAACTCCGGCCGGACTGACGACTGGCATATACATATCGACCAAAGACCATTCAGACTGATGCAGAACGGTCGAGCTTTCGCCCGTATGATCGTCGCCCATGGCCATCAAGACGCCGCCTTGTTGCGCGGTACCGGCCATGTTTGCATGACGCATCACATCTCCGGACCGGTCGACCCCAGGGCCTTTGCCATACCAAAGGCCAAATACACCATCGAACTTACCGTCGCCACGTAACCCGGCTTGCTGACTGCCCCACAATGCGGTGGCGGCAAGATCTTCATTCAGACCGTATTGAAACGTCACATCGCTTTCGGCCAATTGCTTTTCAGCGCGCGACATCTGCAAATCGACAGCCCCTAGCGGTGATCCTCGATATCCCGTAACCAGACCCGCAGTATTAAACCCCGTCGCGCGGTCACGTTCTTTCTGCATTAACATCAGACGCACCAACGCCTGCGTTCCGTTCAAAAGAACCGGGCTTTTGGATAGATCAAACCGATCATTTAACGTGATCTTCGGCTGACTCATCTGACGTCTCCCCTCGTCGGATTAGTGTGCTGTATCTTTAGGTATTTTAGGTCACAAATGCTGACCTGTATAGTAATTTTCTCCTTTGCCGTAACGATTTCCCGGTTTGAATGTGGAATTTGTTACGTGTTTCATATAGGGCTGCCGAAAGATAACGAAAGTTGCGGCGATGGATTGGGACAAACTCAGAATATTTCACGCGGTTGCGGATGCAGGCAGCCTCACGCATGCAGGGGACAAGCTCAATTTGTCTCAATCTGCTGTGAGCCGTCAAATTCGCGCTCTCGAAGAATCACTGGATGCGACCTTATTCCACCGCCATGCCCGTGGCCTGATTCTAACTGAACAAGGCGAATTGCTGTTCGACGCGACTTCGGCAATGTCCAAACGTCTGGACACTGCGGCCGCAAGAATTCGGGACAGCGAGGACGAGGTGTTCGGTGTTTTGCGTGTTACCACCACATTTGGTTTCGGCACGCTCTGGCTCGCACCTCGACTGCCCAAGCTTTACGAAAGATATCCCGATCTCAATATTGATCTGATGTTGGAAGAACGCGTTCTCGACCTGCCGATGCGCGAAGCAGACGTCGCCATCCGCATGAAAGAGCCCAGTCAGGCGGATTTGGTGCGCAAGCGCCTGATGACAGTGCAAATGATGCTCTATGCCACCAAAGCCTATCTGGACAGCCACGGCGGCAAACCTGAGTCTCTCGAAGAAATCACCAAGCACAGATTGATCTGCCAGACACCATCCGCGCCTCAGGTCGGGGCCGGCGCTTCGATGGTAAAGCACCTAATGACCTATAATCCTGGATCGCTATTAACTGTGAACAACTATTTTGGCGTTCTGCAAGGTGTACTCCACGATCTTGGAATTGGTGTCCTACCCGACTACGTGACCGAGGACTTTCCCGATCTGGTTCCGATCCTTTCGGACATTGAAACTGCTGATGTACCGGTTTACCTCGCTTATCCCGAAGAGCTTCGCCATTCCAAGCGGATCGCTGCCTTTCGGGATTTCGTGCAGGACGAAATCATAGCCCACCGCAAACATCTGAGGCAGATGGGGAAACTCTAGCCATGCACTCAGGACATAGCGGGCATGACGATCTTATCTCCTATTAAACCTTGATCGTTAACAAACTGATCCCTAAATGAGCAATTGAAGGCGATGATGCTGTAACGCTCATCATCTTCATACCTCCCTGTTGGACTACGGCCGAGCTTAGTGCTCGGCCTTTTTTTTGGCCTTACGTTCGGCAATTCTCAGGAAAGCACTGGGAAAATTGAATACACGAGCCTATGATCCCGAAAAAACACTTAAAATCGTGTTCGAGGGCTAATTCATGTTCCATTCATTGCGCCTATTGTTGGCGATGATTTCAGTCTTGTTTCTGGCGGTGCCGCTGCACGCACAAGACACAAGCACAACTTCTACGGTTACGATCCCCCAGGATCTAACGCCTGAGCAAGTCGATGATCTGGTTGCGCGTATGTCTGATGACCAGGTGCGGGCGATCTTGCTTGAACGCCTTGACGCGGTTGCGGAAAAACATGCCGCAGAGAAGGAAGGTCACGAAGATCCGCTGACTGAACTGAACGAGATCTGGGCGGAAATGGTTACCTCCTGGACGCAAGTACTAACGACAGTTCCCAATATCGTCAGTGCGCAAATAAAAGCGTTCAGCAATTTTGCGGATAAATTCAACGAAACCGGGGTCCTTACCTTGATCGGGCTAGTGCTATCGGTCCTACTGGTCGGATATGTAGCAGAAAAGCTGTTCAGCATATTAACCCGTCGCTGGTCAAAGGCATCCGAAGTCGGAGATGAAGCTGACCTTAGGGGAGCCGTGCAGTACCTATTCCGCCGGTTTTGCCGCGAAATTGCCGGTCTCATCGTGTTCTACGTGGTTATCCGGGCGCTTGGTCGCGCATTACTGACCCCCGAACAAATCACGTTTGCCGCACCATTCGTATTCTTCTTGATTTGGGTCCCGCGTCTTGGGGCAGCTGTGTCGCGATTTGTACTCGCGCCGCAAAAACCTCAATACCGCTTGGTGAATATTGATGACCACTGGGCTAAATACCTGCACAGAAATCTGATTGGCCTTCTGATCCTGATCGGTTTCACGCTATTTGTTGTCCGCTTCAATGGACTCAACGGAATTACTCCAAGCGAGACGCGCATCGGCTTTTGGCTGAATGCGGCAATCCACATCTATATCGGTGTAATCGCCTGGACTGCTCGTGAAGGACTGTCGCAGATGATGCTGGGCACAGACCCGGATCGCACCAAGTTTGATGAGGAAGTCGCGCATTATTACCCCTACTTCGCCATTGGCGTGTCGGTGGTGATCTGGTTGCTCGTTGAATTCCTCGTGGCACAGCGTAATCCGGCAATCTTGCGCGTGCTTGGAACCGGGGCGCATTTCACCACTATGTTCTGGCTGCTGATCGCACCAGCGCTCGATACTTTGATACGTGGATTGGTCCGCCATCTGCAGCCGCCGCTATCAGGTGAAGGACCTTTGGCGGAACGCGCCTATCGCTCGGCCAAGCGCAGTTATATCCGGATTGGGCGGGTTATTGCGGGACTGTTCGTGGTCCTGATGATTTCGCGTGCCTGGCAACTTGACCTTCGCCATGTCGCATCAGCTGGCATCGGAGCAGAAGTCGGTGGCGCGGTCATCCAGTTCCTGCTGATAATCGCAGTCGGCTACATCTTGAACGAGATTGTCTCGCTCTGGATCAATCGTCGTCTGGCGAAAGAACAAACTGCTGCGGAAGAGCTGGATGAAGAAGCCGGCGGCGAAGGCGGCGGTGCTGGTGGTTCGCGTCTGGCAACGGTTCTGCCTTTGCTGCGGATCACCGCACAGGTCACAATCTGCGTCATCTTCGGCCTGCTGGCGTTGAGTGCGCTCGGGATCAACATTACACCGCTACTTGCTGGTGCTGGTGTTTTGGGTCTGGCTATTGGATTTGGCGCGCAAAAACTGGTGGCCGATATCGTAGGCGGTATTTTCTTCTTGATCGATGACGCCTTCCGTGTCGGCGAATATGTCGATGTCGGCGGTACGATGGGAACGGTCGAAAAGATCTCGATCCGATCCATGCAATTGCGCCACCATCGCGGGCCCGTTCACACGATCCCATATGGCGAGATTCAAAAGCTGACCAATTTCAGCCGCGACTGGGTCATCATGAAGCTCAAGTTCACTGTGCCTTTCGATACCGATCCCAATAAGGTCAAAAAGATCTTCAAGAAGATCGGTGCCGAGATGATGCAGGACGAAACTCATAAAGATGGGTTCCTGCAGCCGTTCAAATCTCAGGGTGTGTTCGACTTTGATGATGTCGGTATGATCATCCGAGGCAAGTTCATGGCCAAGCCGGGCAAGCAGTTCACGCTGCGTAAGGAAATCTTCAATCGCGTGAAAGCAGAGTTCAACGCCAATGGCATCGACTTCGCCCGCCGAGAGGTGCGCGTTGCGATACCTGGCAGCGAGAATATGACTGGAGAACAAAAAGCAGCCGCCGGTGCAGCTGCAGCTGATGCCGTCAACAAAGGTCAGAACCCGGCCTAAATCGGTAGGCTTGGCGCTGGGATTTTACAGCGCCAATCTATAAGCCAACCTCCAGATGTGCGGAATCGGCGGCATTGTCGGTTCCGCATTTTCTTTTCTAAATGGCCCTGCGGTGACTTGACCCTTCCCACGGAAGCGCCCTTGCCCTAAAAGGCCCGCAATCTCGGCCACTATGGACATAGGACAGAAGATGCAAGAGCCCGCCATCACCCCGGATCTGATTGCTGCACACGGGCTCAAGCCCGAGGAATACGACATGATCCTCGAGATCATCGGGCGCGAGCCAACATTCACCGAACTGGGCATTTTCTCGGCTATGTGGAACGAGCATTGTTCATATAAGTCCTCGAAGAAATGGCTGCGCACGCTGCCCACATCCGGCCCACAAGTTATCTGCGGCCCTGGTGAGAACGCTGGCGTGGTTGATATTGGAGACGGTCAGGCCGTGGTGTTCAAAATGGAAAGCCACAACCACCCCTCCTACATTGAGCCCTATCAGGGTGCCGCGACCGGCGTTGGTGGTATTTTGCGGGATGTCTTCACCATGGGCGCACGCCCCATCGCCTCGATGAACGCGCTGTCATTTGGTGAGCCCGGCCACCACAAAACCCGTCAGCTTGTGAATGGTGTGGTTGAAGGCATCGGCGGCTACGGAAACTGCTTCGGTGTGCCTTGCGTTGGTGGCGAAGTTCGGTTCCATCCAGCCTATAACGGCAACTGCCTTGTTAACGCCTTTGCCGCAGGTCTGGCCGACAGTGACAAGATTTTTTATTCGGCGGCCTCGGGTGTCGGTATGCCGGTTGTTTATCTAGGCGCTAAAACCGGACGCGATGGTGTGGGCGGTGCGACCATGGCTTCGGCGGAATTCGACGACACCATCGAAGAAAAGCGTCCGACTGTTCAGGTCGGTGACCCCTTCACCGAGAAACGCTTGATGGAAGCCACGCTGGAACTGATGCAGACCGGCGCCGTGATCTCGATTCAGGATATGGGTGCGGCAGGGTTGACCTGTTCGGCCGTTGAGATGGGAGACAAGGGTGGCCTTGGCGTTCGCCTTGATCTGGAGAATGTCCCTCAACGCGAAGAGAACATGACCGCGTATGAAATGATGTTGTCTGAATCTCAGGAGCGGATGCTGATGGTCCTCAAACCTGAGCTTGAAGCCGAAGCCCGTGCGGTTTTCGAGAAATGGGATCTGGATTTCGCCATTGTTGGTGAAACGATCGCCGAAGACCGGTTCCTGATCATGCACAACGGCGAAGTCAAAGCAGACCTCGTCCTTTCCAAACTGTCTTCAACGGCACCCGAGTACGACCGCCCATGGGAACCAACGCCCAACGCGGAAGAGCTGACAGATGTGCCCCAGATCGACCCAGTTGATGGCCTTCGCGCCTTGCTCTCTTCGCCGAACTACGCAGGCAAGCAATGGGTGTACGAACAGTATGACACCATGGTCATGGCCGACAGCTCCCGCACGCCTGGTCTGGGCGCTGGAATGGTGCGTGTGCACGGAACTGACAAGGTGCTGGCGTTCACCAGCGACGTGACCCCGCGCTATGTCCGCGCAAACCCTGTTGAGGGCGGCAAACAGGCCGTAGCCGAAGCCTACCGCAACCTGACTGCCGTGGGCGCCAAGCCGCTGGCCACCACTGACAATCTGAATTTCGGCAATCCCGAAAAGCCTGAAATCATGGGCCAGTTTGTAGGGGCAATCCAAGGTATCGGAGCCGCAGTCGGAGCCTTGGACATGCCCATCGTTTCCGGCAACGTGTCGCTATATAACGAGACTGATGGGCAGGCGATCTTGCCAACTCCCACGATTGGGGCCGTAGGCCTGCTGCAAACTGCCGATGAAATCATCGGCAACGAGGTTCGTGAAGGCCATGTCGCTCTGGTTATCGGCGAAACCCAAGGCCATCTGGGCCAGTCGGCCCTGCTGGCCGAAGTCTTCAACCGAGAAGACGGGGACGCCCCACATGTCGATCTGGACGCTGAACAGCGCAACGGAGAGTTCATTCGCGCCAATCGTGAAATGATCAAAGCCTGCACCGATCTGGGTGACGGTGGCCTTGCACTAGCCGCTTTTGAACTAGCCGAGGCAGCTGGTGTCGGCGTTTGCCTCGACGACGCCTCGACCGAGTTCCTGTTCGGAGAAGATCAGGCGCGCTATCTGGTCGCCTGTAACTTTGATCAGGCCGAAGCATTGATGATCGCAGCTGGTCAGGCGGGTGTTCCCCTTCTGTCGGTCGGACGTTTCACTGGAGACAGTGTTAAAATCGGAAGCTCCGAAGTCTCGCTTGCCGAGCTGGCGGATACGTTCCGCAGCAGCTTTGCCCAAGCCGTCGCCTAATCAATCTTTGTTCTGGTGCGATCAAACAGATTTCTTGCGCGTGTCGGCGCGCAGGAATTGTTGTTGAACGGAACTGGCCCCATCTTGCGCCCCCCGTCTCATCGCTCTACATCTTGGGAAAGACCTTCAGGAGTGAACCTACATGCCGATGAGCGCCCACGAAATTGAAACTCTGCTACGCGAGAGCTTTCCAAATGCGGAAATCCAGGTTGGTGGCAGCGATGGCGTGCACATGTCCGCCATGGTCGTGGATGAGAGCTTTCGCGGCAAGAACCGCGTTCAGCAACAACGTGCTGTTTATGCCGCGTTGAAAGGCAAGATGGATGGCCCGGATGGAGAGTTGCACGCGCTGGCGCTGACCACGAAAGTACCGGAGTAAAATGGAGCACGCGATTGTAATCTCAATTACATTCACCGTCTTTGTTGTATTGATCGCGCTCATAGCTTGGAACCATTCAAAGACGGGACGTAATACAAGACGAGGATCGCCACCTGGACAGGGAGAACACCTCCTGCATTCCTCCTACAATTCACATGACGGTGCAATTAGCTCGGCGCAGACCCATATTCCGAAGAATCCTCAAGACTACGCCAATGCAATAATGCCGAAGAGCAAAGGAAACACCAAATGACCGACGTGAAAACCCAGATCGACGAAACCGTCAAAGCCAATGACGTGGTGCTGTATATGAAAGGTACCAAAGAGATGCCGCAGTGCGGGTTCTCGTCGCGCGTCGCTGGTGTATTGAACTACATGGGTGTCGAATATACCGACGTGAATGTTTTGGCGGACGACTCTGTCCGTCAGGGTATCAAGGATTATTCGGACTGGCCAACTGTGCCCCAGCTTTTCGTCAAAGGCGAGTTCGTCGGCGGCTGCGACATCATCACCGAGATGACCCTTTCGGGAGAGCTGGATACTTTGTTTGAAGAAAACAATGTCGGCTACGACAAAGATGCTGCCGACAAAATCCGTGAAGCAAACGCCTAATTTACCGGCTAGAGCAGTCCTTGAACAAGACACGTTCGGGGGCTGTGCTGCCTTGGGCCTGATGGCTGATCGTAGCTTCCCAGCCTTTGGATCGAAGGGTGTATGTCCCTGCCCCGTCTACAGATTCGTAGCGAATACCTGATCCGCTTTGAACCTGTTTCAGCGCAATTAACTGGTCCTCAATCAGCATCGCGGCAGCACCTGATCCATCTGCGGCGTTAAAATAGGACACTGGCACCTGCGTGTTGTTCTCGCAGTTAAATGTCACAGACAGTATGTCGATCTCGGCCAAACCTGCCGTAGCGTACAAAGACAATACCGCGGCCCCTGCGGCCGTTCGAACAAAGCCCATCAGGCGTTCCTTTCCTCGATCACCGCAGCCAGCGCTTCTGCACGCGCGGCCATCTCCGCCAATGTGTCTGTTACCGAGGGTGGCACCACTGCAACTTCAATTCGCTCGGGCTCGGGCAGAGGTTGACTACGCAGGCGATTCAATTCGGCTTCGGCTTCCACAAGCTTTGCTTCTGCCAGCTTCAGGCGATCTTCGTGCGCTGCAGCTTTGTCGGCCAACATTAGTCCGGCCATCAACAACATGCGCGATTCAGGCATGCGTCCGATCTGGTCCGACAATACCTGTGCTTCATCATCCAAAAGCTTGGCCGCGGCCTGCAGAAAGGGCTCTTCACCGTCCTGGCAAGAGACATCAAATCCTCGTCCACCGATATGAATGGTCACCTCGGGCATTATTCAACCTCTCCTTCAGCCAGATTGGCATGGGTCAACAACGGTTCGAGCCGGGCCAGAACCGCGTGTGCTTCGGCCGCGTCCGAGGCTCTTGCGGCACGCGTTGCCTCCAACTCTGCAGCAGTTGCGCGATTCAGCATGTCTGCATCGGTCACACCATCTTCTGCCGCGGCGCGCAACTCATCCACTGTTCCACGCAACTGTTCGTTTGCCTTGCGCAACCGTTGCAAATCGTCATCCAGTCGCGACATCGCCGCGCCATGGCTGGCACGCTCGGCACGCAGCATTTCAAGCTCGGCGTTCAATTCGGTCAGCCGCTCGCTATCGACCAATTCAGCGCGCAGACGGGACAGCTCTGCCTCCATCTCTTCGGCGCGATCTGCGATGGGGGTCAATTGCTCGACCTCGGCCCGCAACGAATCGGCTTCTTCTGCGGCATTTTCCATGGATCGCAGGGTTTCGATTTCGGCTTTCAGTGAATTTACTTCGTCGCTGTTATCCAGAGCGGCCTTGGCCTCGGCTAACTCTGCGCGCGCGGCCTCGACCGTTGCAAGCTTTGCGGTCGCCTCGGCCAATTGATCACGCAGTGCAGCAACTTCTTCTCCTGGTCCCGCCTGCTCCCGGAGGGCATCAATCTCAAGAGCGTGCCTTTCTATGAGCGATTTCAGCCGCTCTTCCAACTGCGCATTGGCCAAGCGCTCTTCTTCAAGTTCTGATCGTAATGCAGCACCATTATCGACCGCGGGCCCAGCGTCCTGCAGTGCCTCGACTCCGGTGCCGATCCGCTCCATCGCAGTAATGATACGGCGTTGTAATTCTTCGATCTGACTCATGCCCCTGTCACCTCTTTATCAAGGTTCGTTCTGCTATACGCCTGTCCGAATCAAAAGCGGCGGCTCTCTGCACTAGTCTAACGGAATGTAACAGAAAATACCCACTGTTTGGTTTCAATCACTTGCACACCGCTCTTGAAGCGCCAGATCGGCGCAGAACCCGGTTCTGCTTGCACTTTGTCAGACGGATGGTATTCAGCGCTAAATCTGCCCGTAACCCAAAGGAATAACGCCCGTGGACCTGACTGCGCTGCGCAATGCCAACCCCGAACACTGGGACAAGGCTGCGGCCATCCGCACCCTGACCCTCGACGCCGTCGCCGCCGCCAATTCCGGCCATTCCGGTATGCCAATGGGCATGGCCGATGTTGCGACTGTATTGTTCGAAAAGCACCTGAAATTTGACGCCTCTGCCCCGAATTGGCCGGATCGTGACCGGTTCATCCTGTCGGCGGGTCACGGTTCGATGCTGGTCTATTCGCTGCTTTACCTGACTGGTCATGGCGACGTTACGCTGGAAGAAATCAAAAACTTCCGCCAGTTGGGCGCCAAAACAGCCGGCCACCCCGAGAACTTCCTGATAGACGGTGTCGAAACCACCACTGGCCCTCTGGGTCAGGGCATCTCGAACGCTGTGGGCTTTGCCATGGCCGAGGAAATCCAGCGTGCGCATTACGGCAAGAAGATCGTTGATCACTACACTTATGTGATTGCGGGCGACGGCTGCCTGATGGAAGGCGTTAGCCAGGAGGCGATCACCCTGGCTGGCCGACACGAACTGAGCAAGCTGATCGTCTTCTGGGACAACAACAACATCACCATCGACGGCACCGTTGATATCGCCGACCGCACCGATCAGGTGCGCCGTTTTGCGGCTTCGGGCTGGCATGTGCTTGAGATTGACGGTCATGACCCCAAGGCCATCGACGATGCCATCGTGCGGGCGAAAAAGTCGAACAAGCCGACAATGATCGCCTGCGAGAGCCACATCGCACTTGGCCACGCGGCTCAGGACACTTCGAAAGGCCACGGCGCACTGACCGATCAGGATCAGTTGAAGGCGGCCAAAGACGGCTATGGCTGGCCGCATGACGCGTTTGTCATCCCCACAGAAGTCAAAGCTGCATGGGAAGCTATTGGTACACGTGGTGCTGCCGAGCGCACGGCATGGGAGGAGCGTTTCGCGCAAATCTCCGACCGTAAGCAGGCGGAATTCAACCGTGCCTATGCGTTTGAAGCGCCGAAGAAACTGGCTGGTGCCATCCGGTCATTCAAGAAACAGATGTCGGAAGAGCAGCCAAAGCTGGCCACCCGAGCGTCGTCCGAAAAGGTTCTGAACGTGGTGAACCCGATCATGCCAGAAACCATTGGTGGTTCGGCTGACCTGACTGGTTCAAACAATACCAAATCGGCGGATATGGGCGTTTTCCTGCCGGAAAACCGCAAAGGCCGCTACATCCACTATGGTATCCGTGAACACGGCATGGCCGCTGCGATGAACGGTATGGCTCTGCACGGGGGCATCCGCCCCTATGGCGGCACCTTCATGGCTTTCACTGACTATGCCCGCCCTTCCATGCGTCTGGCTGCCTTGATGAAGGTGCCTACGGTCTTTGTGATGACACATGACTCGATTGGTCTGGGCGAAGACGGCCCGACCCACCAGCCGGTGGAACATCTGGCGATTTCGCGCGCAACGCCAAACACCTATGTCTTCCGCCCCGCTGACACTGTTGAGACTGCCGAAGCTTGGGAACTGGCACTTACCTCCAAGGACAGCCCCTCGGTACTGTCGCTGACTCGTCAGGGCGTACCAACCGTACGGACCGAGCACAAAGGTAAAAACCTGACCTCACAAGGCGCATATGTGCTCGCTGACGCAGAAGCCAAACGTCAGGCAATCCTGATCGCTACCGGATCCGAGGTCTCGCTGGCCATGGAAGCCAAAGCGATGCTGGAGGCCGAGGGCATCGGCACCCGCGTCGTATCAATGCCCTGCATGGAGTTGTTTGCCGAACAGGATGAATCCTATCGCAAACGCGTCCTACCTGCCGGTGCTGTCCGCGTTGGCATCGAGGCCTCCGTACGCGCTGGCGGATGGGACCGCTGGTTGCTGGGTGAACGTGGCCGCGAAGCCAAAGCTGGGTTTATTGGCATGTCGAGCTTTGGTGCATCGGCCCCGGCAGGTGAGCTTTACAAACACTTTGGCATTACCGCAGAAGCGACCGTCGCGAAGGTAAAAGAACTGCTGGGGCTTTAAGCACTCGGCTCAACAGTTGTAGATACAAAGGGCGGCTTTCTAGGCCGCCCTTTCTTATTTTGGCTGGCCCAATTTCGCCCTTAACGCCTCATATGCCAATTTCGCAAAGTCCAATCGCAGTTCGTACCGTTCCGCTGGCACGATCCCTCCGGGTACGTTTTGCCCTGCCCAAGACAAAACTTGCCGCACATGCGTTCCATAAAGCGGAATGAAGTGCGCAGATTGACCCGTAAGCAGGTTGAACATTCGCCCGCCTGCCCACTTTGCACGTTCGGCAGCTTTGTACGCCGTATCGATCCGAAAATGCAGAACCCGATACAGTGCGTTCGGTTCAAACGGCATTTGTTCCGCACCAAGGTTCATGGCAGCCAATGCCGCTGCTTTACGTTTGGAAGCGAGCCCCCTCAACTTAAACCGGGTGCGGACTTGAACCGTTCTAAAGGCTGGTAAATGACTAAGATCCATCACCTCACGCCTTCGATTCAGTGAACTCCAGGCTTATTTGAAAACCTCCCGATCATCGGCGCAATCACTTTGGTCGCCAACGGTATCAGTACAAACCCCCAAGCCAAGCCAAACACCCCATCCATTGTCGCTTTTGCGATCCATTCGGCGGCTTTTTCCCATTGGGCAGGCACTGCATGTCCTACCGCATAAGCCCAGTCATGAATATGATGGCCCAGCCAGCCAAAGCCAAGAACCTCCATCCCGTGGATGATAATCGAGCCTCCGACCCAGAGCATCGCGGCAGTTCCAACGATTGAAAGTGTCTTCATCACGCCGGGCATGGCTTTGACCAAGCCCCGACCAAGACCTCGGCCTACGGGCGTCGGTGCGTTCTTAGCCAGATACAACCCGACATCATCCATCTTCACTATCAGCGCAACCGAACCGTAAACTGCCAGAGTCACACCCAACCCAACCACCGCAAGCGTCGCAGCCTGCATCCAGATGTTGGGCGCTTCGATAGCCGCCAATGCAATGGTCATGATCTCGGCGGAAAGAATGAAATCGGTCTTGATTGCCCCCTTGACCTTCTGCTCTTCCAAATGCCCTGGGTCGCGGTTTTTCATGTCTTCTTCGATGACGTGACTGCCATGCGGGAACAAGACATGAAAAATCTTCTCGGCGCCCTCAAAGCACAGATACGAGCCACCTATCATCAGCAAAGGCGTAATCAGCCATGGCGCAAAGTTCGCCAACAGCAGTGCCACGGGCAACAGCAAGACAATCTTGTTGAAAACCGATCCGCGAGCGATGCGCCAGATGATGGGTAATTCTCGTGCCGGCGCGAACCCCTGCACGTATTTCGGAGTTACCGCCGCGTCGTCGATTATTACACCGGCAGTCTTGGCCCCGGCCTTGCCAGCCGCCGCTACGACATCGTCCACTGATGACGCTGCAACCTTTGCAATGCCTGCCACATCATCCAACAGGGCCAACAGACCACTCATCGCGCATCCTCTTGTTTATCCGCTGTTGCCGACACTACCTGATCCAACCCTTAGCGCAAGCGTTAGCGCAACCGGCGCAGGTTTGCGCTAACACCTTAAAAATATGCCATTTTTGCCCTTTTGAGATTCGGTTTTCACGGCTATATGGCCAGCAACACAAGCGCAGTTTGGAGACGTCGGATGACCATCAAGGTCGGTATCAATGGTTTTGGCCGCATCGGCCGCTGTACACTGTCGCACATCGCCGCATCGGCGCGTAACGACATCGAAGTGATCAAGGTCAACGCCACTGGCCCGCTGGAAACATCGGCACATCTGCTGAAATATGACAGCATTCACGGCCGTTTCCCGCGCGAAGTGTCTGTCGAAGGCAACACCATGGATCTGGGCCGTGGCCCGATGGAAATGTTCTCGACCTATGACATGACCGAGCTTGACTGGGAAGGCTGCGATGTCGTCCTGGAATGTACTGGCAAGTTCAATGACGGGCTAAAGGCAAAGACGCACCTAGATCGCGGCGCTGGTAAGGTGCTGCTTTCGGCGCCAGGTAAGAATGTCAATAAGACAATTGTGTTTGGCGTAAACCACAACACCCTGACTGCAAACGACAATATGGTGTCCAACGGCTCCTGCACGACCAACTGCCTGGCCCCGCTTGCCAAAGTTCTGGATGAAGGCATCGGTATCGAGCATGGCATCATGACCACGATCCACGCTTATACCGGCGACCAGCCCACTCTGGACCGTCGTCACAGCGACCTGTATCGCGCGCGCGCAGCGGCGATGTCGATGATCCCGACCACAACCGGTGCTGCGGCAGCGCTGGGTGAAGTCCTGCCTAACCTCAAGGGCCGCTTGGACGGTTCCGCGATCCGTGTACCTACCCCAAATGTCTCGGCCGTCGACCTGTCGTTCCGCGCATCGCGCGACGTGACAGTAGAAGAGGTTAACGCGATTGTTGAAGAAGCCGCCAAGGGCCCGATGCAGCGGGTCCTTGGCTATGAGCCTGCGCCGCTGGTCTCGACCGATTTCAACCACACCGAAGAGAGCTCGATCTTCGCACCAGACCAGACCCGCGTCGTTGACAACCGTATGGTGCGTGTACTGGCATGGTATGACAACGAATGGGGCTTCTCGGTGCGTATGGCGGATGTCGCCGTAGCGATGGGCCGCCTTAACTGACCCTTCGCACATCGCTTGTACCTTGATGCCCGCTCAGGTTATCTGAGCGGGCATTTTCGTTCAGGGCGCAGAAATGACAAATCAAATCGCTATCTGGCTTGGAATCCTAATTCTGGGCGGTCTGATGCTGGACGTTGCACTATTCGGCACCGAACACCTGCTGTTCCTTGGTAAGAAGCTTTACGATTTTCTGGATTGGCTTGCCTTCTGGCGATGACAGAGGTTTTGCTTGACTTTCGCGCCAATCTAGCTTTGTTAGCGCTAACCATCAATCGACCAAATTCTGACGGAGCGCATTATGACACTCAAGCTAGCAATCAACGGATTTGGACGGATCGGACGAGGCGTATTGCGAGCCGTCATGGAATCCGGACGCACCGATGTTGAAATCGTCGCTATTAACGATCTGGCAAAGCCGGAAATGAACGCTCATCTGTTCGAATTCGACAGTGTGCATGGCCGCTATCCCAGACCTGTCACACTGACTGACGCCGGTCTGGATGTTGGTGCCGGACCGATCCGGTTGACCAGCGAGCGAGACCCCGAAGCACTGGACTGGTCTGATGTGGATGTGGTTCTGGAATGTACCGGCGTCTTTCGTACCCGCGAAGCAGCCGAGCGGCATCTGAAAAACGGATCAAAGAAAATACTGATCTCCGCCCCTGCCCGCGGCGATGGCGGTGTGAAGACCGTCGTCTTTGGCGTAAACGATCATGAGCTGACCGCTGACGATATCGTTGTCTCGAACGCCTCGTGCACCACCAACTGCCTGTCGCCCGTGGCCGCAGCACTGGACGCAGGGCTTGGCATCAAGCACGGCAATATGACAACCGTTCATGCCTACACGGCGAGCCAACCGGTTCATGACACAGCTGGGAAAGACCCCTACCTGTCGCGCGCAGCAGCACTGTCGATGATTCCCACGACAACCGGCGCGGCGTCTGCAGTGGGTCTGGTTTTGCCACAACTGGCCGGAAAGTTGACCGGGCAAGCCATTCGCGTGCCTACGCCCAATGTCTCAGTTGTTGACCTGGTCGCCGAAGTATCACGCCCAACAACCGAAGAGGAGGTCAATGCCCTCTTCGTAGAAGCCGCCGCGAAAGTCCCCGGCGTTTTGGCAGCCGAGAATCGCCCGCTGGTATCGATCGATTTCAACCACGACTCACACAGCTCGACCGTTTCGCTGGCTGAAACCAAAGTAACCGACGGCACGCTGGTGCGCGTCCTCGCTTGGTACGACAATGAGTGGGGCTTCTCGAACCGGATGCTGGACACGGCCGCCGCGATGGGTGCCTTAGCCTAAACGCTCACGCAGAGCTTCATTGACGCGGGGCGTGACGAATTTCGACACGTCCCCATTCAACCTGGCGATTTCTTTGACCAGTTTCGAGGCAATCGCCTGATGCCGAGCCTCGGCCATTAGGAAGACCGTTTCAATCGAGTCGTCCAGCGCGCGGTTCATGCCAACCATCTGGAATTCATACTCGAAATCCGCGACCGCACGCAGACCGCGCACAATGATTTGCGCCCCGACATCTCGTGCACAATCGATCAGCAGGTTTTCAAATGGATGCGCCACGATTTCCGTGCCGGTCTGCTCGGTGAGATGCGCACACTCGGCTTCGATCATCGCGACTCGTTCTTCCAAAGAAAACAGAGGGCCCTTGTCGCGGTTGATAGCGACGCCAATCACAAGCTTATCCACCAATGCAGCGGCACGGCGAATGATGTCGATATGGCCCAATGTGATTGGGTCAAAGGTACCGGGATATAATCCAACCCGCATAGGGCTCTCCAGCGCAACAAAATTTCTGCGCAAGCAAACATAACTTTGCCGCAGGTGCAAGAGGCTGAAACAGCCCCCGTGTTCAATGCCCCATGATCATGCCTTCAAGCGCGTCTTTTTCCATAGCAAGTTCAGCCAGTTGCGCCTTGACCGCATCGCCCAGCGTTACGATTCCGACCAGTTTGCCCTCTTCCAGAACAGGCATATGGCGAAATCGACCTTCCGTCATTTGTGATAGGATGGATTCGACCGAGTCCTGCTGGCTGGCTGTTACAAGCTTCTTGGTCATGTAGGTACTGACCGGCTTGTCCAGACACCCGCTACCACTGGCGGCCAGCTCGCGTACGATATCACGTTCGGACAGGATGCCCGAAGCCGTCTGCCCGCCATCTTCGGAAACGATCACAGTACCGATCCGATTCTCCGCCAGAATTGCGGCGGCCTGCGAGACCGACGCCGATGGTTCGACCGTCACTACGCCGCTGCCAGCTTTGGACTTGAGTATGGCCTGAACGAGCATCTGCAAAAACCTCCGGAATAACGTACTGTTTTCTAAGCGTTGCCGGAATGTCTGAAGGTGTCAAGGTGAAGCTTCGGCTTCCAGCCGCGCTACTTCGTCCCGCAGGCCACGTGTTAGTGCTTCGGCAAACCGATTCAACCGCTCATTGCGCTGGTCACCCTGATGGCGGACCAGATAGAACCCCCGAGTCAGACTTACCTGATCCGTCAGTATTTTTCGCAATCCCCGGTGGAACGGCAATGTAAAATCATGCGCAACACAAACCCCGGTGCCCAGCGACACCTGCCGCAACTGAACTGAGACCGAGTTTGATGCAAGCGCGACACGTTCAACACCAATGTCATTGAGGTAGTCAAGTTCCCGATCAAAGATCATGTCCGGGATATAGCCGATCATCCTGTGCCCTTTCAGATCCTCAATGGATCGAATTTCCGCGTGGCGACTCAGGTAGTCTTTCGTGGCGACCATGTGCAGCCGATAATCGGATATCTTTTGAACCAGCAATTGCCCGGCAGTGGGCGCGCTGACAGTGACCGCCATGTCGGCCTCTCGTCGGGATAGGTTGATAATGCGCGGCAATGCCAAAATCTGAATATCGAGGTCAGGGTTGGCATCGCTGATCTTGGCGCAGACCTGAGGCAAAAGGTAATTAGCGCTCCCGTCCGGCGCGCCAATCCGGATCTGCCCGCTAAGCGACTTGGCCGAGCCCGACATGACACCAGTCGCCGCGCGCATAGCCTCTTCTGCCTGTAGACCATGCTCCATGAGACGCTGCCCCGCAGTCGTCAACACATAGCCCTGTTGTGATTTCGTGAACAACACAGCGTCCAAAGCCGCTTCCAATCGCGCAATTCTGCGACCGACAGTCGCCGGGTCTATCTTAAGAACCCGCCCAGCCCCAGAAAGGCTTTCGTCTCGGGCAACCGCCAGGAAAACCCGCAAATCATCCCAATTCGGTGTCATGCCCTGCCCTTTGCATTTTTGCAAAACTGATTTGAAATATTGCCTCTGTTCAGGTGATTTTCGCAAGTCTATTCTGCGCGCAACCTAATCCGGAGGAATTTGCCATGCAGAACCTGACCCATTTCATCAACGGCGAACATGTCGCCGGGACATCTGGCCGCTTTGACGATGTGTTCAACCCAGCAACGGGCGAAGTGCAGTACCAATGCCCGATGGCAAGTGTTGCCGAGACCACCGCAGCAATCGAAGACGCTGCGGCGGCTCAGGTCGCTTGGGGTGCAACCAACCCGCAGAAACGCGCGCGCGTCATGATGGCGATGGTTGGCTTGATGAACCGCGATATGGACAAACTTGCTGAAGCGCTCAGCCGTGAACATGGCAAGACCATTCCTGATGCCAAAGGCGATCTGCAGCGCGGACTGGAAGTGATCGAATATTGCATCGGTGCGCCCCAGATGCTGAAAGGTGAATTCACCGACAGCGCGGGCCCGGGCATCGATATGTATTCGATGCGTCAGCCGCTGGGTGTGGTTGCCTCGATCATGCCGTTCAACTTCCCGGCCATGATGCCGCTTTGGCACGTTGGCCCGGCACTGGCCTGCGGCAACGCCGTGGTTCTGAAACCGTCCGAGCGCGACCCATCTGTTCCATTGATGCTGGCAGAACTGTTTGTCGAGGCCGGTCTGCCCAAAGGCGTATTCCAGGTTGTGAACGGCGACAAAGAGGCCGTGGATACCCTGCTGGACAGCGAGATCATTCAGGGCGTGTCGTTCGTGGGTTCAACCCCGATCGCCCAGTACATCTATGCTCGTGCAACCGCCAATGGCAAACGCGCGCAGTGCTTCGGTGGCGCCAAGAACCACATGATCGTTATGCCTGACGCCGATCTGGATCAGGCCGCGGATGCGCTGGTCGGCGCTGGCTTCGGCGCAGCTGGCGAACGCTGCATGGCAATCTCGGTCGCTGTTCCCGTGGGTGAAGAAACCGCAGACGCACTGATCGAAAAACTGATCCCGCGTGTCGAAAAGCTGAAAGTCGGTCCCTACACAGCGGGCGACGACGTTGACATGGGTCCGGTGGTCACTGCCGCTGCAAAAGAACGTATCCTTGGCCTGATCAACTCGGGCGTTGAGCAAGGCGCGAAACTGGTTGTCGACAACCGTGACTTCAGCCTGCAGGGCTATGAGGACGGTTTCTTTGTCGGCCCGCACCTGTTCGACAACGTCACGCCCGACATGGACATCTACAAGCAAGAGATCTTTGGCCCGGTCCTGTCGACCGTCCGCGCGGGTTCTTATGAAGAAGCGCTGAAACTGGCGATGGATCATGAATACGGCAACGGCACCGCGATCTTCACCCGCGACGGCGACACCGCACGTGATTTCGCCAGCCGGATCAATATCGGCATGGTCGGCATCAACGTGCCGATCCCGGTTCCGCTTGCGTATCACACTTTCGGTGGCTGGAAGAAGTCCATGTTCGGTGACCTAAACCAGCACGGCCCGGACAGCTTCAAGTTCTACTCGCGCACCAAGACCGTCACATCGCGCTGGCCGTCGGGTATCAAGGAAGGCGGCGAGTTCAACTTCAAAGCCATGGACTGATCTGTTAGTTCATTAATCGGGAAGCCCGGCCTAACTCAGGCCGGGCTTCTTTCGTTTTGGGCCTGTTCTCGCTGGTTCAAACACCTCACGAGAAATTCAGAGGCCTACCTCTGGAAAAGTCAGGCAATCACCAATATTTTATCGCCAAATCATCTAATCGAGCAGTTCGTATCATTCCGGAGGCAACATTGTCCCAAAATCGTTTGACCCGCCGCCACGCCCTGTTGGGCGCCGCATCGCTGATTGCGACACCAGCCATCGTACGCGCGCAAAGCATCGATGCTTTCCCGCAGGATGAAGAAGCGATCAGCACACAATTACCCGTCCGTCGCAATGTATCGTCATTCTCGCAGCAGAATTGGCAGGATCACTTTGACGAGTTGGGTGTTGGTGCATTGTTGGCCGATATCACCAGCCGAGCTGTGCATTACTGGGGGCCAGATGGAACCTATAAGCTCTATCCCAGCTCTGTCCCGATGAGCGAAGAGCTGACCAAGCGCGGCTATACCAAAGTCACGCGCAAAGCGGAGAACCCAAGCTGGACACCAACTGCATCAATGCGCGAGCGCGATCCATCGTTGCCGGTTCGCATGGAGGGTGGCGAACCTGGAAACCCGTTGGGGACCCGCGCCATGTATCTTGGCTGGCCTGCCTACTTGGTTCACGGCACCCACGATACCCGCAAGATCGGACGCCAAAGCTCGTCTGGCTGTATCGGTCTTTATAACCAACATGTAGAAGAGCTGTATCCGCTGGTGAAAGTCGGTACTCAGGTACGTTTGGTTTAAACGGCAAATTTCTACCAGGAATTCAAAAAGCCCCGTCCATCAGGAACGGGGCTATTTAAGATTTGGAAGTGGTAAATTTATTCAGGGATAATCACTTCATCTACAACGTGAATGACGCCGTTACTGGCTTCGATATCAGCCTGTACAACTTCGGCGCCGTTAACTTTCACACCATTCTTTGCATTCACGCTCAGACGATCACCTTGTACGGTCAGAACCTTTGCTCGTTTCCCAGCGATGTCACCAGACATCACTTTGGCTGGCACAACATGATAGGTCAGGATCGCTACCAACTGATCCTTGTTCTCTGGAAGAAGAAGAGTTTCAACGGTGCCTTCAGGCAGAGCGGCAAAAGCCTCGTCTGTGGGTGCGAAGACAGTGAAAGGCCCATCGCCTTTCAACGTATCAACCAAACCAGCGGCCTGAACGGCGGCGACCAGAGTGTTAAACGACCCGGCGGCGACTGCCGTATCGACGATATCTGCGGCCTGTGCTTTGACGGGTAGTGCAAGTGCAAATGCGGCGGCAGCGCCCATGAATGTGCGACGGAACATGGCTGTTAACTCCTCTCCAGCTTGTTATGCAGAGGATTACGGGCCTTTTTGCAAACCGGATCACATGTTGATCATTTTTCTTTGAGCTGCACCCATATGCTCTGCGCGCGACCGTCTTTCAGAAACGGTAATGCCTCCACCGCGTCGGGGCGTTCCTGTTGCAAATAATATCCGGGCCAAAGCATTGAATAGAAGCCAGATTGCAGCAAGGCGTGCAGCAAGTATTGCTCGCCCCAACCCGGACAATCATAGAAGAAGCGCTTAGGATATTCGTAAGGCAGAAAAACATCGTGGACGTGGATGACAACGCCCGGTTTCAGCGCCGGAATGATCCGACAGAATAGATGAGCCACGTCATTGCTCATCCGGACCACGTGGCTTGAATCGATGAAAAGAACGTCTCCGGCTTCAAGCTGTTCGAATATTGCGGGATCGACCTCTTCCAGTCGCTTTTGCTCGAACCGATCAACGACATGAGCGATATCGGCGCGCGGATACGGATCAATTGCGGTGATGGTCGTATCAAGGGCCCCGTCGATTATCGCTTGGCGTGTCACGCGGGTCGAGTTTCCGCAGCCGACTTCGATCACGCGTTTTGGCTGAAAGCAGCGGATCATAAGATAAAGCGCATCCGCGTCCGGGCTATCATAATACCCGTTGTTGGTTTCATAACCTGTCTGATTACGCGCAGGATCTTTCAGCGCCGCAAGATCATCGGCGTATCGCGTGTACTCGTCCACCAACTGTGTGATATCGAACTCTTCCATCCCTGGTGACAAAGCGTATGCCGGACGGGTCAGCCCCCCTGCCCGCTCAAACGCTTCAAGCCGCGCCCGTTCATCCTGTTCCGTGACCTTGTCGATCAGCTTCACTCCTAACTCGTCCAGAGCAGCGTTGATCTGTGGAAATTTTCTGGGTTTCACAAGGATGGCTCCAATCTGCGTTGCGTCTTTCCTTACCTTTGCTCGCGGCACCTCTGCAAGAACCCTTGAGCCAAACCCTTGGCAAAAGAGAAAATTCCGTATTCACTGATTGGAATTGAACGACGAGGACCGCCATGCAGCAGGAATTCACGTTAGGCATCGAGGAAGAGTATCTGCTGGTTGATCGCGACAGCATGCAGCTTGCGCATGCCCCGACCGCGTTGATCGAAGCTTGTCAAAGTGATTTCGAAGGTCAGGTCAGCCCCGAATTTCTGCAATGCCAGATTGAAGTCGGAACCCGCCCGCACGCCACCATCAAATCCGCCCGAGAAGACCTAAAGCGGTTGCGGTCCTGTGTCTCAAAGCGCGCGGCCGAATACAATATGGCACCAATCGCGGTTTCCTGCCATCCATTCGCAAACTGGAAAGATCAGCATCATACAAGAAGAGAGCGCTATGACGCATTGCAGCACGCTCTTGGCGGCGTTGCACGCCGAATGCTGATCTGTGGGATGCACGTGCATGTGGGGATCGAAAACCAGGCCCTGCGCGCCGATCTGATGCCACAGCTGTCTTACTTTCTGCCACATCTCCTGGCTTTGTCTACTTCGTCACCTTACTGGAATGGCGAGGATACGGGCCTATCCTCCTATCGATTGACTGTATTCGATAACCTGCCCAGAACCGGTTTGCCCCCGGTATTCGGCAGCTGGGGCGAATATGAACGTACAACCGGAGTATTGGTCGAACTCGGGGTGATTGAAGATACCTCAAAAATCTGGTGGGACCTGCGCCCTTCGCATCGCTTTCCAACGCTCGAAACCCGGATCATGGATGTCCAGCCCCGGCTGGAACACACATTGTCTTTGGCGGCTTTGGCGCAAGCCCTGACCAGGATGTTATGCCGTCTGAAAGCGCGCAATCTACGTTGGCGGCAATATGACAAGTTCCTGATCGGCGAAAATCGCTGGCGAGCGCAACGCTATGGCGTTGGCGAAGGGCTGATTGATTTCGGAGATCGCTCGATCAAGCCGATGGCCGAACTGATGGGTGAACTCATGGGTATGTTGGCTGAAGATACGGAAGCGCTCGGCACCATGACCGAGATTGCACGTCTAAGGCACATTGCCGAGACCGGCACTTCTTCAACCCGCCAACGTCGTGTTCATGCCGAGGCTGTCGCGCGCGGAGATGATCCAGGGAAAGCCGTGGTTAGCCATCTGATCGAAGAATTTCACGCTGATTTGTAGTTTCAGACTGCGGCCAGAATATCCTTAATCCGTTCTGCCACCGGTTCGTACAGGTCCCGGTCTGTCCAATATCCGTTGTGCGAGAACGGGTTCCAAGACGTAAAAATTTTGCCCGCATTGATTGGTTTGTCTTTCAAGGCTCTGCTTTGTGCCAGCTGCGCATAGCTCGGCGCGCTTTTGCCCAACGGAAACCCAAGAACATCGTGACGATCATAGTAGTTATGCCACCATGTCGTAAACCGGAGCGCGGGTGGAAGCTCGCGATTAGGAGCCATAATCGGGAATATCTCATTCTCGGGATACGCGAACAAGAAGATCGGAATATTGCATCCGAAGGTCACGATCCCCGCGACTGTTTTCATGTTTTCTACATGTGTCGGATGAACCGGCGATCCACCCTGCCGCAGATGCCTCTGCATATCGTAGATATAGTTGGACATTATGTGCCCGCCCAGTGAATGGGCCAGTATCAGGACGGGGCCGTCATGGCCTACCTGATGTTTGACCACACCCATCACATTCTCGATTTTCTTGTGGATCGCATCATAGATTTTGTCACCGTCATCCGGGGTCGGGCGATACGAGGCAGCATCGGACAAGTTACACACAACAAACTCGCGCAGCTTGTCATAGCCCAAACTACGGTTGATCTTGCGCAGATAATCTTTCTGCCGCCGCTGCAGGATTTGCGCCCAAACAACCTCATGCCAGATCACATGGCTCATATCGGCTCCGATCCGGTTCGCGACGCGACGCTTCAGCCCTTTCGAAAATGTTGGGGTTGTCGATGCAGGTTGCCCTTGGGGTCTGTATTGGCTTCCCATTCCGTGAATGGCGATCACGGCCATTTTGTGTGACGGCATCAGAATACTCCATAAAATCGATCTTTTGAATTTCCTCAGTATAGCGCAGGCAAGTAATTCTCCCAAACCAGTCCGCAACGTTTGCTGCCGCTGAAAAATTTCTGTAAGGATTGAAGAATAAAACGCTTGTTCAATTCTGCAGTATACAGGGACCACCGCCATGGATTTCGCGTTGACCGAAGAACAGACGGCCATTTTTGATATGGCCTATGCCTTTGGCCAGGAACATATCGCCCCATTCGCGCGCCAATGGGAAGCTGACGGCACGATCCCGAAAGATCTTTGGCCCAAGATCGGCGAACTTGGATTTGGCGCCCTCTACGTCTCGGAAGAAGGTGGCGGATCAGGCCTGAGCCGCCTTGATGCTACGCTGGTGTTCGAAGCCCTGTCGATGGCCTGCCCCTCGGTCGCGGCTTTCCTGTCGATCCACAACATGTGCGCCAAAATGCTGGACAGCTTTGCCAGTGATGATCTGAAATCGCGCATCATGCCTGACATTCTCAGCCTTGAGACGGTGCTCAGCTATTGCCTAACGGAACCTGGTTCCGGCTCAGACGCTGCCGCTTTGAAAACCCGGGCTGAACGCACGAACGAGGGATACACCCTGAACGGCTCTAAGGCTTTCATCTCGGGCGGCGGTTATTCGGATGCCTATGTCTGCATGGTCCGCACGGGTGAGGATGGTCCCAAGGGAATTTCGACGGTCTATGTCGAAGACGGGACACCCGGCCTTAGCTTTGGCGCTCTGGAGCAGAAAATGGGCTGGAAAAGCCAGCCCACCGCGCAGGTCCAGTTTGATGACTGTAAGATCCCCGCAAGAAACTTGGTCGGTGCAGAAGGCGACGGATTCAAATACGCCATGATGGGGCTGGACGGCGGACGCCTGAACATTGCTTCTTGCTCATTAGGTGCAGCGCAGAATGGATTGGATTTGACGCTGCAATACATGTCCGAGCGCAAAGCATTCGGCCAATCCATCGATCAGTTCCAAGCGCTGCAGTTCCGCCTCGCCGATATGGAGATCGAATTGCAGGCCGCCCGCACCTTCCTGCGGCAAGCAGCGTGGAAACTGGATCAGGGCGCGCCTGATGCCACCAAATTCTGCGCCATGGCCAAGAAATTCGTCACCGAAACCGGATCGAAGGTAGTTGACCAGTGCCTGCAATTGCATGGCGGCTACGGTTATCTGGCCGATTATGGCATCGAAAAGCTTGTGCGCGATCTGCGCGTGCACCAGATACTTGAAGGCACCAACGAGATTATGCGCGTCATCGTTGCACGGCAAATGCTGGCGAACCGCTGAGGGTCCAATGGCTGACATCGACATACGTACTGTAGGGCGCGCCGGGCGCATCACGTTAACTCGCCCAAAGGCCCTGAATGCACTTAGCTATGAGATGTGCATGGCCATCGACACCGCTCTCCGGAGTTGGCGTGAGGATGATGCGGTCGATTTGATCATTTTTGACGCCGAGGGTGAAAAGGCTTTTTGTGCCGGTGGCGATATTGCGGAGCTATACGCAACTGGCACCAATGGCGATTACGATTACGGCCGTACCTTCTGGCGCGACGAATATCGGATGAATGCCATAATCTTTGAATACCCCAAACCTGTGATCAGCTTTCTGCAAGGCTTCACCATGGGCGGCGGTGTTGGCATCGGCTGCCATGGCAGTCATCGCGTTGTTGGTGAAAGCTCGCAAATTGCAATGCCGGAGTGTTCGATAGGTCTGGTCCCTGATGTGGGCGGAACACTGATGTTGGCGCTGGCGCCAGGGCGTCTAGGCGAGTATTTGGGAATAACCGGCTACCGAATGGGCCCCGATGACGCAATCTTTGCTGGCTTTGCTGATCATTTCATTCCGCAAGACCGCTGGGCGGGCCTTATAGATATGCTGGTAGCTTCCGGTCGTGCAGAAATTGTTGAAGAGCACACTGAAACTCTCCCGAAAGGCAAACTGGCCGAGTTCCAACCTCAGATCGACGCGTTTTTCGGCGGAGAAAGCCTGACCGATATCCTGAACATCCTGCGTAGCGACGGCCAGGAATTCTCGTCGAAAGTTCTCAATGGCCTCAAACGAAATGCTCCGATTTCGATGGCCTGTTGCATCGAAATGCTGCATCGGTTGCGCGGACCGAATTTGACCCTGCGCAAGGCATTGGAGATGGAGTATCGCTTTACCTATCGCGCGATGGAACACGGAGATTTTCTGGAAGGCATTCGTGCACAGATTATAGACAAGGATCGCAATCCAAACTGGCAATTTGCAGATATGAACGTACCTGCGGCAGCAGTCTCGAATATTTTGCAACCATTAGGTGAGAAGGCGCTGACCTTTTCTGAGGAGTAAGGGATGAAAATCGCATTCATTGGACTGGGCAACATGGGCGCCCCAATGGCAGCCAATTTGGCAGCGGCCGGTCATGAAGTGGTCGGCCATGACATGGCAGACATATCGATCGATGGTGTGACGATGGCCGTGTCAGGGGCCCAAGCCGTTTCTGGCGCAGAGGCGGTCATCACCATGCTTCCCAATGGCCAGATACTGCGCACCGTGGCCAATGAGGTTATTCCTGCGATGCAGAACGGTGCGGTACTAATCGACTGTTCGACCGTAGATGTCGACAGCGCCCGCGTCGTAGCCCAGCAAGCCACAGACGCCGGTTTGCTCTCGGTGGATGCTCCGGTTTCTGGTGGAATTGGCGGTGCCGCGGCCGGCACGCTGACCTTTATGGCTGGTGGTTCTGACACCGCTTTTGCCAAAGCCGCCCCGTTGTTTGAAATCATGGGCCAGAAAGCGGTTCACTGCGGCGAGGCGGGCGCTGGTCAAGCCGCCAAAATCTGCAACAACATGATCCTCGGCGTCACCATGATTGCCACCTGCGAGGCATTTGCATTGGCAGACAAGCTAGGGTTGGACCGCCAAAAAATGTTTGATGTGGTTAGCACTTCTTCAGGCTACAGTTGGACGATGAATGCGTATTGCCCTGCGCCGGGTGTTGGTCCCGAAAGCCCTTCTGACAATGATTATACGCCTGGCTTTGCCGCCGAGTTGATGCTGAAAGATCTTCGCCTCAGCCAACAGGCTGCAGAAAGCGCTGATGCCGATACTCCCATGGGAGAAATCGCAACGAAGCTATATGAACAGTTTGTCGAACACGAAAATGGCTTAGGTCGCGATTTCAGCGCCATGTTGCCACGGTTCGAGAAGCGTGGCCGAAGCTAACACTCTGGCAGCGGAAAACCGCACAGGGCTGGAATACAAGGAGGCGCGCTCCTACGTGATTGGGTATTGTACAAGCAAATACAAACACCCACGCCGGAGTGCGCCTCGATGAAAATTCTGACCTGCCTTTCTATGATCTCCCTGATTACGCTGAGCCCAGCCTTAGCGTTGGCCGGGAATGGCAATGGTAAAGGTAAGAACAAGTCCAAGTTGCAGGTCGAACGAATCGCTCCACAATCTGGTGTGGTGCGTAGCAATGCTGGCCATTGCCCTCCGGGGCTTGCTAAAAAGGCTGTGCCTTGCGTGCCACCCGGGCAGGCCAAAAAGCTCTACCGAAAGGGTGATCGGCTTGATGACTACATCTGGATTGACGACCCTTATCGCTATGGATTGCGGCGCGGTGGCAACTATGTGCGTGCCGGTGACTATGTCTATTCAATCGACCCGGACACGCGCAAAGTGTTGAACCTCATCGGCGCGGTTGCCGACATCCTCTACTAGAGTTCGCTATTCAGCGGCCACACGTTCAGTATTCAGCATCGGCTTTAGGTAATGTCCGGTATGACTGCGCTCGCATTCCGCGACATCTTCTGGTGTGCCCTCTGCCACGATCTGGCCGCCTCCGTCGCCTCCCTCGGGACCGATGTCGATAATCCAGTCGGCGGTTTTCACCACATCCAGATTGTGTTCGATCACCACAACCGTATTTCCCTGATCCACCAGTTCGTGCAGCACTTCTAGGAGCTTACGAACATCTTCGAAGTGAAGACCGGTTGTCGGCTCATCAAGGATATATAGTGTTCGCCCGGTCGAACGTTTGCTGAGCTCTTTCGACAGCTTCACGCGCTGCGCTTCACCACCTGACAGCGTTGTTGCTTGCTGACCGACCTTAATATATCCCAGCCCGACGCGCGCAAGGGCATCCATCTTGTCTCGGATCGAAGGCACGGCCTTAAAGAACTCTTGCGCATCTTCGACAGTCATATCAAGCACATCCGCGATGGACTTACCCTTGAATTTGATCTCAAGCGTCTCGCGATTATAGCGCGCGCCCTTACAGGTTTCACAAGTCACATAGACATCAGGTAGGAAGTGCATCTCGATCTTGATCACACCGTCACCCTGACAGGCCTCGCAGCGTCCACCTTTTACATTGAAGCTGAAGCGACCGGGTTTGTAGCCACGCGCCTTGGCCTCAGGCAGGCCCGCAAACCAGTCGCGGATCGGCGTAAAGGCCCCGGTGTAAGTCGCTGGATTTGAACGCGGAGTCCGGCCTATCGGACGCTGATCGATATCAATCACCTTATCCAGATGCTCTAGACCTTTAATCGTCTCGCAAGGCGCCGGTGTCTGACGCGCACCATTTAGCCGCATCGAGGCCGTTTTGAATAACGTCTCAATCGTCAGGGTGGATTTACCGCCTCCTGAGACCCCAGTAACACAGACGAACTTGCCCAGCGGAAAGTCTGCCGTGACGTTCTTCAGGTTGTTTCCGGTGGCCTTGACCACGCTCACCTTCTGCTTCTTACCTTTTCGCCTCTCTGCAGGTACCGCTATTTCACGCGTCCCAGACAGGTACTGACCGGTAATCGAAGCCGCATCACCAGCGATGTGTTCAGGCGTGCCATGGCTGACGACCTGCCCGCCGTGAACACCAGCCCCGGGTCCAATATCGAAGACATAGTCTGCCTCGCGAATGGCCTCCTCGTCGTGCTCGACAACGATAACGGTGTTTCCCTGATCGCGCAGGTTCTTGAGTGTCCCCAACAGCCGGTCATTGTCGCGTTGATGCAGACCAATCGATGGCTCGTCCAGAACATACAATACCCCGGTCAGGCCCGATCCGATTTGGCTGGCCAAACGAATGCGCTGGCTCTCGCCACCGGACAAAGTGCCACTTGAACGTGACAATGTAAGATATTCCAAACCCACATTATTCAAAAAGCCGAGCCGCTCGCGAATTTCTTTCAGAATGGCCCGAGCGATTTCGTTTTTTTGCGCAGTCAGATGGTTCGGCGCATCCTCAATCCAGGCCAATGCCTCTCGGATCGACATCTGGACCACCTGCCCCACATGCAGCCCTGCGATTTTTACAGCCAGCGCTTCTGCGCGCAGACGATATCCCTCGCAGGTGCCACAGGGACGATTGTTCTGATAACGCTCGAATTCTTCGCGAATCCAGGCGCTGTCAGTCTCGCGATATCGGCGCTCCATATTGGGTATGACGCCCTCGAAGCTGCGCGTGACCTGATAAACGCGACCACCTTCGTCATAGCGGAACTGGATTTCCTCATCGCCAGAACCACGCAGGAACACCTGCTGAACTTTATCGGGCAAATCCTTCCACGGCGTGTTTTTGTCGAACTCATAGTGCCGCGCGATGGCTTCGATGGTTTGCAGGAAATACGGGGATTTCCCCTTCCGCCACGGCGCCAAAGCCCCATCATACAGCTTCAGCGTCTGGTCCGGCACAACGAGGCGTTCATCAAAGAACAGTTCAACCCCCAGACCGTCGCAATCGGGGCATGCTCCGAAAGGCGCGTTGAATGAAAACAGACGGGGTTCGATCTCGGGGATCGTGAACCCACTGACCGGGCAGGCAAAATTCTCACTGAACGTGATCCGCTCGGGGTCGCCCTCTTTCGGTGCGGTTTCGAGAATTGCAATCCCATCGGCAAGATCCAGCGCTGTCCGCAGGCTGTCAGCCAAGCGCGTTTCCATCCCTTCACGTACAACCAAACGATCAACGACGACGTCGATATCATGTCGGAACTTCTTATCCAGCGTTGGCGGTTCATCCAACTCGTAGAACTCGCCATCGACCTTGACGCGCTGGAACCCTTGTTTGCGAAGTTCAAGGAATTCCTTTTTGTACTCGCCCTTCCGGTCCCGCACGATTGGGGCCAGCAAATAGCCACGGGTGCCCTCCTCCATGGTCATGATCCGGTCGACCATGTCTTGCACTTGCTGCGCCTCGATAGGCAGCCCTGTGGCCGGACTGTAGGGCGTTCCAGCACGAGCAAACAACAGACGCAAATAGTCGTAAATCTCGGTCACGGTCCCCACGGTTGAGCGGGGATTCTTGGACGTCGTCTTCTGTTCGATCGAAATAGCAGGGCTCAGGCCGCTGATGTGATCTACATCGGGCTTTTCCATCATATCCAGAAACTGCCGTGCATAAGCCGACAAGCTTTCGACATAGCGGCGCTGACCTTCGGCGTAGATAGTATCAAACGCCAGCGAGGACTTGCCCGAGCCAGAAAGACCGGTGATCACCACCAGCTGATCACGCGGAATGTCGACATCAATGCTTTTGAGGTTATGCTCGCGCGCGCCGCGCACCTCGATATTCTTCAGCTCAGCCATTCTGGCCCCCAACAGATACGTCTTTCAGAGATAAGCGAGCAGCGCCGAGTCTCCAATCGAAAAGTTAGAACAAAGCAAGAACTAGCGGATTTTCTCCGGCTTACCAACTACTGAATCGATTTCCGGGCCAATGCCCATGCGCAAATTGGGAAATCCGGGTCATTTTCCAATTCGTCGGTCTCGGGATCGTAGGTCGGTGGCCAATCCAGTTCCAGATTTCGTTGGGCTGCATGGCGATTGCCCCACTGCTCTGCCTTGATGCCAGTCGGATCAAAACCCACTCACTTAGCAAATTCTTCAAACCTCGCGCAGTCCAGCGAGAACAATCCTGCGGAGCTGCGTGAAACGGAATGAAAAAAGGCACTGCGAGCCAGAAGTAACCGCCAGGTCGCAGCATCTCCAACACGTTCAAAGTCGCCTCATAAGGTCGATCAAGATGTTCCCAGACCTGATTTGCCAGGATCAGGTCAAATTGCCGGACTTGTCCGTGTTCATCCAGCAATGGTCCGCAGCAGATATCAAGCTGACGCTGCCAAGCTTGCGTATAGTTCAGAAAGGCGAATTGCTTGCCCCAGGAACCTGAAATCTCGAAAGCCTCCAGCTTCTGCGGATTGAGCTCATGAATCCACTGACGGCTGCGGCGGGCCATCACGACCCGGTTCAAGCTTGTCATGAGCACCCTCTCGGACAGAACTAAGTCGGACGGAAACGTCATGCCAGACCTCAAGACACCCTGCAATGCGATAGCGTGGGTATGGGTGTCTGATTTCAAAGGAAAATGGCGCGGTTGACGGGGCTCGAACCCGCGACCCCCGGCGTGACAGGCCGGTACTCTAACCAACTGAGCTACAACCGCGCATTTTGGGTCTATGTGTGATCCGTTTGCCCGGATCAAAGGCTGACAGTGATGGCGCGGTTGACGGGGCTCGAACCCGCGACCCCCGGCGTGACAGGCCGGTACTCTAACCAACTGAGCTACAACCGCCCACTGCCCGTTCATCTCTGAACGTTGGGGTGTATTATGGCCACCGCTGTGCAGCGTCAAGCGGCGTTTTCAAGTTTTTTGCTTAATCACGGATTTTTCCAATGCGAGTAACTTTGAACAAAGCGAACGCATCGTGAAAACCCTGGTCCACGGCCAACGGATAACGATCTCAGCTTGCGAATATTTCTTGGTTTCTTTATTTGAGCCCGCCAAGGGTGATTAGCTCAGTGGTAGAGCGCTTCGTTCACATCGAAGATGTCAGGAGTTCAAATCTCTTATCACCCACCATGTTTTCAATAGCTTATTAGCTGCAAGTAAAGTGCTGGGGTTCCTTCAGATCAAGCGCTCAGCACACCCTGCACTACCCACCGACATACACGCCGGACTTCGGGCGATAGAATATCTTCTGGTCATGTAACCTGCCGAGTAATTCGTGTGCCTTGCGCACAAAGTTCTCGCGGGCCTCTCTGTCCTCATTGAATTCATCAACAAGTGCGACGGACCTGGCCGAAATCGCATGGCGCATTGCCTCTTCAATCAATTCCATATCTTCCACCGAAAGTTCGAACAGATCGTTGTACCGAGGCATCCTGGGGTCTCCTACAATGGCGCGGGCTCTCAGCGTGCTTGATATTCCAACCTGCGTCCAGCGTTATGATACCCTGAAGATAAACACTCGTGGCAGAAAGTGCTCGAAACGACTGGAAAATCTTTCCAATTCGTAGCTTTAGGCACTGAGATTCTTGCATGATTATAGAGACTTGCCATGTTTCCTACGGCCTGCTTATCCTGAAATAGTGGTCTTTAGAACCAACGGATTTCCTGGGTGGGTTAAGAAATGGCGAAACTAAAGCGGGAAATCGGCCTCGTTGGTCTTACGTTCATTTCAGTCGGCGGCATCATCGGATCGGGCTGGCTATTCGGACCGCTGCTCGCCGTGCAGCATGCCGGCCCTGCCGCTATTCTTTCTTGGATCATCGGCGCGGTTGCGATGTTCATTCTGGCGATCACATTTGCCGAAATTTCGGCGATGCTACCGATCCCCGGCGGCATCGCACGCGTTCCGCAGTTTTCGCACGGCAATATCGTGTCGATGGCAATGGGCTGGACGGCTTGGATTGGCTACAACACGACCGCCCCAATCGAGGTTGAAGCCATGCTTAAATACCTCGCGCCATACGCGTCTTGGCTGCATTCGGCAGAAACTGGTGAGCTGACTGGGGCTGGTGTCTCTGTTGCACTGCTATTCATGCTGTTATTCGTCGCGGTAAACGCGCTGGGGGTTAAGTTTTTCACCCAGGTAAATGCGACACTGACCTGGGCTAAAATTGCGATCCCAGTTGTCTTGTCAGTTCTGTTGATCGCATCAAGATTTGAAACGCAAAACTTTACGACGCCAGATGGATTCGCCCCCTATGGTCTTAAGGGTATCATGGCGGCCGTATCTACTGGCGGCGTGATTTTTTCCTTCATTGGATTCCGACATGTGGTTGATATGGCTGGGGAAGTTCGCAATCCGAAATTTGCTATACCGGCCGCATTGGTTCTTTCCATTGTGCTGTGTGCACTGATCTACCTCGGACTACAGGTTGCCTTTATAGGAGCACTGGACCCCACAATGATCAGCCAAGGCTGGGCGCACCTGAGCTTTGGCGGTCAAGGGCCGTTGGATGGCGTCATCATGTCAGTTGGGCTGTTGTGGTTTCTCAGCCTTTTGAACATTGGTTCGATTATTGGCCCTTTTGGCAATGGGCTTGTAGCGACAGGCTCAAATGCAAGGATCGCAATGGCCCTGTCGCAAAATGGATTCCTGTCGAAGCGGTTGCAGATGCTCTCATCCTTTGGCGTCCCTCTGTGGGCACTGGCGCTGAACTTTCTGATCGGCACGCTGTTCTTGCTCACCGTACCGTTCACTACAGTCATCGCCTTGAACGGGGCCGCAATCGTCCTTTCATTTGCGGTCGGCCCCATCGCCGTGGTGTGCCTGCGCGATCTGCTACCTGATCAACCCCGCTCGATCCGTATCCCCGCGGTCAAACTTGTCGCGATCACGGCCTTCGCCATTTCGACGTTGATCGTTTATTGGAGCGGTTGGGACACGGTCTGGAGGCTTGGTATCGCCTTGCTTATTGGCATGGCGCTGCTGCTGATCCGCTTTCACAACCGACTTGATGAGATGGACGCGACAGAAGCCCTTTGGCTGATGCCATATTTCTGCGGCCTGGGGCTGATATCTTACATGGGGCAATTTGGAGACGGTGCACAGAAACAAATCCCATTCGGTTGGGACATTTTGCTTTGTGTCGTATTTTCGATGGTGATCTTCGCACTCGCTGTACGTTCGGCCCTGTCGGATAAAAAGTTTCAGGCTTACATCGCTGATGAAGAAGTGCTCGATCCGTCCAAACCGGTCATCGGCCTTTAAACAAAAAAAGGCGGGGATGACCCCGCCTCTTAACTTTATCAGCAGTCTTAATGAGCTGTCGCAGACGGTCCGGCACCTTCGGCCGCTTTTGCAGCCGCCGCGGCAGCCTCTTCCGCAGCCTCGTCCCAATCAATCGACTCAGGCGCACGGATAAGTGCCTGCTCAAGGACTTCCGAGACGTGCTTGACCGCGATGATTTCCAGTCCCTCCTTCACGTTATCCGGAATGTCTGCCAGATCCTTTTCGTTCTCTTCAGGGATCAGAACAGTTTTGATCCCACCACGAAGAGCAGCCAGCAGTTTTTCCTTCAAACCACCGATTGGCATAGCATTCCCGCGCAGCGAGACCTCGCCTGTCATGGCGATGTCCTTGCGTACCGGAATACCTGTCAGAACCGAAACAATCGAGGTCACCATCGCCAAGCCCGCTGACGGCCCATCCTTGGGCGTCGCGCCATCGGGCACGTGGACGTGGATGTCGATCTTGTCGAACTTCGGTGGCTTCACCCCGATCTGAGGCGAAATCGACCGAACGTACGACGATGCTGCGTCGATGGATTCTTTCATCACATCGCCCAGCTTACCTGTGGTCTTCATCCGACCCTTACCGGGCAGTTTCAGCGCCTCGATATGCAGCAAGTCGCCCCCGACCGAGGTCCAGGCCAAGCCGGTGACAACGCCGACCTGATCGTCCTGTTCTGCAAGGCCGTAGCGGAACTTAGGCACGCCTAGAAAGTCATCCAGATTTTCCGGCGTCACCGTCACGGTTTCCGCTTCTTTCTTGATGATCTTCGTCAGCGATTTTCGCGCCACTTTGGCGATTTCACGTTCAAGGTTCCGTACACCCGCCTCACGCGTATAGGTGCGGATGATCGATTGCAGCGCCTCATCGGTAAGTTCGAACTCTTTGTCTTTCAGACCATGGTTCTTGACCTGCTTGCCGATAAGGTGCTGCTTGGCAATCTCGCTCTTTTCGTCTTCGGTATAACCAGCCAGCGGAATGATCTCCATCCGATCCAGCAGAGGCCCGGGCATATTGTAGCTGTTCGACGTGGTCAGGAACATCACGTTGGACAGGTCATATTCGACCTCCAAGTAGTGATCCATGAACGTGTTGTTCTGTTCTGGATCCAGCACCTCCAGCATCGCTGAGGCCGGGTCGCCACGGAAGTCCTGTCCCATCTTGTCGATCTCATCGAGCAGGATGAGCGGGTTCGTGGTCTTCGCCTTTTTCAGCGCCTGAATGATTTTACCGGGCATCGAACCGATATAAGTCCGACGGTGGCCCCTGATCTCGGATTCGTCGCGCACGCCACCCAGCGAGATGCGAATAAACTCGCGCCCCGTGGCTTTGGCGACGGACTTACCCAGTGAGGTCTTACCCACGCCCGGAGGGCCAACAAGGCACAAGATCGGGCCTTTCAGCTTCTTCGAACGCTGTTGAACTGCGAGGTATTCAACAATCCGTTCCTTGACCTTTTCAAGACCATAGTGATCAGCGTCCAGAATGTCCTGTGCACGGCCCAGATCCTTTTTGACACGGGATTTGGTGCCCCATGGCAGAGCAAGGATCCAGTCCAGATAGTTGCGCACAACAGTGGCCTCGGCCGACATCGGCGACATGTTCTTGAGCTTTTTCAGCTCACCCTCGGCCTTCTCGCGCGCTTCTTTTGAAAGCTTGGTCTCGTTGATCTTGGCTTCCAGTTCGGCGACTTCGTTGCTGCCGTCCTCACCATCGCCGAGCTCTTTCTGAATGGCTTTCATCTGCTCATTCAGATAGTACTCGCGCTGCGTCTTCTCCATTTGAGATTTGACGCGGGTCTTGATTTTCTTCTCGACCTGCAGAACGGACATTTCGCCCTGCATCAGGCCATAGACCTTCTCAAGCCGCTCGCTGACGGAAAGCGTCTCAAGCAATTCCTGCTTCTGTTCGACCTCGATGCCTAGATGACCCGACACAAGATCAGCAAGTTTCGCAGGCTCAGTGGTTTCACCGACTGCAGCCAGTGCTTCTTCGGGAATGTTCTTGCGCACTTTGGCATAGCGCTCAAACTCATCCGCGACAGTGCGCAATAGCGCCTCAGTCGTGGTGACATCGCCGGGAATTTCGGTCAGATACTCTGCACGCGCTTCAAAAAACTGATCGTTTTCAAGGAATTCCGTGATCTGCACACGTGCCTGCCCTTCGACCAACACTTTAACGGTGCCGTCGGGCAGCTTCAGCAGCTGCAGTACGTTGGCCAGAACGCCCGAACGGTAGATACCGTCGATCTCTGGATCATCCTCGCCGGGGTCAATCTGGCTGGACAACAGAATTTGCTTGTCATCCTGCATCACCTCTTCGAGTGCGCGGACCGATTTGTCCCGGCCCACGAACAGCGGCACGATCATATGTGGGAATACCACGATGTCGCGCAGCGGCAGGACGGGGTATGAGGAATTCAGAGGCTCTTGCATGCTCTATCCTTATCATTGGCAAGACGGCACCAGTCCCTGTGTCAGGCAACCTTTGGCCATCTCCTGTCTTGGACGATAAAGGTGGGGCACCTGTTCCCCCATTTCAACCTCATCGCCGTTTGTCGTGATGCAGCATGACCTGATGATTTGGGGACTTCAAGGCATCCCGCAGACATATCCACCGATTTTGGCCCGGCGCACTGACAAAACCTCCAATAAATTGTCAGTTGGGGATCAAAATATCCGCTGCTTGGCGCGAGATAAAAAGAACCCGTGGCCGACTTCATTCCTGCATTCCAAACCCTTTTTCGAGGAATGGCAGATAAATCCACCAAACGTCCCGGTTACGCCATATTCTGCGCGATCATAACCGTTGCGGTTTTGATTGACGGGTTGGCACAGCATGCGGACAGCGCCTTTATCGGTCATGAAAAATTCATGTCCCCAATCAGACTGACAATCCGCAGGTCGTGGCAAAGCAGGGGCGCCGCTACGCTCAATTATAGTGCAAGACAAATCCGAGGTTCCGTCATCCTGCCCGACCACACATTGGATGTTTTCAGACGGGGTCTCAAAGGTCCAGACATCTGCGTGGGCCAAGGATGCACAAAAAACGATAGCTATAGAAACAAGTAAGTGAGGCATGGAATCCTCCTTAACAAAACAATGAAATTGATGAAACAAACTGAGAACAGTATAGCAAACAGGGCGATGTTTGTCACCGCATGAGACGCAATCTAGAGTGGTTCTATATCGCCCTGCTCTCGTTGTGCATGAAACTGCGCCTGCCACTGCGCAAATGTTCCGTTGGAAATCGCGTCACGCATGCCCTGCATGATTTCCTGAAAGTAGTGAAGGTTATGCCAGGTCAGCAGCATTCCCGAGATCATCTCATTTGACCGGAATACATGGTGCAGATAGGCGCGGGAATAATTTGAGCACGCAGGGCACGTACAATGCTCATCCAGAGGACGCGGGTCGTCAGCATGGCGGGCGTTCTTGATGTTGACCACACCGTAGCGCGCAAACACCTGCCCGGTACGTCCGGACCGCGAAGGCAGCACGCAATCCATCATGTCGATTCCGCGTGCCACGGCACCCACGATGTCGTCGGGTTTGCCCACACCCATCAGGTAGCGCGGCGTATCCTCAGGCAGGAATTCTGGTGCGTAGTCGAGGCAGCTGAACATGGCCTCTTGCCCCTCGCCCACCGCGAGCCCACCAACCGCATAGCCTTCAAAACCGATCTGTTTTAGCGCTTCTGCGCTTTCTTCACGCAGGTCTTGTTCCAACCCGCCCTGCATGATCCCGAACAAGGCGTGTCCGGGGCGATCACCGAACGCATCCCGAGACCGTTCGGCCCATCGCATCGACAATCGCATCGACTCGGCGATGCGGTCCCGATCCGAAGGCAATGCCGGGCATTCGTCGAAACACATCACGATGTCCGATCCTAAAAGGCGCTGGATCTCCATCGAACGTTCAGGTGTCAGCTCGCGCTTTGACCCATCGATATGGGATTTGAAAGTCACGCCCTTCTCAGTCAGCTTGCGTAAACCAGCCAGCGACATGACCTGAAACCCGCCCGAGTCTGTCAGGATCGGGCGTTCCCAGTTCATGAACTTGTGCAAACCACCCAGTCGGTCGATCCGCTCGGCCGTAGGACGCAGCATCAGGTGGTATGTGTTGCCCAGCAAGATATCCGCACCGGTTGCGCGGACGCTTTCCGGCATCATTGCCTTGACCGTCGCCGCAGTCCCGACGGGCATGAATGCAGGCGTCCGCACCTCGCCGCGCGGCGTGTTGATCACGCCGGTGCGGGCCTTGCCGTCTGTGGCTTTCAGGTCAAACGAGAAACGGTCGGTCATGTTGGGGCCTCGGGTCGCGGAACCGGGCAGGCTTTGCCCGATCTGCTGGCTCAATGCAACCCGTCAGGGCAGAGATGCAACGCGTTCGGTAAACAGTTGTACAACCCCTGCCCCGTCAACATTCCGGCATACGCGTACTGCAGGCCGCGAAGGGTTAATACGTGTGGCCCCGATGTCAGGTCCTTCGAGCGACACCTGCAAACCAGTTTCAACCACATCGAACATTGGCTCATGCGTGCAAGCGATTACTGCCGTCGAATCGTGCAGGCCACAACCTTCAAGCCCGCCAACCTCTTTGTAGAACTTCAGATAGAACCGCGAGATGTCGCGCAGAAAACCACCCATATCGGGGGATTTCTGAGCCAACCCTTCGAAGTCGGCAGTTTCATAGAGCGTTTTCAGGGTCACATCCAGGCCAACCAGCACGGTCGGCAGAGACGCAGCGAATACTTCATCGGCAGCCTTGGCATCATGGTAAATATTCGCTTCTGCATGCTCGGTAATGTTACCCGGGCAGTAAACCGCGCCACCCATGATCACCAGCTTGGCCACATTGTCGGCAAAATCCGGGTCAAGCTTGATTGCATCCGCAATATTGGTAAGCGGGCCAACAGCACAAACGACCAATTCACCGCGATGCGCGCGCGCCATTTCAACCAGGAACTCTGCGCCTGTCAGCTCGTGGTTCTCGCCAATATGCGGGATATCGGTAAAATCACCGAACCCTTCAGGCCCGTGTACATGCTCGGACGGCGCGTGGCGGTCTACACCACGTGCAAATGGCGCCCCTTCAGCTACTGGAATATTCAATCCAAGCTTATCAACCAGATAGCGCGCATTGCGGCTGGATTGATGCACATGAGTGTTGCCAAAGACGGTCGTCAGGCCGACCAACTCTATTTCCGGCGCAGCAGCGGCATAGGCGATGGCCATCGCATCATCGATGCCGGGATCAGTATCAATTATCAGTTTCATACCCGCCCGATACCGCAAACACAGGTAGGATGCAAAGCGGTCACAGGCAAAGAATTCGCACCGCATTAACTGTTTCAAAGATTTGCATTTGGGCGCACTCAATCCATACCAGAGTTGAAATAGGGCGACTCAATCCCCAAATGTATACTATAGTACACAATAAATGAGGACAGATATGACAGAAGACCAGATTATCGGACTGCTTACTTCGAACATTATTTATCTGCTGGCGGCAGCGCTAATTGCACTTGTCATCTTCAAAGGCATCAAGATCGTGCCTCAATCCGAGAAATACGTGGTTGAACGGTTCGGCCGCTTGCGCTCGGTCCTTGGGCCCGGAATCAACTTTATCGTTCCTTTTCTTGATGTTGCACGCCATAAGATATCCATCCTTGAGCGTCAGTTGCCCAACGCAACTCAAGACGCTATCACCAAGGACAATGTTCTGGTGCAGATCGATACCTCGGTGTTCTACCGTATTCTGGAACCTGAAAAGACTGTATACCGTATCCGTGACGTAGATGGTGCGATTGCCACAACCGTCGCCGGCATCGTCCGTGCAGAGATCGGTAAGATGGACCTGGATGAAGTTCAGTCGAACCGCGCGCAACTGATTGAACGCATTCAGGAAAGTGTCGAAACCGCCGTTGACGACTGGGGAATCGAAGTGACCCGCGCCGAGATTCTGGACGTAAACCTCGACCAGGCCACCCGTGACGCAATGCTGCAGCAGCTGAACGCCGAACGCGCGCGTCGCGCACAGGTAACAGAGGCCGAAGGTCAGAAGCGTGCCGTTGAGCTGCAAGCCGATGCCGAGCTTTATGCCGCTGAACAGACCGCCAAAGCCCGCCGTATCCAGGCCGAGGCCGAAGCCTACGCGACTCAGGTTGTGGCCAAGGCGATTCAAGATAATGGATTGGAAGCTGCGCAATACCAGGTCGCCTTGAAGCAAGTGGAATCACTGAACGCTTTGGGTAATGGCAGCGGCTCTCAGACAATCGTGGTACCGGCAAATGCTATTGAAGCGTTTGGGAATGCCTTTAACATGCTGAAAGGAGGAAAATAATGGCTGAACCTTTCTGGCTTACTTGGTGGGTCTGGCTGGCCGCAGCGCTCGCTTTGGCCATCCTTGAGGTCGCCCTGCCAGGCTTCATCTTTCTTGGCTTTGCCATCGGAGCAGCCATCACAGGATTGCTGTTGCTGATACCAGGGCTGGTGCCTTCCCTGCCCGTTCTATTGCTGATCTTTGCGGTTCTTTCGCTGGTATCCTGGCTCGCACTACGCCGCATGTTCGCACTGCCTCACGGACAGGTCAAAACCTTCAATCACGATATCAACGAGTGATTTTGTACTGGCGCCCATTCCGGGCGCCACTGCCCCTCTGGACGCTGGTCAGCGGTTTCCCTATATAATTTCTCAGGTAACAGACCCGAGGCATCAATGACCCACCCCAGCGAACAGTTTGAAGGCAGCCCGCTCATTGCGCCTTCGACCATCGAACATCCTTTGTACGACGCGATAGTGGACGCGTGCCGAACAGTTTTTGACCCTGAAATTCCGGTCAATATCTATGATCTGGGTCTGATCTATACCATCGACATCACCAATGAAAACGCGGTCAAAGTCATTATGACCCTAACGGCCCCCGGCTGCCCGGTCGCCGGCGAGATGCCCGGCTGGATCGTGGAAGCCATTGAACCCGTTGCGGGCGTCAAGGAAGTTGACGTCGAACTGACTTGGGAGCCGCCTTGGGGTATGGAGATGATGTCGGATGAAGCGCGGCTTGAGCTGGGGTTCATGTAACCCCTTTTCTCATCAGGTTTTATCGTTTGTCGTGAAACGGTTACGCGCTTGTTACAAATGCGTAGACATTGTGACACAAAAAGCCGGTACTTTTCGGTTGTTTGCGCAGTGATACATACTGTGCTGGCACACCGGGTCGTAAACCTGTCTGTTGTCCCCAAATTGACCTAGCCCGGATATTGACCGCCCTTGCCCGAGGGCGGTCTTTTCCGGTCGCTGCTAGTTGAGCCCACAGGTCGATTTGATTTCCGCGGCTCTCGCATCCAACTGTTCGACGTAATCGCCTGAAAGCATCTTTAGATGTTTGTTCTCGGTCCCGGTTATCAATCCCAATAAAGCTCCGGCTGGTAGGATCGAGACAACGCTTTCCGCTTGTTGTTCCTCCGCATGCTTCTTTTCCGCAGCGATCGCACGAAGATCACCCGGAGCTGTGGCACAATTGACCGGGTGCCGTTTGTCATCACCGGTGGCGAATGTCGGATAAGCCAGTGCAATGCAAACCAACCCAGTGGAAATACTTCGACCAAACAACTGCTTTGCTCTCAATGCCATCTTACTTCGCCTCTGTCAGAACAATAAATCCACGTCATCCGACCATATCCCGCGCGATATTGCCAACCCGAATTCCCGATCAACCCGCCACATGTGTGGGAATTGTGCCCTCCCTCTCTTGAGCCCGACGAGCGTCGGCCTTAGATTGGAGATAACGCGCGAATACGGAGCCCATCATGTTTGGCATTCCCGGCAAACAAGCCGTGACCATGACATCCAAAGCCGCCGAACAGATTGTTCGGCTGATGAATTCTGGCGGTCACGCCGGTCTGCGCATTGGCGTCAAGAAAGGCGGCTGTGCTGGTATGGAATATACCATGGACTATGTCGATGAGGCCGACCCAAACGATGAAGTGGTCGAACAGGATGGTGCCCGCGTGATGATCGCGCCAATGGCACAGATGTTCCTGTTTGGGACCGAGATCGACTATGAGGTTTCACTGCTCGAATCCGGCTTTAAGTTCCGCAACCCGAACGTGGTCGATGCCTGCGGCTGCGGGGAATCGATCAAGTTCGACGATACTCTGGCGACGCAGCGTTAAGACGCTGCCTGCAGGTGCACGTAAGTTTCATTAAATCGCTGCGTCAAGTGCTCTCCAGCCCGAATTATCTTGCCTGAATCCGGCGGGGCGACATTGGTGTCATAAGAGGGATTGAAGAACAGCGGGACCGAGATTCGCTCGTCTGAACTCCCTTTGACTCTATGTTCGGTTGCCGTGACTTCACCGTCTGTCCAGAACTCCAACATTTCGCCAAAATTGATAATGAACTGCCCCGGCGCGGCGTTTATAGCCTGCCAATCGCCATCAGGCATACGCACCTCTAGCCCAGGAGTACCATCGGTGGCCAACAATGTCAGGCAGCCATAGTCAGTGTGAGCAGCGATTCCAAAATCGTTTTCTCCTGCCCAATCAGGTCGTTGCGGATAGAAGTTACCGCGCAGCAAGGCCATGGGCGTATCAAAGGCGGTATCAAAATTGTTCGCATCTCGACCGATGGCAACGGCAATAGCACGCAAAACGCGCATGGCAATGCCGCAAGCGTCCGAATAGTAGCTTTGGATTATTGTCCGGAACTCGCCGGAAAATTCCGGCCAGAGGTTTGGGGCATACACGCTCAGTTCGCGGCCTGCATAGGGATTATTCGCAGACAGTTCATAGCCGCAGTCAAAGACTTCTTTAAAATCCGGGTTCGCCGTAGGATCGACTTGCTCAGAACGAGGAGCGCCCCAGCCGCGGTTGGCACCGGTGGTGGCCATGTCTACAGTCCGCTTGATCTGGTCAGGTTGTCCAAAAAAGTTGCGATATTCGCTTATCACCTGCTGAACGCGCTCAGCACTGAGTCCGGTATTGAAAATCGTTAGCAATCCGACCCGGCCAATGGCATGTCTCAGCTTATCCATCTCCGCTGGCTCACGCTGGTCCAGCTTTTCAAGGTCTAGGTTGTCTATCATGCTGCCCTCTGCATTTACGCGTGCAATCTGTCCACACAATTCGCGGTCCGCAACCGGAATTGTCAGCGCTGCTTGCCGGTGATATCCGGGATGCAGAACGCACAAAACCGGAGGGATCGCAATGCGGCGTAAGTTGGCGGCAGGCAATTGGAAAATGAATGGAACCGGCGTTGCGCTGAACGAACTGAAAGAGTTGAGCGCGTCACATCCCTCTTCCCCTGTCGAAATACTGATCTGCCCGCCTGCCACATTGCTTCATCGCGCTGGTAACACTGTCGAAGGCTCGGGAATCACTGTCGGCGGACAGGATTGCCACGCCGCGACTTCGGGCGCGCATACCGGGGATCTAAGCGCCGAGATGCTGCTTGATGCAGGGGCAGACGCAGTAATACTCGGTCATTCCGAACGTCGAGAGGACCATGGCGAACAGAACGAAGACATTCGCGCCAAGGCCCGCACAGCGATGGACGCAGGCCTTAAGGCGATAGTCTGCGTTGGCGAAAGCCTTGAACAGCGTGAAGCGGCGAACACGCTGGACATCATCGGAGGTCAGATGTCGGGATCAATCCCGGATCAGGCGACCGGCGAAAATCTCATTGTTGCCTATGAACCCATTTGGGCGATTGGGACCGGCAAAGTGCCAACCCTGGAAGAGATTGGCGAAGTGCACGATTTCATCCGCGCCCGGCTGGAACGCCGCTTTGGTGAAGGCGTGGGCCGCTCGGTACGGTTGCTCTATGGTGGGTCGGTAAAACCCAGCAACGCCGCCGAGATTTTTGGAGTATCAAATGTCGACGGGGCACTTGTGGGTGGCGCAAGCCTGAAAGCCCAAGATTTCTCGGGCATCATTCGCGCGCTTGAAAAGGCCTAAGTAGACTTAGGCCAGTTTCATTATGACCAAACCGGTCACAATCAGAATCGCCGCACCGATCCGCATCGGTGTCAGCGCTTCGCCCAGAAACAAGATGCCAACGGTGAACGCACCGACAGCGCCGATTCCGGTCCAGATGGCATAGGCCGTTCCAAGCGGCAATTCCCGCATGGCCATCGCAAGCAGACCAAATGACCCGATCATTGCGACACCCATGATCGCTGTCGGCCACAAGCGTGTAAAACCTGCGGTCTGCTTCATTGCGACGGCCCAGACAATCTCAAGCAGGCCTGCGAACAACAGTAATATCCAAGGCATAAGAACACCTCACTTTCCGAGTTCGGGTCGTCCCGAATGATCATCCATGATGGTGAGGTCGTCCTCTGACGCTCAGATATGCGCTTAAGCATCAGTTTCAAGGCACAAAAAACCGGGCGGATTACGCCGCCCGGTTCAAATGATCGGTGTTTTTGATCTAGTTGGTTATGATCTCTGGCCCCATGAAGGTGTTGGGCAGGAAGGTCGAAATCCACGGGATATACGTCACCATGATCAGGAAGACGAAGAGCACGGCCAAAAACGGCAGCGCCGCGCGCACAACACTCATCATTGGCATACCCGCGACGCCTGAGGTTACGAACAGGTTCAGACCAACCGGCGGCGTGATCATCCCGATCTCCATATTCACCACCATGATGATGCCCAGATGGATCGGGTCGATGCCCAGCTCAATCGCAATCGGAAAGACCAGAGGCGCCACGATGACCAAGAGGCCTGAGGGTTCCATGAACTGACCGCCGATCAGCAAGATCACGTTAACCACAATCAGGAACGTTACCGGCCCCAGTCCCGCGGACAGCATAGCGCTTGCGATATGCTGCGGGACCTGTTCATCGGTCAGAACATGCTTCAATATCAGCGCGTTGGCGATAACAAACAGCAGCGTGACGGTCAGTTTGCCAGCTTCGAACAGCGTATGCTTGGTGTCGGGGTGCACAAAGGCCGTGACGAGAGCATAGGGCTTCTTCAACAACGAGATGTTCTGAGCATCGCCTTCGGTGCTGAGTGGCCCCATGTCCTTGTAGACAAAGCTCGCGATCAGGAAGGCGTAGACAGCAGCAACCGCAGCAGCCTCCGTCGGGGTGAAAATACCGCCGTAGATTCCGCCGAGGATGATGACGATAAGGAACAAGCCCCAACCGGCCTCGCGCGCCGAGGTGAAGACTTCTCCCCAACCTTTCCAGTCTCCTTTGGGCAAGTTCTTGACCTTGGCCATAACGTAGATGGTGATCATCAGCATCAGGCCCGCCATCAACCCCGGTATGACGCCGGCAAGGAACATCCGCCCGACCGAAACTTCGACGGCGGCAGCATAGACAACCATCACGATGGACGGAGGGATCAGGATGCCCAAAGTACCAGCGTTACAGATCACACCAGCGGCGAATTCCTTGGAATAACCAACCTGACGCATCCCCGCGATGACGATGGAACCGATTGCCACAACAGTGGCCGGGGATGAGCCCGAAAGAGCGGCGAACAACATACAGGCGAACACGCCCGCAATTGCCAACCCGCCCGGCAGATGCCCCACACAGGCAATCGAAAACCGAATGATCCGGCGTGCAACGCCGCCTGTCGTCATGAAGGACGACGCCAGGATAAAGAAAGGGATCGCGAGCAACGTAAAGTGCCCTTCGAACGCCTCAAACAGCGTGCCCGCGACCGAGGCCAGCGAACTGTCGGAATAGATCAGCAGGAAGAGGGTCGAGCTGAGGCCCAGCGAAACCGCAATCGGAACACCGATCAGCAGCAGACCAATGACCATCGAAAAGAGAAGAACAACATCCATCAGTCATGCTCCCCCTGTTGCGCGCGAACCTCTTCGATCTCGTCCTCAACCTCGTGGCTAGCAACAAGGCGGTCTGTTTCGCCGCGCCAGATTTGGACCGCGACCTGTGCGAAGCGGATCACCAGCAGCAGCATCGACAAGGGCAAAACGAAATACGGAACCACCTTGGGCAGTTTCTCGTAGTACTCACCGTAGTTGATCAAATCTTCGAGAAACCGCAGCGGTGCGACCATGGGGATATCGTCGACCTCATAAAAGCTCTGGCTGCGTGCACTCATGTCGAAGCCAGTCGGAAACCAGCGACCCGAAGTTGGCGGCAGATCGGCAAACACCGCCCAGTAGTCATACGACCCCTTGAGCAAGAGCAGCGAAAACACAAGACAGCACGCAACCGCTATCAGCGCCAAAACCCGGCGCGGCGCAGGGGCCAGCATGTTCAGGATCGCATCGACACCCAGATGCGCGTGCTTTTTCACGGCATACGACGCACCCAGCAGCACCAACCAACCAAAGGTGAATACCGTCAGCTCCAGTGCCCAAAGAATGTTAGAGTTAAACACGAACCGCGCGATCACATTGGCGAAGGTGACAATCGTCATCAGGCCCAAGAGGCACGCAATCATGGTTTCTTCGATATGGTCGACCAGCCCGCCTTGGCCGGATTTCGCACCAGACATCTCTCTGTCCCCGCATTTTTTTGATGAGAGTGGAGGGAGTGTGGCGGGCCATCAAGGCCCGCCTGACCTACGCGTCCATAACTCCCCAGTCCCCGGACACGCGGCTTGATCCGGGATCAGAACCCGGCATTGATCGCCTGCGCGGCGTCGATCTTGTCCTGACCTACGTCGTCAGCGAATTTGTCCCACACGGGCTTCATCGCATCGACCCAAGCCTGACGCTGCTCAGGGTTCAGATCACGAATAATACCGCCTGCGTCTGTGATCGAGGCCTTAGCCGCTTCGTTCACCGCAAAGGCTTCCTTGTTCCGGGTCTCCGTCACTTCGGTTAGAATTGTCAGGAACTGATCACGGACTTCGGGGTCCAAGCTGTCCAGCCAGTCCACAGAAGTGACAACAAGATAGTCGATGATACCGTGATTGGTCTCTGTGATACCATCCTGCACTTCAAAGAACTTCTTGCCGTAGATGTTCGACCAGGTGTTCTCCTGCCCGTCCACAACACCCTGCTGCAGTGCGCCATAGACTTCCGAGAATGCCATTTTCTGAGGGCTACCACCGATGGCTTCCATCTGTGCCACCAGAACATCCGAGGACTGTACGCGGAACTTGAGGCCGTCAGCATCCGACGGATCAACCAGAGGTTTGTTCGCGGACATCTGTTTCATGCCGTTGTGCCAGAATGCCAGACCTTGCAGGCCACGACGCTGCATGCTGTCTTTCATCGCCTGACCATCAGCCGAGGCCTGGAATGCATCCACGGCATCGATGTTCTTGAACATGAACGGAAGGTCGAACAGGCGGAACTGTTTGGTGAACTTCTCGAACTTCGACAGCGATGGCGCGGCCAGCTGCACGTCGCCCTGCAGCATCGCCTCAAGCACTTTATCATCATTGTAGAGGGTCGAGTTCGGATAGACCTCCATGCACATAACGCCGTTCATCTCGTCGTTGACGCGCTGCTCCAACAGCGAGGCGGCAATACCCTTGGGATGTTTGTCAGTATTGGTCACATGGGCAAACTTGACCACGATCTCACCGTCATCACAGGCCGCCATCCCGGCCGTCGCAGTGACAGAAAGTGCAATTGCAGTTGCTGCCGTTGTTAGGAATTTCATCAGTCTTTTCCTCCCAGATTCCCCTAAAACTTCGATCAAGCGCTCAGTCCGCGCCGTATGAAGCGGAGTGAAGCGAATCAATCTCTCCCTCTCAACGGTTTGTTCCGTTACTAACCAAATTAATAATTATTGTTTATTATCAATGCGTTTAATGGCCTTTTTCGCAAATCAAGAAAGCTACCGCAATGCTCTGTGCGAAATTTCGCACAGAGCAACCACGTCGAGTGCGAGTTTTCGCACAAAATCAAATCAACCCGACCGAATCGATTCGTCTGGGCAATGTGCGATCGCAGCCCGCATATGTGGGCTGCCCGGCCCAACAGTTTTGCTGGTATGTTAATACTGGCAAAATAAGCGGGAGGATCTGCCTACCGACGATAATCTTCTGGTCGTATTTCGTAGCGAGCCAACTTGTCATAGAACGTCTTGCGCGGCAGTTTCAGAGCCTTGGCCGCGTCAGAAGCCTTGCCATTGTGGCGCCCTAGTGCGGCGACCAACAGTGATTTCTCGACCAGCGCCAATTGTTCGCTCAGCCCCAGGTTCGCAGCCTGTCCGACCTCTTCTGGCATTCCCAACACAAATCGCATGGCGGCAGACATCAAAGAGCGCGCATTTCCCGGCCATTCCTGCGCCATGAGAGAGGCCAGATGTTCAGGTGTTATCTCAGGCTCGGCGATACCAGCCTGTTCCGCCGCCTGTGCCACATAACGGCGAAAAATGATCGGGATATCCTCTGGGCGCTCGGACAAAGCAGGAATGCGAACCCGCATGACATCAAGGCGATAGAACAGATCGACGTTGAACCGCCCCTGTCCAGAAAGCTGTGACAAGTCGGAAGTTGTGCCTGCTATTATTCGCGCATCTGTCCCCTGCTCGATCAGTTCCAGCGCAGCATATTGAGTGGAATCCGGCATTGCAGAAACCTCATCAAGAAACAGCGACCCGCCAGCCGCGTCCCCACAGACCGTTAACAAACCTTCAGGCGTCAGGCTGGCGGCCGGGCGCTTGACAAACGGTCCCTGCCCGACCGGAGACATCAGATGCACAACCTCGGCCACTTTGGATATTCCGCTGCCCGCCGGTCCGGTAACTAAGACTTCGGCGTGTGTCGGTGCCACGCTCCGCACGCGCTCTCGCAAGGCTTCGGCCTGCTCTGACAAACCGAATAGCATTCGGGCTGCAGGATCGCCTCGCTCTAACTCGCGCTTGAGCTCACGATCACGCAACACCTCTGACCGCGCGGCAATCGCACGCTCCAGAACCGCCAGAAGATCTGCTGCCGCACAGGGCTTTTCAAGAAAATCGAAAGCGCCTTGTCCCATGGCCTGCACAGCCATTGGAATATCTCCTTCACCGGTCAGCAAAACAACTGGTAGTTCAGGATCAACCTCGCGCGCGAAGTTCAGTAGGTGGAACCCATCGCGCCCAGGCATCCGAATATCCGAGATTATCACACCGTCAAATTCGCTATGAATATGATCTTTCGCCGCAACAAATGATCCCGCTGTAACCGGTTCATATTCTGCCAATTCAAGCGTCTGTGCCAAAGCTTCACGAACAGCGGCATCGTCGTCGACCAAAAGCACTTTACGGATCATGCAGCCTTGTCCTCGCTGAAGGGTTCCAGTTCGACGGTAAATTCAGCACCGTCGTCGGTATTTGCGCCGCGAATGTCCCCTCCGAAACTTTGAACCAACCCGTAGGAGATGGATAGCCCCAGACCCATCCCTTCAGATGAACCCACTGTCTTCGTGGTGTAGAATGGTTCAAACACGCGATCTGGGTCTTCGATACCCGGCCCTGTATCTCTGACCGAAACACGAATGGGCTGCCCCCCCGTCAAAGTGATCGAGATTTTGCGGGCTGCCCGATCTGCCATCGCATCTGCGCCATTATTGATCAGGTTGACGAAAACCTGCACCAAACGCACTTCACCTCCCCAGGCGTAAACCGCCGAATTTGGCGGCTCCCAACTCAATTCGACGCCTTCGTCTCGTAATCGAGACTCAGTCAATTCGGCAGCCGTATTCAAAACTTCAACCAAGTCGACGCGCCCCATCGGCTCGCTTTCGTTTCTGGCAAATGCACGAAGGTTTTTTATGATCCGGGCCATACGCGCAGCCATGTCGGAAATACGGCTCAGGTTTTCGCCGGTTTTTTCTTCTTTACCGCGTTCCAGAAATGCTGACCCGTTATCAGCGAATTGCTGGATAGCCATCAACGGTTGGTTCAACTCGTGGCTGATCCCCGCTGACATCTTGCCCAATGCGCTCAGCTTACCTGCTTGAACCAGTTCAGCCTGAGCTTGCTTGAGCGCCGCCTCGGCTTCTTCACGCTCAGCGACTTCACGGCGCAAAGCCGAATTTGCCGCTGTCAGCGCTCGCGTGCGCTGGGCCACCCTGCTTTCCAATACAGTATTGGCATCCGCTAATGTTCGCCGACGTTCTGAGGCCAGAAACAACAACGCTCCAAACGCGAAACAGATCGCTGCAACCGCTGCTGCTTGTAATCCTGCCAAACGACGAGCAGGCGCGACATCAACCAGCATCTCGGCAGTCATCGCAATCACCGGCAGGTCGAGAGTCAGGTGCAACGCACGGCGAGGAAGATAACGCCCCCAATTCAGTTTCCAAACTTCATGCCCGGCAACTCGTGACGACGCAAATTCAACATTCTCACCTGCTGGTGACATCAAACCCTGCTGGCCTTGCTCACGGTGCCAAAGCAACAGATCAGAGCGGTTCGAAATAAAAACGACCCCATCCGCATCAACAAAGAACACCGCATCTGTGCTTCCACGCCATGTCTGCTCGACATCCTGCACGTCGGCCAGAACCATCAGAGCACCCTTTATTTGCCCTGAATCTCCAAACGCTGGCGCTGCATACGAATAGATCCGATCCCCACTCTCGTCTTCGACACCATGCGCGCTCCCTAACGCTCCCTGCATGGCGCGTTCAAAAGCCGGATGCTCAGACATATCGCGCTGCGCCACGGGCTGTGCCGCCGCCAGAGCCTGCCCATCTGTGTCCAGGTAGATCACATTAACCGCAGCGGTCTTGTCAGCCACATCCAACAACACTTTTCGTGCTGCTTGCTGCTGCGCCCCGGCACCAAGCGCCTGTAATGCAGGATGGTCCGCCATCAACGCAGCCACTTCCTGATATACTTGCATCTGTGTGCTTAACCGGTCCGCCGCCAGCTCCAGATCCGCCTCGGCCTTTTCGCTCAGCTGCGACAAGGCCTGACGATAGCCATATGTCCAGACCCCAGCCGACAACAAACCAACTGCGCACAAAAAACCTGCAATGATCCAAATCCGTTGCATATCTAGGGTCTTGCATTCAGCGACGCCCATGGCAAGTGTGCAGCGCATGAAGACGCTCTACCAATCCCCGACTGACCCGGCATTCGTGCAAAATCCCTACCCGTTCTATGACACTGCGCGCCAATTCGGCGATCTGTTCTACTGGGAGGAGTATGGCTTGGTTGCAGCCGCTTCGTACAAGGCGGTGCATACATTGTTGCGTGATCGGCGCTTTGGGCGCGAAATACCAACGGAATTTGCAAAACCCGGCCCAAGCCACCTTGCCCCGTGGCTCGAGGTCGAGTCGCATTCAATGTTGGAACTCGAACCACCCAGGCACACAAGGCTGCGATCGTTAGTCCTACGGGCCTTTACATCCCGCGCCATTGCCGCGTTGGAGCCCGCCATAGAAGAATTATGCAACGATTTGATCGAGAGATTTCCCGATGGCCCCTTCGATCTATTGCAGGCCTATTGCACACAGGTTCCTGTCATTACGATCTGCCGCCTACTGGGCGTTCCAGAACAGATGGCACCAAAATTCCTGCATTGGTCCCACGCAATGGTGTCCATGTATCAGGCAAACCGAACCCGCGTAATCGAGGATGATGCTGTTCAGGCCACGCAAGAGTTTACGGCCTATCTTGAAGATTACATCAAACTGCGACGTAGAGACCCGCGCGATGACCTGATCACGCGGTTGATCGCAGCGGAAGAAGACGGCGAAAAACTCTCACGCGATGAATTGATAACAACCTGTATCCTTTTGCTGAATGCCGGTCACGAAGCGACGGTGCATGCCATCGGCAATGGCGTGAAAACCCTACTGACAACACGCACCCAGCAGCTTGTCCTGTCACCCAACTCCATTAATGGGGTCGTCGAGGAAATTCTGCGATATGATCCGCCCCTTCATATGTTCACACGCTATGCCTATGAAGAGATAGAGCTATTTGGGTACCGCTTTTCCCGTGGAGATCAGGTCGCATTGCTTCTGGGGGCCGCCAATCGTGACCCATTGGTCTGGCACCAACCCGATACGTTCGATCCAACACGAGACATAAGCGCCAACACCAGTTTTGGCGGAGGTCTCCATTTCTGCGTCGGCGCCCCTCTGGCACGATTGGAAATGCGTATCGCGCTTCCAATCCTGTTCAACAGACATCCCAACTTGCGGCTTGCAGATGACCCCGAATACTCAGACAGCTATCATTTCCATGGGCTAACCAAACTGATGGTGGAAACGTGAAGCCCAGTCCCGCATAAAGCATCAGCCGGTCTATCGATCCCGGATCCGTTCTTCGTCTGGCCAAAATTATCCCCGGGGAGTCGCCCTTAGGCGACGGGGGCAGCGCCCCCAATCACTCGCCTTAATTCAACCGGCAGATTTCAATGGCAGCATGGTGGTCGATTTGATCTCTTCCATCGACAACAAAGCCGTAACGTTGTGCACTCGAACCTCTGATATCAGCGCCTGGTAAAACGCATCATAGGCACGCGCATTCCTGACCCTTACCTTCAGGATGTAGTCGATGTCGCCGGCCAGCCGATGTGCTTCCTGCACCTCTGGACGGTCTCGCAAGGCTTTCAGGAACTTCTGCTGCCATTCTGCCTCGTGTTCCGACGTACGGATCAACACGAAGAAAGTGGCCTCGAACCCAAGCGCCTCAGCATCCAGCAGAACCGTCTGTTGACCAATGACCCCTGCCCCCTTCAGCTTGCGTATACGATTCCAGACTGGCGTCTTCGAACTGCCGACACGGGCCGCGATTTCGTCCAACGACTGGCTCGCGTCCCGCTGCAGCTCGGCTAGAATTTTCCGATCCGTGTCGTCTATCCGCACCGACATTCCAAATTTCCCTCTAAATCAAGACAATGGTTCAGCTCGCAGCCAATGGAAGAACATTTGTCCTTATTTGCTGGCGCATATGGCGATTTACCGGGAATATTTCCTATATTGTCATTCAAGTCAATTCAATCACGAGATGATCCGATGCAGGTCAAACAGTCAGATGAACGCATGAATAACCCCAGCTTTGCCCAAGCCGTGTTCGGCCTGCACCTGATCTCGGTTCTTCATAAGGAGTTTGCCTGATGGCCCGCGCTTTTACCCCTAAAGTCGTCACCGCCAACGACCTGTTGGAAGGCGATGTGATTTACCAGACCGAAGATGACCGCTGGTCGCGCGATCTATCCGAGGCCGAGCTGATCACCGATGAAGCCCATGCGCAGGTTCGATTGCTGGATGCCGCGCGCCAGGCAAACAAGATCGTTGGCGCGTATCTCGCCGATGCGATCGCAGGTGACAAAGGACCTGAACCTACCCATTTCCGGGAGGATTTCCGCCGGACTGGTCCGTCCAACTATGCCCACGGCAAACAGGAAACCTCCCCGCAGCCCCGGGTCTGATTTCAGGCTCTTCTCTCTCCCCTTCAAGGCCCCAGGTCCGGGGCTGCAACTAAGGACAGCTAAACATGTATCGCTACTCCGAGTTCGACACAGCATTTTTGGCAGAACGCAACGCGCAGTTCCGGGCGCAGGTTGAGCGTCGCATTGACGGCTCATTGACCGAAGACGAATTCAAGCCCCTGCGCCTGATGAATGGCCTGTATCTGCAGTTGCACGCCTATATGCTGCGCGTTGCGATACCGTACGGAACTCTGTCCAGTGCACAGATGCGTCAGTTGGCCTTACTAGCCGAGAAGTGGGACAAGGGCTATGGCCATTTCACCACCCGTCAGAACATCCAGTACAACTGGCCCAAACTGAACGACGTGCCGGATATGCTAGACGCGCTGGCCGAGGTTGGTATGCACGCCATCCAGACTTCAGGCAACACCATCCGTAACGTGACAGCCGACCACTTCGCCGGTGCTGCCGCGGATGAGGTTGCCGACCCGCGCCCCTATGCTGAACTGCTGCGCCAGTGGTCTACCGATCACCCGGAATTCCAGTTCATGCCGCGTAAGTTCAAGATCGCCATCACCGGCAGTGAAAACGACCGCGCCGTGATCAAGGCGCATGACATCGGCCTACAACTGGTCGAGCGTGACGGCGTTCTTGGCGCCCGCGTCATCGTGGGTGGTGGTCTGGGTCGCACGCCGATGATCGGCAAAGAACTGTCCGAATTTGTCGCCTTTGACGACCTGTTGGCATATCTCGAAGCGACTGTTTCGGTGTGGAACCAGATTGGCCGCCGCGACAACAAGTACAAAGCCCGTATCAAGATTACGGTGCATGAACATGGCATCGACGCCATCCGCGCCAAGGTGAACGAGCGCTTCTTGCAGGTCCGCCCGCAGTTCAAAGGTGCTGACATGAACCTGCTGGAAGAAATCAAAGGTCACTTTGCGCCTCCGACCTTCCGCGAAACATCCGTCGCCTCGTTTGAAAGCGCCTATACCAACGATCCGGTTTTCCGTTCGTGGGTCGACACCAACATCGCGCAGCACAAAAACGCGGACCACGCCATCGTAACGATCTCCATCAAAAAGCACGGCCAGACGCCGGGCGACGCAACTGCCGAGCAAATGCGCGTTATGGCCGACCTGGCCGAAGAGTTCGCCTATGACGAGCTGCGCATCAGTCATGAGCAGAACGTGATCCTGCCGCATGTCCACAAATCAGATCTGCCCGCGATTCACGCCAAGCTGAAGGAGCACGAACTGGCCACCGCCAATATCGGCCTGATCAGCGACATCATCGCCTGCCCCGGCATGGATTACTGCGCACTGGCAACAGCCCGCTCGATTCCGGTTGCGCAAGAGATCGCAACCCGGTTCGAAGACCTGAAGCTGGAGCATGATATTGGCCACCTGAAGATCAAGATCTCGGGCTGCATCAACGCATGTGGGCACCACCACGTCGGTCACATCGGCATTCTGGGCCTGGATCGCGCAGGCGTCGAGAACTATCAGATCACGCTGGGTGGTGACGCGACTGAAACGGCAGCCGTCGGTGATCGCACGGGTCCGGGTTTTGCCTATGATGAGATCGTTCCTGCCGTTGAACGCATCGTCGAAGCCTATCTGGACCTGCGTGATAGCGCCGAGGAAACTTTCCTCGAAACCTATCGCCGCGTTGGAATGGCTCCGTTCAAAGCTGTGCTTTACCCTGAGGCGCGGGCTAATGCCGCTTGACCTGATCCAGACGGAACTGGGTTCCAACAGACGCGAACTGACCGAAAAGGTCGACGCGCTGAATACCCGGTTCCGTCATCATAGTGCTCATGACGTGATGCACGGCGCGATTGAAGAGATCGAAGAACTTGCGCTCGTTTCCAGCTTTGGGGCGGAATCAGTCGTGCTGTTGCACATGGCGGCAGTGGTCGACAAAGCCACACCGGTATTGTTCATCGACACGCAGATGCTGTTTACGGAAACGCTCGAGTATCAGCACGAGGTTAGTGAACGTCTGGGGCTGACCAACGTGAAAATCATCCAAGCGGATAAGGACGATGTTGAGCGTGACGACCCTTATGGGGCACTACATCTAAGTGACACTGACGCTTGCTGCAATTTGCGAAAGACTTTCCCGCTGCAACGGGCGCTATCTGGATATTGCGGCTGGATATCCGGGCGCAAACGGTTTCAATCAGGAACCCGCGCGGCGCTCGAATTCTTCGAAGTCGAAGACGGCACCGGACGGATCAAAGTCAACCCATTGGCCCATTGGGCGCCCGAAGATGTGCGCGCCTATATGACTGAGAACAACCTGCCCCGGCACCCGCTGGTGGCCAAAGGATACCCATCGATCGGCTGTGCACCCTGTACATCGCCGGTCAAAGAGGGCGAAGACCCCCGCGCCGGACGCTGGCGTAACAAAGAAAAAGAAGAATGCGGCATCCATTTTGTCGACGGTAAGATGGTGCGTGTTGGAGAGAAAACATGAACGTAATCGTGAATGACCAAGGCTTTTCGCCCGAGGACTGGACCGACGGCTTCGTTACTTTGGACGATGCAGCCAACGATGTTGTAGCACTCGACGTCAGCTCGGACACGGATCCGGATGAACTGATTGACCGTTTGGGCAGCGCTCAGATGGTGCGCGTTGACTTTCCGTCATCAGCAGACGGGCGCGGCTTTACGATCGCACGTGTGCTGCGGTTGAAAGGGTATACCGGTCGCCTTCGTGCAAAAGGCCATGTATTGGCGGATCAATACGCAATGGCACGTCGCAGCGGGTTTGATGAGGTCGAAATCGATCACAGCCTAGCCGCACGTCAGCCCGAAGATCAGTGGTTGGCGCGTTCCAACTGGCAAGAGAACAATTATCAGGCCCGTCTGCGCGGCTGAAACCCGCCATCGCCAGCTTGTGACGCGAAAGGGGCAATCTGCCCCTTTTCCTGACTTGGATCAAAGATTAAACGGAGATACCGGTTTAGCAGACCGGTGGTGAAATTATGACAGAGATGAAGCCCGTGAGTGAAGCAACCGCCGTAAAGGCCCCCGTCCTGCCCGACGCTCAGACCGTGACCGAGGTCAAGCACTGGACCGACCGCCTGTTCTCGTTCAAGGTGTCGCGCCCGGCGTCCCTGCGTTTCCGATCGGGCGAGTTCGTGATGATTGGTCTGCTGGGTGACAATGGCAAACCTCTGCTACGCGCTTATTCAATCGCTTCGCCCTCGTGGGACGAAGAGTTGGAGTTTTATTCGATCAAGGTGCAGGATGGCCCGCTGACCTCGAAACTACAGCACATCCAGCCTGGCGATCAGATCATCCTGCGGCCCAAACCGGTTGGAACGCTGGTCCATGACGCGCTGCTGCCCGGCAAGCGCATCTGGTTCTTTGCAACTGGAACCGGCTTTGCCCCCTTCGCATCGTTGCTGCGCGAACCTCAGACATATGAGGATTATGACGAGGTCATCATAACTCATACCTGCCGCGATGTGGCCGAGCTGGATTATGGTCGCGAGCTGATCGAGAACATCCGTCAGGACGAGTTGCTGGCTGAACTGATCGGTGAAGGTTTCGCCGATAAGATCCGCTACTACCCGACCACCACTCGAGAAGAGAGCCCAAAAATGGGCCGCATCACGGAATTGCTGAAAGACGGCTCGGTATTTGCCGATCTGGGCATCGAAGGTGGTATCAAACCGGACACCGACCGTGCCATGGTCTGTGGCAGCCTTGCGTTCAACCATGACATCAAAGCAATTTTGGAAGAGTTCGGCCTGCGCGAAGGCGCAAATTCCGAACCCAAGGAATTCGTGATCGAAAAGGCCTTTGTGGGCTAAACGGGTTTGCCGGTCGGGTTGTCGACAGCCTAAACCGGCAAAAACACCCGAATTTCATCGAAAATTCATGCGGCTTGTAATTTATGCCGCTTGAAACACCTCTCAGCCCGGTCTAAATTCCGGGCTCGAAATTCTGCAATCATCAAAGGAATGAACCCATAGCCCGCAGACCTCACAACGCGCCGCCACAGCGAGATACCGGCCCGCGCGTCAATGACAAGATCCGAGCTCCCGAAATTCGCCTGATTGGCGCCGAAGGTGAAAATGTCGGGGTGGTTCATCCCGCAAAAGCCATGCAGATGGCCTCCGATGTTGGCCTCGATCTGGTTGAGATTTCGCCCAACGCGAACCCGCCGGTCTGCAAAATAATGGATTTCGGCAAGTTCAAGTACGAACAGCAGAAACGCGAAAGCGAAGCCCGCAAGAAGCAAAAGATCATCGAGGTGAAAGAGGTCAAGTTCCGGCCCAACACCGATACGCATGACTATGACGTCAAGATGCGCAACGTGTTCAAGTTTCTTGAGAACGGCGACAAGGTCAAAGTCACCCTGCGTTTCCGTGGTCGCGAGATGGCACACCAAAATCTGGGCCGTGAGCTGCTGGAGCGTGTGGCCGAGGACGTCAAAGATCTGGGCAAAATCGAGAACATGCCCAAGATGGAAGGCCGTCAGATGATCATGATGATCGGCCCGCTGCCTCAGAAGTAACCGCGCTTCAGGACGTGCTCAAAGGCTCCGCCAGTCTGGTCGGAGCCTTTTTTCATGCCTGGCTCGTCTCGAATCCGCTCTGCAGATTTTCAACGTGCCGCGAACTATTTGCGAAGACAGCTATCAGATTTGTCAGATCACGTTTGAGATCGCGCGATCCAACTTGGCGACCAACTCATCGATCTGCTTGCCTTCTATAATGAATGGAGGCGCCAGAAGGATGTGATCCCCATGTTGTCCATCGCGTGTTCCAGACATCGGATAACAAATCAATCCTTCCGCAAACGCCGCCTTCTTGATCTTGCCCGCAACTCCAAACGCTGGATCAAATGGTGTCTTGGTCTCGCGATTTGCCACAAGTTCGATCCCCCGGAACAAACCGCGCCCGCGGATATCGCCGACATGGGGGTGCTGACCAAACGCAGTGGTCAGGGCTGACTGCAGTTTCTCGCCCATCAGCGCCGCCCTCAATGGCAGATCGTTCTGCGTAAGTTCCGTCACGACCGCCAATGCGGCAGCTGTTGCAACCGGATGACCAATATAGGTGTGACCGTGCTGGAAGAATCCCGATCCGTTTTGGATTGCGTCATAAATCCGACCCGAACACAGCATTGCCCCAATTGGCTGATATCCGGCCCCCAACCCCTTGGCTATACACAATATATCCGGTGCCACGCCATCATGATCACAAGCAAACAGATGGCCGGTACGCCCCATGCCACACATCACTTCATCAAGGATCAGCAGAACACCATATTGATCACAAATCTCACGAATACGTTTGAAATATCCTTCAACCGCAGGAACAGCCCCTAAAGTCGCGCCGACCACGGGTTCTGCCATGAAGGCCATCACCGTATCAGGCCCCAGACGCAATATTTCGGCCTCCAATTCATTAGCCACACGCTGCCCGTAGTCGTAGCTGCTCTCGCCCTCAGGCTTTTCAGCGTATTCATAACAGGGTGCGATATGGGTCATCTCGATCAGCATCGGCGCAAACTGAGCCCGTCGCCATTCGTTGCCCCCCGCCGACAGTGCCCCCAGTGTATTACCGTGATAGCTTTGCCGACGTGCAATGACATGACGGCGCTGAGGCTGACCTGATTCCAGATAGTACTGCCGGGCCAACTTGATCGCAGCCTCGGTCGCCTCGGACCCGCCCGACACGAAATACACGCGGTCCAAATCACCCGGAGCATGTTCAATCAACAAATCAGCAAGCGCCTCAGCAGGTTCCGAGGTCATGAAGCCGGTATGGGCAAACGCGATCTGCTCTACCTGCTGCTGCACCGCTTTGACCACAGTATCATTGGAATGACCAAGACACGAAACCGCTGCGTCCCCACAATCCAGATAGCGGCGACCGGTTGAATCAATCAGATAACAACCCTCACCACCTGCAGCAACCGGCAATTCAGACTTAGTGTGGCGTGGAAAAACGTGACTCATTTCGGAGTCCTTTTCAAAAGAACAATCAAAGCTGCAACGGATGCGGCGTTATCGGCCCAGGCCTGACCATCAAAGCCCGTAATACTGTTTTCAAACCCCACGCGCACATCACCACCAAGCTGTACAGCTTTTTGCAGGCACGCATGCTCTTGCCCGCCAAAGGCGCAGACCATCCATGGGCCTGTCGTAGCCGGGAATGCATCCAGATCTTCCGATGTCGATTCCTGCGTTGTCGAATAGCGGCCAAGTACAAGCAAACGTTCGACCTGATGGGGTTTGACAACTCCATCCTTCTGCCAGCGGACCAACAACTCAACGTCGGTAGCGTCATAGAGAATGTGTTGAACGCGCGTCCCCTGTTCAGCGCACAGCGCATAAACACTTGGCGCAAGCTCCGGCGACCTTGAAATCTCGCGTACCGAAATCGAAGCCCAATCCGGCTGGACGTTCTTCAAGCAATCGAACTGGGTCTGAACGTCAAAAATTCCGGCAGCCTCTGTGGTAATCTGGATGTCCATCTGCGGTACAGCGTGGTGCAATTCCGCAAGCGTCTCTCGATACAAACCTGCATCCAGAGAATGCTGACCGGCCTGATCACGGACATGCAGATGCAATCCATTGGCACCTGCCAGGCTGCAGGCTTTCGCCGTTTCGACGATTTCTTCCATTGTGACAGGCAAAGCAGGATGATCCCGGTGCCCTCTGCGCGCTCCATTTGGCGCGACCAATATGTAAGGCAGGGCTTCGCTTGCCGACATCCCCAAACTACCTTCTGACATTTCCAAACGGTTTAATCTGATCCCGAAATATATGCAGCCCTAGTGTTTTCAATTTGCTTTCTCCATAACATTTGTTTTTCTATAACAATGCAAAACAAACCAGCCCAACTGACCGAGCAGCTACGCGCTGATATCGAAACCCTGCCTCAACAGATGCAGGCCGCAGCAAAATACATCATCGACCATCCCGGGGATTTTGGGCTCGACCCGATTCGCGTTACGGCTGAGAAAATCGGTGTAAGCTCAAATGTCCTCGTGCGTCTGGCGTACCGTCTGGGCTTCGACAGTTTCGAGGCTTTTCGAAAACCATTTCGGCAGACCCTTGTCACCGATCGCGAGGATCGGTTGGGCCAAGATTGGTTGGGCCGCATGCGGTCAGGTGATGACTTTAGCGCGGCTCAAGCAGGATTCGCACAAAATGAGCTGAATGTCGTAACCCGCTCCCTGCGTCTGGCTGATCCCGCGTTGGTAAAGCAGGTCACGGACCACATGTTGTCAGCAAAACGCTGCTATATCACAGCAACCCGAGCCAGCTATGCTTTGGCCTATTATTTTCACTATGCCGGTCGGATGGCACACCCCGGATTTCAATTGGTCCCCCGGCACATGGGGTCAGCCGTCGATGATCTGCTCGAGGCCGATGCAGCGGACTGCTTGTTCGCCATTACCGTTCATCCCTATTCCTCGGACACTATCCAATCCATGCGTTTTGCGCGTAAACGCGGGATGCGGATCGTCTTATTGTCGGATAGCGAGGTCATTGCACCTGGTGTTGACCCGGATGTCGTGCTGCCGGTCAGCACCCGCACTCAACATCACTTTTCCAGCTTCTCCGGGGCCATGGCCGTGCTTGAATGCCTGATCGGTCACCTTTTTGCTGCAGGTGGGTCGGCAGCACGCGATCGCGTCGAACGGTATCAGACGGCCCGAGAGGACACTGGCGCATATTGGCTACCGGCCAAGCCGCCTCGGGTCAGAAAAAAGTAAAGCCCCGGCTTTCACCGGGGCTTATCGATTTGGCTGCGAACCTGCTTAGCTGCAGGCTTCGACGGCCCGTTTTGTCATTACGCTGACCAGATGCGCCCGGTATTCTTTGCTGCCATGCAAATCTCCGATCATGTTCATCGGATTGATGTGCAGATCCATCAAAGCATCGGTACGGAACTCTTTGTTCAAGGCCTCCTCGGCCTCGGACCAACGGAACACTCCATCTTCGCTTGCACCGGTTACCGCAACCCGAACGCCGTCGGCAAACCGGGCGAGATATACCCCGACCAACGCAAACCGAGACGCGGGTTGCAAAAACTTCTGATAGCTCGCCGCCTGAGGCACAGGGAAACGCACCGATGTGATAATCTCACCCTCCTCCAGAGCCGTCGTGAACATGCCCTGAAAGAAGTCATCCGCCGCAATCTGGCGCGTATTAGTGACAACGGTCGCCCCTGAACCCAGCACTCCCGCCGGATAACAGGCTGCCGGATCATTGTTGGCGACAGAACCACCAATGGTGCCGCGATTACGCACCGCCGGATCTCCGATCTGACCGGCCAAGGCCGCCAGCGCCGGATAGCTGCTCGCTGCGTCCGCTGCTACATTTGCATGGGTCGTGGCGCCACCAATGGCAACTGAACCATCATCCTCGACACAGACGCCCTTCATCTCGGCAATCCCGCTGACCGAAACCAGCGTAGATGGCGCCGCCAATCGTTGCTTCAACGTGGGGATCAGGGTCTGACCACCCCCCAACGCCTGCGCATCCTCACCCGCCAACGCGGCAACCGCGTCAGCAATGGTCGAGGGCTTCTCAAACTCGAAATTGTACATTTCGTTTTTCCTTTCCGAAAGGCGCGGATCCGCCCTTCATCTGGCTATAAATATCTCGGGAAGCGCGAGGGGCTGGCCCCTCGCACCCCAACCTCTCAACCATGCATTGCCGTCCAAACACGCGACGGGCTCATCGGCATGTCAATGTGATCAACAGCCTTTCCACCCGAATTCAGCGCATCCAAAACCGCGTTGACAACGGCAGGTGGCGAACCGATCGCTCCGGCCTCGCCACAGCCCTTCACACCCAACGGGTTGTGCGTACACGGCGTCTGGCTCGAATGGTCGACCTCATAGAATGGCAGATCATCCGCGCGAGGCATCGCGTAGTCCATGAAGGACGCGCTCAGCAGTTGGCCGTTCTCGTCATATGCGCAGTTCTCCAGCAGCGCCTGACCGATGCCCTGACCAATACCACCATGTACCTGACCATCCACGATCATCGGGTTCACGATGTTGCCAAAGTCATCTGCTGCGGTGAACTTCTCGATGCTGACCTGACCGGTCTCGGGGTCCACCTCGACCTCGCAGGCATAGGCGCCGGCCGGGAAGGTAAAGTTGGCCGGGTCATAAAACGCGGTCTCCTCCAGCCCCGGCTCAACCTCCAGCGGGAAATTGTGCGGCACATAAGCCGTCAGTGTCACATCACCCCAGGCCACCGACTTGTCAGTGCCCGCGACGCTGAACTGTCCGTCTTTCAGCTCGATATCGGCCTCGGAGGCTTCCAGAAGGTGGGCCGCGATCTTCTTGGCCTTGTCGATTACCTTTTCAGTCGCCTTGACCATGGCCGAACCACAAACCGCCAGCGAGCGTGAGCCATATGTGCCCATCCCGAACGGGATCTTCGAGGTATCGCCATGCACAATCTCGACCATCGCCTCATCGATACCGATCATGTCGGCCACAACCTGCGGGAAGGCCGTCTCATGCCCCTGCCCGTGGCTGTGCGCGCCCACCATGACGCTGATCGAACCGGTGGCGTTTACGCGCACCGTGGCAGCATCATATAGACCCGCCCGGGCCCCCAACATGCCAACGATGTTTGATGGCGCGATACCGCAGGCCTCGATATAACAATTGACACCTAAACCGCGAAGCTTGCCATTGGCCTCGCTCTGCGCCCGCCGAGCGGCAAAGCCAGATAGATCGGCCGCGGCCTCAAGCTTGTCCATCGTCCCGTTATAATCCCCGGTGTCATAGGTCAGCGCGACCGGCGTGTCATACGGGAATTGGGTAATGAAGTTCTGACGACGCAGCGCAATCGGATCAACGCCCAACTCTCGCGCGGCCTTGTCGATGACCCGCTCCAACTGGAATGTCGCCTCAGGCCGGCCCGCGCCGCGATAGGCATCCACCGGCACCGTGTTGGTGAACATCGCCCGCACATTCACCTGAATGACTGGCGTCTTGTAGTTCCCCGCCATCAGCGTGCCGTGCAACCAGGTCGGAACCGAGCTGGAGAAGGTCGATAGATAAGCACCCAGATTGGCATGAGTGTTGGTGCGCAAACCGGTGAAGTTGTTCTCCGCATCCAGCGCCAACTCGATCGTCGTTACATGGTCGCGACCATGGGCATCCGACATGAACGCCTCGGACCGGCTGGACGTCCACTTGACGGGACGATTGCAGACCTTGGCAGCGAAGGTGCAGAATGCCTCCTCCGCATAGTGGAAAATCTTGGTTCCAAAGCCGCCGCCCACATCCGGGGCGACCACACGCACCTTGTGCTCGGGCAGGCCCAGAACAAACGCGCACATCAACAAACGGATCACGTGCGGGTTCTGCGACGTGGTGTAGAGCGTGTACTCATCCGTGCCTCGGCTGTACTCGGCCACGGCCACGCGCGGCTCCATCGGGTTGGCAACCAGTCGGTTGTTGACCAGATCCAGCGTGGTGACGTGGGCCGCATCGGCAAAGACCGCGTTGACCTTGTCATTGTCTTCTTCGCCCAAGTGCCAGTCATAGCAGATGTTATTCTTCAGATCGTCGTGGACAAGCGTCGCGCCATCCTGCGCCGCAGCCTTCATATCCAGAACCGCGGGCAGTTCCTCGATCTCCACCTCGATCGCCTCAGCTGCATCGCGGGCTTGCTCTAGGCTGTCGGCCACAACGGCGGCAATCGGATCGCCTACATGGCGGACCTTACCCTGTGCCAGGATGGGGTGCGGGGGTTCCTGCATCGGGGCGCCGTGCCGGTCGGTGACTTCCCAGCCGCAGGGCATTCCGCCCACGCCTTCAAAATCCTTGCCAGTGAAAACCTTCACCACACCGGGCATGCCCTCGGCAGCAGATGTGTCGATATTGGTGATCCGGCCATGTGCGATGTCGGACCGTAGAAAATGCACATAGGCCTGGCCATGCACGTTGATGTCGTCGGTGTAATTGCCTGCTCCGGTCAGAAAGCGTACGTCTTCACGCCGCTTGGAACTGGCTCCGATGCCACTGTCTTTGGGCATTGCTTGTTCTCCTCCCTGGAAAAGAATTTTCGTCGAAAATTCTTACCCGCCTTACTCGGCGGCGATGCTGGAAACGTCCTGGCCCGAAGCGGCCATGATCGCCTTGACGATGTTGTGATAGCCTGTGCACCGGCACAGATTACCCTCAAGGTACTTCCGGATTTCCCCTTCGGTCGGGCGCGGATTATCCTTGAGCAGTGCCGCAGCGCTCATCACCATGCCAGGAGTACAAAACCCGCATTGCAGCCCATGATGATCCTGAAAGGCCTGCTGAATGACGTTCAGCGAACCATCTTCTGCAGCCTGCCCTTCGATCGTACCCACATCGGCACCATCCGCTTCCAGGGCCAGCATATTGCAGGATTTGACCGCCTCACCATTAACATGCACGACGCACGCACCACATTGTGCTGTGTCACAACCGACATGTGTTCCGGTCAGCGACAGATGATCACGCAAAAAGCTGGACAGCAGCGTCCGGCCTTCAACGTCACCACTAACGGCTTTCCCGTTCACGGTCATTGAGACCTGTGTCATGAGATCCTCCCAATTTATTGTTTTTCCTTAGCCCCGAGTTAAACACGGGAAATTTTGTTTGAGAACAAAAATATTTGCCCGATTTTTCCGCAACTTCTTTGCTCATCTCACTAATCATGAGGCGTATGATCGAAACGGCAAAAATGCCGTTACGTCACTTTTGTTTGGCAGCGCGAGGTTGCGGCCGTGTGGGGATTTCCTTCAGTAGCCCTCCGACACCCATCGCTGCGATGTCAGCACCCGTCGTCTCGATCCCGCAAGCGACTCGAGACAGCACCCAATCCGCCCCGTTCAGTGCAGGCGAACGGGCGCATCCAGGCAGACCGATGATTGGGCGATCACCCAAAGACCCCAGAAACAACAGGTTTCCCGGATCAACCGGCATGCCAAATCGGTCGACTGCGCCTCCGGCTTCTCGAACAGAGGCCGGTGCCACATCATTTTCATCCGACGTGGCTGATCCGGTCAGAATCATGACGATCTCGCCGCGAACGGACTTTAGCGAGGCTGCTAAATCACCCTGTCGATGCGGAACAACTTTAACGTCGCACAGGTCCATCCCCAATGCCTCAACCCGGCCACGAATGGCGGCAATACCTTTTTCGTTCGAAGGCCCGCCTGCAATATCGGTGATGACGAGCCCGGCGTTCTTGTATTTCGGCACCGAAAGTCGAATGGAGTTCTGCGCCTGTTCGGCCGCACGGCGAACGTCGGTTTGCTGCACCGCATAAGAGATGACTTTGATCGTCGCGACCATGCTGCCTGCCGTCATCTGTTGGTACTGCGGTACGGTTGCGACCGTGATCATCGGATTGACCCGATTGAAGTTTTGCAGTGCATCAGTGTCCAAGATTGCCACGCCCGGACCATCGGCCAGCAAGTTGACCCGCCCTGTGAAGGCGTCGGTCACGCGCAGGTTGGCCTTTGCAGGGTCCGACACTAGGGCTGCAGACAGCATTGCCGCCGCCTCATTCTCATGACAATCGCCGAGCTCAAGCTTGGCGACCGTTACCTCAGTCAGACCGGCCTGCTTTAATTCGTCGATATGCTGGGGCGTCAGCGTGATACCTTTGCGCAGCCTCCGGTCACCTGCCTTGACGGAATGAGCCAGAATCGCGCCGCTGGCGTCGGCAACCGCTACCGGACCAAACTTCACGCCTTGCCCCGCAGAACTGCTGTCATTTCTGCAAGGATGGCCACCGCGATCTCGGAAGGGCTGGCCGCACCGATATCCAGCCCGATCGGTCCGTGAATCCGTGAAATCTGCTCGTCTGTAAACCCGGATCGTTTCATCCGATCGATACGCTTGGCGTGGGTGCGCTTGGACCCAAGTCCTCCGATGTAAAACACATCGGCTGACAATGCGGCCTGAAGCGCTGGGTCGTCTAGCTTGGGATCGTGGGTCAGCAGAACAAGCGCCGTTCTTGTGTCCAGTCCCAGTTTCGACACCGCCTCATCCGGCCAGTCTGTCAGGATGGTCTCTCCGGGAAATCGGGCGTCCGAGGCAAAAGCTTCGCGTGGATCAACAATCGCTGGATCGTAGCCAGCGAGGCGTGCCATCGGCACAAGTGCTTGGGCAATATGCACAGCTCCTACCACGATCAATCGCAAAGGAGGATTGTGAACCGCAACAAAGGTTTGACCGTCTTCTTCGAACCCAGACCTATCCATGCGCAATCGTTCGGTATAGGCGTTTCGACGCAATGCTCGGTGGCCGGTTTCAGTGTTTACCTCATACGCCAAAGGTTCACGCCGCGCCCGTGCGGCGACCAGTTCAGCCAACATCGGTTCGGGCAGGACTTTTCCAACCGGTTCGACGAGAACCCTGATCGTCCCACCGCAGGCCAATCCGACGGCAAATGCGTCATCATCGCTGACCCCAAATTCCAGCAGCCGGGCCTCACCTTCTTCGATGGCCTCCAACGCCTCGACAATCACTGCGCCCTCTACGCAGCCGCCTGAAACCGAACCTTCGATCCGACCGTCGCCTGCAATAACGAGCTGCGCACCGACACGGCGTGGTGCGCTGCCCCAGGTCTCGACTACAGTCGCCAGAGCCGCACCCTTACCGGCGCGATACCATTCCAATGCGGTTTCCGGGCTGCTATCGAATCGTTCCATTGAGACCTCCGACCGTGCTCGGCTTCAACATAGTCAGCTTTACAACAATGAAAAGCGGTCCGAGGTTTAAGTTTCCGGCGCTAACAGGCCGGTTTTGAACTCATATTCATAAAAGATTGATTGTCATCTGACTGCACTCTAGCTTGGACGCAGTTTCGGGTACTTCCCGAAATCACCCCTGCATATTTCAAAGCGGAGACGAACAGTTGAAACGTATTCTTACACTGGGAACGGCGCTTGGCATGATGGCTGCCAGCGCCGGATGGGCTGATACATTTTTGAAGTACGGTGAGGTCGAAGGCTGGAAAGTCTTCATCGATCAAGACAAGAAATCCTGCCTGATCGAAGCGGTCGATGACTCGGAAAATGTCGTGCAGATGGGGCTGACCGAAGATCGCGGTGTCGGCTATGTGGGCGTTTTCACCAAAGCCAAAACCAATATCAAGAAGGGCGAGAAAGAAGCCGTCGCCATCCTCATCGGAGACAACATTTATGTTGGTGAGGCCACTGGCATGAAAGGGAATATCACCAAGGGCTATTCAGGCGGGTATGTTCTGTCAGACGATCCTCAGTTCGCAGATGACCTTGCCAAAAAGAAGGTGATGGTCGTGTTCCCGGAAAAAGAGTTCGCCTTCACAGTTGATCTGACCGGCACTTACAAAGCCATGGAAATGGCGCGAAAGTGCAATGAAGAACAACTGTCTTAATATCTAGTCAGAAAGCGCGGCCATCAGCCGCGCTTTCTGACCCTGATCGTCAGGCTGAGATATCACGGTGGCCAGATCTTCCAGCGACGCAATCGAATGCCCGGCGCGGAAGCTGTCGACATGTGGAAGCATTGTCGCAACGCCCTTAGCCTTTGGCGCGAACCCATCCCAGCGCAGCAATGGGTTCAGCCAGATCAAGCGTCGCGACGACAGGTGCAAACGCTCGATTTCCTTTTCCAGCATCTCGGGATCGCCCCGTTCCAAACCGTCGGTGATCAACAACACGACCGCCCCCTGCCCCATGACGCGCCGCGACCAGTCGCGGTTGAACTGATGCAGGCATTCTCCGATCCGTGTGCCGCCTTCCCAGTCCTGTGCCTCGGCCCCGGCAGCGGCCAGAGCTGCATCGACATCACGTTGATGCAGATGGCGGGTGATGTTGGTCAGGCGTGTGCCAAATGTGAATGCGTGCACTTTGGCCCAACCTGCGCCTTTGGCATTCGAAACCGCGTGAAGAAAGTGCAGAATGATCCGACTGTACTGGCTCATCGATCCGGAAATGTCGCAGAGCGCTACCAAATTCGGCCAGCGAGGTTTTGGTTGCAGGCGCGCGATATCGCGTAGCTCGCCACCCTGCCGCATGGCTGACCTCAGGGTGCGTGCGCGATCGATGCGGTGACCGAGATGACTGGCCTGACCACGCCGAGACTCGATGGGTTTGACCGGTAGGTTCAGGCGCGACAGCATGCGTTTGGCCTGGGCGATCTCGGATGTGCTCATCTGTTCGAAATCGAGGTTGCGCAAGCGTTCTTCGGAGGACGCGGTTTGGGTCGCGTCGATCTCGATCTCACTTCCTTCTTCCTGCTCCGTCGTTTCCGGCAAGTCGCGTTCGACGCCATCCAATAACGCCTCAGCCGCGCGCTTTTCAGCCGCATCCGCTTTGCGCTCCTCCTGCACACCGCGAATGGCGGGCAGCATCATGGACATCATATGTTCGAGATAGCGCGGATCGCGCCAATACAGGCGAAAGACCTGCGCAAAAACCGTGCGGTGTTCAGGCCGGCTCACGAAACACGCATGTAGCGTCCAGTAGAAATCTTTTTTCTCGGTGAAACCCGCAGCCTGCACTGCACGGATCGCATCAACCACTCTTCCGGTTCCAATCGGCAGCCCGGCCTTACGCAATGCGCGCGCAAAATGGGTGATGTTCTGGGCCAGCTTGGGGTTGTCCGGGATATCGAGTGGGAGTTGTTCGGCCATCACACCCCCGAAATATTTGCAAGCGGATGAAGCATCAGGCCGGTTCGAGGTCGGCCTTGGCCTGATCGAGAATGCGCTTGGCCTCGGACCCTTGCAGCTTTTGGATGTCGTCCTGGTATTTCAGGATCGCACCCAACGTATCGCCAATCACCTCGGGGCTGAGGTTGATGACGTCCAGCGCCAGCAGACATTTAGCCCAATCGATGGTCTCGGCCACCCCCGGTTTCTTGAACAAATCTTCAGTACGTAGGCGCTGAACAAAGGCGACAACCTCGCGGCTCAGCGCCTCAGCCGCTTCAGGCGCTCGGGCGTGCAGGATTTCGATCTCTCGATCAAAGTCCGGATAATCCACCCAGTGATAGAGGCAACGGCGTTTCAGCGCGTCGTGCACCTCTCGCGTGCGGTTCGAGGTGACGATCACGATCGGCGGTTCAGGCGCTTTGACAGTACCTAACTCAGGGATCGTTACCTGAAAGTCACTAAGCGCCTCCAGCAAGAAAGCCTCAAATGGTTCGTCGGTCCGGTCCAATTCGTCAATCAGCAACACCGGCGCCCCGTTTTCATCCGGTCGCATGGCCTGTAGCAACGGGCGTTCGATCAGATAGTCGTCCGAAAACAACTCGGTCTGTAGCGCGCCCCGATCCGCAGCGCCCGACGCTTCGGCGGTACGGATCGCCACCATCTGAGCAGGGAAATTCCATTCATACACAGCGGAGGAGGCATCAAGGCCCTCGTAACACTGCAACCGGATCAAGCGACGCCCCAATCCCGCGGCCAACGCTTTGGCAATTTCGGTTTTGCCGACGCCCGCCTCACCTTCCAGAAACAGAGGCCGGCCAAGTTTCAGCGAAAGAAACACAACCGTCGCCAAAGCCCGGCCACAGACATAACCCTCAGAGCCCAAAAGGTCCTGTACGGCATCGATGGAATTCGGCTGTGTCATGAGATCCCCTTTTTTCTCGGCCCCAACAGGTCACGACCACAACCAGAGGTCAAGACCACCATCCGTCAGAGACTTACGACGATCTGCCTCACCGGCAAGGGCAACAGGGTCTTTCACCACCCAAGCGGCTGTGCTAGCCGGGGGCCATGACCCATTCCCTGACGATCCGCCGCCCCGATGACTGGCATCTGCATCTGCGCGATGGCGCAATGCTGCAAGCCGTCCTGCCTGAAACCGCGCGCCATTTTGCCCGTGCCATCATCATGCCAAATCTGGTTCCGCCCGTTGTGAAGGGTGACGATGCAGCAGCTTATCGGGATCGCATCCTGGCAGCGCTGCCTGAGGATATGGCGTTTGAGCCGCTGATGACGCTCTACCTGACCGAAGACACGGACCCGGCAGATGTGGCCGCCGCGCATACCAGCGGATTGGTCAAGGCGGTCAAGCTTTACCCGGCTGGGGCAACAACCAACTCGTCTTCTGGCGTTCGCGATTTCGACAAGGTGCGCCCGGTGCTGGAGAAGATGGCCGAGATCGGTCTACCGCTGTGTGTTCACGGCGAAGTCACGGAAGCAGAGATCGATATCTTCGATCGCGAGGCCGTATTCATCGACCGCGTTCTTGATCCGATTCGCAAAACAACACCCGGGCTGCGGGTGGTGATGGAGCACATCACGACGTCAAACGGCGTGGATTACGTCAAGGCGAACGAGAAAGATCTGGGTGCGACGATTACGACGCACCACCTGATCATCAATCGCAACCATATCTTGGTTGGTGGCATCAAGCCGCACTATTACTGCCTGCCAGTCGCCAAACGCGAAGAGCATCGGCTGGCGCTGTTGACCGCCGCAACCTCGGGTGATGCGCGTTTCTTCCTTGGCACTGACAGCGCGCCGCACACGGATGCGAACAAGGAAATGGCCTGTGGCTGTGCTGGTTGTTTCACTGCGACAAATACGATGTCACTGCTGGCTGAAATGTTCGAGCGCGCTGATGCGTTGTACAAACTGGAAGCGTTTACCTCCCTTAACGGCCCGGCCTTTTATCGCCTGCCGGTGAACGAAGAGACCATCACGCTGACAAAGGGCGATGAGGTTGTCTATCCCGCCAAAATCGAATGCGCGGACGGTCCTGTCACAGTTTTCGATCCCGGCTTCCCACTGCACTGGCGAGTCGCCTAATCATTTAGTCTATCTGCCAAATCCGCTGCGCGCCCACCGGTGCGCAGCATCGACCAGATCGCATCTGCTTCATCCCCACCGATCAGTTTTGATGCTTTGTCCCTAACCCGATCTTCGCGGTCCGAAAGTGACATAGGGGCGAGCAGATCATGTTTGGCCTCGCGGCGGGCGCCATCGCGGCGCAAGAGGGACAGATGAGCTTGGGTCTCGGACAAGCTTTCATCTGCCTCTACCGTAATCCGATCCCGCAGGGATTGAAGCCTCGGATCCGCACAAATCTTGGCAGTATAGCTGCCCGGTAGTGCTGTATCGTACCCCATCGATTGCATTGCGATCACTGTGCGATAAGAAAACTTCGCACCCAATCCGCTAGTCGGCTGCAGTTGATTGCAAACGCTCATCCAGCGGGGGTGCGCTTTAACCCTAATCTCGGCCACCTCTGGTTCGGCAATGTCAAGATCGCGCGCGGCCTCAAGCGCCGCGTGCAGGCCATGGCAGCAGGCGTGGAACTTGTGGCTTACGTTTTCGAACAACCATTCATCACCCAACCCATCGAGCGCTGCATTGATATCGTCTGCCCCCAGATGTGTCGCCCCAAACCCAAACGGACCTTCCAACGCGTCAGAACCGGGTTGAAATCCATTGCGGATCAACTGAGCCGCCTCAACGCCATTCGAGGCCGCAAGCCCGGCATTATAGGGTTTGCCCATGGTTCCGAACTGTGACTTCTGTCCGGATGCTCTTGTTGCGGTCAGCCCCAACAGATCACGCATCTGCTTGGCATCGAAGGACATAATGCGCCCCGCAGCTACGGCAGCCCCAAACGCGCCCGCCGTGGCGGTCTGGTGAAAGCCTGCCTGATAGTGACCGCGGCCCAACCACAGTCCAACGCGGATCGACAATTCCATCCCAACAAGCGCTGCTTCGAGCAAATCGACGAGCGGTCGATCCTCCCACGCCGCAAGCGCAAGGGCTGCCGGAAATACAGCAACCGATGGATGACCGATATGGGCAAAATGGGTGTCATCGTAATCAAGCGCGTGGGAAACGGTACCATTCACCAGCGCCGCAGCGCGTAAAGGGGCTTCACCACCCCCGAATAGGCGTGCTTGTGCTGAACCGCTTTCGGAAAAAACCATCTGGCGGACGATGCGGGAAACAGGCTCTTCCGCACCCGCCCGCCCCACGGCGAGCCAATCCAACGCGGAAAGCGAAGTCACGATTCGAGCCTGTGAAGTGGTCGACACAGGACCAGCGGCGAATTCGGCAAGGGCGGATGTGAGATCGGTCATGGCGCGCAGTCTAGCGCGCGCGTCACGCGCGTAAAGCCTTAGCCGTAGAGGACGGCAGCACGTTGTTCGAATGCGCGCACGATACGGTGCATGGCCTCGTTGAACACGACACCAATGATCCCTTGCAGGACCGCATTTTTGAACTCGAAGTCAACGTGAAACGAGACGTTGCAGCCGTCATCCGTATCTTCGAACTCCCAATCGGAACGCATGTATTTGAACGGACCGTCCAGATACTCAGTATCGATCCGTTTATGAGCATCAAACAACGTAACCCGGCTGCCAAAGCGTTCGCGGAACACCTTGAATGAAATAACAAGATCCGCTTCCATCACCTTGCCTTCGCCCGCGGTATAGGTCCGACGGATACGGGCCGCGGCGCACCAGGGCAAAAACTCAGGGTATTTTGCAACATCCGCGACCAGATCATACATCTGCTGAGCGGTGTAAGGCAGCGGGCGGGTCTCGGAGTGGGTTGGCATGATATCCGGGATTAACTGGTGACAATGGCGCGTGATTTCGTATGTTGCGCGCCAAAGATCAAGGGGGCAGCGATGAGCCAACGCGCATATGTGATAGATGAGATGATCTCGGCCAAGGCAATTGCCGCCCGGATCGAAGAGCTTTGCCGCGAAATCACGGCTGAGTTCGGCGGCACCGATAAACTGGTCGTTGTCGGCCTGCTGCGGGGTAGTTTCGTCTTTATCGCTGACCTGGTGCGTGAGCTAGACCTGCCCATCGAGGTCGATTTTCTTGAGGCATCGTCCTACGGAGATTCGATGGAAAGCAGCCGGGAAGTTCGCATTCTCAAAGACTTACGCGGCGCAATTGAAGGGCGTGATGTGCTGGTGGTCGAGGATATCGTGGACACCGGCCATACCCTGAACCACGTCTCCAAGCTGCTCCGCACCCGTAAACCACACCGGTTGAAATCCATCGCCCTTCTGGACAAACCCAGCCGGCGCGAGGTCGATTTCCGCTCGGATTGGATCGGGTTCGAAATCCCTGATGAATTTGTCGTGGGCTATGGGATCGACTATGCGCAACGAAATCGCAATTTGCCGTTTATTGGCAAGGTTCGATTTGTCGAAGATCAGGATTGATGAATTTGCGCCACTTCCTTCGCATGTCGCAATGGGGGCGAAATCCGCCCTCGGAAGGGCGGGTGAAACTGGTGTTCGGCGCAATCCTTGTCTGTCTTTTGGTTGCCGGCGTTGAATATATGGGCTGGTGGCCCGAATGGGCAGAAAGCCAGCCCAGAAAGCTCAAGCCTTGAGCGTTTGTTCGATCGCTGCAAGAAATATGTCGGTCCCGATCGGGATCAGAGCATCCGGGAAATCATAGTCGGGGTTGTGCAGTTGCGGATGATCCCGGCCTGCTCCAAGCCAGAACATCGCAGTTTTCGCGCCTTTGCCGAACTGCCCGAAATCTTCCGAGAACCGCTGTGGCGTCGGCACCAGTTTGCAGGGTATATCGCGTGTTTGGCAAGCCTCTGACAGAATTTGCACGGCTTCATCCGTATTTACACAAGCCTCAAACACATCGTCATAGCTGATTTCGACACCCAGCCCATGCGCTTGAGCGCTTGTGCTCACAAGCCGCTCCGCCTCGCGGATCAAACCGGTCATTCGCGTATCTGATACCGTCCGCAGAGTAACCCAAAGCTCGGCCATGCCAGGTGCGACCCCGAACGTGGTCTCACCCAGTCGCGCATGGGTTACAGTGGTCAGAGCGTAATCTGCATCCAGCACCCCTCCGTGTCCCAATGCGGCTAATGCAGGTATAAGCTCAGCCAAGGCTCCAGCCGGTGAAAGCCCGTCTTGCGGTGCGGCTGCATGCGAAGTTTTGCCTGTCAGCACGATCCGCATCCCGCGGGAGGCGCAATTGGCTGGACCGGAGCACAGCTCGACCGCCCCCAATTCCAAACCCGGAAGATTGTGCAGAGAATATACGTAATCCGGTGCAATATTGGCGAACTTGGGGTCGGCGCGAAAGGCTATAGCACCCTGCCCAGTTTCCTCAGCAGGTTGAAAAATCAGAACGACACACCCTTTTGCTGGGCGCTTATCACCAAGAACGAAGGCCACACCCAAAACCATTGCCATGTGACCATCATGCCCACACAGATGCCCCTTGCCCGGATGTTGCGACGCGTATCGCGCGCTAGATATTTCCTGGATCGGCAAACCATCCAATTCGCATCGGATACCTATCGTTGGCCCCGGCTGGCCGCTTTCATAGACTGCCGCAACGCCATGACCACCGATTCCGGTCAAAACCGCATCGGGGCCGCAAGCCAGCAGAAGATTGGAAATACTTGCGGCGGTTCCGCGCTCCTCGCCCGAAATCTCCGGGACCTGATGCAGCTCATGGCGTTTTTCAGTGAGCCAGGATTGAAGCTCGGGTTTCACACCTGATTCAACTTCTTTTGCCGGGCCTCACGCAAGCGAGCAAAATCATCACCCGCATGGTATGACGACCGGGTCAATGGGGTTGCCGAAACCATCAGGAAGCCCTTGCCAAAAGCAGCCTTTTCATAGGCCGCGAATTCTTCGGGTGTGACAAAACGATCAATGCCATGGTGCTTGGGCGTTGGCTGCAGATACTGGCCAATTGTCAGAAAATCGATATCTGCTGCGCGCATGTCATCCATGACCTGACGGACCTGTTGCTCGTCCTCACCCAGCCCGACCATGATGCCGGATTTGGTGAAAATCGACGGATCCATCTCTTTCACCCGCTGCAGCAAGCGCAATGAATGGAAATAACGCGCACCGGGACGAACTTCAGGGTATAGCCCTGGTACTGTTTCGAGGTTGTGGTTGAACACATCCGGCTTGGCTTCGACGACGACCTCTAGAACCGAAGGATCACATTTCAGGAAATCCGGCGTTAGAATCTCGATCGTTGTCTTGGGTGACCGGTGTCGCACCGCGCGGATGGTCTGAGCAAAGTGATCTGCGCCGCCATCCAGCAGGTCATCCCGGTCAACCGACGTGATAACAACATGATTCAAGCCCAGCTTTTGCACCGCGTGCGCCACGCGCCCTGGCTCGAACGCATCCAGCGTATCCGGCTTACCCGTCGCAATATTGCAGAAGGTACAACCACGCGTACAAATCTCACCCATGATCATCATGGTGGCGTGGCCCTGGCTCCAGCATTCGCCCACGTTCGGGCATCCGGCCTCTTCGCAGACGGTGACCAGATTGTTGTCACGCATGATCTTGTGCGTTTCAGCATACCCTTTGCCACCTGGCGCTTTGACACGAATCCACGCAGGTTTGCGCGGCGCTGCATTATCTGGCCGATGCGCTTTTTCGGGGTGTCTTTGTTCGGGTATTTTCAGATCACGCACGGCTGGATTTCCTGACTTCGGGTCAATTTGCTTGGTGCTTAACATAAACTGACTTTGTTGGTTACACCAGCGGCGCATAGCCGCTATGCAGACCGCATTCGCGACTGCAGCAAAAGTCTCAAATCAGCTACATATTATTACCTGTTTTCAGTCAAATGGCCTGCGAATAAGATATATCGCAAGTGCAGCATATCTAATGTTGAAGCCGCTCTGGAATCGTTCTAACCCTCACGTTAATCACATGTGAATCACAGGAGTTTGATGATGAAAACCGGTGCAAAACTGCCTGACGTAACTTTCCACACCCGCGTCCGCGACGAGGCAATCGAAGGCCCCAATCCCTTCCGCTGGGAAGACAAGACAACCGCAGATTATTTTGCAGGCAAGCGCGTCATCCTGTTCTCGCTGCCGGGTGCGTTCACCCCGACCTGCTCGACCTATCAGTTGCCCGGTTTTGAAAAAGGTCATGCTGATTTCGCAGCCAAAGGCGTCGACGCAATCTACTGCATGTCCGTCAACGACAGCTTTGTCATGAACAAATGGGCTGCGGATCAGGGTCTGGAAAATGTCAAAGTCATTCCTGACGGATCCGGAGAATTCACCCGCAAGATGGGTATGTTGGTCGATAAGGACAATCTGGGCTTTGGTATGCGCTCGTGGCGCTATGCGGCCATCGTCAATGACGGTGTGGTTGAGGCATGGTTTGAAGAGCCCGGCCTGATGGATAACTGCCCCGAAGACCCTTATGACGTGTCGTCGCCAGAGAATCTGATGAAACATCTGGACGAGGCACGCGAACCAGCGCTGGCATAATCCGATCAGTTAAACCGCTAACAGGCTCGCCATATCGGCGAGCCTTTTTTGTCAGGTACGGGTTCCCGAGACCACGTCTTCCCCAACCTCACGGATCACCTGTGCCAACCGATTGAACCACTCCTCCGCACCAGTAGACACGCGACGCACCAAACCGATGGTTCTGGCTGGTTGCGGGGCGCCAAACCGAAGCAACCGCAGGCCAGGCACTGCATCTGTCTCGGCCTGTGCTGCGAGTTCTGGCATCAAGGTCATACCGAAGCCTTCCGCGACCAACCGAGACAATGTCGCAAGCGATGACGCACCCATATTTATCTGACCGCTGGTGCGATCCTGCCCGCAAACTTCAAGCGCCTGATCAGTCAAGCAATGCCCGTCTTCAAGCAGCATCAACTGAGCCGTCTTAAGGTCCACCGGCCGCAACGCGTCGGGGCTGATTGTCAACCGGTCCAGCCGGGCTTGACTTCCTGCAAGCAAAAAGCGGTCTTCGAATAATGGTTCTTCGTGGAAGGCTTCGCTGCCCAGCGGAAGCGCCAGAATAGCCGCATCAATTTCACCTGAGCGCAGCATTGAAAGAAGTCGCTCAGTCCGGGCCTCGCGTATTTGCACTTTTAACGAGACATCTGACGCGCGCAACCCAGCCAGCACCCCCGGCAGAAGGTACGGGGCAACGGTCGGAATTATTCCAATCGATAGGGAACGATGCCCACCAGAATGATCACGCGCGAATTGATCCAAACGCGTTGCCGCATTCAGTACATCCTGTGTGTATTCCAGAACATCTCGCCCAAGTGGGGTCAGCAAAATATCCCGCGCCTGCCGTTCAAACAGTGGCCCGCCCATCGCGTCTTCCAGCGCCTTGATCTGAACTGACAGCGCAGGCTGCGATACATTGCAGACCTGCGCACCACGACCAAAGTTTCGTTGTTCCGCGACAGCCCGGAAATACTGCAATTGTCGAATGGTAAAATTCATAGTCACTGACTATCATTTGCAGCCCGTTACTCAAGACCAGCCTAATAGGTCATCAGCCGATCATGCGGTCTTGCTCGGCCTGATCCTGATAGTGTCGCTTTAGCCGCTGCAAAGCGATACGCAGAACGATCTTGCCCGATCGCGCCGACCAGCCCATGCGCTTTTCCGCCAACTCCAACCCTTCAAGGTAGCAGCAACAACGCAAGGCAACGTCGCTCAAACCCGGCCCTAAATCTGAAAGCGCCTTTGTCACACGGTCCTTGGCACTGGAATGGCCTTGCCCAATATGGGCATCTGAAACGAAATCTCCACGCCCTCCACAGGTCAGAAAGCGATCCCAGTTCTGCGTGATCTGAGGGCCTATCTGTGCAAGTTCAAAATCCTCACGCAAACGCTCACCCGCGCCGATCAATGTCTCATCAAGGAACGGTTTACCGCTCTTGTCCCGTCGCCGCGCCAATGCGATCAGGGGGCTTTCGACCGTGTTATAACGAACCTTGGGTTGATTTGAGGTACATGTACCCGAGTTTGCGGGCGTGAATGAAGTCTGAGATTCGGCCATGCCAAATTCATTCTGAGTGCGCGCCCGGTTTTCCACTTCGGCAATCAAGTGACTCAATGCCGAGCGTCCTGCACTTGAAATACGATATCGTGAAATCCGACCGGGATTATCGCACGATATCCAGTCATTTAACGCCAGCGCCTGCGCTGTTCGGCAATCCACAACTGCTGTTTTGGTTGTCCCACCTTCACCGTTGTCCCGAACCACTACGGCCTTATCCAGGTCTTCGGCCACTGCAAGCACAGCACCGGATTCACACAAACGTCTCAGAACACGCAACGCCTCTCGTTCAAACTCTGCGTTTTGAGTTTCTGGTCGGTTCTCTCCAGATATTACGACTGCAAACGCAGGTTTTTTGAATTCCGTGGGTGAAAAATGCGATTGGGCCAGTGATTGTAGCGCGGCGTCCACCAGAGGATCATCGCGACGCATCTCGACCCTGCGGATCTGTCGCAATATGGTCGAGGCATGGCATCCAGCCGACCGCGCGATATCCCGTATCGACCGCCCAGATTCTGTATGGTCAAGATATCGTTGTGCTCCTTCGGGAACCCATGCCGGAACGGTGAAAGCCGCGCTGTTTTCCATATTTCTTCGCCCTTGTCGACAAAACAAACTGACAGTTTTAGCCGTCGGATTCTTAGTTAACCAAATATAACTAGAGGTGCTTTCGTTACTCGTTCGTTAATCACAGACGGCTCAGAGCAGAATTGATTCAAAAAGATAAACAGTGGTGAAACCATAGTTCGGGGCGAACCACAACAAAGCAACACCCGCTCAGGTTGTGTCACATTTCAGACAGCGAAACTGAACGAAAAGGATGCTGCCGTGCAGGACCTGATGACCTTGATTACTTCACTCCGCCGCCCGCGACTGCTGGCCCGTGCTACCAAAATCGGGGCGCAGGACTATAATCGCGATCGTCATCTGCAACGTCTTCTGGGTTACGGATCGATTCCGGGAACAGGCGCTGCGTTGATGTGCCTGCTAGAGCTGGAACGCGAAGTGAATGCACAGCGGATAGAAGAAGACGCGGCCTATTCTTTGGTGCGTCATCTGGATTTGCTGATCGCATTGAATGGCGAGGCGCAACTGTATCAAACCAGTCGCGCCGCGCAATTTCAGTGATTAGGTGAAGGCATCCGGCATGGATGCTTTCTTTTCGGCAACGTATGCGTCCAGTGCCGCATTAATCTCAGGATCAAGTTGTGGCTGCTGATAATTGGCCAAAAGATGTTCAACCCGTGCCGATGCCAGCGTCCGTGTGTCACGCGCGCCTTCTTCTTCCCAGGTTTCGAACGGCTTGTAGTCCAGCAAATCGGTTTTCCAAAACGCTTCCTTGAAGTTTGCCTGCGTATGGGCGCACCCAAGGTAGTGCCCGCCCGGACCAACTTCGCGGATCGCATCCATGGCCTGAGCATTTTCGTCATATGCGACGCCTTTGGCCAGACCGTGGAGAACACCCAACTGATCGGCATCCATGACGAACTTCTCGAAGTCGGCAACCAGACCGCCCTCAAGCCAGCCACATGAGTGCAACATGAAGTTCACGCCTGACATTAGACCCATATTCAGTGAATTTGCGGTCTCGTATGCCGCCTGCGCATCGGGCAGCTTCGAGCCGCAGAAAGAACCTGCAGACCGGAACGGCAGCCCCAAGCGACGCGCTAGCTGACCCGCACCATAGGTCACGTGAGATGCTTCAGGAGTACCAAAAGTCGGCGCGCCCGAGTTCATGTCGATCGATGAAACAAAAGCCCCAAAAATCGCCGGAGCCCCCGGACGGATGATTTGGCTATATGCGACCCCGGCCATAACTTCTGCAAGTACCTGCGTCAGCGTACCAGCGACCGATACCGGTGCCATTGCGCCACCGACGATGAAGGGCGAGATAATGCAGGCTTGGTTGTTAGCAGCGTAAATCTCAAGCGAACCCATCATCACATCGTCAAATGTCATCGGCGAATTGATGTTGGTTAGCGAGGTCATAACCGTGTTGTTCTGCACGAACTCTTTGCCGAACAGAATTTCGCACATTTCGACCGAATCCTGCGCTCGCGAAGGATCGGTGACCGAGCCCATGAACGGTTTGTCCGACAAGGTCATGTGGGCCATCAACATGTCCAGGTGACGCTTGTTCACCGGAATATCCGTCGGCTCACACACGGTGCCGCCCGAGTGGTGCAGCCATTTGGACATATAGGCCAATTTCACGAACTTGTTAAAATCGTCCATGGTCGCATAGCGACGGCCGCCTTGCGCATCACGCACGAACGGAGGGCCATATACCGGGGCCAGAACAAGATTCCGACCGCCAATGACGACTGATTTCTCAGGGTTGCGCGCATGTTGAGTAAATTCGCTGGGTGCGGATTTGATCAATTCACGCGCCAGTCCGCGCGGCAGACGCACGCGTTCACCATCGACATCGGCACCAGCCTCGCGCCAACGTACCAATGCCGCCGGATTGTCAACAAAATTGACACCGATCTCGGCCAACACAGTTTCCGCGTTGGTTTCGATGATCTCAAGCGCTTCTTCATTGAGGACTTCGAAATTGGGAATGTTACGTTCGATATATTTTGCGGTTTCGATCTTTACCGCCGTGCGCTCGGCCCGGCGGGCGGCGCCACCGCCACCTCGTGCTCTGCGCCGGGTGCTTGCCTCTGTCATGAGAAAATCCCGTTTATTGGTTGGTTCGACAAGTGTGTTACATCAACGAACCACGATGCCAGAGGTAGTTTACGGCGCAATAGAGGTAAAAGCGACATGAACTGGCAGCATCGCTATTTCAGACACATTTGCACGTCACGTCACGCTCTTCCGCATCATGACCGAGTTCCCGGTCACCTCGACTTCTTGCCAGCCAAGATGTGTATACATGGCGCGGGTTGCTCCCATAAGTCGATGCGTTCTTAGGCAAAGCATAGACAACCCCGCCGTCAGCGCATCGGCTTCAGCAGCAGCAAGCAATTTTCTTGCGAGTCCCCGCCCCTGAGCTTGCGGCACAACGGCAAGATTGAAGACCATCATCACGCCAGACTTCAGACCATAAATAATGACACCCAAAAGTTGCCCACCTTCTTCTGCGACAAGGACATTTCGGTTCGCAATATCGCCCTCGATTCCGCTTGCCACATCCGGGATATCGGCAATTTTTCTGATCGCATCGGCGTAGGCGCTTGTAATACAAGTTTCTATCGCATTTACGTCGCCTGGTTCCGCAGTTCTGAGAATTAGGTCAGTCATCTGAGTGCCTCCGCCACCAATTGACGTCATTGCGCTTGCACAAGCAAGGCTTGCGACCTAATAGCCAGTCATGACCCAAGCATCCCACGACCGCCTTCTGATCATCGACTTCGGCAGCCAGGTGACGCAGCTAATCGCCCGTCGCCTGCGCGAACTGAATGTCTATTGCGAAATTCATCCTTATCAGAACGTCACGATGGACTTTGTCCGACAGATGGCCCCCAAAGCTGTCATTTTCTCGGGCGGTCCGGACAGCGTTACACGAGAGGGATCGCCCCGTGCGCCACAGGAAATTTTTGACTATGGCGTGCCAATCCTAGGCATCTGCTATGGCCAGCAGGTGATGATGCAGCAACTGGGCGGCCAGGTCGAAAGCGGTCACGGCACCGCCGAATTCGGGCGTGCTTTCGTGACGCCTCAGAACCAGTTGGACATTCTTGATGGCTGGTTCGCAGAGGGTGATGAGCAGGTCTGGATGAGCCACGGTGACCACGTCAGTGAAATCGCGCCGGGCTTTGAAGTCTTTGGCACCTCACCCAACGCGCCCTATGCCATAACGGCAGACCCGTCGCGTCATTTCTATGCCGTGCAATTCCACCCGGAAGTGCACCACACTCCCAAGGGGGCCAAACTATATGAGAATTTCGTCAAACTGGCAGGATTCTCGGGCGACTGGACCATGGGCGCGTATCGCGAGCAAATGATCGAGAAAATCCGCGAGCAGGTCGGGGACAAAAAAGTCATTTGCGGTCTCTCAGGTGGCGTCGACAGTTCGGTCGCGGCAATCCTGATCCACGAGGCAATCGGTGATCAGTTGACTTGTGTCTTCGTTGACCATGGCCTGCTGCGCAAGAACGAAGCGACCGAGGTCGTCGGAATGTTCCGCGACAATTACAATATCCAGCTGATTCATGCTGACGAGAGCGAGTTGTTTCTGGGCGAGCTGGACGGGCAAAGCGATCCTGAAACCAAACGGAAAATCATCGGCAAACTGTTCATCGATGTTTTTCAGAAACACGCTGACACCATTGATGGTGCCGAGTTTCTGGCACAAGGCACCCTGTATCCCGATGTGATTGAATCCGTTTCGTTCTCTGGTGGTCCCTCGGTCACCATTAAATCGCACCACAATGTGGGCGGGTTGCCCGAGAAAATGGGCCTGAAGCTTGTCGAACCCCTGCGAGAACTGTTCAAGGATGAAGTTCGCGCCTTGGGTCGCGAGTTGGGTCTGCCCGACAGTTTCATCGGTCGCCACCCCTTCCCCGGCCCCGGCCTTGCAATCCGTTGCCCTGGAGAAATCACTCGCGAAAAGCTCGACATTCTGCGCGAAGCCGACGCTATCTATATCGATCAAATCCGCAAACATGGGCTATACGACGAGATCTGGCAGGCCTTTGTCGCCATTCTTCCGGTGCGAACAGTCGGCGTGATGGGTGATGGACGGACATATGATTATGCCTGCGCACTGCGCGCGGTGACATCGGTCGACGGCATGACCGCTGATTACTATCCGTTCAGTCACGAGTTCCTAGGTGAAACGGCAACACGCATCATCAACGAAGTCAAAGGCATCAACCGATGCACGTACGACATCACTTCGAAACCGCCCGGTACCATCGAGTGGGAATAAACGCTCACACGCAAAGCACAAAAATTCTGACACGGCTATTATTCGTTGCGTTGCCTCGTGAAACACCATTAAGTCGGCCTGTCATACGTCGGGACGTAAACCAAGTTTCATGAGCAGCAACTCAATGCAGATCGGCAAGGCCGCGCTCTGGATGACCGGAGCAATCGCCTCGTTTTCATCGATGGCAATTGCCGGACGCGAACTTAGCGTAACTCATGATACTTTTGAGATCATGTTCTATCGCAGCCTCGTCGGGATCTGCATAGTCGCTTTTTTTCTGACTATATCGCGCAAATGGCATCAAGTCTCGACACGGCGATTAGATTTGCATGGCGTTCGAAATGTACTGCATTTTACGGGGCAAAACCTCTGGTTCTATGCGGTGACGGTCATTCCTCTTGCGCAGGTCTTCGCGCTGGAGTTTACCCAACCGATCTGGGTGATACTCCTCTCACCATTGCTGTTGAAAGAAAGGTTGACTGCGCTTCGGTTGACCTCAGCACTAATCGGATTTGCCGGAATACTCATTGTGGCACGTCCTGGCGCGGCCTCGATCAGCCCAGGAGTGATTGCCGCAGCATTGTCCGCTTTGTTCTTCGCTCTGACGACGATATCGACGAAAACCCTTACTCGGTTCGCGAGCATCGGTTGCATCATGTTTTGGCTGACTCTGATTCAGGCGGGCCTTGGATTCATCGCATCGGCCTATGACGGACAGATCTCATTACCTAGCGTAAATACAGCGCCGTTTCTTCTGCTGGTCGGCGTGGCTGGTCTATTTGCGCATTATTGTATCACCAATGCTCTCGCGATTGCTCCGGCAACAATCGTAGTACCCTTTGATTTTGCACGCCTTCCGACCATCGCGATAGTGGGCATGATCCTTTATCATGAACCGCTGGACCAGTGGACGCTCCTGGGTGCGGCAGTCATCTTTGCGGGGATTTTCCTGAACGTCTGGTCAGAAAATCGTAACAAATCCGCAACACCCGTGCAGCGTGCGCAAACCGAGTAACGTTCCGTCACCAATTGACCAAAATTTAAAGTTTAAGACAGTAAAAGCCGGTAACAAGGCCGGGTGCGTTTGATGGGATGAGCATTACAGGCCGCAGGACAGTGTAGGGAGAAGTATATGAAACGATCGTTGTTTCACGCATGCGCGTTGTGCATCGGGGCAACCAGTGTGCAGGCAGGTGGCCTAGATCGTAGCGGTCAGGGCGTTAACATTCTGTTTGAAGAAGGATCTGCCGTTCAGTTTCGACTGGGCTATACCAAGCCTGATGTCAGTGGCTCAATGGAAGACCAGATTCCAGGCAGCCCTACATTTGGTCAACAAGTCGACTCTGGCAATGTCTCGAACAGCTTCTTCACGCCACATCTGGCCTACAAGACTTCGTTAACAGAGAAACTCGACTTCGCCTTGGTCTATGATCAGCCCTTCGGTGCAGATATCGATTATTCGGCGGATTATCCGCTATCCCAGAACGTATTGGCGCTTGCGGGTCTTCCCGGCACCACCACCGACGTTCTTCGCGCCGAGGCTGATACAGACGCGATTACAGCGCTGCTGCGTTACAAATTGGACAATGGTTTTAGCGTAATTGGTGGCGTGAGGGCACAGCGCCTGAAAGCAAGCGTTTCAGTACCAATCGCTGGCGCAGGTGCCACGCCCACAGCTGGTGCATACCGTGTTGAAACAGACGCAGAGATTGACTTTGGATATGTTGTTGGCGTCGCTTGGGAGCGTCCGGATATCGCCGCGCGCGTAGCTCTGACTTACAACTCGAAGATTACTCACGATCTTTCACAGACTGAATCGAACGACGTAATAAATGGATTCATCTTTCCACCGGGCATCCCAACTGTAGGTCGTGTAAGCGCTGACTCATCGACCGAAGTCATAACACCTCAATCCGTCAATCTGGACTTCCAGACAGGTGTCGCGCCTAAAACATTGCTGTTCGGCTCGGTGCGCTGGGTTGACTGGCCACAAACCGTTTACGCACCGCCCGTTTATACCGGCCTGACAGGTATAAACCTCGTCGACTATGAAGAAGCAACTTGGACCTACTCGCTTGGTTTGGGCTACCAGTTCACCGACGAATTCTCGGGTGCCGTAACTCTCGGTTACGAAAGTTCGCAAGGGAATTCGGTTTCCAACCTCGGACCGACAGATGGTTTCTGGAGCATCGGTCTGGGTGGCACCTATTCGCTTGAGAAAGCTAAAATCTCCGGCGGTGTGCGCTATACCGACATCGGTGATGCCACGGCAAACGGCACCGGTCCCGACAACCGCGCCACTTTCACCGGCAACAGTGCATGGAGCGTTGGTATTCAGGTGACTTACGCCCTGGATTGATCCCAGCGGCAGCAAACACATCGGAAAGCCCCGCCTTGGTATGGTGGGGCTTTTCCATTTACACGTCTTCTTTTTAATACGGAACACAGCAGCACAATTGACGCCGCGATCAGCCCGATTTAGCTAATGCAAAACAAGGGATGGTGGCGCATGATCTACAACTCGGCAAAGGACTGGCGCGACGCTGCGCGAAAGAAAGTACTGTTCTTCGGTATGTCCGGGTTGGGGAAATCCTATGTCTCGAACACTCTTCGGGATGCAGGTGATTGGTTCCACTACTCGATCGATTACCGGATCGGGACACGCTACATGGGCGAATACATCGCCGACAACGCCAAGGCCGAAGCGATGAGAGTGCCTTTTCTGCGCGAGCTTCTGCTATCGGATTCGATCTATATCGGATCGAACATCACGTTCGAAAACCTGACCCCCGTCTCCGCCTATCTGGGCAAACCCGGCAATCCCGCGCTTGGTGGACTTGAAATCTCGGAATACCGGCTTCGCCAGGAACAGTTCCGACTGGCAGAGATTCACGCCCTGTTGGATACCAAGTATTTTATCGACCGAGCCGAGCGCCTGTACAGCTATCCGCATTTTATCTGCGATACCGGTGGCTCTATCTGCGAGTGGGTCGAACCCGAAGATCCGAACGACCAGGTCCTGTCCGAACTGTCGCGCCAGACGCTGATGATCTGGATCAAGGGCGACGAGGCCCATACTGAGGAATTGGTAAAACGCTTCGACAAGGCCCCGAAGCCCATGTCTTACCAAGCCGAGTTCCTGCAGCGGGTCTGGGATGAATACCTTGCCCTTAACGACTGCCAAGGTTCCGCGGTCGATCCGGACGCGTTCATACGTTGGACCTATGCGCAAGCCCTGGCGCACCGACAACCGAGATATGAAGCGATGGCACGAAACTGGGGCGTCACAATCGCCGCCGACGATATCGCCAAGGTCCGCGACAGCAGTGATTTCGATGAGTTGATCGAACGCACCCTTGAGACCCGCGCCAACCCCGCCTAAGTTCCAGACTTCTTTCGCAGTTTCAACAGCGTGACCAAATGCCGATCAAAATTCCTTCCGACCTGCCCGCCTTTGACGTCCTGACCAATGAGGGCGTCATGGTCATGGCCGAAGATCAGGCCGCACGGCAGGATATTCGCCCCTTGCGGATCGGCCTGTTGAATCTGATGCCCAAGAAAATTCAGACCGAAAACCAGTTTGCGCGTCTGATCGGGGCGACACCTTTGCAGATCGAACTTTCGCTGATTCGTATGACCGAGCATCAGACCAAAAACACCGCTGCCGAGCATATGGCCGAATTCTACCATCCTTTTCAGGAGGTAAAGGACCAGAAATTTGATGGGTTGATCATTACGGGTGCCCCAATCGAGCACCTTGATTTCGCTGATGTCACCTATTGGGACGAAATCCGTGAAGTGTTCGAGTGGACGCAAACCAATGTGCATTCCACCTTCGGCGTCTGTTGGGGTGGCATGGCCATGATCAACCATTTTCACGATGTCAAAAAACATATGCTGAATGCAAAGGCCTTCGGGTGTTTCCGGCATCGAAATCTTGCGCCAGCATCGCCATTTTTACGTGGTTTTTCTGACGATTGCGTGATCCCTGTAAGCCGCTGGACCGAGATGCGGCAGTATGAAATTGACGCGGTACCTGATCTGATCACACTGCTTGGCAGCGATGATGTGGGCCCCTGCCTGATCGAAGATCCAGCACATCGGGCGCTCTATATCTTCAATCATTTCGAGTATGACAGCGACACTCTTAAGCAGGAATATGACCGGGACGTTGCCAACGGTACACCGATCAATGTCCCAATAAATTACTATCCAGACGATGATCCAAGCCAGCATCCGCAGAACCGCTGGCGCAGTCACGCACATCTGCTTTATGGCAACTGGATCAATTCCATCTATCAGACAACCCCCTTTGATTTGGAAAAAATTGGCCAGTAAACTCTTGATAACAATTGGCATTGCGCTAGCAGCCGTTGCCATAGTCACTGCCTGGCGTGGTACGCAACGCGAAAGCAGTGCCGAAGCTTCGTTTCCTGCTGAAGGTCAGATCCTGGATGTCGATGGTATCTCTGTACATGCCGTCGTCATGGGCGAAGGTCCAGATGTCGTGCTGATCCACGGTTCCAGCGGGAATACGCGCGACATGACATTTGCGTTGGCACCGATCTTAGCAGAAAGCTATCGGGTCATCGTATTCGATCGCCCCGGACTGGGTTATTCTGAAAGCTTTAACCCAGACGGAGAAACCATTGTTGAACAAGCAGAAATCCTACAGAAAGCTGCCTCAGAACTTGGTGCTGAAAAACCCGTTGTTGCTGGGCAAAGCTATGGCGGGTCAGTCGCACTTGCCTGGGCGGTTACACGGCCTGACAATATCGCCGCCCTCGTATTGATCGCTCCTGCAGCTATCCCCTGGGAGACGCCATTGGACGCATTCAACACAATGGGCGCAACAACCATCGGCAACGCACTTGGCCTGCCGTTGGTCAGCGCCTTCGTTCCTGACTGGTTTGTTTCGAAAGCACTGGATCAGGTTTTTGCGCCGCAAGTAGCCCCCGAAGGTTATGCGGAACATTTCGGCCCCGGTCTGACCATGCGCCGCGCATCGATGCATGCTAATGCCAAACAGCGAGCAAATCTGCTGGACGAAATCACCGAACTTCAACCTCGCTATAACGAGATTACGGTTCCAACTGAAATAGTCCACGGCACCGCCGATACGACCGTTGGGCTGGATTGGCATTCTGAGCGCCTGATAGAGCAAATACCAAGTGCGGAGTTGGTCGAACTGAACGGTATCGGTCACATGCCTCAGGTAGTTGCCGCCCCAGAGGTCGCAGCCGCAATCGACCGTGCCGCCGCACGTGCGGGTTTGCGTTAACCCCATCCGTAATCCATAGTAAGTTATGGATTTTATGGCGAGGCCGCACATGACCAAATCAGAACATGGCGCTATCGAGAGCTATTTTCGCAATGACGCGCCCAAGACTGTTCAATCGGTCATTGAGCAGGCCAAAAAAGGAGAAATTCTGAACCCGACCTACCCTTACCCGAAAAAGATGAAGGGCAAGGATTATGACGAGCAGATGCAGGGTTTGCAGATCGAACTGGTCAAGATGCAGCGGTGGGTCAAGAACACCGATCAGCGTGTCGCAATACTGTTCGAAGGGCGTGACGCAGCCGGGAAAGGTGGGACAATCAAAAGGTTCCGCGAAAACCTTAATCCACGGGGCGCGCGCAATGTTGCACTTAGCAAACCATCAGATGCTGAACGCAGCCAGTGGTATTTTCAACGCTATATTTCACATCTGCCCTCTGCCGGAGAAATCGTGTTCTTTGATCGCAGCTGGTATAACCGGGGCGTCGTTGAAAACGTCTTTGGTTTTTGCACAACAGATGAGCGTGAGCGGTTCTTCAGACAGGTTCTGCCTCTGGAAATGGGGTTCAAGAATGACGGGATCCACATGTTCAAGTTCTGGCTGAATGTAGGTCGCTCAGAACAACTGAACCGCTTTCTAGCCCGCGAGACCGACCCTTTGAAGCAGTGGAAACTCAGCCCAATCGACATAGCTGGCCTGCACAAGTGGGACGAATACAGCCAATCAATTTCCGAAACGCTGACCCGCAGCCATTCCGAAGATTGCCCCTGGACGATCATACGGTCCGATGACAAAAAACGCGCTCGCCTGGCCGCCATTCGCACAGTGCTCAGCGGGTTGGATTATGATGGCAAAGATGCCGACGTGGTTGGCGAGCCAGACAAAACGATCAGTGGTGGACCGGAAATCTGGGATGCCTGAACTTGCTATGGGGCAATACACGAACTGCGCTGGATTAGGTCATGACCTGTGCATATATACCCGTATAAGCACTTGAGGACGGGATGACAAAGCGCGGATATCACCATGGAAATCTGAAGCAGGCCCTGATCGAGGCTGCCCTGTCTCTGATTGAACAAAAAGGTCCGACCGGATTTACACTGTCCGAGGCCGCCAAGACGGCTGGGGTGACGCCCGCAGCGGTCTATCGACATTATGAAGGGCGCGAAGATCTGATTGCTGAGGCCGCGCGACAGGGCTTTGAGATGTTCGCTGACCTGATGCAATTTGCCTATGATAAGGGGCAACCGTCGGCACTGGCAGCATTTGAAGCCACTGGGCGCGCCTATCTAGCCTTTGCGCGCAAGCACCCAGGCCACTACATCGCGATGTTCGAAAGCGGCATATCTCTGAACCGAACGCCCGAGTTGGCCCTCGCCGCCAATCGCGCAAAAAATGTGCTGGAAAAAGCTGCTGGCGATTTGTCTCAACACATACCGCCAGAGAAAAGACCCCCTGCTTCGATGTTCAGTGCTCACATTTGGGCGATGAGTCACGGTGTCGTTGAACTTTATGCGCGCAATACCGGTGCAAGCTCTCCCTTCCCTCCTGAAGACCTTTTGGAAAGCGGGATCGGTATCTACCTACGCGGTTTGGGGCTAGTCGCGCAGGACGAATAACAGGATTGCCAATTCCAGAGCATGTCAATCTGCTGTCAGGGGCGCATTGTCCCGCTCCATAACTACACCAGCGGCTTTCATCGCTTCGACAAGTGCGTCGACCGGTTGTGGCTGTTGGAAAACCCGCCGTTTTAAGGTTTCCAGTGGAAAATCGGGCCAGGTCTTTTGGTAAACACTTGCGAGCCGACGCGCCTCAGTCTGCTCTCCGTTGTTCCAGCGCGCCGCCATCAGATATGCCGCGGAAATCGGGCCGAAGGGGCCACCACGCGCGATAGTATCTTCGTAGCTTCGAATCGCGGCCGTAAAATCACCAGAATGAAATTGAGCTGACCCGAGCACATTCCCGAACACAAGCGCACCGCTGCTTTCTGCCAGTTTTTCATATCGCTCTGATTGCGAAATGATATACGTAAAGTTCATTGTGTAGAGCGAGATTAGCGCATCAAATTCAGCTATATGTGGATCTGTTGGTGCAAGATCGACCGCCCTGCGGGACAACGCCGTAGCCTTGTCGTAGTTCCCCAACCCGAATTCCAACCAGGCGCGCGATGAAAGTGCCCATGCCGCATCCGGCTCGATTTCCAGCGCATGAGCACTGTTTTCGTCTGCCACAGCAAGCATATCAGTGGCTGCAGGATCGGTAGACTGAAGAATGGCAAGCATGGTTTCGACCTGAGCGGCCCCCGCGTACCCGCAGAAATATAGCGGATCACGCTCAATCGCGGTTTTAAAGATCAATAACGCGGGTTTCAGGCGCGGCAAGTTAACAACCGGAAACATCACATCCTGTCCGGCACTACACAGATTCATCGCCTCGACCCGCGCCGGAGACACGTCATAGATCGCGGACTGCTCGGCTTTTACATCGCTCGATGGCCATTGCTTTGTAAGGACGGTGCCTCCGACGCCACCCAGCGCAACAAGGGTGATAGCCATCGCCGACATCACACTTATACGCCACAGATTTGTTAACTTTCGGTACTGGCGCGTACCCGGTCTGAACTCTGGTGCATAACGACCAACGGGCAGCGATATCATGATCGGATCAGACGCTCCCGCTCCACCGTAATAGGCCTTCAACTTTCGTCGCATCCGGCCAGCATCTACCCGCACAACACCTTCTCGTTTTGTCAGCTCGTCTGCGCCGTAGCCATAAACATCCATCGCAATCGTTTTTGCGCGAATTTCATCGGTGCGCCCGGCAAGAGCTTCGTCGACGACATAGGTCAGGAAAGATCGCATTCGGGCCGATCCCTTAAATCCTGCCGAGTCTAAAACACGCTCAAGCGCAGCACGTACATCATCAGCAGAGAAGTTACGCTTATTGTCGTCTTGCTTCCCATCCCCCATGCCGGTCAAGAACTATCCTTTCACAATAAGGACTTGTGGCCATGTTGCTACCGTAGCATGCGGCTTATTACGTTCAAGAAAATTCCTGCGGAGCGCATGCTGACCGAGCAACCAGCTTCGAAAGTGCTGCCGATGGCCGATAGTGATTTCATTGAGGATCAGTTCCCTGAACACGCTAACCTTCTGCAAAGTTTACGCATCGAGGACAGTGAATTTGACCGGATATGTCTGGATTACCAAGAGATCTTTACTGAAATCGCTCTTTTGCAGCACTCAAACACGCCTCAGCAATCTCGGTTCCTGGCCGATTTGGCCGAAACCCTCGCCGATCTGCGTTGCAGTATCGAAACCAGAATAGTTGAAGCACAAAACATGCCTCAGAATTTTGGCAAACCCGGAGATTAAAATGAAACTAATACCCATCCTGTCTTCGTTAATTCTGACCACCGGAGCGGCATTTGCCCAGCAGTCTCCGATCATTCACGACGGCGAGTTCAATTATCTGCGCGCTCAATTCGGCGATGCGTGGGACGCACAGGATGCCGAGATCGACGCAAAGTTAGCCGAAATTCGCGAGGCCAACGGCGGCAGTCCACCCAATTTTCTGTACATTCTGATCGATGACATCAGTTTTGGTCAAATGGGTGACCGCAAGATGAACTACGTTATGGGCATCGAGACACCTAGTATCAACCAGTTCGCCACCGAAGGCCTATCGTTGATGCGCATGTATACCGAGCCATCCTGCACACCGACGCGGACTGCCATGCTTACAGGTCGCCACCCTGTCCGCGCCGGGGTATCAGAAGTCAAAGTTGCGCTGGTAGGCGAAGGCCTGCCTGCCAGTGAAGTAACCCTGCCCGAGATATTGAAGGAAGTTGGCTACAACACCGTACATGTCGGCAAATGGCATCAAGGCGATATCGAACAGGCCTACCCGCACAATCAGGGCTTCGACTGGGCAGCGTTTCCCCTGCATCAACAGGTTCAACTAAGCCTTATGACCCCCGAGGCGATGCGTGCGAACGCCATGCTTGGATATGTGCCCGAAGGGCAAAACAATCAGTTTCTTCTGGACGAACGTTTCAAGCCATACGGGTTGGTGACCGGTGTCGAGGCCGAAGCAGGCGGCACTGCCCGTGAGGTGGACATGTCACCGGGGGAGATCTGGACCCAGGCCAAGTACGAAGAGATGAACGAGCGATATCAACGTCAGGCCCTTGAGCAGCTAGAACGTGCTGCAGCCGAAGAAGAACCGTTTTTTCTGCAATATTGGCCTCTCTACCCCCTTAATTTCGTCTATGCGGATAAGGCCCTCTCTCGCAATGGTGGCTTCCACGCTGATAAACTGCAGTTATTGGATGGGTGGATCGGTGATCTTCTGACCAAGCTTGAAGAGACCGGAGAAGCCGACAATACGATTGTGGTACTGATGGCTGACAATGGGCTGATGTACCACTACGAGGGGACCTCGGGCCTTAATCAGCTGATCTATCGCGGTGGTAAGACCCAACATCTAGAAGGCGGCGTACGCACGGACGCTTTCATACGCTGGCCCGGCGTGATCGAAGCGGACAGCGCAGCCGGTGATATCTTTCACGTGTCGGATATCTACACCACCATGGCGCGGATTGCAGGTGCGACTGATCATATCCCACGTGACCGCATCATCGACGGGATCGATCAGACGGCGCTGTTGCTGAATGGTGAAGGTCATGGTCGACGCGACTATGTGTATGTCTACGAAGGCCCTGTTCTGCGCTCAGTTGTCAAACAGGAGTTCAAGATGCACCTGCCCGCGCCCGGCCAACCCGGTGCGGCGGCCCCGACCTTCAACATCTATCGCGATCCACGTGAACTGCACCCGTTGGTTGGGTACTCGCTGTGGGCCGGAGCTTCGTTTCAGGACATGATCAAACGCCATCAAAAAATGATCGCCAAACATCCGCATTCCGAGATCGGGCGAGGCATCCCTTATGAGGGTATCGACAACCTGCGCCCTGAATCCGAACTGACGCGCGATGTGTTCATGGGCTGGCAGAATTGAAATCTACAGAAAATCTTGTTTACATATGATAATGTTTAAATGTGAAGGCAACTGCAGAAGCGTTTGCCTTCCACCAAGCAGATGACCGGGGGATATGGGATGAAGATTTCAGGGGTATTGGCTTTGTTTGTCAGCCTTGCAGCGCAGGCCGCGTCGGCACAAGACAATCCAATCCAACACGATGCCGAGTTTTACATTCTGCAAGCACAACACGCAGAACAATGGGCGCAGGATGATACCGCTGTTGATGATGCTCTGACCGCTTTTCGTGGCCGTAACAATGGGCAGCCCCCGAACATAATCAGCGTTCTGATCGACGATATGGGCTTCGGCGACATGGGCATACCCGAACTCAACGCGGTGCGAGGTTATGAGACGCCGAATATCAACGACTTTTCGGATCAGGCCATGCGAATGGTGCGCATGTATACTGAACCTTCGTGCACGCCGACCCGCGTGGCGCAGATGACCGGGCGGTTGCCCGTACGCATGGGTATGGGCGATACCACGGTGGACATTGCCGGGTTCGGCTTGCCGGAAAACGAGGTCACCCTGGCCGAGATTCTAAAACAGGCGGGTTACGCGACCAGCCATGTCGGCAAATGGCACATGGGTGATATCGCCGAAAGTTGGGCAATGAATCAGGGATTTGATTATGCCCAGCACGCCATCCACCAACAGGGCCAGCTGACGATCTTCAATGATGATGCGATCAAAGAACAGGTCTCGGTCGCAATCCAGGACTATGACGACAAATACACGCTGGACGGCTGGTTCCGGCCAGACTCGGCCGCGATGATGACGGTCATCGAAGGGGAAACCGGCGGGCCTATCCGCGAAATTCGTATGGAAACCGGAGAGCGCTGGAACGCTGCTAAATACGATGAGATGAACCAGGCATTTCAAGACAAGACGATGGAAGAACTGGATCGCCTCGCAGGTGGGGAAGACCCGTTTTTCCTGCAATACTGGCCGATGATCCCGCTGGACAACACCCGGGCCGGGCGATCAGGACCAGAGAGCGTGAATGGCGGTCTGTATGTGGACAAGATGCAGTTGCTGGATCAGTGGCTGGGCGATTTGTTTACGCGCATCGAAGAACTGGGCTTGACGGAAAACACCGTGGTTGTGGTGATGGGAGACAACGGCCACTTCACAAAATACGCGCCGCAATCCGGGTTCACGCCATTGATCTATGCAGGCGGCAAAGGTGACACGACCGAGGGCGGTATTCGCGTTGACGCCTTTATCCGCTGGCCCGGCATGATCGAGGCTGACGGGTTGCTCAACAGCATCATCCATGTCTCGGACCTCTATACCACGTTGTCGCGCTTTGCCGGGGCAGATCAGTATATTCCGCGGGATCGTCTGGTAGATGGCGTGGACCAATCTGCTGCCCTGTTGTTTGCCGACGAATCCAAGGCCCGCCGCGATCATGTCATCGTCTATTCGGTAAACAAACCCGAGGCGATCGTGAAAGACCAGCTTAAGCTGAAACTGCCGGGACCTGGCGAAAGCGCTATTCTGGCAAAGTTCTTTGATCTCTACCGGGACACGCGCGAGGAATATTCAGTCTCAACCGAAGTTGGCGCCTGGGGAGGGCAGGAATTCGCACGCATCCTTGGCCGACATATGGCCCGCAAAGAGAAATTCCCCGACACCACGCCAGCCTATGGCGTGCCCTATGAGGGGATCGAGAACATACGCCCCGAAACCCAGCAAGCGGTCGAGGCTTTCCTGATCAAACGCCAATCCCCGCAGCAATAACATCGTGCAACGGAAATCACGCGCTCAAGACTTTAGGATCATGACATGATTGGACTACTTCTTTTTGCACTGGGTTTGATCGGATCACTCGGGATCGGGTTCATCTATTTCCGAGACCTTGGCGATGTTTCCCAGATGCTGCTGAAAGTGAAGCGCGAGAATATGGTGCGCTTCATCCGTCATGAATATCGCCTGATCGCCATTGGGTTGGGTGCATTTGCTGTCGCAACTCTTGTACATTTCATACTTGGTGCAGGTCCGTTCTGGCTGTGGCTGGTGTCGGCAGTGCTGGTCCTTTTCTTCTATGGATTCCCCTACGTCTGGGTTCATCTGGGGCTGAGAAACCAACTAAATACCGCGCAGTACTTCCCTATTGACGAGGCCCGTAAATACGTGGGGCCGACCGCGCCCGTGATGGTGATCGACAACAACGGCCACGCTCGTGCACACCCCGACGCGCAGATCATGCGACCGCATCTTGCCGGTAATGAAAAAGGGCTTGGTGGAGAGGACGTCGTCATGACGTATTGTGCCATGGCCAATCTCGGTCAGGGGTACACTCCAAGAATAGAGGGTAAGCGCCTGAATCTCGAGGTTCTCGCCCAGCACGGCAATAACCTGATCCTGCGCGACAACGAAAGCGGCGAGCCGATTCAGCAGATATATGGCTTTCGTGAAGCGGACCAGAACCCAAACACAGATGGCCTCGCATGCCCTCTCCGGCCCGAGGCCCAGATGAAGCCGTGGCCTACCTACCGGATGACATTTCGCGGCTTTCAGAAAGCCTACCCGGATGGAGAGGTTTTCCTGAATGAACCTTCCCCGAACCCATTGCTGCGCCTGCTTGATATGATGACCGAAATCACCTTTGGGTGGGGGATTGGCCGTCAACATCAGGAAGACGCTCCGGTGATGGACAACATGGATCGTTCAGACGACCGGTTGCCGAATAAAACCTATGTCTGGGGGATTACCATTGGGCAGGATGCCACCTGCTGGACCGATGATTTCGTCGTCGACAACGATTGGATCGTTAACGCAACAGTCGGAGGTCGGGATGTCGTCGTCAGCCTTGATCCGAAATATGAGAGTTTAGGCGTCTGGTACAATGACAGTGGGCAACCCGTGACCAAATGCGACTTTTGGGGAATGTCTGATCAAGGGCAACTACAGCGGGTCGAAACTCTGCGTGCAGGCATATTCTGGCATGTCTGGTCCGAGTTCTTTCCGAGCACTGATGTCAATCGTGTTGGCGTTGGTTCAGGCAAAACCGACGACGCGGTAGCCTGACCGCAAGTCAAAACTGCGCAGATTCTCGCTGCACAGTAACGAAAATTCGAAACAAGACCTTTAACGGGAGAGCAATAATGGGTGCGACACGAAATTGCAGAGGACCACTCCTTGGAATCTCATTGGCGGGCGCAATGGCGTCAATGGCCTCGGCCCAACAGTCTGACTGGTCATACGAGGCCTCAATCTACCTGTTCATGCCGGAAACAGAAACGTCGCTGGATACCCCGCTGGGCACATTAGATGGCACGCTAAGCTTTTCCGACGCGTTGGAGAATTTGGACTTTGCCTTTATGGCTGCATTCGGAGCGACCAATGGGCGTTGGTCATTCCTGGCAGACTACAATTATACAAATCTGTCTTTCAGCAGCGACACACCTGGCCCGGCGAGCTCGGGCTTGGACACCTCTTTCACCACTCAGTTTCTGAGCGGATATGCAGGATATCGGGTCTATGACGATCAAGACGCATATGTTGATATCGTCGGCGGCTTTAGGTGGTTCAGCACTGAAACTGAATTCGACCTGCAACCCGGTGCTGCCCCTGGGCGCCGAACAACGGTCGATGCAAGCTGGACTGATCCTGTGATTGGTGCCCGCGCACGTGTCAGGTTCTCTGACAAATGGTCTGGTACCGGGTTTATTGATTATGGCGGTTTCCGGAGCGGGAGCGAAACATGGCAAGTTCTTCTAACTGCCGACTACGCAATCAATGACCGTTGGCTGATCCGGGGTGGGTATCGCTATATCTCATTTGACCACGACATCGATGGTAACGACTTTAAGTTTGATCAATCCGGTCCGCTGTTGGGTGCTACCTACCGTTTTTGATCTGCGATAGGCAGTTTGCATTGGCTCAACCAACAAAGATTGGCGTGGCCGACAATGTTCAGCGACATAGTCGGCCATCCTGTTCTCAGTTCACATAATGCAGCGTGTCAAATTCACGACGCCATGCGGATACCTCTGACAGGATTTGTTCCCCACCCAGGCCACGCGTTATCAAATTAGCCAAACGCTCGGCATCCCCAGAGGTCATGCCCCACCGCACCAGTTCTGGTGTGCCGATACGAAGACCGTTCATATCGCCTTCCACTAACTCCACCGGCAATCCAATACCGCAAGCGAGGAACCCGCATTTGCGAAGCTGCTTAGATGCGGCCTGACCTCCTCCATATGGGGCAGCCAATACCGCGAACTGGTGAGAGTTGGTGAAACCCTGTGTTCCAGAAAAGACGGGAACACCCTTTATATCTAATGCGTTGGAGAGAGCTTTGGCCATCGCAATCATCTCGTTCGCATAGGCAGAACCATACGCTTTCCAGTCCAACATCGTGACAGCAAGCGCCGCAGTTTTGGCCGCATCGAAATTGGCGGTCATGCCAGGGAAAGCGATTGCATCCAGCGCTTTTGCGATTTCTTCGTCATCCGTTACGATCAGACCCCCAGCCGGTCCTCCGAGGCTTTTGTAAGTGCTCATGGTCATGAAATGTGCACCCTCTTTCAACGGGTTGGACCAAGCGCGCCCCGCGATGATGCCGCATTGATGGGCCGCATCGAACATAACCTTGGCACCGATTTCATCAGCTATCGCACGCACTTCGGCGACGGGATGTTCAAACAGGTTAAGACTGCCGCCGATGGTGATCAGCCTTGGTCGTTCGGTTTTTGCCAACGCTCTCAACTGATCCAGATCGACGGTATAGCCATCAGCGTTAACAGGAGCTTCGACGGTATGCAGGCCGAAGAGACCCGCGCAACCCGCCAGATGATGTGTTACATGCCCCCCAATTGATCCAGGTGGGGCTATGATAGTGTCGCCAGCTTTGCAGGTCGCCATAAAGCCATAGAGGTTGGCAATCGCCCCAGAGGGCACCCGGACTTCAGCGAACCGAGTATCAAAAACCTCGGCGCAAAGCTCCGCCGCGATAACCTCGATCTGTTCGATTGCTTCCAGACCCATTTCATATTTGTCACCGGGATAGCCCAGCGAGGGCCGCGACCCAATCCCCGAAGACAAAAGCGCCTCGGCCTTTGGGTTCATGACATTTGTGGCAGGGTTCAGGTTAAAGCACTCTTGCTCGTGTATGCGGCGGTTTTCATCTGCAAGATGCTCGATCCGCGCCATCAGGTCATCTGAAGATGCCGATGCCGCCTTTTTTGCGATATCCTGAACCAGTGCTTCGCTTGCGGTGGGCACCCAGTCTCTTTGTGCAAGTGTCATCTGACATCCTCCTAGTTTTTGCCACTTTGGCGGCTGTCGCGTGACATCGCAAAGCAGAAATGATATTTCTTGGTGTAGAAAAACTAAGGCTAGTGCAATGAGTGTTGCCCCCAAGCGCCCCAAAGGCCCTCCATTGAATGCGATGCGGGCCTTTGAAGCGGCGGCTAGAAACGTCAGCTTTGTTGCTGCAGCCGAAGAATTGAACGTCACGCCCGGGGCGATCTCGCAGCATATCAAGGCGCTGGAAGGCTGGGCCGGTACACCGCTGTTTCGACGCAACGCGCAAGGCGTTGAACTCACGCCTGAGGGGCAATCGCTTGTCCCGGTTTTCTCCGCTGCCTTTGATCAAATGGCTGATGCAGCCCGTGCCCTGCGCGACCTTAAACCAAACGCTGATTTTCATATCGCTGCCCTGCCCGCCGTTGCCCAGCTCTGGCTTCCAAAACGATTGCGACGGATCCGAGAAGAATTGCCGGAAATCAATTTCTCTGTCACCGCTATGGAAAATCCGCCCAGTCTCTCGCGAGAGATGTTTGATCTGTCGATATTTTTCGCAGTTCCTGACGGCTCGTCAAACCAAATTGCCTTGGCACAAGACGTAATCGCGCCAGTTTGCGCCCCTACACTTCTGGACCGAGCGCACTGTTCAAACAGTTTCCGAGAGATACCGATTTTGCACGACCAGACCTGGAACGACGATTGGTTCATGTGGTCCCGAAATGTGGGCTTTGATTTGCAAATTGACGCAAGCGGCCCACAGTTCTCGCTATATAGCCTTGCTGTAGAAGAAGCCAAAGCATCGGCTGGTTTGCTAATGGGGCATCTGTGTCTGATCGAAGACGCACTGGAATCCAAAACGCTTCTGTTTGCGCATTCGCGCTCTTGTCCGACAGGTCGATCTCTTGTTGTTTCGTTGCCTTCGAAGACGCGACAAAGATCTGAAACAAGTCAAGTCGTTGCGTTGTTATCAAACTAATGAAGACCAACTGGGCAGCTAAGCACCCGCTAAATTTTAGCTTGAAATAGTGGCGGAGAGACAGGGATTCGAACCCTGGAGACGGTTTCCCGCCTACACACTTTCCAGGCGTGCGCCTTCGACCACTCGGCCACCTCTCCGGTAGAGGTGACTTATGCGAATTTCTGAACCGAGCGCAAGGCCCCATTCGTAAAAACAGGTGGCTCAAAATATACGAAAGCTGGCGACAAATGGCAGATGGTCTGAAACCTCGTCCTTGAAGGCTTCGCGCCCCATATTCATCGTCCAGTGCATCGGAAATAACCGCAGGCTGCCGCGAACATAGTCGGTGGAATAGGTTCGCGAAACAGCGAACCCGTCCAGCAGGTTGGCGCGACCCTTTTCCAGAATATGCGAGAACCGGTCTTGCAAATCCCAGCACGAAACAAAGTCCATCATGTCATCCCCACCAAGATGGTGGAAATTGCTGACGTCCTGACCGGGGATCATGTTGAAATCGCCCATCAGCAGGATCGTGCGCTGAGTCAGGCCCGGTGTCTCTCGGATTTCGGCGATCTTGGCACCGATGATCTTACATTGGCTATCACGTATCTGTTGTTCAGGCCGGTCACGGCCGGATTTCAGGTGCACCGCGATCAGTTTGGCTTTGAACTTGCCGACCTGCACATCGGTGATAAGGGCCTGACGCCCTCCGGAATCATTACCTTCCGAACCGTCAATCAACTCTAGCTCCGTCACCGAAACCCCTGGTTTGTGGAGAAATCCAATGTGGATGTTGCCGTTGGGTTGCTGCAGGATCTTGACCTGATAATCCAAGCCCTTGCCCGCCAAACCCGCTGCCAACCGGTTGATATGTTCTATAGGGCTAACCTCGACCAGCGTGATCAACTCGGCATCAAGCAGGGCCAAGCCTTCAATCTGGTGGATGACCCGCTCACTATTGGCGGGTATGCCCAGACTTGTGTTAACCGGATTGAAACCCGCAAGGTTCCAAACCGCAATACGCACGAGGCTGTGTGAGAAAGTTACCATCGAAATTCCTCCTTCAAATAAAAATCAGACTACATCGAAATGTAACAATCCGATAATCACTTGGGAAAAATGCTTGATGTGTCGCGTTTAGCGACCGTCGCCATCCGCGTCTGCATCTGCGTCTCCGGCAGAGTCCAAATCATCAGCTGTCAAATCGGCAGGCTTCGCGGAAGGGGCAGTAGGAGATAGGTCTTCGTCGGGCTTAGCCTCCTCAGAATGGCCCGTCAGCACCTCAGGATTTCGCAGCCACAGATCGCGTTGAGCAAACGGAATCTCGATACCCTCTTTAACAAATCTGCGGTTGATCTCATGGTTCATGTCGGATTTGACCGATAGCACCCAGTTCACATCGCGCAGTATTGCCCGGATTTCAAAATCCAGAGAATCCGCACCAAATCCTTGAAACACGACACTCGGCGCTGGGTTGGCCAGAACCATCGGATGCCCATTGGCGATCTCACCCAAAATGGTTTCGACTTTTCGGGTGTCAGTACCGTAGGCCACGCCGACAGGAACGATCACCCGGCCAATGGTGTTGCCGCGGGTATAGTTGGTGACCACTCCGCTGATCAGGTCAGAGTTGGGGACGATCACATCCGTCCGATCAAACGTCTCGATCCGCGTGGACCTGACCGAGATATCACGAACATATCCCATCATGCCGTTGACATCGATCCAGTCGCCTTTTGAGATCGGGCGTTCGACCAGCAGGATGATCCCTGAAACAAAGTTCGACACGATGGTTTGCAGACCGAAACCGATACCAACCGACAAGGCACCAGCCACGATCGCCAAGGAGGAAAGATCAAATCCAGCTACAACAATGGCGACCAACGCCGCCAGGAATATTCCGACATAGCCGGTTCCCGATACGATGGCATTCTGCCCGCCGGGATCGATACTGGTTTTTGGCAGCAATGAGTTGCGCAACCCGCTTTGCAGAAGGCGGGTCAATGTGTATCCGATGGCAAAAACTGCGACGAAGGTGAGGAAATTACTGGGTGAAATCGTGACGCCGCCGATATCGAATCCCAGCAGCAATCGCGACCAGGCCTCGAGCAGGTCTGTCTTGCGTGCGCCCCAATACAGCGCCAGAATAGGCAGCGACAATATCGCCAGCGCAAACCCAACAAGAACCGAAAACAGAGAATCGCGCGCGGCCTCGCCCTGCCCCGATAACCAACCGTAAATCGTGGTGATAAACCGTCGTATGATCACAAGCGCCGCGATCAGAACCAGTGTTTTCACGGCTGGGAAGACGATTGCTTCGGCGGCATTGATATACCCTAATGCCGCCAGTATTGGTGTTGCAATCCCAAGTATGAACAGAGCGCGCCGCAGCAATTCAACCAACTGACTAAAACCAGCCGCTCTGCGAGACGTTTCTGAATCTGTCTGCTCTTCCTGTGGTTCTGATTGACGGATCTGACGCACACGTAGCAGCAGCAGCGCCGTAACCAATACGATCGGGAATCCAACAACCGCTCGTGTTGCGTCCGAAATATTCTCAATTTGCTCAAATAGCAAAACCAGATCATGCAAAATAAGCATGACGGCCAGTAGATCGATATAGACCCGCAGTTCTCGAATTCTGCCTGCCGACAATCGTTTGAAATTCTGAGAGGCCCCCATCAGGTAGACCTGTCGACCGATCCAGTCAAAGTAGAAGATGATGGCAGCCCAATAAGGGATATTCTGTATCAGCAACGTACCGCGCAAGCCCAGAACACCAGTCTGCACGATCGCCGTGACCAATGCCAGAACGCCCAACCAAGGCAGCAGTATGCGCAGCAGAGAGACGACGAAGGTCCAGACTCCACTTCCGTGCCCCCCCAGAGAACGCAGAAAAGCGCCCCCTTTTTCGGACCACTTGCGCCCAAATAGCAGCAATACCGCAGATATGGCCAACAGAACGAAAATGCCGAGACCACGCTCACGAATGCGCTCGTGAACGATGTCAGACCGCATGTTCGTGACGGTTTCATTGATCAGGCTCTGCGTCGCTTCCTTGACGTCGATCCAGGCAGGGCCCCAGTAAACGGGATTGAAAGGCGATGGCCCGCGTTCCAGCATCTCTTTTTTCTGACGATCGCGAATGATCCGGTCGATTTCGCTGATTAACCCGTTGGCTCGGCTGAAAGCCTCTTCCGAGATTATGCGCGGCACCCGCAAACTGTTAAGTTGCTCTTCAAGATGTGTGCGCAGCTTGGCAATATCTTCAGGCTCGGTCTCGCCGTCTGCCGGCTCCGCGCCAAGCGCCTTAAGCTGGCCCTCAAGCGTCTGAATACGATCCGTGTTTGCGCCGCGCGCCTTGTTAAAGTCTTCGCGGTAACCGTTTATTTCTGAGCGTAAATTCTCTAACGCGGCATTCGATGCCCGGTTCGCCCGGATCACAGATTCCGCCCGATCCGCCGTGCTGACCCAGCCCTGGTAATATTCACTCTGCCGGTCAGTGAGCTGGGCAGATGCGATCCCACCCAGCCCGATCAGGCAGAATAAACTTAGAAACAGAAACAGGCGGACCTGTCGCAGCATCACACGTCCTCGAATACGCCGGGAATGCTGCGCGGTGCTTCGGTCATCCAATCCGGAACAGGCAGTTCCTTTTCCCGCAGGAAGTCAGGATTGAACAGTTTGGATTGGTAGCGCGTTCCAAAGTCACACAATACGGTCACGATGGTGTGACCCGGCCCCATCTCTTTCGCGAGACGTACAGCGCCCGCGATATTGATCGCGGTTGATCCGCCCATCACCAGACCTTCTTCGCGAAGCAGATCAAAGATATAGGGCAACGCCTCATTGTCGGTGATCTGCCAGGAATGATCAGGGGTGAACCCCTCCAGGTTCTTCGTTATCCGAACCTGTCCGATGCCTTCGGCGATGGAGCCGCCCTCCATCGCGATCTCACCCGTAGTGTAATAAGAATAAAGGCCTGCCCCCATTGGATCAGCCAGTCCGATTTTTACGCCTTTGGGCTGCAAAACCTCGGCGACACCCGCTAGGGTTCCACCCGAACCGACCGCACTGACGAAGCCATCAACTTTGCCACCGGTTTGGTCCCAGATTTCAGGGCCGGTGGTTTCCACATGCGCCTGCCGGTTGGCGACATTGTCGAACTGGTTCGCCCAGATGGCACCATTGGGCTCGGTCTGGGCAAGTTCCTCAGCCAAGCGGCGGGAATAGTGCACAAAATTGTTGGGATTTCGGTAAGGCGCAGCAGGCACTTGCACAAGCTGAGCTCCGGCAAGTCGGAGCATGTCCTTCTTCTCTTCCGATTGAGTCTCAGGAATGACGATCACCGTCTTGAAACCCATTGAGGCCCCGACCAATGCCAGACCAATGCCAGTATTACCCGCCGTACCCTCGACAATTGTGCCGCCGGGCTTGAGGTCTCCGCGCGCAATTGCATCGCGGATAATGAACAACGCTGCACGGTCTTTAACGGATTGACCCGGATTCATGAACTCGGCTTTGCCGAGGATCTCGCAGCCTGTCTCTTCGCTGACGCGACGCAACCGGATCAAGGGTGTTTTACCGACCGCGTCGGCAAGGTCTTTCGCAATGCGCATGGCGTCCTCTTGTCATATGGTATTGCAGCAGATTTACAGGCGCCCTGACTTGATCACAAGCCGGGATAGTTATGCGCGCAGACGTTCGCGATTTCGCGCCAGCCAATGTGCCAACGAAAGAAGCGGTAAGTCCTTGAAAACATGGGTATCAACCATGTTCATGAATTCGTCAAACGGCAGAATTTTACTCCGAATATCTTCCCCTTCCGTGGCAAGACCACCACTTTCAACGGTCGTCGTCAGATCACCCAGCCCGACATAGAGGTAGACGTATTCGGTTGACGATCCACTGGATGTATAGGCACCGCCTGCATATTCCAGCCGAGACAGAGAAACATGCGCCTCTTCCTGTGTCTCACGATACGCTGCCTGCTCGGGTGTTTCGCCAGGGTCAATCATACCGGCGACCGGTTCCCACATCCATGGCTCGGGGTCGTCGATCAAGAACACAGGTGCGCGAAACTGCTCGACCAGCAAAACCGTATCGCGCCTGGGATCGTAAGGCAGGACGATGACTGCGGATCCTTGCATCAAGCCGCTGCGGTGCAATACAGGCCCCATCTTGCCATCATACTGACGGTGCTGCAGCTCTATCTCATCGATACCGAAATAGTTGACATAAGGGTGATTGCGTCGATGGATTACGACATCATGGTTGGTGTCCCGGGCATCTCCGGTGCTTCGCTTACGCGCTGCGAGTCTGGCCCATGCCCGTGTGCGGATCGCAGGGAAACTATTTGCAATCGTCGAGGCGTCAACACACCCATACTGAGCCATAACCTCTTGCGCCGCCAGCATCGACAAAGTGCCCCAATCGTTTTTCCATGCCTCAAAATCCCAGAGTGTGCCGGTCTTCCATGCACCCGAGTCGGGGAAGAACACCAATGCCTGATGATCCCCGTCTTCGCTGGTTTCGATCGTTTGTTGGCGCAGATCATATTCGAAGCCGCCTTCATAAAAGGCCAATCGGGCAAGCTCGTCCCTGCCCAATCCTTGCACCAATACGCCATCTGCCGTTGCGCCTTTTTCAGCAACGATCATGGGAAAAGGCTGGCCCTTTACTGAATACACCGCGTGATCAGCTAAGATTGCCGGTTTCGCCGACAATTCGTCCGCAGATTGACCCATCACGAGTTCCAGCAAAGGCGCATGGCGCAAAGTGCCGTAGAAAAACAGGTTAGACAAAGTAGGAGCCCTGACTTGGCAGATCCGTTTTAACGCCAGCGTCGAAAGGCGATTTCGGTAAGTATCCCACTGACCACCGCACCAATACCAAGCGTAATCAAAATTTCACTGGGCAGCAGTTGTTCACCATAGGCCACTCCGATCTTGAAGATTTCTAGCAAGGCTTCAAATGGGCCGCCATACCGATGGCGCATCGCCTGGCTGAACATCTCGTAGGTGCCTTGAACGAACAATCCCCAGAAAACCAGCGCGGCAACACCAGTCAGACCATTGTTAACTGCAGCCGTCCAACCCCGGCCTGCCCGCTTGCCCATGATAACCCAACCACAGGCCACCGCTAACAACATGTTCACATATGTGAACCAGCCATAGCTTTTGCCCTCTTCACCATTGTTGATGATCATACTTGAAACAAGGAAGGCAATGACCAGCAGACACAACGCGGCGACGAGGCGGGAAGCTGTAGGCATTTGTAGTTCCGTTCTTCAACTTGGCTTAGCTATAGTGATCTGTGTCACATCACAATTGCCGGTGTCAAAGGCTGCGCCGCATGCAGTTAAATAATAATTCCACATGCGGCGAAAACGCTCATCAAACCCTAGCTCTGAGATCTGGTCCCACTTGGCGTTGAAGGTGTCGTACCAGCGGCGCAGTGTCAGATCATAGCTTTCGCCAAATTCCTTTGAGCGTACTACTTGAAGTCCGGCCTGATCGATCTGCTCTTTCAGGATCGACGGTGCGGGAAGCATGCCACCCGGGAATATGTATTTCTGTATGAAATCAACACCATTCTTGTAAACTTCCCAGCGGTGATCCGCGACTGTTATGATCTGTAATGTCGCTTGCGCACCGGGCTTCAACCGGTCACGAACAGTGTTAAAATATGCTGGCCAATATTTCCGACCAACCGCTTCGAACATCTCGATTGATGCAATACCGTCATATTGTCCCTGTTCATCGCGATAATCCTGTAATTTAAAATCTACAAGATCCGATAGCCCAGCCTTTTCAATGCGTTCCTTCGCGAACTTCAACTGTTCCTGGCTGATCGTCAATCCAGTGACTCGGAGCCCGCGCTCTTTGGCGGCATATTCGGCGAAGCCGCCCCAACCGCACCCGATCTCAAGGATATGATCCCCAGGTTTGGCCCCCATTTCATCCACCAAACTGGCATATTTCGCGGTCTGCGCATTCTCGAGGCTTTCCTGCCCGGTCTCAAAAATGGCGCTGGAATAAGTCATCGTGTCATCCAGCCACATACCATAGAAATCATTTCCAAGATCATAGTGATACGAGATGTTCTTCTTCGCCTGCGACCGGTTATTGCGGTGCAACCAGAACCTCAGACGCTCATAGGCGCGAACCAGGAACTTGCCCGTGAAATCGTCATAAACGGTTTCAGTTCCCAAATGTACCAAGTCCATAAAGCTGCGCAGATCAGGTGTGCTCCAGTCGCCTTCCAGATAGCCGTCCGAAAACCCCAGTTCTCCTTCTCGTAGCAGCCTGGCAAATACGTCGGGATCATGGATATCCACATGGGCAACCGGACCGGCTTTAGGTGCATCCGCCCGAAAAACCCGACCATCCGGCAGAGCGATATCAAGGCGGCCGCTTTCCATGCGGCTCAGCATCTTGAAGACTTGTGCAAAATATCTTGGCAGGTCCTCCTGCCCTTCGGTGCTCGTCAGGAACATCCGCTCTCCCCTCTGCGGTTGCAGAATAAAGCTAGGACGGGATTCGGTTTATGGCAAGTTTTCAGTTCCTTACCGGAACTTTTCTGGTTTCATACGCGTCCAATGCTCGGATGCGACCTTCTTTCAGCCCTACCACTGGAGCGCTGTAGCTGTCTTCCTGACAAAGCCCCCAAGACCGCGGAATGGCACTAAAATAGGCGCGTGCGGTTGGGGACGGGTCAGACCGACCCTCAGCAATCCAACGATTCAGATAATCCGAATGTGGATCAAATCGCTCGCGCTGTGTTTCTGGGTTGAAGATACGGAAATACGGGGCTGCGTCTGGCCCGGAACCCGCCACCCACTGCCATCCCATCGCGTTTGCGGCTGGGTCCCAATCAATCAGGCAATCGGCAAACCAATCAGCACCAATTTTCCAGTGCGTCATCAGATGCTTGGTTAGATAACTCGCCACAATCATCCGTGCACGATTATGCATCCGCCCGGTCACGTACATCTGCCTTAGCCCCGCATCGACAAGTGGCACCCCAGTTCTGGCCAACTTCCACGCGCGGACTTCAGGCGTGTCGGGATCAGTATTCCACGGAAACGCATCCCATTCAGGTTTCCAATTATCGGTCAGGAGATGCGGCCAATGGTACATCAGGTGATAGGCGAACTCACGCCACACAAGCTGCCGTAGAAAGGCCTCGCCCCCGCGCGAACCGGTGCGATCCGCGTTTTGCACCCGGTGCCATATTGTGCGCGGCCCGATTTCGCCTAACGAGAGGTATTCTGAAAGATCAGACGTACCAACCTGATCCAATCGATCTCGCGCTTCCTGATATTGATCAATATTTTCCAGAAACCTATCCAACTGATCCAAAGCCGCAGCCTCTCCAGGACGGACAAGCGGTCGTACGATCGTCGCGCCACGCTGCATCTCCTGATCCAGATTCCAATCGGACAGCCGATCAGAAGCAGGCCAAAGATCTGGCTTGGCAATTCGTGCAGCAGTCGGTTCTGGCATCGCAACATCTCGTCCGCTCACCGACCTCCACATCGGAGTAAATACACGAAACGGTTGCCCCGCTTTGGTCGCAATCGTCCAAGGTTCGAACAAAAGATGCCCTGCAAAGAATCGCACCTCGATCCCCTGTTCGTTCAAGCTCGCCTTGATATGCATGTCCCTGTTGATCGCCTTCGGGTCGTACTCTCGCGACCAAAATACAGCTCCTGCTCCGGTTTCGTGTATCAGACCTTGCAGGACTTTCAGCGCAGTCCCCCGGCGCAGGATCAGATTGCTGCCGATCTGATCAAGGGTCATTGCAAAAGCCTCAAGACCCAAACCCAGACGCCATTTGGGCGCTGCGCCCAATGCTTGAACCTGATCGTCCAGAATAAATACGGGTACAATCGGGCGACCCGACCGCACCGCCGCCGTCAACGCCGGATGATCACTTAACCGCAGATCGCGCCTGAACCATAAAATGATCGGAGAACTCCCGGAATCCATATCCGCCTCTTGTTTTTAAAAGAATACGAACCGGTACGAATATTGGATCACAAAACGCGGTCAAGCGCCTGCAAAAGCTGATCAATTTCCTGATGACTTGTATAGTGCGTGAAGCTGAGCCGCAGGACCCCCTGATCTGGATCAATCCCCATGGCCTGTAGAGGGCGATGTGCATAGAAATCGCCACCACCTGCCATGATCCCGTGTTGGGAAAGCTCGGCTGCAACAGCCTCGGCCTTTTTGTTTAGGCTTAACGCCACCGTCGGTGCGCGCTGTTCGGCCTTGGACGGCCCAATCAAACGCAAAGTGTTTCTATCTTTGACTGCATCGAGCAGTGGCTGCAGCAACGCAATTTCGTGTTGGCGCATAAGGTCATGAACAAATCCACCGCGCGCAGACGCCCCGGTTTCCGGCCCGCCGTGATGATCACAAAGCAAATCTATGTAATCGGCCATGCCAGCACTCGCGGCGATCTGTGCATGATCAGGGCCGGCAGGTGTAAACCGCTTATAGAGCGTGCCACCGTTGAAATAGTGGGCCTGGTTCGGAAGCATCTCACCCAAAGGGCGTCGAATAACCATGCAGCCCTGGTGCGGGCCATAGGTTTTGTAGGCTGAGAACAAATAGATGTCGGGTCCGAGATCACCGACGTTCGGCAGGCCATGTGGCGCATAAGAAACTCCGTCGACACAGACAAACGCACCCGCGGCATGCGCTATCGCCGTGATTTCGGTCACTGGATTAATCTCGCCGACGACATTTGAGCAATGTGGGAAGCAAACGAGGCGGACTTTCTCGTCCAACAGGTTTTCCAGATCCTGTGGGTTTAGCGATCCACTGTCCGGATCAATCTGCCATTCGCGGATTTCGATACCGTCTTCTTCCAATCGACGCCACGGGCCGGTATTTGCCTCGTGGTCCTGATTGGTCACAACGATGGCATCACCCTGCCGCATCCACTGACGAAAGGCCTGCGCCAGAACATAGGTATTCTGAGTCGTCGAGGGGCCAAAGCTCAGTTCATCCGTATCCACGCCCATGATCGCGGCCAACCGCATCCGCGCTTCATCCATTTCTTCGCCGCCCAGACGGCTGGCTTCGTATGGCGCATAAGGTTGGACCTTGCGCTGTGTATAAAACCGGTTCAGGCGATCAATCACCGGCTTACAGGTATAAGATCCACCAGCGTTTTCAAAGAAGGCCTGCCCGTTCAGGCTGGATTCAGAAAAGGCCGGGAATTGCGCCCTAACGAAATCGATATCAAGTGTGCCCATCACACGTCTCTCCCTGATCGCATGCCTCATTTCGGAAATCCGCCCGCGCAAGGTCTGGGCACTTCCAAAACAACCAAGGCATTACTGTCCGGCCGCCATCCCCATCAGAGGACATGCTATGGCAGCAGTCCTTCTGATGGCAGCTTGCTGCAAACAAACAGGAACAGATAGTCAGACGGAAAAGATTAGGTCAAGTCACTGTGATGATAACATTTTTCATATCTAGCGCCAAAAAAGAACCGGGCTGCTAGACCCGGTCTATGTGCTAATTGATGCGCTATCCCTGGACTTTGGTATAGGTGCCCTCACCCGCCAAAATACCGCGGAACCCGCCGGGCTCATCCAGACCAAAAACGATCAGCGGCAGATTGTTGTCACGTGCCAAGGCGATGGCCGATGCATCCATCACTCGCAGGCGTTTAGCCAGCACATCGTCATACGAAACGTTGTCATAACGTACCGCGTCCGAGTGTTCTTTTGGGTCCTTGTCATAAACGCCATCGACACCATTCTTACCCATGAAGATCGCTTGGCAGGCCATCTCGTTCGCGCGCAAAGTGGCAGCGGTGTCAGTGGTGAAATAGGGATTCCCGGTTCCCGCCGCAAAGATGCAGACCCGTTTTTTCTCAAGGTGGCGTACAGCGCGGCGGCGAATATATGGCTCACACACTTCGTCCATCCGAATGGCCGAAATGACACGGGTGAAGACCCCGGCCGCCTCAAGCGCGGATTGCATCGCGAGCGCGTTCATGACCGTTGCCAGCATGCCCATGTAATCGGCGGTCGTACGCTCCATCCCCTGTGCCGAGCCGGAAAGCCCCCGGAAGATGTTGCCACCACCGATGACCATACAGATTTCGACACCCAGATCGTGTACCGATTTCACCTCTTGTGCGATGCGCTGGACGGTTGGCGGATGAAGTCCGAATCCCTGATCCCCCATCAGGGCCTCGCCCGAAATCTTCAACATGACGCGGTCATACGTTGTTTTCGGGGTCTCAGTGGTCTCGTCAGAAGGGGAAAGGCTCATGTTGCGCTCCGGGCTGGCACGGGTTTATTTTCCGGCGCAAAATGAAGCAAAACCTCCGCAGGTTCAATGCGGATAGTCAGGGATAAGGCAATCAGCGATGGCCGATACAAATGAGAACCGGCTTTGGGCGCAGTTGCCTCCGATTCCTGATGACAAACCGGTGCTGATCGCTGGGCCTACGGCTTCAGGAAAGTCAGCGCTGGCGCTTTTGATCGCGCAGCGCTGCGGTGGTGTGATCGTCAATGCCGATGCAAGTCAGGTCTATGATTGCTGGCGCATCATATCTGCACGTCCCTCGATCGAAGAAGAAAAACGTGCCCCACATCTGCTGTACGGGCATGTCGCATATGATCAGACCTATTCCACCGGACATTGGCTTCGCGACGTCACGCCTTTGCTTAGACAAAAACAGCGCCCTATCATTGTGGGGGGTACAGGTCTGTATTTCACTGCGCTGACCGAAGGGATGGCCGAGATACCTGCAACCCCTCCTGAAATTCGGGCCGAGGCGGACGCATTATCACTAAGAAAGCTGATCGAAGGTCTTGATCTTCAAACGCTGCAGAAGATCGACACCCAGAATCGAGCCCGTGTTCAACGCGCGTGGGAGGTTCAGACCGCAACCGGCCGCCCGCTTGCTGATTGGCAGGCTGACACACCTGCCCCGATTCTGGATCTGGGGAATACAGTTCCGATTGTATTCAATGTCGAAAAAAGCTGGTTACTGGATCGTATTAATCGCCGTTTCGATCAGATGTTGGATCAAGGTGCCATGGCCGAAGTGGCCGCGATGCAGAACCGATTTGACCCTTCTCTGCCAGCCTTCAAGGCCATTGGCGTGCCTGAATTGATGGCATGCCTAGAAGGCCGCATGTCCCAGGAAGAAGCCAGGGATCGGGCAACAATAGCTACACGTCAATTTGCCAAACGACAACGAACTTGGTTTCGCGCCCGCATGAAATCCTGGTACCACATTGATGCCGCGTCTCATCAATAAGGGGCATTCCTCGGGCATTGGAAGCAGTTGGATTTCTTAGTTTTCTCCCCAAAAAAACGACCGAATGTCTTGCAGCGTGACTGTCAATTCGATCCGCGGTGCTTTCGGCTAGTTGTGCGAACGCACCACGAAATAATCCTGAATGGCTTACTTTTCCGCCTGATGTCGTTTTTGTACCATCAATGACGATTTCCGACATTGACGCCGCAATGAAACTGGTGCCGAATGGAGGTCATGGGGATGTTCAATAGTCAAGAAAACAAGCCAGCGGCCCGGTCAATCGATCCAATTCGTTGGCCGTAGCGCCCGTTTCAATCAATCACAACGCGAACTTTACCTAATAACTAGTGTCACAGGGAGACATCTATGAAAAACCAGACAATCAATGGAAAGCCGATGCACTGGGCGGCAGAAATGCATGCTCAAGAGTATCGCGACGGCAATCTGAGTCGGCGCGAGTTCATGGCGCGGGTAACCGCACTCGGCGTCGCCGTTCCGGCGGCATATGGCATGATCGGTCTGCAATCACCTGCTGCAGCGCAGGAGCCCCAGAAGGGCGGCACCATTCGCTACCAGATGGAAGTGCGCGCATTGAAAGATCCTCGCACCTATGACTGGACGCAAATTGCGACCTTCACTGCGGGCTGGCTGGAATATCTCGTCGAGTACAACAACGACGGTTCATTCAAGCCGATGTTGCTGGAAAGCTGGGAAGCCAATGATGACGCCACAGAATACACGCTGAACGTCCGCAAAGGTGTGAAGTGGAACAACGGAGACGATTTCACTGCCGAAGACGTGGCGCGCAACATCGCTGGCTGGTGTGACTCATCGCTCGAGGGTAACTCGATGGCATCGCGCATGGCGTCACTGGTCGACGAGTCAACGCAGAAGGCAGCCGACGGCGCCATCACCGTTGTTGACTCGCACACCGTAAAACTGAAATGCAACGCGCCCGACATCACAATCATCCCCGGCATGGCCGACTATCCGGGCGCCATCGTTCACAGCAGTTTTGACGCGAACGACATGCTCTCCAACCCCGTTGGTACGGGCTTCATGATCCCGGAAAGCCACGAAGTGGGTGTTAAGGGTGTATTGGTTCGCAACGAAGGCTTTGACTGGTGGGGCTATGAGGCCGGCAAGGGCGGCTATATCGACCGGATCGAGTTCATCGACTACGGCACCGACCCGGCGGCCTTCCTGGCAGCCTATGAGGCCGAAGAGATCGACATGAACTGGGAATCGGTCGGCGAGTTTGTCGACATCTTCGACGGCATCGGCCTCGTCCGCTCGGAAATTCCATCAGGCTTTACCATCGTTATCCGCCCGAACCAGTTGGCTGAAGATGCGAATGGCAACAAGATCTATGGCGACAAGCGTGTGCGTCAGGCTCTGGCTATGGCTGTTGATAACGAAGTGTGCTTGGAACTGGGCATGTCAGGCTACGGCATCCCCGCCGATAACTGTCATGTCGGCCCGATGCATCCGGAGTATGATTCAGCTGTGACACGCATTCCGTATGATCCAGCGGGGGCGAAGGCCCTGATGGACGAAGCCGGAATGGGTGATTTCGAACACGAAGTTCAGTCGATTGACGATGACTGGCGTCGTAACACCACCGCTGCGGTGGTCGCGCAGTTGAACGACGCGGGCATCAAGGCCAAGCATACGGTTCTGCCGGGCTCGACCTTCTGGAACGACTGGACGAAATACGCCTTCTCGTCGACCAACTGGAACCACCGCCCGTTGGGCACTCAGGTTCTGGCGCTGGCCTATAAGTCAGGCGTCGCGTGGAATGAATCCGGTTTTGCCAATGAAGAATTCGATACTCTGCTGGCCGAGGCAAACTCGATCGCGGATGTCGACAGGCGTCGCGAAGTGATGGCCAAACTGCAGGCGATCATGATTGACGAGGGTGTGACCATCCAGCCCTACTGGCGGACCGCCATGCGCCACCATCGTGACAACATGGTGGGTGTTGAAAAACACATCGCCGACCTGCCGCAGTTGTACAAGTTCGGCATCATCTCCTAACCAAACAACAAAGGCCGCGCCGCTCTGGTGCGGCCTTTTCGTCCTGAACACGGCGACCATAATAACAGCGATGCATGAAGCCGTTTGGCATTCATGCTGGCCGACCAACAGGGGCTAATATGGGACTTTTCATTCTAAGGCGCGTCGGCATCATGCTGGTGACTGCACTGTGCCTGACATTCCTGGTCTTCTTTTTGACCAACCTCTACCCGAACCTCGAAAAGCTTGCGAAAACGCAGGGCAACTTCCGTATGTCGGATGAGCAAGTTGAAAGCTATCTGCAGAAAAACGGTTACCTGCAATCCACTCCGATCAAATACGGTGAATGGTTAGGGGTCTTGCCTTCGTATAGGCATACGAACGAAGATGGAACCGTTCAGGGCCGATGCATTCTGCCCGGGAAAACTGCTGAAGAGTCTCCCAGTTTCTGTGGTATCCTGCAGGGGTATTGGGGTTATTCAACGGTCTTCAAGGAAGAGGTTTCAACCGTAGTTGGAAACAGGCTGGCATTAACCGGGCGGTTGATGTTCTGGGTTATGCTGCTGATGGTCCCTTCGGCACTGATCCTGGGTGTTTTGGCCGGAATGAAAGAAGGTTCAGCAACCGACAGGACGCTGTCGACCTTTGCCATCACCACAACCGCAACCCCAGAATATGTTTCTGGTGTTATCTTCATAGCGATTTTCACTTCGTCCGCTGTCGGTTTGAAGTGGTTCAAGGGTACTGCCACGCAAGCGATGGAGAACCCGACATTCGAGAACTTCTTCCTCCCGGTTTTGACGATTGCGCTTTACGGAATGGGCTATATCGCCCGGATGACCCGCGCCTCGATGACCGAGGTAATGACGGCACAATATATCCGGACGGCGCGCCTGAAAGGTGTATCGTTCTCGAACATCGTCATGAAACATGCGCTGCGCAATGCGCTGATCGCGCCCTTTACAGTCATCATGTTGCAGTTCCCATGGCTGCTGAACGGCGTGGTGATCGTCGAGACCCTGTTCAACTACAAAGGGTTTGGTTGGGCGCTGGTGCAGGCGGCAGGCAATAACGACATCCAGTTGCTGCTGGCGATTTCGGTCGTGTCGGTGTTTGTGGTGCTGGTGACGCAGCTGATTTCGGATATCGGCTATGTCTACCTCAACCCGCGCATTCGCATTTCTTAAGGAGGGTTAGATCATGGAACCACTTACCTGGACCGGCTCTATCGCCTTCCTCAACCCGCTGCTGTTGCTGGCACTTGGGCTTCTGGCCTTGTCCATCGTTGTCTGGATGCTGGCAAGTATCGTTCTGCCCGAAGACCAAATGACAGTGAATCCAGACGGAACGCTGAGTTCGAGCTCGGGTCTTCGCAATCTGATACAAGCCGCGCTGCGCTATAGTTTTCTAGCTATTGTGGGCCTCGCAGTTGCTTATATCGTGTTGGGCATTCTGATGGGCACCAGCGCCGGGATCATTGGCGCCATATCCCAGCAGTTCCTGCCGGTTTGGCTGTCGCTGATCATCCTTTATGCGATGTCGATTGCGTTCAAACGCAAGCTTGGACTTTACGGCAAACTTTTCGACAGCCCCATTGGCATGATCGGCTTTGGCCTTGTTATGTTCTGGGTTTTCACCGGGATTTTCGGCGCGCTCGATCTGATCGTCACTCATGACCCGTTGGCTCAGCTCTCAGGCATGAAAAACAAGGTGCCGGGTACGCCTCTGGCCAGTGTGGAAGAGGGTCAATACGCCTGGTACCTACTGGGTGGCGATAACCTTGCACGCGACGTCTTCAGTCGCATGGTCAAGGGTGCCTGGATTGTTGTTCAAATCGCACCTCTGGCGACCATGTTTGCCTTCATGGTTGGTATCACTCTTGGTCTACCTGCGGGTTACTATGGCGGGCGGCTGGATACGCTTCTGTCGTTTCTTGCGAACCTGATCCTGGCCTTCCCAGTGATCCTGCTATTCTACCTGCTGGTCACACCCGAGATCGTTGCGACCGGCGTTCCTAATTATATGGCCGCCGTATTGTTCGTATTCCCAATCATCTTCCTGGGTGTTCTGCTGAATTCGCGGTACTACACACGGCCAAACTTTCGGACTCCGCTATTGATCGGAGTACTGGGCGTTGCGCTCTGGTTGTATCTCTCGCTGATTTCAACCAGCGGCTACATCATCAACACTGACAGCTACCGTATCTGGGGACTGCCGACCTATCTGGATCTCTTCGATATTCCGGGTGGTATTCTGGTGGTGTTTGTCTCGGTGGTCTTCGTGAACTCACCTACGGTGTTCCGCATCGTACGTGGCTTAGCGCTGGACATCAAAACCCGAGACTACGTGGCTGCGGCCCAGACCCGAGGTGAAGGCCCGTGGTACATCATGCTGTGGGAGATCCTGCCCAACGCGCGCGGCCCGCTGATCGTCGATTTCTGTCTGCGCATCGGCTACACCACCATCCTTCTGGGGACCTTGGGTTTCTTCGGGCTGGGTCTTCCGCCGGAAAGCCCGGATTGGGGGTCCACGATCAACGAAGGGCGTAAACTCTTGTCGATCTATCTGCACCCAGCCCTTCCGCCTGCGCTGGCTCTGTTGTCGCTGGTTCTTGGTTTGAACCTGCTGGCGGATGGTCTGCGCGAAGAAAGTCTGAAGGACTGATGTGATCGAGGCCGGGGGGCCAGCCCCCCGGACCCCCCGAGATATTTTAGCCAGATGAAGGGGATTCCCCGGACTCTCGCGAGGAGATACAAGATGAACAAACTGGCGGATTACGACGGGCCCATCCTGGAGATCGACAAGCTGTCGATCTCGTTCTTTACCCGTCTGCGGGAAATTCCGGCTGTGATGGATTTTTCGGTTAGCGTGCAACCTGGTGAGGCCGTCGGACTGGTTGGTGAATCCGGGTGCGGTAAATCGACCGTTGCCTTGGGCGTAATGCAAGACCTGGGCAAGAACGGCCGCATAGTCGGGGGTTCGATCAAGTTCAAAGGTCGCGATCTAAGCGAAATGTCCACAGAAGAGCTGCGAGACATTCGCGGCAATGAAATCGCAATGATCTATCAGGAACCGATGGCCTCTTTGAATCCGGCGATGAAGATCGGCAAGCAACTAATGGAAGTTCCGATGATCCACGAAGGCGTCGGTGCGGAAGAAGCTTATTCACGCGCGCTTGAGGTGGTAACAGACGTGCGTCTTCCTGACCCCGAAAGGATGCTGAATTCGTTTCCACACCAGCTTTCCGGTGGCCAGCAGCAGCGGATCGTGATTGCGATGGCGCTTATGTCGAAACCGGCGTTGTTGATCCTGGATGAACCAACGACCGCTTTGGACGTGACCGTAGAGGCCGCAGTGGTCGAACTGGTCAAGGATCTGGGCAAGAAATACGGCACCTCGATGCTGTTTATCTCGCACAACCTCGGGCTCGTGCTGGAAACCTGCGATCGGCTGTGCGTGATGTATTCCGGTGAAGCGGTCGAGCGTGGTTCGATCAAGGATGTCTTCGACGAGATGCAACACCCATATACGCAAGCGCTGTTCCGGTCGATCCCGTTGCCCGGAGCTGACAAGAACTCGCGCCCGCTGGTGGCGATTCCGGGGAACTTCCCCCTGCCCCACGAGCGGCCCCCAGGCTGTAACTTTGGCCCGCGCTGCGACTATTTCGAAGAAGGTCGCTGTGATGCCAAAGACATCCTGATGGAAGCAGTGCCGGGAAATGACAGACACCATACGCGTTGTCTGAAATTCCAGGAGATTGATTGGAATGCGCCAATCACAGTGGGTGAGCAAAAAGAGAAAGGTGAAATCGGCCGGACTGTCCTGAAAATGGACAACCTCAAGAAATATTATGAGGTGGCTGCGAATGCCTTGTTCGGTGGTGGTGAGACTAAAGTGGTCAAGGCCAACGAAACCCTGAGTTTTGAGGCGCATGAATCTGAAACGCTGGCCATTGTTGGTGAATCCGGTTGTGGCAAGTCCACTTTTGCAAAGGTTTTGATGGGCCTGGAAACTGCAACCGACGGGCAAATTTTGCTGGACAATCGCAACATCGAACAGGTGCCTATCGAAGAGCGGGACGCGAAGACCGTGGGCGAGGTTCAAATGGTTTTTCAGAACCCCTTCGATACGCTGAACCCGTCGATGACTGTCGGGCGTCAGATCATTCGGGCCCTAGAGATATTTGGCGTCGGTAATTCAGAGGCTGAGCGGAAAAAGCGGATGCTTGAGCTGTTGGACCTTGTCAAACTGCCGAGGGCATTTGCCGATCGCATGCCGCGCCAGCTGTCAGGTGGTCAGAAGCAACGCGTGGGAATCGCGCGCGCCTTCGCCGGAGACGCGAGGATCGTTGTCGCGGACGAACCGGTTTCGGCGCTGGATGTTTCGGTACAAGCAGCGGTGACCGATCTGTTGATGGAAATTCAGCGAGAACACAAAACCACTCTGCTGTTCATCAGCCATGACCTGTCAATCGTGCGTTACCTCAGTGACCGTGTAATGGTGATGTATCTGGGTCATGTGGTGGAACTGGGCACGACCGACCAAGTCTTTGCTCCACCATACCACCCTTATACCGAGGCGTTGTTGAGCGCGGTTCCGATCGCGGACACGTCAGTAGAGAAACAGCATATCGTTCTTGAAGGCGACATCCCTTCTGCCATGAACCCGCCGCCGGGCTGTCCGTTCCAGACACGCTGCCGCTGGAAGTCCGAAGTGCCAGATGGGCGGTGTGAGTCCCATGTACCCCCGGTTCAGACGCTTGCGGATGGACATCAGGTCAAATGTCACCTTGCCGAAGATATTCTGGCTAAGATGGAGCCTGTCATCAAAATTGCGGCCGAATAATTCCTCGTAAAAGAATGAAGAAGGGCCGGTCCTCGACCGGCCCTTTCGATTTGCGTCACGATTGGTGGGGGGACAGGAGACGCAGGTCGTGGGTGAGTGGCAGTTTCAGTTTGCAATCAACCCGTCATCACGTTGTTGCCGAAGTGCATGAACTCCTGATTCATGCCCGCTACATCCCCGGCTTCCAGCTTTAAGCTGGCGCTGTCGAGCATCTTGTAACTCTGCTGGCTTTTGACCCAATCGTCTGCCGCCTGCAGCGTCGTCAGCGTGTATGACGTAACCTCATTGAGGTAGTGTGTCGGGATGATGATTTTGGGCTTGAGCTTGGCGACAATATCATTTCCCTGATCGAAGCTTAGGATATGTTCCGACCCATCGACAGGCAAAGTCAGTACATCGACCTGCCCGATCGCATCCCAGAACTCCTGAGGCGGATTGTGACGGTTGTCACCCCAGATCAAAGTGCGAATGCCGCCGGTTTCGACTAGGTAGACCACCATATCCATGTGGCCCACGTTGTTGGGCGGGCAAGCTTCGGCACCAAATTCGGCCAATGCGTTGGTCCATTCGTACCATCCCGGCGCAACGCAGGCATGTTTGTCAGCAAAGCCCGTGATCTTTAGGTCGGCAAACTCAAAATTCCCCGCCATCCTGTCCAAAACCATTGTGGAGCTGGGCCGTTCGATAGCGTCATGGTCAAAATGAGCATGAGTGGACATGGTTATATCAACGGGGATCTGCGGAAAATCGTTGCGGAACCATAACCCCCATGCGCCCGAGGGATCATCCCGCCAAGGGTCGAATAACACGGTGGCTCCGTTTGGCGAGGTGATCTTAATGGCACAGTGACCGTAGTAGTCGATACCAACAGTTCCCGTGCTGGCTTGCCCAGTCGAGCCTTGCAAATCAATCACATGGTTGTTGTTGCCCGGCTGCAGCCAAGCCTGAGATTGTGCTGCGGCTGGTTTGCTACCCAGAAACGAAGTCCCTGCCCCAACGCCCGCAGCGCCAGCCGCCATAAAAAAAGACCGGCGTGAAAGGCCAGTTGCCAGAGTGTCACGTTCCCCGTTCAGTATTGTCGGCTTTAGATCTTTGCGATCCATCTTGATCCTCCCGATTGAGCGGGTGCGGCTGTATCCGCACCCTTCTGATCAGGTTAACAAGGTCATCGTGGCAGGCTCAGATCAGAAAAATCTGGGGGAAATATGGGGGGAATCCCCATATTCCCAGATCACGAAATCGACAAAAGATGGCTGCGGAGGTTCTGATCCCGCCCTTCGAGTCCCAGTTTCCGGCGAATATTATTGCGATGGAAATCAATCGTTGATGTCTCGCGCGACATGGCCCGGGCTATATCTTTGGTGGTTTTACCGGACATGACCAACTGAGCGATTTCGATTTCCGTCGGCGTCATAACCGAAAACGCATCCGAGAGTTTGTCAGAAATCATCGTGGTGATGTCTTGCAGATTTCTCAATGCCAGTTCCAGATAAACTTGCGAGGCGTCGCCTTCGGTCATTTGGCTATGCAACTTGTCCAGATACGGCAAGACCATCGAACGAACCCGTTCAACAATGTCCTGATCGCGTTCTTTCCGGTCGTCGTCCAGACTTGTCAGCAATACCCGAAGTGCAGTGTTGGTTTCTTGTAACTCACGTGTCCTCAACTCGACGCGATTTTCCAACTGGGCCAGTGTTTCATTCAGCTTTTCCTCTAGCGCGCGCCGCAGATAAACCTCTTGAATCAAAGCCAAATCCGACTCAACCATACGTGCAAACTGCGCCAGACCCTCACGGAATAGCAAAGCGCGGCGATTGCGATGGCGATCCAGAACGCAGATGGTTCCGAAAACTGAACCATCCGGCCATTTCAGCGGAAAACCGATGTAAAAGGACATGCCGTGCTCCATGTCCTCATTGTCACTCCAGACTGGATCGCAAGTAGCATCTTCGACAACAAATTCGCCGTCTCGTTCAAGGACACCCTGGCAATAAAGCTTGGGATTCAGGCGAAAATTCATGCCGACAGGGTACGGATTTTCCGGATGATCCGAGGTGATCAGGACCGCATGATCGGGTGCTTCAGTCTTCATGATCAATGTCGCCGGCACGTCCGCGAGTTGTGAAACTAGATCAACCAGGCGTTGCCAGTTGGTCATCGTTTCGGCTGGTATATCCGGTCGATCCTTGATCATTACAAACCGCACAAGTCTGAGAGCTATCTACCCAGACTAAGGCAGCGCTCTGTACTTGATCAAGAAACAGCCTCTCTGCGCCGCAGCACCGGTTTTTAGCCGCCCCAGATCACTTTCACATAGTTTTGGGTCTCTTTGTAAGGTGGTATGCCGCCATGCTTTTCGACCGCTTTGGGGCCAGCATTGTACGCCGCCAAAGCAAGCCGCCAAGATTTGAACTTGCGATACTGCCACGACAGATAACGCGCGCCCCCTTCCAGGTTTTGGATGGGGTCATACGGATTGACACCCAGCAACCTAGCTGTCTGTGGCATCAATTGCGCAAGACCCAAAGCACCCTTGTGCGATTCAGCATGTGGGTTCCATCCGCTTTCCTGTTGGACAAGTCGCAAGAACAGCTCTTCAGGTACATTATGCTTTCGGGCCGCATTCCGGGCGTGATTCAGATATTGGCCCCGATAATTTCCGGTGTATCGCTTGGCAAACTTCCCGTTCTCAGTTTTAGGTCTAAGCCGATCTGAATCGCGATACTGGCTTGCAGCACGACCGTCCAATACCTTGGATTGCTTGAGGAAAAGCGCCTTTCGATTCTTTGTTGAAAGGGTTTCCGCCTGCGCCGAAAAGGACACAAGGCAAACACCTAAAACCGAAATACCACCGATCAGAAACCGCATTAAAGCCAATCCTGCACCCTCAATAACCAGCCGAATTATAGTTAAATCAGCCGGAAATGAAAGCTTGGTTAAAGTTGGCCTAATATTTTCCCATTCACCGTTGCAGCATCAATCATGTTTTAACCAAGTCCCAGCCCGTATAGGGTCAGCAGCAGAACACAGCGCCAGATTCGGGCGCCATCCAGTCAGAGTAAAACGAGGGAATAAATGGCGGGTTCAGTCAACAAGGTCATTCTGGTCGGCAATCTGGGCCGCGATCCTGAAGTGCGGACGTTTCAAAACGGTGGTAAAGTATGCAACCTGCGTATTGCCACTTCGGAAACCTGGAAGGACCGCAATACCGGAGAGCGCCGTGAACGGACAGAATGGCACTCGGTCGCCATATTCAACGAAGGACTTGTACGCGTAGCTGAACAGTATCTGCGCAAGGGTTCAAAAATTTACATCGAGGGGCAATTGCAGACGCGTAAGTGGCAGGATCAGTCCGGTCAGGATCGTTATTCGACCGAGGTGGTGCTGCAGGGCTTCGGCTCGACGCTGGTAATGCTCGACGCCCGCGGTGAAGGCGGCGGCGGTGGAGGCGGCTATGGCGGCGGACAAGCCAGCGGCGGATATGGCGACCCATATGGCGGCCCCTCTAGCGCACCAGCCCCTGCGTCGGGCGGAATCGACGATGACGAGATTCCGTTCTAAACCAAGCGGAGACTAAATATGGCATGGTCCTTCTCACTTGGCCGATTACTCGGCTCGGAACTGAGGGTCCATGTCACCTTCTTTTTGCTGCTCGCCTGGGTTGGTTTTGCGGCCTATTCCAGCGGCGGCTTGCCTGCGGCGATTGACAATGTCGTATTCGTACTCGCTTTGTTTGCTTGTGTTGTGGCACATGAGTTCGGCCACGCGCTGATGGCGCGGAGATATGGCATCCGTACCCCTGACATCACTCTGTTACCGATTGGCGGGCTGGCGCGCCTTGAGCGAATGCCAGAAAAACCGATGCAAGAGGTCTGGGTCGCCCTCGCTGGACCCGCCGTAAACATCGCGATTTGGGCGATTCTTGTTGTCTTGGGGGCAAGCATACAGCTTGGTTCACTCGACCAGATTGACTCGGCCGCAACCGGCCTGCTCAGCCGTTTGGCCTATGTGAACCTGCTGTTGGCGGCCTTTAACATGATCCCTGCTTTCCCGATGGATGGAGGACGCGTCTTCCGCGCCTTGCTGTGCATGAAAATGGAACGCGCCAAGGCAACCCGCATTGCAGCACTCGGAGGTCAGATCGTTGCTGTTGGGCTTGGATTTCTGGGGCTAACCTCGGGCAACCCGATACTGGTTCTGATCGCCGTCTTTGTTTTCATCGCCGCCAATGCAGAAAATCAGGACGTCGCGCTGCGCTCGGTTGCGCGGCGTGTCATGGCCCGGGATGCCATGATTACCGAATTCAAAGCTCTGTCACCGGACGACACGCTGGCAACGGCAGCGCAGGCAGTCATTCACACAACCCAGCATGAGTTTCCGGTTATAGATCAGAATGGTGGCCTAATGGGGTTTGTCACCCGCGACCGCCTGTTTACCGCATTGGCGGGTGACCATCCCCGCTCGGAATCGGCGGTCTCGATTATGGATCCTAATATTCCGCAGGTTGAGCTGACCAGCGGATTAGACAAAGTCCTGAATGGCTTACACAAAGGTGCCCCCGCGATTGCCGTATGCACCAAATCGGGGCACATGGTCGGCTATATCACGCGTGAAAATATCGGCGAGTTGATGGTGATCCAGGGGCGCTAAGCCTCAATCACACCTCCAACGCGTCCTTTAGTACAGAAACCACCGTCTCGCGGGGCACATCCGGTGTGACGAAAGCTTGCCCGATCCCTCGTGCCATAATGAACCGTAACTGACCGTCCATGACCTTTTTGTCCTGTGCCATAAGATCAACCAGCGTTTCTGCATCCGGCAATTCACTCGGGATATCGGCCAGATCGGTCTTCATCCCCATGGCGCGCAAATGCGCCCTGACGCGGCTTGGGTCTTCTTGCGGGCAAAGCCCCAACCGCGAGGAGGTTTCAAACGCCAGCGCGCACCCGATCGCAACGCCTTCGCCATGCAGCAATCGATCAGAGTATCCCGTTGCAGCCTCAAGCGCGTGGCAGAAGGTATGACCTAGATTGAGCAACGCCCGGTCGGCCTGCTCGGTCTCGTCGCGTGCCACGATATCGGCCTTCATCTGAACCGATCGCGTGACAGCCTGCACTCGCGCTGCCATGTCGCCGGATGCCAACAGAGGCCCGTTATCTTCAAGCCACTCAAAGAACTGGGCATCACCCAACAGACCATATTTGACGACCTCGCCATATCCGGCCAGAAAGTCCCGCGGCTGCAATGTGCCCAGCACGTCCGTGTCGGCCAACACCAGTGACGGCTGGTGAAACGCTCCGATCAGGTTCTTACCCTGTGGCGCATTGATCCCGGTCTTGCCGCCAACCGAGCTGTCGACCTGCGCCAGTAGCGAGGTCGGTATCTGAACAAAGCGCACTCCGCGCCGCATCACTGCAGCAGCAAAACCCGCCAGATCGCCGATCACCCCACCACCAAGCGCAACGACAATGTCGTTCCGTTCAACCTTTTCCGCCAGCAACCATTCCACCGCGCGCTCAAAATGCGGCCAGCTTTTGGTCGCCTCACCTGCTGGAAGCGCCAGCGCGGTCATCTCGATCCCGGCTGAGGCCAATCCATCACGCAGGGCATCCAGATGCATTCCCGCGACCGTTTCATCGGTCAGAACCGCGACACGCGGGCGCTTTAACAGCGGGGCAATCCGTTCCCCGGATTGCGCCAAAAGTCCGGGGCCGATTTCAACATCATAAGAACGCTCGGCCAAGTCTACATGTACGGTTTGATGCATTAATTTCGTTCCAAAATATCTGGGCGTGTCACCAAGGCGGCGATGACCCGATCCACCATATCTTCGATTGCGGTCTCACCATCCGAGTCCGCCACCAGATCAGATTGTTCATAGATCGGCACGCGCGCTTCATACAAGTCGCGCAGCGTCGCATAGGGGTCCGCTGTACGCAGCAGAGGCCGCGTATCCTTGTGTTTGACACGATTCCACAGCACATCCAAATCAGCCTTTAACCAAACCGAGGCACCACGATCCGAGATCATTTTGCGATTACCTTCGGCAAGAAACGCACCACCACCTGTCGACAGGATACCTCTTTCTTCGTCTAAAAGCCGCCCGATAATCTGACTTTCCTTGCTGCGAAAGAACGCTTCTCCATCCCGTGCGAAGATTTCAGGGATGGTCATGTTGGCTGCCGATTCGATTTCGGTATCGCTGTCAAGAAAAGGAACACCCAGCCGGGCAGCCAGCGCACGACCCACGGCTGTTTTGCCTGCCCCCATCATTCCAACCAAAACGACGGTTTTGTGCAGTCGAAACTGCGTCGCTGTGTCAGAAGGCACCGTGTTATGCTTAATTTCGCTCATTTCGTCGTGAATGACGTGATCTTAGGGAAAATGCTAGTTATAACTTGGCCAAAAGCAAAAATTGAGGCAGCGTTCACCCATGGGCCGTTTGATCAAGTTCCTGATATACATCATTTGCCTGTGTTTCATCGGGCTGGTTGGGTATGCCTATATCGGGCCGTATTTCGGCGCGGACTTCTCCGCCCCGAAAAATGAAATTCGCGAGCCGGTCATCCTGAATGCAGACTAAAGGCACCTTACTGGCGCTTTTTCTGGCCGGAACCGCACAGGCGCAAACGCAAGAGCCATTGTCAGTCATCGACTGGCTAACTGACCCGCCAGAAAACCTGCCGGGCACGGTGCTGATGGAACCCCCTGTGACGCAGACGGGACTGCAACCCGAGGTGCAGGTCACCCCGTTGGAGGCGCTGTCCCCTCCTGTGGGGTTGGTTGCGTCTTCAGTCACTGGTCTGCCGGTGGACCTGTGGCGCAGCAGCGATGCTGATCGGCTCGCGGATTTGATCTCGAAGGTACAGGTCAAGTCCAACCCAGCGATGCAACGATTGTTGTTTACGTTGCTCTTGTCCGAAGCCCGCGCCCCAGCGGGTGGGCAGGCGGAAGACACATTGCTGATGGCGCGGCTCGAACGTCTTATGCAATTGGGCGCATCCGATCCGGTGCAATCCTTGGTTCAACTGGCCGGTCCGACCGATACGCAAGACCGCTTTAGACGTTGGTTCGATGCCACGTTGCTGACCGGTGACGAAGATCGAAGCTGCACAGCCCTTATCGCGCAGCCGAATTTATCAAGGAACTACGCCGCTCAGATATTCTGTAAGGCGCGCCGAGGGGATTGGGCCTCGGCAGCGCTTACACTTGAAGCAGCACATGCGTTGCAGGTCTTACCCGACGATCAGCTTGCCCTGCTCGATCGCTTTCTCAGCCCGGAATTGTTCGAAGGGGCCGAGTATCTTCCGCAACCCGAAGATCCTGATCCTCTCACCTTCCGAATGTTCGAAGCCATTGGCGAACGTCTGCCCACGGCATCTCTGCCTCGGGCATTTGCAAACGCTGATTTGCGGGACGTGGCGGGGTGGAAAGCTCAGATCGAAGCGGCCGAACGGTTGACGCGGATTGGTGCTCTGACGCCAAACCAGTTGCTTGGCCTATATACCGAGCGCTCCCCCGCAGCCTCAGGTGCGGTATGGGATCGTGTTTCAGCCATACAAAAGTTCGAAGCCGCGCTCGAAACTGGCAAGCCGGGGCCAGTTTCAAATGCGTTAACAGCTGTTTGGGCACAGATGAAATCGGTCGGCCTGGAAGTGCCCTTTGCCGAATTGTTTGCGCCACGTCTGGCATCGATGAAGTTGCCCGATCAGACTGCAGAAAACCTCCGTTGGCGTATTCTGCTTTTGTCCGAACTATATGAAGACGCGGCACGCACGATGCCTGACGAGTCGGACGCCAACAAGTTTTTGTCTGCCCTTGCACAAGGCGATCCGCAGCGCGCGCCCTCTCCTACCCCACTCGCTGATGCCATTTCACAAGGTTTTGCCTGGTCTGCGCCTGTCCCTTCGGACATAAACACCATGCTGCTCAATGATCAGTTGGGCGAGGCCATTCTGGAAACGATGCAGTTGTTCGCCCATGGCGCGCGCGGCAATCTGGTGGATCTGACGGCCGCGATTGCCACGTTCCGACGTGTCGGGCTCGAAGATACCGCGCGCCGAGCTGCATTACAGCTCATGATCCTGAACGGGGCTTGAGGATGACCGCACCCTCGTCTCAGGATCTGTGGGTTTCCACCTTCCTCGAAGCGCAAGCCGCCGAACTTGGGGCTGCAACCAATACCTTGCTTGCATACGGACGCGACCTTAAGGATTTCTCAGACTGGCTGGTACGACGAAAGTCTGGCTTTGCCGAGGCTGACCGAGACAGGATCGAAGGCTACTTGATCGACTGCGATGCGCAGGGCCTGTCCCGCGCCACCCGCGCACGGCGGTTGTCTGCGATCAAGCAGTTGTATCGATTTGCGTTCGAGGAGGGATGGCGTGACAGCAACCCCGCGATCCAGATCAAAGGCCCCGGACGTGCGAAACGACTGCCCAAAACGCTGGATGTGCCTGAGGTTGACCGCCTACTTGCCGCAGCACGCCGAACGGGTCGGTCCGAAGCCGACAGAATACGCAACACCTGTTTGATGGAGCTTCTTTACGCAACAGGGATGCGGGTTACTGAACTTGTGTCATTGCCGGTAAGCTCTGCCAGAGGCGATCCCCGGATGCTGTTAGTTCTTGGCAAAGGCGGCAAAGAGCGGATGGTTCCACTGTCCCCTCCCGCCCGCGAAGCGCTAAGCGGATGGCTCATGGTCCGCGATGCGGCTGAAGAGCAAACGATAAAAAAAGGTGCACAGGCATCGCGTTTTCTGTTTCCTTCGCGCGGGAAATCAGGGCATTTGACGCGGCATCGCTTCTTCCTTCTGGTCAAAGAACTGGCCGTCGAGGGCGGCGTTTCACCCCAGAAGGTCACCCCGCACACACTGCGCCATGCGTTTGCGACGCATCTGCTGGCCAATGGTGCGGATTTACGCTCGATCCAGACACTTCTGGGCCATGCGGATGTCGCCACAACCGAGATTTATACTCATGTTCTGGATGAACGCTTGTCGGAACTGGTGCTGGAACACCACCCGCTTGCCAAGGATGACACCACAGATCAAGGCTAACCCCTTGATCCGACGTGGTCGCAGCCCCATAACGGATGCAGCAACAAGAATAACCTAGGACCGATGGAACCCACCTCTTCTTTGCTCGACAGTGCATTCTGGATCACGACAGGATCCATTCTTCTTCTCCTTGTGCTATCGGGCTTTTTCTCTGGCTCGGAAACCGCCCTGACTGCGTCATCACGCGGAAAGCTAAGGGCGCAGGCTGACAAAGGTTCACGCGGGGCGCAGAAGGCGCTGGATATTACCGACGACAACGAACGCCTGATCGGCTCGGTCCTGTTGGGCAATAACCTTGTCAACATCCTTGCGGCTTCGCTGGCCACAGCACTGTTTACGCGGCTATTCGGCGAAAGCGGAGTGGCATTGGCGACGCTGGTGATGACCTTGCTGGTGTTGATCTTTGCCGAAGTGCTGCCCAAGACCTACGCTATTACAAACGCTGAAAAGGCCGCCGCATGGGTCGCGCCTGTTATCGGTGTTGTCGTGACGGTGTTTTCGCCCGTCGTAGCCGCCGTCCGGCTTCTCGTGCGCGGAGTGCTGCGCTTGTTTGGCGTAAAGATCGACCCTGACAGCAACATCCTCGCAGTGCGGGAAGAAATCGCGGGCGCGCTGCAGCTGGGCCATTCCGAAGGAGTCGTCGAAAAGGAAGATCGCGACCGTATTCTGGGTGCGCTGGATCTTGGTGATCGCGCGGTGGAAGAGATCATGCTCCATCGCTCGAATATTGAGATGATCGATGCCGATGATGAGCCCGAGGCGATCCTCAAACAATGTCTGGAAAGCCCCCATACCCGCCTGCCGGTTTTCCGGGAGGAACAGGAAAACATCGTGGGTGTGGTCCATGCCAAGGACTTGTTTCGCGCGATGTACGCCCAAGTCGGCGGTGCCGATGGCGATCCGGAGCGGCTTAAGAATTTCGACATCGCAAAGGTGGCTAACGATCCATATTTCGTTCCTGAAACCACCACTCTGGACGACCAGATGCGCGAGTTTCTTAGGATGCACAGCCATTTCGCGCTTGTTGTGGATGAGTACGGATCGCTGCGCGGGTTGATCACGCTCGAGGATATTCTGGAAGAAATTGTGGGTGAGATCGCCGACGAGTTCGACATCGACGAAGAAGTACCCGTCACCCGCACCGATGATGGCCAATTCCTCGTCGAAGGTGCAATGACCATCCGCGACGTCAATCGCGCCCTCGACTGGGCCCTACCGGACGAAGAAGCCAATACTTTGGCTGGTCTTGTCATTCACGAAGCACAGATGATCCCGATCGTCGGTCAGGTGTTTTCATTCCACGGCTTTCGGTTCGAAGTCACCGCACGCGAGGGCAACCGGATCACGGCCCTCAAAGTGCGACCTCTTTAAGATCGGCAGCGTTCGCAATTGACAAGCGACGCGCAGTGTCGCGAACGGAATAGTATTGCGCCAGAGCCCTCGGCAGGCTCGGTCAAAAGCCGAGGGAGATGCATCGTGAAAACCACCACCCGTGTTGTAGTGATTGGCGGGGGCGTCGTCGGATGTTCGGTCCTCTATCATCTGACCAAACTTGGCTGGTCGGATGTGATGCTCCTGGAACGGTCCGAGCTCACCAGCGGCTCGACCTGGCACGCGGCAGGTGGATTCCACACGCTGAACGGCGACACTAACATGGCCGCCCTGCAGGGCTATACCATACGGTTGTATAAAGAGCTGGAAGAGATCACGGGCATGTCTTGCGGCCTGCACCATGTGGGTGGCGTCACTCTGGCCGACAATCAGGATCGCTTCGACATGCTACTGGCCGAGCGTGCCAAACACCGGTTCATGGGCCTTGAGACCGAGATTGTGGGGCCAGAAGAGATCAGGAGGATCGCTCCGATCACCAACACCGATGGTATACTTGGCGCGCTTTATGACCCCCTGGACGGGCATTTAGACCCTTCGGGCACCACCCATGCCTATGCCAAGGCCGCGCGTATGGGCGGCGCCACGATCAAAACCCATTGCATGGTGCGCGAGACCAACCAGCGCCCGGACGGAACATGGGATGTGGTGACCGACAAGGGCACCATTAACGCTGAGCATATCGTCAACGCAGGCGGTTTGTGGGCGCGCGAGGTCGGCGCAATGGCCGGTATCTATTTCCCGCTTCATCCGATGGAGCACCAATATCTGGTCACCGATTCCATTCCTGAGATCGAGGCCATCATTGACGCGGGTGGCGAGCACCCGCATGTGATGGATCCCGCTGGAGAAAGCTATCTGCGGCAGGAAGGGCGCGGGCTGTGCATCGGTTTTTATGAACAACCCTGTAAGCCCTGGGCCGTTGACGGAACCCCTTGGGAATTTGGACACGAGTTGTTGCCTGATGATTTCGACAAGATCGCCGACAGTATCGAATTTGCCTACCAGCGCTTCCCTGTGCTGGCTGAGGCGGGGGTCAAATCGGTCATCCACGGGCCATTTACTTTTGCCCCCGATGGCAATCCCCTGGTCGGGCCTGTGCCTGGCGTGCGGAACTACTGGTCGGCCTGCGGTGTCATGGCCGGTTTTAGCCAGGGCGGAGGGGTTGGCCTGACTCTCGCACAATGGATGATCGAAGGCGAACCTGAACGCGATGTGTTTGCGATGGATGTGGCCCGGTTCGGCGACTGGATCAGCCCCGGTTACACGCGCCCCAAAGTGATTGAGAACTATCAGAAACGGTTCAGCGTCGCATATCCGAACGAAGAGCTGCCTGCCGCACGCCCAAACCGAACCACGCCGATGTATGACATCTTCAGCGATCTCGGTGCCGTATGGGGGCAGCAGTACGGGTTGGAGGTTCCGAACTACTTTGCCAAAGGGGATGAACCAGATTTCGAAACACCCTCTTTCCGCCGCTCCAACGCTTTTGAGGCCACTGGCCGAGAAGTCCGCGCCGTACGCGAAGGAGTGGGGATCAACGAGGTTCACAATTTTGGCAAATACCGCATCACAGGTGCCGGTGCCCGGGCATGGCTGGATCGCATCATGGCAGGTCGAATTCCGAAACCGGGTCGTGTTTCTTTAACGCCCATGTTGTCGCCCAATGGCAAATTGATCGGGGATTTCACCGTGTCCTGTCTGAGCGAAAATGAGTTTCGCGTCACGGCCTCATATGGCAGCCAGGCGTTTCACATGCGCTGGTTCCTGCAAAATCAGGACGAAGGCATAAACATCGAAAACATCAGTGACCGGCTGAACGGCTTTCAGATTGCTGGCCCCAAGGCCACCGAGGTCCTGTCGGCCTGTACCCGGGATGATGTTAGTTCACTTAGGTTCCTTGACGTGCGCGAGATGACCATCGGCATGACAGACTGCATCGTTCAACGCGTCAGCTATACCGGTGACCTGGGATATGAGATCTATTGTGATCCGATGGCACAGCGGCAGCTTTGGTGGACCTTATGGCAGGCAGGCCAACCTCATGGCATCGCACCATTTGGCATGCGTGCGATGATGAGCCTGCGTTTGGACAAGTTCTTTGGGTCGTGGATGCGCGAGTTTTCGCCGGACTATACCGCCGCGGAAACCGGTCTGGATCGGTTCATCTCATTCGCAAAGAACAGCAACTTCATTGGCCGCGCAGCTGTCGAGGCCGAACGCGCTGCTGGCACCAATCGCCGTTTGGTTGCGTTCGAGGTCGATGCAGCCGATGCCGATGTTAACGCGTATGAACCGATATGGATTGATGGTTCAGTTGTCGGCTTCTGCACGTCAGGCGGGTATTCCCACTATGCACGCAAATCGATAGCAATGGGATTCCTGCCAACCGAACAAGCAACCGAAGGTTGCGAGGTCGCGATTGAGATACTGGGCAGGATGCGCGCGGCCCGTGTGATCACCACGCCTCTGTTTGATGCCGACGGTGCAAGAATGCGGGGATGACACAATCTGACCTTAGCGGCATGGTGGCGAGATGAAAGAGATTCCCATCATACTGCTCGCCGCTGGCCAATCCAGCCGTATGGGTGGGACCGATAAGCTGATGCAGCCAGTGGGTGGCGTGCCGCTGCTGCGCCGTGTCGCGCAAAGAGCGATTGCCGTTGGTCCTGTTTTCGTTGCCCTGCCCCCGATGCCTCATCCACGCTATACGGTGTTGAAAGATCTCGATGTGCTGCCGGTCGAAATCCCGAACGCACGGGAAGGTATCAATGCCAGTCTAAAGGGGGCGATGGCTGCAATCCCAGCCGATGCGAAGGCAGTCATGATCCTCTTGTCCGACTTGCCGGATCTTACGACTGCAGATCTACGCAATGTCCTGCAATCGGTCAAAACCCATCCTGCCAATCGAATTTGGCGCGGTGCGACCAACCAGGGCGTCCCTGGGCACCCGGTGATCTTTGATCGCTCTCTCTTCGCAGAACTGACAGACCTGACCGGTGACAGTGGCGCGCAATCTGTCGTACGGCGTCACAAGGATGCAGTTCACCTTCATCGCCTGCCCAGCCAAAATGCGCTGTTGGATCTAGATACGCCAGAGGATTGGTCAGAGTGGGTAGCCCGCCAACCTTCTGGGCTTCACCCGAAATAAACACGGCCCGGTCGTTTTCGACCGGGCCGCATGCCCAAAAACAGGACTACCACTTTCACCAATCTCTAAAGCACTATCAGATCGCCAATCAGGCTGTCCGACTTTGAGCTGCAGAACCTAAACAAGACCCCCTCGTTAACATGCCGCTCAGCGCTGTGGAGACTGAGATGTGCCTTTGACACCCCCTAGTGTCTCAGGCCCCCCTCACTTGGGCATAACCAATGTCGCCGATCAGATGCGTTCAAACAATGTAAAATTGGAAGAAATGGTAAATTTGAGCGAAGACGGTTTGGCTTTTGCGCAACAATACAACACTCAAGACTCTACCAGTGGTTGCAGCTCCTTAGCTCTACTCGAGACAAATACAGCGTTAATAGTTCATCGATACTCCCATTGCGCCTATTTCATAGACACCTACACACGCACTCAAAGATTAGATTGATTGCGCGACACAACTTTAAGGGGAGAAATTCGACGGGCCGCCCACGCGCCGTTTCTTTGTTAACAAAAATGATTCAATTCAATACTTTTCCGAAATTATTGACTTCGTCGGCAACAATCCACCGATTCGCCCCGATTCTCCCAAGCTGATTCTCGCTGTTAAGCCCTTTCGAACAGAGTCATTAAAGCGGCGAAACGTGGCGAAATTAAGGTTTCTTAATTTTTCTCTCAGGATATCCCAAGGTTGCTGGGGCATCTCCTGTCTGAATGCGCGGGATCAACCGCCAAACACAGACAGGAGTCAAAATGAGCATCCGGAAATCCTCACTGCTTCTTCCAAGCACATCCAGCTGGATGGGGGCTGGCGCACTGGGCGCGGCAATGCTGGCCACAACCGTTCTGCCCGCAATGGCAGACGAGGCGCTGGCTGATCTGGTCGAAACGGTTTCACCCTCGGTGGTGACAATCATCGCCAAACAAGACGCAACGCCAAAACAGGCGCAGGGGCAGGACTTCAATTTCGAAGGTCACCCCTTTGGTGAATTCTTTGAACGCTTTGGAGGCCCGGAAGAGTTCAACATGCCACAGCGCGGTCCAAGCCAGGGTTTGGGCTCTGGATTCGTACTGGACGAGGCGGGTTACATCGTGACCAATCACCACGTTGTCGACAACGCAACCGAAGTGACTGTCCGCCTGAGCGATGACCGTACGTTCCAAGCTGAAGTCATAGGCACTGATCCGCTAACGGATATTGCCGTACTCAAGATCGATGCCGGTGAAGACTTGCAGGCCGTCGAAATGGGTGACAGCGATGTAATTCGCGTCGGCGAAGATGTGGTGGCCATCGGCAACCCGTTCGGTCTGAACGCGACTGTTACGACTGGCATCGTATCTGCGAAGGGCCGCAATATTTCGGAAGGTCCGTACGCCGAGTTCATCCAGACTGATGCCGCCATCAACAAAGGTAACTCGGGTGGTCCGCTGTTTAATATGGAAGGCGAAGTAATCGGGGTGAACTCGGCAATCTATTCGCCTAGCGGAGGCTCGGTAGGATTGGGTTTTGCGGTCACATCCAATATTGTCGATCACATTACAGCTGATCTGCTGGATGACGGTGAAGTCAGCCGCGGTTGGTTGGGTGTTTCGATTCAGAATGTGAGCCCCGAATTGGCGGCAGCAATGGGAATTGATGTCGCTACCGGCGCCCTGGTATCCGATGTTGTCCCGGGCAGCCCCGCCGATGGTGTGCTGCAGCAAGGCGATGTTATCCTGTCCTTCAACGACGAAGCCGTTGAATCCAGTAATGAACTCCCCGTTCTGGTTGGAACCACCAAGGTTGGCACCGACAGTACATTGACAGTTCTGCGCAACGGCAAGGAAGAACAGATCAAGCTGACGATCGGCCAACATCAGGCAGCATCGGCGGCTACCGACAGCGTAGCGGAAGACAAGCTCGAAGGCACCAAACTTGGCGTTATCGTGGCTCCTCTGACTGAAAGCGCCCGTGCAGAAGTTGGCGTCGCGGAATCTGTCGATGGCGTTGTTGTCACCGATCTCCAGCCTGAAAGCCCTGCGGCCAAAGCTGGTTTGCAACGCGGCGATGTTATCGTCCGGCTAGGCAATCTGGATACGGTTTCGCCGGATGCGCTGAAGGAAGCACTGGAAAGCGAAAAGACCGATCCAGCGCTGGTTCTTATCAACCGTGGCGGCAACCAAATATTTGTCGCGGTCGAAATCGTCTGACCCCACACCTAAGCGCGCCACATGATGGGGAAATCTGGTGCGCTTATTTCTGGCCGACGCGGATTGTCCACGCGCCGCCGGAACAGCCGGGTGCGGCATCGCACCCGGCATGTTTTTTTCAAACAGTATGTGTGTTTAAATCCCGATGTGAAGGAGCCCTGATTATGAGTAGACGCCTGTTAATCGTTGAAGATGACCAAGACACACGGGACTTCATTGCCAAAGGGTTTGGCGAAGAAGGGTACGTTGTCGAAGTTGCATCAGACGGCCGCGAAGGGTTGTACCACGCCACCGATGGCGGATTTGACGCAGTCGTGCTGGATCGAATGCTGCCAGGCTTGGACGGGTTGTCGCTGATCAAATCAATGCGTGCGGCCGGGGTAAAAACACCTGTGCTGATGCTAACCGCCATGAGCGCGGTCGACGAACGCGTCAAAGGCCTGCGTGCTGGGGCTGACGACTATTTGGTCAAACCATTTTCGTTCCAGGAGCTCCACGCTCGGATCGAGGCGCTGCTGCGCCGTCCACAAGAGTCAGAAGAAACCCCTTCCCTCGCCTGCCGCGATCTTGAGATGGATTTGTTGACCCGCAAGGTCACGCGCAGTGGCCGGGAAATCACTCTAACCCCGCGCGAATTTCAGATTCTGGAGTTCTTTCTGCGGCGCAAGAACCGAGTCGTCTCGCGCACCATGTTGCTAGAAGGCGTGTGGGATTATCACTTTGATCCGAACACCAATGTAGTCGACGTGCATATCTCGAAGCTTCGCCGCCAACTCGATGAAGACGGGGCCGACCCGATTATTGAAACGGTCCGAGGGGCCGGTTACATGGTTTCGGATGGATAACCTGCGCCTGTCGCTCAAAAATTCACGTACGCGGCTGGTTCTGGCCAGTATGGTTCTCAGCACGTTGCTAACAGCGGCGGTGCTTGCGATGGTCTATGTGACTGCCAACCGCACGATTACGGGCGAAACGCGCTCGGTCGTGTCGGCTGAGCTCACCGGATTGGCGGATGAATATGAACGGCACGGCATGATCGGTTTGATCACTGCGATCGAGAGGCGATTGCCAACAGCGGCCGAGCGCGATGCGTTGTATCTGTTAACCGGTCGGCAGGGTACAAAGCTGGCGGGAAATTTATCTCATTGGCCCGAAGGAATCACAGCGGGCAGTGGGTGGGTCGACCTGCAGTTGCGCAAAGGGGACACCGATCAACACGTTCCGATTTCTGCTGCTTCCATCAGATTGCCGGGTGGTGAAAGATTGCTGGTTGGGCGAGATGCGCTGGCAAGACAGCAATTTGATCGTGTTCTTCTTCGCTCGGTAGCTCTGGCACTGGCGACCGCGCTTGCGCTTAGCCTGTTGACCGGTTGGTTGCTAACTCGGCTTGTGTTCTCGCGGCTAAAGGATATTGCCGACACCGCCGACAATATCGTTTCAGGCGATCTGGCCCTGCGCATGCCCTTGCGCGGAACAGGTGACGAATTCGACCAAGTTGCAGGCACTTTGAACAACATGCTTGATCGCATCGAAGAGCTGATCAGCAACCTGCGCACAACTTCCAACTCAATCGCCCATGACCTGCGCTCACCCCTGTCGCGACTTCGTCAGCGCGTCGAGTCTCTTGCCGAACCCGGGAAAAGCGAACAGGACCGTGATATCGACTTGGCCCGTGCGACTGGGGAAATTGATCATCTGTTGCGCGTCCTCAGCCAATTGACCGAGATCTCGCGGGCAGAAGCCGGTTTGGGGCGCGAGCAGTTCGAGCCGGTGAATTTGCCGCAACTGGTCGGTGATGTGGTTGAACTGTATGAACCTGTCGCTTCTGATCAGAACATCCGACTTGAAGTTGTTGGTAACGCCGAACCGATCCAGGGTCACCGCCCTCTTCTCTCTCAGGCATTGTCAAACCTGCTCGAAAACGCGATGCGCTATGCGCCTCCCGGTACTGCGATCACCATCGGAATCCGGGAAGATGAGGATTATGCATTGCTCAGCGTCCGTGATCGTGGCCCCGGTGTTCCGGAAAACGATCTGTCACGGTTGCAGATGCCCTTCGTCACCCTTGATCCCGCACGGACTGAACGCAACGCGGGGCTAGGTCTCGCACTTGTAGCGGCCATCTCGCATATGCACGGGGGCAGCTTTCAGGCCCGGAACCGCAAGCCCGGTCTGGAGACGACTCTGAGGCTTTCACGCAAGTTTTGATAATTGAAATTCAAGCCGCAAGGCATTGTGAAATAACTAAAGAATCGCAGGGAGAGAGGCATACCCATGAAAGCGAATGCGGCCACCTCGCACCCTAGGTTCCTGAAGTTGGTAATCCGGAAACCGGTTCAGTAATCGCCCTAGCGCCACGCGACCTTCAAGCCGCGCAAGAGTCAGGCCAACGCAGACATGCGGACCGCCTGCGAACGCCAGATGCCGGTTCGGTTTGCGCGTGATGTCAAAACGCGTCGGGTCGGGAAAGACCTCAGGATCGCGGTTCGCCGCACCGATACTGAGGTGCAGGTTCGTTCCTTTGACGATCAGATGTCCCCTGATCTCAACCTCAGCCGTGGTTTCCCTGTTGCCAAACTGATTGGGGGACCGAAAGCGCAAGACCTCCTCGACTGTCGAAGCGATCAGGTCAGGATTATCCAGCAGGCGTTTGCGTTGTTCCGGATGGTCGTTCAGCAATGCCAACCCATTGCCGATCAGATTGGTGGTGGTCTCATGGCCGGCGTTCAGGATGAAGATGCAATTCTGTAACAGCTCAATTTCGCTTAATTTTTCATCTGCACCCTCACCTCGGATCAGGCGGGTCAAAACATCAATCTCAGGATCACCCGGTTTTGCACGGCGACGGGCAACGAGGTCCTGAAGGTAGGCTTTAAATTCACGTACCGCGCTGTGGCCTATTTCCAGTTGTGTCTCCGTCAAAGCGGGTTCCAAAGCACCAAGAATGGCTAAAGACCAATCCCTTAGCGGTGCACGTTCATCCATAGGGACGTCCAGCAGATTACCAATGATCTGGATCGGAATCGTCGATGCAAAATCCTCAATCAGATCCACCTGTGCTTTGCCTTCCATGTCGTCGAGCAATACATCAACAGTTTCGATCAAACCCGGCTCCATCCGCGCAATTGCGCGCGGCGTCAGGGCCGAGGTCATGATTTTACGCACCCGTGTGTGGAGCGGCGGGTCAGAGAACACCAGCGACGTTGTGTGATGCTCGAACAACGGCGAGCCAACTCCAAATTTCGGACCAAACGCTGCCTCTTTGTCCGAAGAATAGAGCGTCGTGTTGCGATAAATCGCATCCAGATCTGCATGACGAGACAACAGTACGGAACCATCTGGTTGACGCAGTATCGGTGCGTATTCGAGCAAAGCATCGTAAAAGGAAAATGGGTCATCGACAAACCCCTCGGGCGGGTTTGTCAGGTCTAGATTTTGCGCAAGATTCTTTAGGCTTATGTCGTTCATGCTTCGCTCCCCTGACGTTTGGGTAGCGGAATAGACTACAGCAAACAACCTTGTCAGATGACAGGCCACGTCGGACCGGATAAGACAAGGCATGTCTGACCCGATTTCATCAATCCGCAATCTTGGCCCAGCGTTCGAACAGGCCTGCGCACGGGCGGGAATTATGACAGCTCAGGAGTTGCGCGATCTTGGTGCTGATGAGGCATATGCTCGCCTGTTGCAGGCTGGAACCCGCCCGCATTTCATCGGCTATTATGTCTTAGTCATGGGCTTGCAAGGGCGCCCATGGAATGACTGTAAAGGCGAGGAAAAGAAGGCATTGCGTGAACGGTTCGATGCGATCAAGGCCAGCACCAGTCGGGCGCCTGAAAGCCAGTTGATTTCAGATCTGGATGCCGTTGGCGTGCGTGTATCGGCAAGTGACCTCAAACCTGTCTAAGCAACAAAAAAAAATGCCGCGCCCAACAAGGGCACGGCCAAAAACTTTGATCTGACGAAAGATTAGCCGACCAGCTCGATGCCCGAGAAGAAGTAGGCGATCTCAACCGCAGCAGTTTCCGGAGCGTCCGAACCGTGGACCGAGTTTTCGCCAACCGACTCGGCGAATTCGGCGCGGATGGTGCCGGGGGCAGCATCAGCGGGGTTGGTCGCACCCATAACTTCACGGTTCTTCGCAATTGCGCCTTCGCCTTCCAGAACCTGGACAACAACCGGTGCCGACGACATGAATTCGCACAGTTCGTCATAGAACGGACGCTCAGCATGGACGTCGTAGAACTTGCCTGCTTGGGATTTGGTCATGTGGATGCGCTTTTGCGCAACGATGCGCAGGCCAGCTTCTTCAAACTTGGCATTGATCTTGCCAGTCAGATTGCGGCGGGTTGCATCGGGCTTGATGATCGAGAATGTGCGTTCCAGTGCCATATTGGCCTCTCCTTGACTTAAGGGCGCAAAACCTGCGCCGAAATCCATCGCGCGCCGCCTAACATGGTATTTGCCTCATGAAAAGCGTTATGATCGTTTATCGCTCAGATCGCCTCAGGCAGTGGGTCGGTACGATCCAACCGTCGGACATAGAGCACAGCCAGCAATCCAACAAAGCTGCTGCCGCACATCATGCTTAGCACCAGATAAGGCCCGTTTTCAGGGCTTACGAACGTCCCGGTCATCATGGTCAAGACGGCACCCAACGCAACGATCAAGGCACCCGACAAGCCAGCCGCGCTGCCCGCCAGTTTCGGGCGCACCGACATCACCCCGGCCGAGGCATTTGCATTGGTCAGACCATTTCCAAAACCAACGCAGATGGCGGAACCGAAAAATACCCAGACCGAGCCCATGTTGCCGATGAACAGCAACAGCCCGCAGAACGGTCCGACCGACGCTACGATCCGACCGAATAGGATCATTGTGGTGAGTTGAGTGCGCTTTGCGATGCGCCCGGTAACAAAGTTGCCGACCATAAAACCGCCCGTGATGATCCCGATCCCAAGGCCTAGCATGGCGGGGTTGAGATCAAACCAGGCTGCAGCGACCAACGGCGCGCCGGTGATGAAACTGAAAAAACCACCGATGGAGAACGCAGCGCATAAGGCATAGCCCCAGAACCTGCGTGCGCGAAACAGATGCGGGTATTCGCGCATCTGCGCCGCGAAAGTCGACGAGCGATTGGTGTTGGTTTCACCCATGTCGACCCACAACAGCATTAGTACCCCCGCCCCAAGCAACGAATACATTACGAACCCGGCGCGCCAACCGAACAGCATGTCCAGCGCACCGCCCAGCATCGGTCCAAGCATCGGTGCCAGCGCCATCGCCATCGCGACGTAGCCCAGTTTGCTGGCTGCTTCATTTGGGGGATATCGGTCGCGGATCGAAGCGCTCGACAGAACTGGCCCGGCCACCACCGCCGCCTGAACCATCCGAAATGTAAGGAATGCCCAGATCGAGTCTGCCAGCACGCACCCGATTGATGCGACAACAAATATTGTCATCGCGATCAGCAGGACGGGCCGACGCCCGTAACGATCCGACAGCGGCCCGACGATCAACTGCAAGACCGCCGAGACACATAGATACCCGGCCACAGATACGTTCATCAGGCCATAATCCACACCAAAATCTTCGCTCATATGCGCCAGCGACGGCAGGAACATGTTCAGTGTCAGAACCGAGAGTGCCGTTGCAAAGATCAGCGTTATCAGGGTCGGAGGTGATTGAGCCGGACGCATATCGAAACCGTTTGGAAGACAAACCGGAACAGCGCTAACACATTGCTTCTGGCTTGAACATGGTGACCTCTGGCGGCGTCTTTGATGCTCTGATAAGAGCGCCTCATGCTACGGATTGAGAATATAAATTATGCCGTTGAAGGCCGTCCCCTGTTCGACGGGGCCAGCGCGACCATTCCCGACGGCCACAAGGTCGGCCTTGTCGGGCGCAATGGTACCGGAAAGACGACGCTCTTCCGGTTGATCCGTGGTGAGCTGTCGCTGGAATCAGGCAATATCTCGTTACCGAAACGCGCGCGGATCGGCGGCGTGGCGCAGGAGGTGCCGTCGTCGGATGTCTCGCTGATCAACACCGTTCTGGCAGCGGATGTCGAACGATGTTCATTGATGGCCGAAGCTGACAGCGCGACCGACCCGGATCGGATTGCCGAGATTCAAACACGTCTGACTGATATCGACGCTTGGTCGGCTGAAGCGCGCGCGGCCTCGATCCTCAAAGGACTGGGCTTTGACGATGAAGATCAGCTGAAGCCCTGTTCTGATTTCTCGGGCGGCTGGCGGATGCGCGTGGCGCTGGCGGCAGTGCTGTTTTCACAGCCCGATCTGCTGCTGCTGGATGAACCGACCAACTATCTGGACCTCGAAGGTGCGCTGTGGCTGGAAAGCTATCTGGCGAAATACCCGCATACTGTCATCATCATCAGCCACGACCGTGGGCTTCTAAATCGTGCGGTGGGCTCAATTCTGCATCTCGAAGACCGCAAGCTGACATATTATGCGGTTCCCTACGACAAGTTTGCTGAGCGCCGCGCCGAACGTCTGGCGCAGGCAGAATCCGAGAATGCCAAAGCCAAGGCGCGCATCGCACATTTGCAAAGTTTCGTGGATCGCTTCCGTTACAAAGCGTCAAAGGCGGTTCAGGCCCAATCCCGCCTCAAAATGATTGAGCGCATCCAGCTGGTCTCAACCCCACAAGAGGCAGCTTTGCGCGCCTTTTCCTTCCCCGAGCCGGAAGAGCTGTCGCCCCCGATCATCCAGCTTGAGGGCGGTGTGACTGGCTATGGCGAGACCGAGGTTCTGCGACGACTGAACCTACGCATTGATCAGGACGATCGCATCGCTTTGCTGGGCAAGAACGGTCAAGGCAAGTCGACCCTTTCGAAACTGCTGTCCGACCGACTGCCCCTGATGGCGGGAAAAATGACCCGCAGTTCCAAGCTGCGCATCGGCTATTTCGCACAGCATCAGGTGGATGAGCTGCATGTGGACGAAACGCCTTTGGATCACCTGCGCCGCCTGCGCCCGAATGAGGCACCCGGCAAGTGGCGCTCGCGCCTGGCGGGGTTCGGGTTGAATTCGGATCAGGCGGAAACGCTAGTCGGTCGTCTGTCAGGTGGGCAAAAGGCGCGTTTGTCGCTGCTGATTGCTACAATCGACGCACCGCACATGCTGATCCTCGACGAGCCGACGAACCACCTGGACATCGAAAGCCGCGAAGCGTTGGTTGAGGCGCTGACTGCCTATTCCGGCGCGGTTATCTTGGTCAGCCACGACATGCATCTACTGTCGCTGGTCGCCGACCGGCTTTGGTTGGTTTCGGATGGCACTGTGAAGCCGTTCGACGGCGATCTTGAGGCCTATCGCGCCCTTCTTTTGGCCCGCGAAAAACCGGTCAAAGAGAAACCGCAGACCGCCAAACCCAAACGTGCATCACGCGAGACGGTATTGGCGCTGCGCGCGGATCTGCGCAAATGTGAAGATCGGGTCGAGAAACTCACGAATATGCACGACAAGCTATCGGCCAAGCTGGCGGATCCGGCGCTCTATGAAGACGACCGGATCAACGATCTGGAAACCTGGAACCGCAAGTTCGCCGAGGTGGTCGAGGCCATGCAAAAGGCTGAGGCCCTTTGGGTCGCCGCCGCAGAACGCTTGGAACAGGCAGAGAGCGCAGCATGATCGACATGGCCTTTTTCATAACTGCTTTCACCACGATGTTCGTGGTGATCGACCCGTTCGGCACTACGCCGGTCTTTGTTGCTTTGACACAGGACATGGATGCCGCAACGCGCCGTAAGATTGCCATTCGCAGTTGCTTGACCGCCGTTTTCATCCTGATCGCCTTCGCCGCGTTTGGTGAGGCGGTTCTGGGCTTTATTGGTATCTCGATGCCTGCGTTCAAAGTGGCCGGCGGCGCATTGTTGTTCCTGACCGCGCTCGACATGCTATTCGAGCGGCGCAACAAGCGGCGCGAGAACCGTGCGGAAGAGGAAGAGCATCCTGACCCGTCGGTGTTCCCGTTGGCCATTCCTCTGATCGCCGGACCAGGCTCGATCGCAACTATCATTCTGTTGGCGGGACAAAACCCCGGCATTCAGGGGATCGCAGCCGCCTGTGCCGTCATGCTGGGCGTCATGCTGGTTGTTTTTGTGTTCTTTCTGGCCGGAGGTCTGATTGCTCGCATCTTGGGCAAAACCGGGTTGAACGTACTGACACGGCTGCTGGGTATGCTGCTGGCCGCACTATCGGTTCAGTTCATTCTAGATGGCCTAAAAGCCTTTGGTTTCGCCTCCTGAGGCACCATATTGGCATCAGACAACTGTATTCGGGTGATTGAATGGACGGCGAAGATTTTGGGCGATTGACCTATCTGGTTCTGCTGGGAGCCGCCCTGTTGATGTGGTTTTTAACTCAGAACCGCCAGTCATTGGGCAAAACCATGCAGCAGGTCGCGGCTTGGGTGTTCATCTTTATCGGCGTCATCGCCGTAGTCGGGCTGTGGGATGACATCCGCTCGACCGTCAGCCCTACCCCACAGCTGACCGTAACCGATCAGAGGATCGAAGTGCCCCGTTCGTATGATGGACACTACTATTTGCCGATGCTTGTAAATGGCAAAGCCGTGACCTTTCTGGTCGATACCGGGGCCAGCAATATCGTCATTAGTCCGAAAGATGCCGAACGAATTGGAATCGATACGGATCAATTGAACTATCTGGGCCGCGCTTCGACGGCCAATGGCATCGTGCGTACGGCTCCGATTCGGCTGGACAGCCTGTCCCTGGGCCCGATCACTGATCGCAATATCCCGGCCTCGATCAATGAGGGCGATCTGGATCAATCCCTGCTGGGGATGGAATATCTGCATCGTTTTTCGAACATCCAGTTTGCTGACGGACGCCTGATTTTGTCGCGCTGACGGCAATCCTCAATTGAGAACAAAATAAGAACATGCTAGTTTGATTGGCATGTCCACCCATCTTCTTGGCCGCAAGCCCGCGCGCACCCCACTCGGCGTGGCCCTGCACCCACAGATCAGCCTACAACTGGCCCGTGTGCACGAGGCCTGCGGCCCTGCCCGGCGCAGTTTTGCCCTGTGGGTGGCGGGGCAAACTCAGGGTCCGGTAATGTGGATTGCCCCAGCGTGGGAGGTCGCCCAGCTGCATCCCGAAGGCATGTTACCTTTTGCTGACCCGTCCCGGTTTCTGCTGATCCGCCCTGATAAACCCGAAGACCTGTTGTGGTGCATGGAAGAAGCCTTGCGCAGTGGTGCCGCGCCTCTGGTCATCGGCGACCTGCCCGGCCCGCCGGGTCTGACCCCTGTTCGTCGGTTGCATCTGGCCGCCGAACAGGGTGGCACATCGGGTCAGGCCCCTCTGGGGCTGTTGCTGACACCTGACGATGGCGGCGCGCAGGGGATCGAGACGCGCTGGCATATGGAGCCGACTTATCGGGACGAGGCCTGCAGTTGGCACCTGACCCGCCGCCGCGCCCGCGCCCTGCCCCCGGCCAGTTGGCACGTGACGCGGACGGCCCCCCATTTCGGCCTGCAGTTACAACAGATCAAAACCGAAGACGCACCCACGTTCACATAACTTGTGACTGGTCAAAGCAGAACATGCACCCTAGCGTGCCCGCATGACACATCCGATCCATGACAGCCGATACTCCTGGCTTCGCCTGCTGATCACTCTGGCGATCGCAACGGTGGTCAATGTGGGCATGTGGGCTGTGGTTGTCGTGATGCCCGCCATCGAGGCCGATTTTGGAGCAGGCAGAGCCGCCGCATCGATGCCCTATACGCTCACCATGATCGGTTTTGCCTTTGGCAACATGTGGCTTGGAAAGCTGGTGGATAATCTGGGCGTGACAAAGGCTCTGATCGGGGCCGCCCTATTAAGCGCATTAAGCTATTTGCTGGCCACGCTTGCACCGAACATTGCCCTCCTTTCAGTCGCGCATCTGTTGCTGGGTCTTGGAACATCGATCGGGTTTGGGCCACTGATCGCCGATATCTCGCATTGGTTCATGCGCAGGCGCGGGGTTGCTGTGGCGCTGGTGGCCAGTGGCAACTACCTTTCAGGTGCAATCTGGCCTACGCTGTTATCGGGCATTCTGCAGCGCGAAGGATGGCAACAGGTTTATCTGAGCCTCGCCCTCATCACATTGGTCGTTGTCATACCCCTGTCCCTGCTCCTACGTCGCCAAGTTCCGGTCGAAGCGCACAGCACCGCAGCAGCAGCAGCACAGATCAAGGCTCAGAGCGTCGGCTTTTCACCCCGCGCCCTGCAATACATCCTCGGGTTGGCGGGTATCGGCTGCTGCGTGGCAATGTCGATGCCACAGGTCCATATCGTGTCCTATTGCATCGGCCTCGGCTACGGCCCAGCGGTCGGGGCTGAAATGCTGTCACTAATGCTACTGGGAGGTGTGGTCAGCCGAATAATCTCGGGGCTGGTTGCGGACCAATTGGGTGGACTTTCCACGCTGCTGATCGGCTCGACCCTGCAATGTATCGCATTGTTCCTGTTTCTGCCCTACGACGGAATGGTTTCGCTATACGTTGTCAGCATGCTGTTTGGATTGGCGCAGGGTGGTATCGTGCCAAGCTACGCGCTGGTTGTGCGCGAATACATGCCGCCACAAGAGGCCGGCGCGCGCGTCGGCTTAGTCTTGATGATGACCATTCTGGGCATGGCTCTGGGCGGCTGGATGTCCGGCTGGATCTACGATGTAACCGGCAACTATCAACTCGCCTTTATCAACGGCATCGTTTGGAATGGCATGAACATCGCCATCCTGCTGATGCTCTTGAAACGCTCAAGGCCACGCGGCGACACAGCATTGGCATGACCGACCTCACGCGCCGCACACTCATCGCTGGCCTTGCGGCTCTACCGTTCGCGCGCGACGCTCATGCAGCACTCACCCCGTACGTTCTGGCAACGGCGCGCAGCTCGGTTGAATTTACCTACACTCTGTCTGGCACAGCACAAACAGGTACGATGCCAGCTCAGACGGCGCAGATTCTAATCGACACGAGACGCCTTCAAAACAGTAGGGTCGATGTTGTGATGGACGTGGCCCGAGCTCGTACGAAATTGCCCTTTGCGCGCGGTCCAATGCTAGGCAGCAGCGTGTTGAACGCTGCCCGATATCCAACCATTCGGTTCGTCACGACCAAAATTCAACTTGGACCCACTGGTCGCATCTCGGAAGGCGCGACAGTAACGGGTGATCTGACAGTGCGTGATGTAACCCGTCCCGTAACGCTGAAAGCCGATCTTTATCGAAGACCAGGCAGCGCAGTGGATGATCTGGACATCCTGTTCATAAGGTTGGTGGGCGCGCTTAATCGGCACGAATTTGGTGCCTCAGGCTATCCTGATCTGGTACAGCCAATGATTGGTTTAAACATCCGAGCCGAAATCATTCGACAGGATTAGCCAAGGAACGCCAAAAAACGACGCTAAGGTGTCGAATAGACACGCGCAATTCGTGACAACAAAGACAAGCTGCCCCCATCATGCGTACGATCATTTCATTTGCCGCACTTTTTCTTTCGGTCATACTATTGCAATTGTCGACCGGCGGTGTCGGGCCATTGGATGCGATCTCGGGCCTGACACTGAACTTTTCGAAAGAACAGATCGGTCTGTTGGGGTCTTCGCATTTCCTCGGCTTTTTCATTGGCTGCTGGTGGGCACCGCGCCTGATGGGAAGCGTCGGACACTCGCGCGCATTTGCCGTTTGCACCGCCTTGGGTGCGATGGGGCTGTTGGGACACACGCTGACAGAGAACCCCTATGTCTGGGCCATCCTACGGATCGCGTCGGGCACTTGCGTTGCCGGGTGCTACACGGTGATTGAGGCGTGGCTAAATGCAAAGGTCACAAATGAATCACGTGGACGTGTGATGGGAAGCTATCGCATCGCGGATCTGGGCGCCTCGCTCTGCGCACAGTTGATCATCGCGGTTCTGCCTCCGGCATCCTATGTTTCATATAATCTTCTGGCCATTTTATGCTGCGCATCGCTACTGCCTTTAACCTTAACACGCGCGAGCCAACCCAAAACCCCGGACGCACCACGCTTACGGCCCCGGCTGGCGTGGCAAAACTCACCGCTTGCAGTGGCCGGGGTCATCGTCGCAGCCCTAAGCTCGGCCTCATTTCGAATGGTCGGCCCGGTTTACGGTCAGGAGGTGGGGCTGGCTGTCGATCAGATTGCGTTCTTTCTGGCCTCATTCGTTCTGGGCGGCGCACTAGCACAGTACCCGCTGGGCTGGCTGGCCGACAAATATGACCGACGCTGGGTGTTGATCTGGCTATCGGCAGCAGCGGTCTTAAGTTGCGGCATCACAATGTTGGCCAGCGGAACCGGCACAGTCGGCGTCATGCTGACAGCGGGCTTTTTCGGCCTGACCACATTCCCGATCTTCTCGGTTTCATCAGCCCATGCAAATGACTTTGCCACCACCGAACAACGCGTGGAACTGGCCGCGGCGCTGATGTTTTGGTACGCGCTGGGGGCGATTGCCTCACCATACATCTCATCCACGTTGATCCAGCAGTTCGGCCCTGGCGCCCTATTTGCCTTCGTGGCTCTGGGTCATGCATTCCTGATCGTGTTTGGCCTTGCCCGCATGCGCTCGCGCCCAACGCCCGACGAACGGACAAATTACGTCTATGCGCCGCGTACTTCGTTTACGATTGGCAGATTGCTGAAAGGTTCGCGTGAAAAGCACTAAGCGCGATTTCAGTGTGAATTACACAGAGTCGCAAAACCCGGCCTTTTGCTAACCGCCGACATACTGTAGACGGGCGCGCAGACAGTTATCTGGAAACGCAAAATGGCTCGGATTCTCATCACCTCGGCGATCCCTTATATCAACGGGATCAAACACCTCGGCAATCTGATCGGCTCGCAGTTGCCCGCCGATCTATACGCGCGCTATCTGCGTGGTCGGGGGAATGAGGTCATGTTCCTGTGCGCAACCGACGAACACGGCACCCCTGCGGAACTGGCTGCGGCGAAAGCGGGCAAACCCGTCGCGGAATACTGCGCCGATATGTATGCGGTGCAGGCAGACATCGCAAAACGCTTTGGTCTGAGTTTTGACCACTTTGGCCGTTCATCCAGCGATCAGAACCGTAACCTGACCCAGCACTTCGCAGGCAAACTGGATGAGGCCGGGCTGATCCGCGAGGTCAGCGAGAAGCAGGTTTATTCAAACGCCGACGGCAGGTTTCTACCTGACCGTTACATCGAGGGTACATGCCCCAATTGCGGCTATGATCGCGCGCGTGGTGATCAGTGCGAGAATTGCACCAAACAGTTGGACCCGACCGACCTGATCGAGCCCCGCTCAGCGATTTCCGGTTCGACTGATTTAGAGGTGCGCGAGACCAAGCACCTGTATCTGCGCCAATCCGCTATGAAGGATCAGTTGGATGCGTGGATTGACAGCAAGACTGACTGGCCGATCCTGACCACCTCGATTGCAAAGAAATGGTTGCATGATGGCGACGGTCTGCAGGACCGCGGGATCACCCGCGATCTGGATTGGGGTGTTCCGGTTAAGAAAGGCGATCAGGACTGGCCTGGAATGGAAGGCAAGGTCTTCTACGTCTGGTTCGACGCGCCCATCGAATACATCGCCTGCGCAAAGGAATGGGCGGATGCCAACGGTAAGTCCGATGCCGAGTGGGAATGCTGGTGGCGCACCGACAAAGGCGCAGATGACGTGCGTTACGTCCAGTTCATGGGCAAAGACAACGTGCCGTTCCACACGCTCAGCTTCCCGGCTACCATTCTGGGATCGGGCGAGCCGTGGAAGATGGTCGATCACCTGAAATCATTCAACTATCTGAACTATGACGGCGGCCAGTTCTCAACCTCACAAGGGCGCGGCGTGTTCATGGATCAGGCGCTGGAGCTTCTGCCTGCCGACTACTGGCGCTGGTGGCTTTTGAGCCATGCGCCGGAAAGCAGCGACAGCGAATTCACCTGGGAAAACTTCCAGCAATCGGTCAACAAGGACCTCGCTGACGTTCTGGGCAACTTTGTCAGCCGGATCACCAAGTTCTGCCGCTCCAAGTTCGGTGAGGCCGTTCCGGGTGATGGTGAATATGGTGAGCATGAGCAAACGCTTATCGCAGAACTGACCCGACGCATCCGCGCCTATGAGGGCCACATGGAAGCAATGGAAGTGCGCAAATCTGCGCAGGAGTTGCGGGCGATCTGGGTCGCGGGCAACGAATACCTGCAGGCCGCGGCCCCCTGGTCAACTTTCAAGGAAGACCCGGCGCTGGCTGCGGTTCAAGTTAGGCTGGGACTGAACTTGATCCGTCTCTATGCGGTTCTGAGCGCGCCGTTTATTCCTGAAACCTCGGCAAAAATGCTCAGCGCGATGAACACGCTGGACACTAGCTGGCCTGATGACGTCGACGCCGCACTGCGTGCCCTACCCGCAGGCCACGACTTCACGGTTCCCGATGTGCTGTTCGCCAAGGTCACCGATGAGCAACGTGAAGACTGGCAGAATCGCTTCGCGGGGACGCGTAAATAACAACAAATCTTCATCTGTGAATGCAGCGGCAGAGGGCTGACCAATCCTCTGTCGTGTTTTATTCAGCAGACCCACTGGCCCTAAAAAGGTGCCCTTTCCTCTGCAATTCTGCTGTTGGCGCAAGCTAAGTCTGCCAATTGGAAAGAAATTCTTTATCATCTGAACTTCGCAGGAAGTCTCAACATGCTTGAGAAACTGCGCCAAACCCGCCATCCTGCCTGAAACATCACTCGACTCGTCCGCGCATATCTGATGCCCGGGCGCATTATCTTTAGTTTGAACGAGGCGTCATCATGTCCTTTGTATTTAAAAAGCCCACATACCGCCGTCGCGGATACTTCAGGACAATAGGCGCATCTCTCGCTGTAATCGCATGGTCCATCCTTCCGCACTCAGTTACGGCACAGGATCAGTCAGACGCCCCCGCGCCAAAGGTCTCGATCGCGGCGGCCTATACAGAAGAGATTACTGATCAGGCGACGTTCATTGGGCGGGCCGAGGCCATCGACAAGGTCGACATCGTCGCGCGCGTCAGCGGGTTTCTGGACAGTCAGAACGTAGATGACGGCGCCCCAGTGTCTAAAGATGACTTGCTGTTCACGATCGAACCAGACCTTTACCAAGCAACTCTGGAAGCGCGCAAAGCTGATCTTGACCGCGCCGAGGCCAACCTTGAACTGGCCAAAGTCGATCTGGCACGTAAGGAAGAACTGTACAAGCGAGACGCCACACCCGAATCCGAACGTGATATCGCACGTGCCAACGAATTGGTTGCGGAAGCCGAGGTAAAAGCTGCGAATGCGGCCATCCAGCAGGCCGAGCTTGATCTCAGCTATACCCAGATTCACGCGCCATTTTCTGGTCGGATCGGTCGGGTCGAAATTAGTGTTGGCGACGTCGTCGGCCCCAATAATCCACCCCTCGTCACGCTGGTTAGCGAGGCCCCCATCTACGTGAATTTTTCATTGAACGAGAAACAGTTCACCTCGGTTCTTGAACAAATTGGTGAAGATCCAGCGACCCTGGCAGAAAGCAACAAAAGTCCAAACGTCCATGTGACCTTGCCGAATGGAACCGCACTGGATGAGACAGGCGAAATCATTTTTGTAGATAACCGCATTGACCCGTTGACTGGTGCGATCACCCTCACAGCTCAGTTCGAAAATGCCAAACGTCTGCTTGTCGATGGCGCGTTCGTAAACGTCCAGATCGAAGCGTTGGAGCCAACGCTGCAGGTATTGATCCCTCAAGCGGCCCTGCAACGTGACCAACGCGGGGAATTCGTATTGGTCGTCAATGACAAACAGATGGTCGAGCAGCGCTACATCACAACCGGAGACCCCGTCGACTCGGCCATTATCGTAACGGATGGTCTGCGTGAGGGCGAAAGTGTGATCGTCGAAGGTCTGCAGCGCGTTCGTCCCGGCGTCGCCGTCGATGCCGTTGTCGCCTCTGAGCAGCCAGGAGAATAACAGATGTTCTCTGCCCTGTTCATCAGCCGGCCCAAGCTGGCGCTTGTAATTTCGCTGGTCCTGACCATCTTGGGCGGGATCGGTTATATGGTTCTGCCGGTTGCGCAATTCCCTGATATCACGCCTCCGGTTGTCAGTGTAACCGCCACCTATACCGGCGCGAATGCCGAAACTGTCGAGAACACCGTAGCCGCGCCAATCGAGGCGCAGGTCAACGGCGTGGACGACATGATCTATATGACGTCAACTTCGTCAGATAACGGTTCTTATTCTCTGAATGTAACGTTTGAAGTTGGCACCGATCCTGATATTGCATCGGTCAACGTGCAGAACCGCGTCGCGCAGGCCATGGCCTCGTTGCCGAGCGAAGTGACCTCATCGGGCGTGGTAACCCAAAAAGCGTCAACAAACATGCTGCTGCTGGTCACGCTGACCTCGCCCAATGGCACGTATGACAGCGTGTTTCTTTCGAACTATGCCTCGATCAACCTGAAAGACGCGCTGGCACGCGTTCAGGGCGTAGGTAAGGCTGATGTTCTGACCAATCTGGAATACGCGATGCGGATATGGATGGATCCGGATAAGATGGCCGCGCTGTCGATCACTCCGGGTGATGTCATAAACGCAATCCGCGAGCAGAATATCGAAGTATCGGCTGGATCGATTGGATCACCGCCTGTTCCAGAAGGGCAAACCTTTCAATACACGATCAAGACCAAAGGCCGCCTGACCTCTGCTGATGAGTTCGGAGATATCGTTATCCGCACCGGGGATGCAGGCGCGATTGTACGTGTCAAAGACATCGCTCGCACAGAGCTTGGTGCGCAGTTTTATTCAGCTTCGGGTTATTTTCAAAGCGTTCCGGCAACGGTTATCGGTATCTATCAGGCCCCTGGCGCGAACGCGCTTGCGGTTTCCGAACGTGTTGAAGCCGAGCTAGACCGTCTGTCCCGAGCCTTTCCGTCGGATGTAGAATATGCCGTTCCGTTCAACACGACAGACTTTGTGGAACAATCGCTCAATGACGTGGTGTCAACACTGATCCTGACATTCATACTCGTGATTACGGTCGTGTTCATATTCCTTGGCAGTTGGCGCGCGACTATTATTCCCGCGGTGGCAATTCCCGTCTCACTGATTGGAACATTCGCATTCCTTCTGGCATTCGGCATGTCGCTCAACACGATCTCACTATTTGCGCTGGTGCTAGCCATCGGCATCGTGGTGGATGACGCCATTGTCGTAGTTGAAAATGTCGAGCGTATCATCGCGGATGAGGGGCTGCCTCCTGCCGAAGCGACACGCAAAGCGATGGGTCAAATCACCGGTCCGGTGATTGCGACAACCCTGGTTTTGCTGGCAGTGTTCGTACCCGTCACCTTTATGCCTGGTATTTCAGGGCGGCTTTATTCTCAGTTCGCGGTCACGATCTCGACCGCTGTCGTGATCTCATCGATCAACGCCCTGACATTGTCTCCGGCCTTGTGTGGATTGGTTCTGAAGGCACGCTCTGGTCCCCCAACTGGGTTGCTGGCTATGTTCGAAGGGTTCATCGGTTCGATGCGCAACGGATATACCGCAATCGTACGAAAATTGCTGATCCTGCCGGTGATTTCACTGGGCATCATCGCGGCCTTCGCTGCCGGTACAGGGTCCATCATGGGTGTCACCTCGAAAGGGTTTATTCCGCTTGAGGATAATGGCTATCTGTTTGTCGACATCCAACTGCCCGACGCCGCAACGCTGGAACGCACCGAAACTGTCTCGGCACGTCTGGATGCGCAGATTCAAGATATCCCCGGTGTCGCGAGCACCGTTCTGGTGAACGGGTTCTCGCTGCTTAACGGCACGACGACAAACGGAGCGGCCATTTTCGTCAACCTCACCAACTGGGAGGAGCGGCAAGAACCTGATCTGAGCGCCGATGCCATTCTGGGCAAAGTTCTGGCGATTGCAAACCAGGAATCCGCAGCGTCGATTGTGGCGTTCAACCCGCCGCCCATTCAGGGCTTGGGCATGTCCGCCGGCGTTGAAATGGAGGTACAGCAAACCGGAGGCGGATCACCGCAGGATCTGGCGTCAGCAGTGGGCTCATATGTCTATGCCGCGAACCAGAGGCCTGAAATCGCACAGGCCTACACCACTTTCCGCGCAAACGTCCCGCAGCTTTTCGTTGATCTGGACCGGGAAAAAGCCAAGACGCTGCAGGTCTCGGTGGCCGAGATCTTCCAGACCATGCAGGCGCAGCTTGGTTCATATTACGTAAACGACTTTAACCTGTTTGGTCGTGTTTACCGCGTCATGATCCAGGCCGAAGGCTCGTACCGGAACAAGGTCGAGGATATCTCGGACCTCTATGTACGCTCCACCAAAGGCGAGATGGTGCCGTTGGGCACATTGATCGACGTCGAGAACGTACTGGGCCCGGTTCTGCTGAAACGGCACAATCTGTTCCGTTCTGCGACTGTGACCGCAGTTCCAGCGGCCGGATTGTCAACCGGTGACGCCATCACCGCTATGACCGAAGAATCGGCGACCGCTCTGCCCCCCGGTTATGCTTTTGAATGGACCGGGACCGCGCAACAACAGCTGGCATCAGGCAACCTGGTTGTCGTGATCCTAGGATTAGCAATCCTGTTCGGGTACCTCTTCCTTGTCGGCCAATATGAAAGCTGGACGATGCCCGTTTCGATCCTGATGTCGGTGACCGTGGCCTTGTTCGGTGCCGTCGCAGCGGTGGCAATCGTGGGCAGCGACATCAACCTCTACACGCAGATCGGGATGATCATGCTGGTCGGGCTTGCGTCAAAGAACGGGATTCTCATCGTCGAATTTGCGATGGAACAAAGGGCCAAGGGGCTGTCCGTTAAAGACGCCGCGGTCGAAGCTGCCTTCCAGCGTTTCCGCGCCGTGATGATGACCGCGTTGTCCTTCCTGCTGGGCGTGGTTCCATTGCTGGCGGCAAATGGTGCCGGGGCGGCAAGTCAGAAGGCCATTGGTGTGGCCGTATTTGGCGGTATGCTTGCTGCGACACTGTTCGGCGTCATTCTGGTTCCCGTCCTCTATGCCGTTATGCAAAGCATGCGAGAGTGGATCAAAGGGAGCAAGAATGATCCAGGACCGTCAGAGGAAACCGCGTAAAAACGGCAATAAAACGAATACGCCCCGCAGAACAGCGGGGCGTTTTTTTCGTGTGAAGCGACTGGTTGTTGCGTTACCGATTTGTCATCCAGTCATCGAGCCGATCAATCTGCTCGGGGCTTAGTCGTAGTCCCAACTTGTTGCGACGCCATATAACGTCCTCGGCGGTGCGCGCGTATTCCTTGTCCATCAACCAGACAAGTTCGGTCTCGGTCAGGGTCGCCCCAAAATCCTCGCCCAAATCGGTCTGATCTTTGGCCGCCCCCAGAATGTCCCAAGCTTCGGTGCCGTACGCTCGGACCAGCCGATGCGCCCAAGCTTCGGTGAGGAAAGGATAATCCGTCTGCACCTGCCGGACTAAATCTGGCGCACCATCAACGGGGAAATCTCCTCCGGGCAGCGCTACCCCGGCCGTCCAAGGCCCTGCAAGATCTGGGAAGTACTCTCCGATCTTCTCCAACGCGCTTTCCGCGAGGCGCCGGTATGTGGTGATTTTGCCGCCAAAGACATTCAGAACCGGAGCGCCGCCTGTGGCATCAACCTTCAGCGTATAGTCTCGGGTCGCTGCGGTGGCACTGCTTGCGCCGTCATCATAAAGTGGACGCACGCCGGAATAGGTCCAGACGATATCAGCACGTGTCACCGGTTTCTTAAAATACTTCGTGGCAAATGCGCATAAGTACTCCTGCTCGGCCTCGGTGCAAACTGGCCGCTCCGATGGATCAGAATGATCCTGATCTGTGGTGCCAATCAGGGTAAAATCCTGCTCGTAAGGAATGGCAAAGATGATGCGCCCATCCTCACCCTGAAAGAAGTAGCATTTGTCGTGATCAAACAGTTTGGGCGTCACGATATGACTGCCCCGCACCAACCGGACCCCTTCGCGTGAATTTATGTGGATCTTGGTCTGAATGATATCGCCCACCCACGGGCCACCTGCATTGATCAACATCTTTGCCAGAATTGTCTCAGTCTCACCGCTCTGCTGATCACGGATCGTGATATGCCACATGTCATCAACACGCCTGGCCGCAAGAACTTCGGTCCGAACCCTGATCTTCGCGCCCCTTGCCTCAGCGTCACGGGCGTTCAGAACCACCAGCCGAGAATCTTCGACCCAGCAATCCGAGTATTCGTAGGCTGTTTCGAACTTGTCTTGCAAAGGCGCGCCCTCAGGCACAGAGCGCAGGTTCAACGCGCGCGTTCCCGGCAGGATTTTGCGGCCGCCAAGATTATCGTACAAAAACAAACCCAACCGGATCAGCCAGGCCGGGCGTCGCCCACGCATCCATGGCATCACCGTACTCAGCAATCGCGAGGTTGGCGTCTCAGAATCAAAACGCATATCGGCGTGATACGGTAACACGAAACGCATCGGCCAACTGATATGCGGCATCGCGCGCAGCAGCGTTTCCCGCTCTATCAGAGCTTCGCGGACCAAACGGAACTCAAAAAATTCCAAATACCTTAGCCCACCATGGAACAGTTTGGTCGACGCCGAGGAGGTGGCAGACGCCAGATCGTTCATCTCTGCCAAAGTGACAGACAATCCCCGCCCCGCAGCGTCCCTTGCAATTCCGCACCCGTTGATGCCGCCACCGATTATGAAAAGATCGGTTACCTGACTGCTGTCTGATGACATATCCAAACGATTCCCTAAAAGTGGCAGTTTCGATGGCATTAGCATCACAACACTTCGTATCGTCAACATAACTTTTCGTAAATGTTCGGTTGCAATCAAAATTCTCGAAATTTTTGCAATAACTGCACAATAAGTCTTGTCAGTTTCAAAAAATAGAACAAAAACGAACTATCCCAAGCGCAGAGCTGATCTATGTCACTATCCTTCCGTCAATCAGACATTCTTGAAATCGCCAATGTAGAAGGTCGCGTTACCGTCGACGGACTGGCCGAACGCTTTCAGGTGACGGTTCAGACCATCCGCCGCGACCTGTCCGAGTTATCAGATGCAGGAAAACTGGACAGGGTGCACGGAGGGGCCGTTCTGCGTTCGGGCGTGTCCAATATTGGTTACGAAGACCGGCGTGCCCTGAACCATGAGGCCAAGATTCGCATCGCCGAACGCTGCGCAGCAGATATTCCGGAAGGCAGCTCGATCTTTATGAATATCGGCACCTCGACCGAGGCCGTCGCACGACAGTTGCTCGACCACAAGAATCTGATGGTCGTAACCAACAACATGAACGTGGCCAATATCCTTGTAGAGAACCCGGATTGTCAGATTGTCGTTGCAGGTGGTGTTCTGCGCCGATCGGATAGCGGGCTGGTAGGCAATCTGGCAGTTTCAACCATCCGGCAATTCAAATTTGATCACGCCATAATTGGATGCTCGGCCTTAGATTTGGACGGAGATTTGATGGATTTTGACCTACAGGAAGTACTGGTCAGCCAAACAATCATTGAACAGGCACGGCAGATCAGCCTCGTCGCTGACAACTCCAAATTCCGCAGAACCGCACCTGCGCGCATAGCGTCATTGGCGGATATTGATACGGTTTATACAGATTCTGACTTCCCTGAAACGCTGGCCCGGAAATGCAATGACTGGCAAACGCAAATTATGGAATGCAAATAGCCCTCTACTGCGCCTTTCGGTTGTCTTTGCTTGCCAGACCACAATCCAGATGACAAAGTCGTGATCAATTGCAATTGGCGCAAGGGGGGCGGCAGCGGACCATGATCGCGCTTTTATTTTCGTTACTTACAGTCACAATGGGATTAAATTACTTTGGCCGGACAAACGCCGGAATGGCCCTGTTTCTGATCACTCTGGCGTTGAGCGTCTATTGGCTGAAATTTCACGCCACCAGCACGCTGACCATTCAGCTGTAGGGGGGGCTTCAATGACACCTGAACTGTCTCGCACCCTGAATGCCGTTGGCGCATTTGCTGTCAGCCTCGTACTTGTATTGGCCTACGCCTATCAGTTTTCGCTGAACGAGTTGCCCTGTCCGCTTTGTTTGTTGCAGAGGGTCGGTTTTGTCGCCGTCGGCGTTGGACTTGGGCTGAACCTGCTTTACGGAGCGCGTGCGCGTCACTATGCGCTGATGCTGCTTGCCGCACTTTACGGAGGCAGCGTTTCGATCCGTCAAATCCTGCTGCATATCGTACCAGGCACGGGCCACTACGGCTCTCCCGTATTAGGGCTGCACTACTACACCTGGGCCGCCATCTGCTTTTTTCTGGTCCTTCTGGGAACGACGATCATGCTGATGTTTGACAGGCAATATGTCAGTGACGCTCAACAAGGCCCGCGTTTCGGAGGAAGCGGGTTGGCAAAAGCTGCATTTTTTACGTTGTTGGCTCTGGCGGGGCTAAACGCGATCTCGACCCTGATCGAATGCGGCCCAACCATTTGTGCGGACCCGCCGACCAGTTACAAATTGATTGACGAACTGGGCAACAACAACTGAGGATGGCACAACCTTCCCAACAGGAGGCGCGAGCATGGGACTTTTGGGGCAGCCGCTAGGCTACTATGACTATTTGACATTCGTGGCGCTTATTCTGCTGTTGGCAGCGGTGATGGCGTTGTTTCTGTTCCTCATGGGCCTGCCCGGACGGATTGCGATCAAACGCAACCACCCGCACGCCGAAGCCGTCAAGATCATGGGATGGATGGGTTTTTTGGCTATTGTCCCGTGGGTGCATGCCTTTATCTGGGCGTTCCATGACGGGGTGACCGTCGACATGCGCCGTGGCCCTGATGAAGAACGCAAAGCGATCCGGGATGAGATCAAGCGTCTGGGCGGCACCGTTAAACCGGAATACCAAGACCCGCTGGACACCGACGAAACCAAGCAAGCCTAACGCCAAAGGAATTCAGCACTCATGTTTGTCGCCCTTGGCATCACGCTGTTCTACATCATTTTTGTCTGGTTCATCTTCTTCAAGATGGAATGGCTGAAATTCAACATCATGTGGGGGATCGTCTCGTTCTGGGTCGGCGCTCATCTGCTGCTGATCTTTTTGGTCGCGCTGCGGTTCTTTCAGCCCTTCTCAGTCGACAGCCACGTCGTGCGGTCCACGATCCAGATCGTACCGCGCCTGACACAGCCCACAATCCTGTCCGAGGTTCTGGTAGAGCCCAACACATGGGTCACGAAGGGCGATCCGCTGTATAAGTTCGACGACACGGTGTTTTCGCTGGCCGTGGACAAGGCAAATGCGCAACTGGTGGCGGCGCAGCAAAACGCGAAAATTCTCGAACAGGACGTCATAGCTGCAAGCGAAGCGGTTGAGCGTGCAAATGCGCAATTGGCGTATGCCCAAACGGAACAGGCGCGATACGAGAACCTTGTTCCGGCTGGTGGGGCACGTCAGGACGAACTAGATCGCTGGAACGAACAGGTCGCGGAAGATCAGGCGAAAATCAAAGAGGCTCAGGCCAATCTGGAAAAGGCTAACCTCGCGCTGGATTCACAGATCGACGGGGTGAATACCGGCATACTGGAAGCTGAGGCCCAACTGGCCGAAGCAGAGTACTTTCTTGAAAACACAACGATCTACGCCCCTGAAAATGGCATGATCGTTTCGCAACAGGCCCGCCCGGGGATGGTTGTGGGGGAAATTCGTCTGGGCGCCATTGCCAGCTTCGTCACTGAAGAAAGCCCCTATATTCTGGCAACCTTCCGACAGCAAAATCTCAAATTCGTAGAAGTCGGCCAACCGGTTGAAGTTGCGCTGGACTTGTACCCCGGCGAAATTCTAACCGGGAAGGTCGAAGCCGTCTGGTGGGCCACACGGCAAGGCCAATACCTGCCCTCAGGCCGCCTGCCCGGCTTTGAGCTGCCGAAGCTTCCCGGTCGGATCGCTGTTCAAATCTCAGTCGATGTGCCTGAGGGGCACACCTTCCCCGCTGGTGGCCATGCGGCCGTGGCAATCTACACGGGCATGGGCCAAAGTTTTGAGTTTCTGAGGCGCATCAATATCCGTCTCTATTCCTTTGCCAACTTCATCCGGCCGCTGGATATCTGAGGATGCGTAAGATGACTCTCCGCCGGTTGTTGGGCACCGCCCTTTGCGCTGCCACTCTCGCCGCCTGTACGCCGGTGGGGCCTGATTTCGTGCGTCCCAACTCTCCAGTGGTGAAGCAATGGATGGAGGTTAACAATCCCAGCGCGGGTCAAAGCGGCCTGACCTCGCGCAGCGCCCCCGTTGTGCGCTGGTGGGAGACATTCAACGATCCGACGCTGAACAAACTAATCGCCGAAGCCTATGCGCAAAACCTGACCTTGCAGGTCGCCGGTGCCCGCGTACTGCAGGCCCGCGCGCAGCTTGGCATCGCATTTGGTGAGCTTTACCCGCAATCACAAGCTGTGGGCGGCTCGCTGCAACGCCGACAGATCAGCGACAACCTTGGGCCGATTTCGGATATCCGGCGTATCATCCCTTTGGACACCGAATTCTCAACCTCGCAAGTGGGTTTTGATGCGCAATGGGAGCTAGACGTTTGGGGCCAACAACGTCGCGGCGTACAGGCCGCACGGTCTAACCTTGCACTACAGGTCGCCAATTATGACGACGCTCTAGTCACGCTTACCGGGGACGTTGCAGCGCTCTATATCAACATCCGCTCCTTGCAGGAGGCTCTGCGCATCGCGCGGGAGAACATCACGATCCAGCAGGAATCGGCAGACCTCACCCAGTTACGCTTTAACAACGGCGTGACGACCGAGCTGGATGTGCAGGAATCAACCGCACTGCTCAACAACACCAAAGCGCTGGTGCCCGAGTTGGAAAGCGATATCCAACAGGCCAAGAACGCGCTTGCGGTTCTGTTGGGAAAAACGCCGTCTCAGATGGCGGGCTTGATCGGAAACTCGGGTCGCATTCCAACAGGGCGCAGCAACGTAGCTGTGGGAGTCCCCGCCGAATTGCTACGGCGGCGGCCCGACGTCCGCGCCGCCGAACTTGCGGCAGCCACGCAGTCGGCGCAGGTGGGGATCGCTTTGGCTGATCTCTATCCGCAATTCATCCTGTCTGGTTCGATCGGCTTACAAGCGTCGGGCGGGCGCGATCTGTTCAGTACCAATAGTGCCACGGGATTGGCCAGTGCAGGCGTTGTCTGGAATGTCCTGAACTATGGCCGCATCAAGAACAACGTCCGCGCTCAGGATGCGGCTTATCAGGCGTTGATCGCAAATTACCAGAACACTGTGCTGACCGCCTATTCAGAGGTTGAAAGTGCGATGGTCGCCTATGCACAGGCGCGCAAACAGGTCACCTTTTATCAGCGTAGCGTTGAAGCATCGCGCAAAGCTGCTGACATAGCCGTTGATCAATACCGCGATGGCATCGCCAGTTATTCCCGTATCTTGAATACACAGACTGCCCTGCTCCGTTCACAAGCAAACTTGATCGAGGCGCGGCAAGAAGTCTCGTCCAATCTGGTCGCGATCTACAAAGGTTTGGGTGGCGGCTGGCAGATCCGTCAGAATCAGGAATTCCTACCCGAGACTGTTCTGGCCGAAATGGCCTATCGCACCGATTGGGGTGATCTGCTTGAGAAAACGCCAACACGCGCCAGCCTGAACTAAACGCTATTTCGTCAACCCGCGCAGGCCACCCGAGATCAGGATGTTAACTTCGTAGAGGATACGTGGCGCCGCCAATCCGCCAGGGCTGGCCAGATAGTTGGGGCTCCATTCCGGATCGAATTTCTGCTTGAAGGCGCGCAGGCCTTCGAAGTGGTAGAACTGCTCGCCATGTTCATAAACGAACCCACCGATCCGATTCCAAAGCGAGGCCAACTGCCGGTTCTCAATCCCAGAGAACGGAGCAGCGCCCAGCGAGAACCAGTGGAATCCCTGCTCGGAACCCCAGACCATCATCTCGGCGAACAGCGCGTCCATGACAAAACTGGGGCTGTCGGGTTCGTAACGCATCAGGTCCAGAGACAATTCGGATTTGTTTCCGCCTTGAAACAGGTTGGCGAAAGCCATGATCTTGCCTGTCTCATCCCGCAGAACGGCGTGGTCGAAATAGGACAGGTAGGCATCATCAAAGCCGCCCAGTGCAAAACCTTTTTCCTCACCCGCCTTTTGCGCCAACCAGTCGTCCGAGATCTGACGAAGCTCGGGCAACATCGGAGCAAGCTGTTCCTTGGGGATGATTTCGAACTTGTACCCTTCACGCTCGGCCCGGTTCTTGGCCTGACGAAACCGTTTGCGCGATTTTCCATCCAGAGAGAAATCCTGCAGCGGCACGCGGGCCACTTCTCCGATCTTCAAGATAGATAGGCCGAGGTCGAGGAAAGTTGGCAGATACTTGGTCGATACACTGTAGAAGGCACAAAGCTTGCCTTCGCGATCGGCCATTTCTCGCAATTGCCAGATCAGTTGTTGCCCTGCCTTTTCATCTCCCACCGGCTCACCCTTGGTGATGAGCGCGTTGCCAGTATCGGCATAAGCGAGGAATGCGGTTTCGTCGGGTGAAATCAGGAATTGCTTGTCGCCCGTAAGCGAAATCTGAGACTCGGTGTCTTCGCTTTCCATCACAAGCCGTTCAACGACTTCGGGAATTTCAGTGCGAACCGGAGCCCGAATTTCTCTCCCAAACAGAGAGTTCACCGCCACAATGCCAAGGATCACAGCGACAACAAGGCTTGAGCGTAGGAAACGTGAGGCATCGCCGCTCCAGGCAAAATCCCACCACAAGGCGTTCTCGTATTCAACATGGGAATAAGCGAACAACCCGATCCAGAAAATGACTGCCAGCAATGCGACTACGCTGACCAGCCATGGGATATTCAGCCGAAAGATCGACGCACCACTAACCCGGTAGAAAGCCCCCCGAAACATCGCCAGAAGGCCAATCGTAAACAGCAAGGACAGGGCTTCGTGTGTATCCAGCCCCTTGGCGAGCGAGGCAAAGAAACCAGCCGCCATCAACAACATGGCCACCACCCATGCGCGATAGAGTTTGCGGAATAGCCCGCGCGATACCAATAGCAACAAAACGCCCACTACACTGCCTGCGAGGTGTGAGGCCTCGACAAACGACAAAGGCAGCACCGCACGCAGTACGCCAAGGTTTTGGGAACTGGAGGGTAAGGCACCAGAGACCAGCAAGATCACCCCAGCCACTGCCGCAACGCCTGCAGCCACCATCGGGACAATGGGGCGGATTGCGCGATAAACCCAGCTCATCGCGCCCCCGATGCGTTGGCGCTGAGTCATTGCCGATGCGACCGCAATCGACAGGCTGGCAATGGCAAATGGTAAAAAAGTATAGATCAGCCGGTACAGCAGAAGTGCAGCAATGACATCAGACCGGCCCGATGCCCCGAGGCCTGCAATCAGGGTCGCTTCGAACACGCCTATTCCGCCCGGTGCATGGCTGAGGATACCCACCGCGATCGCACCGATATAGACCGCGAAGAAATATGGATAGCCAACACCCAGATCGTCAGGCATCAATACCCATAGCGCCATGGACGCGCCGAACAGATCGCCAACTGCCGCGACTGTCAGCAAGCTGGCCAGCTTACCACCCGGCAGGTTGAACCCGAAGCCGCCATACGCCAATCGCCGCCCACCGCTTGAAAGCCAGACAAACAGAACAATCAGCCCCGCAAGCATGCAGAGGCCTATCACAGTTTCCATTGTCTCACTGATGGGCAGGACCTTGGAAATACCGTCAGGATGGATGGTAAGCAGCAGGCCCAGAAGCAGAACCAGCCCCATCCAGAACGCCACCCACGAGGTCGCGATCACTCCCGCAACGCGCCCCAAATCCAGCCCGAGCGAGGCATAGATCCGATATCGGATCGCTGTGCCGGTGATGTAAGAGAATCCAAGGCAATTCGATACTGCGTAACCGCTCGCCCCAGCCATTCCGGCAACGGGCAAAGGCACCTTTCCACCAGCCACGCTCTGCACGGCAAGGACATCATAGAATGATAGAGACAGAAAACTGAACGCCGTCCAACACAGCGCGAAGAACATGAATTTCCCAGGCTTCGCCGCGATATCACTTTGGATATCTGACCATTTCACATGTGCAGACAGGTCGTGCAGAACCGCGAGTGCTATTCCGGTGATCAGCAGCGGAACCGCAATCTTGACCAATGGCTTTTCCAGCAACCCTGCTACGCGCTCGGCCAAATTTTCCACGCGCGTCTCATTGGTGCTCGCCTCTGTGGTCATACCGTACGTCCCTGCCCTATGATCTTCAGATCAGTGTTAATTCAAAGCTTTGCACGATTCTCGAATCCGTCAAAGTGGCTTGAACAGCCTGTCACGAACGGCCCTTGCGCGTAGAAAGCAACAGGTTTGTCTCGGACCGCGTGATGCCTTCCATCCGCCTGATCTGGAACAACACTTCATCAAGCTCGTCCAGAGTATCTGTGCCGATCTCGGCTATCAGATCCCAACTGCCATTGGTCGAGTGTACTGCCCGAACTTGCCGCATCGCAGCCAGCCGGGACCGGATCCGCTCGGTCCCGCGACCTTCGATTCCAAGCATCATCAATCCACGTACGGGGCTTTCCGACACACCCTGCCGGGTCACCACAGTGAACCCCACGATTTCGCCAGATTGCTTGAGACGCTGCAGCCGGCTGCGCACAGTCGTTCGGGTTACGCCAAGCATTTCGGCCAACTCTGACAGCGATGCGCGTGCGTCCCTATGCAGCGCATTCAGCAACCTATTATCCAGTTCGTCCATACGTATTTACCAAATAGAATTTTGTTGATCCAGTTTGATCAATTTGCCCTCTTCTCTCAACTCATATCGTATCGATAGATAGACTTATGAGCAAACAGAACATCATTCTCGCCGGGGTTCCGATGGATGCTGGCAAACATCGTCAGGGCTGCCGAATGGGGCCCGACGCCTACCGTGTTGCCGGGCTTGAACAAGCGCTGTCTGACCTGGGACATACCGTGACCGACATCGGCGATACTCACCCGGATCAGGTAGATGTGCCAGAAGACGCCCATCTGTTCTCGCTTCCGGAATGCGTGGGCTGGACACAGGCGTTGAGCCGGACTGCGAATGAAGTCGCGGAGCAAGGTTTGCCGATCTTCATGGGCGGCGATCACGCGCTGTCGATGGGGACGGTGACAGGGATGGCGGCACATGCGGATAAAATCGGGCGCCCGCTCTTTGTTCTTTGGTTGGATGCACACAGTGATTTTCATACACCGCGCAGCACAGATAGCGGCAATTTACATGGAACACCCGTCGCCTATTTCACCGGTCAACCGGGGTTTGAGCCCTTTCCTCCTGTAACCACTCCAATCCCAACCAATCGCGTTGGGATGATAGGATTGCGCTCGGTTGATCCAGCCGAACGCGCGGCGCTGGAAAAGGATGACGCGATGCTGGCCGATATGCGCAGCATCGATGAACACGGCATCAAGACCCCACTTCTGGCCTTTCTCGACAAAGTACGCGAGGCCAACGGCATCCTGCATGTCTCGTTGGATGTGGATTTCCTTGACCCCTCGATCGCACCAGCAGTTGGCACCACAGTCCCCGGAGGCGCGACCGAGCGTGAGGCGCATCTGGTCATGGAACTCCTGCACGAAAGCGGCCTCGTTTGTTCGCTGGACCTCGTCGAGTTGAACCCGTTCCTTGATGAGCGCGGCCGAACCGCAAAACTGATGGTCGATCTTGCGGCCTCGCTTATGGGGCGGCGCATCTTCGATCGCCCGACCCGGAGTTTCTGATGATATCTCTTCAATCGCCTTCGGCTGTCGTGATGGTGCGCCCCCATGCATTCGCGTCGAATCCAGAAACCCGAGACGACAATGCGTTTCAAACGCTGGCAAATCGATCTACCGCAGCGACTTCAGCGGCTGCGCGGGATGAGCACGACAAAGCAGTAGAACAGCTTCGCGCTGCTGGTGTGACCGTTCATGTGTTTGACGATGAAGGTGAGCGCGATACACCCGACAGCGTGTTCCCAAACAACTGGTTTTCGACCCATCCGGGCGGTCATGTCGCCGTATATCCGATGTTCGTACCATCGCGCCGGCGCGAGAGACGCGCAGATGTGATCGAGTTGCTGAAGCGTGAATATCGAGTGCAGGACGTCATCGACTATTCCGGCCTCGAACAAGACGACCTCGCGCTCGAGGGAACGGGCGCAATGGTTCTGGATCACGTTGGACGTATTGCTTACACCGTTCGGTCCAACCGCGCCGATCCGGTGTTGTTGGAGCGCTTCTGTACGCATTTCAACTATGAGCCGATCGCATTCGATGCCAAGGATGCCGAAGGCCGGGATGTCTATCACACCAATGTCCTGATGGGGATCGGGACGCACTACGCGCTGATCTGTTTGGACATGATTTCCGACCCAGAACGTCGGGCAACAATTCGGGCACGGCTTGAGGAGTCTGGTCGTACTGTCATCGATCTGTCTCAAGAACAGATCGCAGATTTTGCAGGAAACGCGATTGAGCTTAGCGGCAACGATGGTCTTGTTTTGGCGCTGTCCAGCCGTGCGCTAATGGCTCTTACGCCCGCTCAAGTCGCAGTTATCGAAGCCGGCGCAACTCCGCTGCCGCTCTCGGTTCCCACAATTGAAACAGCCGGTGGATCCGTACGTTGTATGATCGCTGGTATCCATCTTTCCCGCCGATAGGAGTCTTTGATGCAACCCTCTGATAAGGCCCTCGTGCCGTTTGTATCCGTCGACAACATGATGCGTCTGGTTCACCACGTCGGGGTCGAACAGATGATCACACAGATTGCTGCGCAGATCGAAGCTGATTTCAAACGCTGGGAGAGTTTTGATAAAACGCCCCGCATCCCGGCTCACTCACCACACGGCGTAATCGAACTGATGCCAACCTCGGATGGTGAGGCTTACGGGTTCAAATACGTAAACGGTCACCCCAAGAACACGTCTGAGGGCCTGCAAACCGTGACAGCGTTTGGCCTGCTGGCTGATGTTTATACCGGCTACCCGACATTATTGACCGAAATGACTATACTGACCGCTCTGCGGACGGCAGCAACTTCGGCGCTGGTTGGCAAATACCTCGCACCCAAATCGGCGACGACGATGGCGATGATCGGAAACGGAGCGCAATCCGAGTTCCAGTGTCTCGCATTCAAAGCCATGTGCGGGATCGATACTGTCCGGCTCTACGACACCGATACGAACGCGACGGCGAAATGTGCTGCCAATCTGCAGGGCAAAGGGCTGACGGTCGTGCCCTGTAAAACGCCGGAGGACGCAATCGAAGGCGCTCAGATCATAACGACCTGCACCGCTGACAAGAAATACGCTACCATCCTGACAGACAATATGGTCGGCCCCGGCGTCCACATCAACGCGATTGGCGGCGATTGCCCCGGCAAAACCGAACTGCACCGCGATATCCTTCTGCGCTCGGATATCTTTGTAGAATACCCCGAGCAAACGCGGATCGAAGGTGAAATACAGGCTCTGGAGGATGATCACCCGGTCACCGAGATGTGGGAAGTGATGACCGGACAGGCCAAAGGCCGCACCGACGATCGACAGATCACGTTGTTTGACAGTGTGGGCTTCGCAATCGAAGATTTTTCGGCATTACGATATATCAAAAGTGCAATTGAAGGCACTGATTTCTATGAAGCATTGGATATGCTCGCAGACCCTGACGACCCAAGGGACCTGTTTGGGATGTTGATGCGGGCAGGATAAAGAACCCGCACATCAATAACTGTGCCCCGGCCTTTGGCCAGGGCTTTTTCTTATCCGGCCAGCGATGGCAAGTAGAGAACGATCCCCGGAAAAGCCACCAGCAGCGCTATGGTCAGAGCATCTGCAATGAAGAAAGGCGTCACCCCCTTGAACACATCCTGAACACTAAGGTCAGGGCGCACCCCGGCAACGACAAAGCAATTCAGGCCAATGGGTGGTGTGATCAGGCAGAACTCGGCCATTTTCACCACAAGAATACCAAACCAGATCGCACACATCGGCCCGGACATGCCAAAGGCGCTGTCTTCGGCGCTAACGGCCTCGCCCCCATTCAGGGCCATAACGGCGGGATACACGACAGGCAGTGTCAAAAGCAGCATGCCGATCGCATCCATGAACATGCCCAGCACTGCATAGGCCAGCAAGATGCAGATCAGGATCAGCATCGGCGACATCTCGAGCGAGGTGATCCAGTCGGAAAACGCTCCGGGCAGATCAGCGAATCCCAAAAAGCGGACATAAATCAGAACGCCCCAGATGATCGCAAAGATCATGGCGGTCAGTTTGGCGGTTTCAAGCAAGGCCGACTTGAACTCTGGCCAGCGCATCCCATGGATCAGGGCAAAGCAGAACACGATGAAGGCCCCGATGGCTCCTCCCTCGGTTGGGGTGCCCCAGGCCTTGTCGCCAAACGGGTTATAGACGAAGCAGATGATGATGAGGATCACTGCCACGATGGGCAACGCGCCAGGAAGCGCCGCAAATCGTTGGTTCCAGGTAAATCCTGTCACAGGCGGCCCGACGGATTTGAAAATCACGGCGATGGCAACGATCAACAAGCCATAAATCACCGCCGAGAACGCACCGGGAATAAAGCCCGCAAGCAACAGTTTTCCCACATCTTGCTCAACAATGATGGCGTAGATCACAAGGATCGCGGATGGAGGGATGAGCGAAGCCAAGGTCCCGCCAGCGGCAACGACGCCGGCGGCGAAGCGCTTGTTGTAGCCGACGGCCAACATCTCGGGGATGGCGATCCTTGCAAAAACGGCTGATGTGGCGACCGAGGCACCTGAGACCGCTGCAAAACCGGCGGTCGCAAAGATTGTTGAAACAGCCAATCCGCCAGGCACCCATGCCACCCAGCGTTTTGCCGCCTCGAACAGGGCGCGCGTCAGCCCGGCGTAATAGGCAAGATAGCCAATCAGAATGAATGTTGGGATCAGGCTGAGTGTATGAGACGCCACCTTGGAATGCGGCACCTGCCCTGCCGTTTTGACGGCCACCGTCAGTGCCTTACCAAACCGTTCGGGATCATACCCAAACTTGGCCCAGAATATCCAAATAAGGCCAACCAACCCTGCCAGCCCAGCAGCAAAAGCCACGCGCATACCAGTGACGACCAGGATCAGCAGACCGGCAGTGACCCAAAGGCCGATATCAATCGTATCCATGGGTCAGTTACGTCCTTCGAATTGTTCGGCCTCGGCTGCAGCCTGTGCAGCGGCATCCTGTATCAGCGGTACGGCCACCGGAGTTTCGAGCCCCAGCATGAACGCGCGTCCATAGCCCCAGACCTGCAAGATCAGCCGGGCACAAAGAACCGAAAAAGCAACGGGCGCCAACAGCTTGGCTGGCCAAATAGGAATCCCGATGTCAATCGAGCTATCGCGGCTCCACATCGGGGCGCCAAAATCAAAGGAGCGGTCGAAATGGGACCAACTGCCCCAAACCAGCGCCAGCATCAGAAGTAGGATCAACAGGACCGAGATCAGTTCGAACAACCACAGCGCCCGCCCTTTCAGGCGCGAGATCACGATATCCATTCGGATGTGCCCGCCATCGCGTTGCACAAACGAAATGCCCAGAAATGCGATCAGGGGCATCGCCTGTTCGATCCAGTCAACATAGCCGGGCAACGGCGCGTTCAAGGCGTTTCGGCCGCTGACTGACACAACAGCCAGCACCATCAGTCCGAAGACCGCAAATCCACTGATCAGCGCCATAAAGCGCTCCAGTCGCAACAATCGGTGATCCAGCCGACTTAGAAGACTGCCATCCTCAAGCACCGTGGCATGTCCTGCCATCTCAGCAATCCTTTGATTGAAGGAAAGGCCGGGTGCCCAATGACACCCGGCGAAGGGCGATTAGTTACCGCCGCGTTGCTGTTGAAGTGTTGCCTGCACCAGATCGTAGAGATCCTGCGCTGGCAGACCCTGAGCCGTCATGTCTTCAATCCATTTTGCGCGGATTGGATCGGCGGCCTTGGCGCGGAACTCTTCGAGAACTGCGGCGTCAATCTCGACCTTTTCAACACCCTTTTCTTCCAGAACGCCGTCCCACTTTTCAAGCAGTCCACCGTAGTTGGCCAAATAATGTGCGATCGCCTCATCAATCGAGCTATCAAGCGCCTCACGGTGTTCCGCTGGCAGGGCTTCATAGGCGTCTATATTCACCACAACTGGGCAATTCACGGTTCCCGGATTGAGGTTCGCCGTCCACCAGTCGGCTTCGTTGATGGTTCCAAACGACAGATGTGCATGCTGAGCGAAAGCAACAGTGTCGACAACGCCAGATTCCATCGCATTGTAAGCCTCGGTCGCGGGCACCGAAGTCGGAACGCCACCAACCGCTTCGAATGCCTGCCCTAACCCGCCGGTGGCGCGGACGCGCATTCCGTCGAAATCGGCAAGCTCATCGCGCGGATCACCCGTGCCGACAAGATTATACTGAGGCATGGGCGAAGTCATGATGATACGCGCGTTCCATTGCGCCATCTCATCCTTGACCGCCGGGTGATCATAAACCGCGTGGCTGACGGCCACTTCTTCATCCAGTGTGTTCACACCCAGGAAGGGCAGTTCCAGAACAGTGATCGCGCGGTTCTTGTCGCGGTGGTAGCCCGCGCAAAACTGCGCCATCTCAAACGCACCAATCTCGATCCCATCCAGATTTTCCTTGGGCTTCGACAGGCCACCATAGCTGACATTGATGGTGAAATCGCCGCCGGTTTTCTCGTTCACCAGTTCAGCCAGTTTTTCAACATGTTCGGTAAAGGCACGACGTTTACCCCAGACCGAGGCATTCCATTCGGTCGCGGCTGCCTCGGTGACAAACGCCACGCTCAGGGCGGCAAAGGCCGCGCCACTCAGTATCTTATTCATTGTGATCTCTCCCATAGATGCGCCCCCTATCGAGGCGCTTGAAAGAGAAGCTAGCGCCTAGTCTGGAATCTGCCAACCCCTGCTTGGATAAGCGGTGTTACCGCCATCAATTCAGCTCAACAAAATGGGGCTATATACTAATATTCTAGAACCGATCCGGTGAGTTTTTTGTACGTTACAGTCATATTATTGTTATTATTAAATAATTACTGGTAATTTCATATTTGTTTACAAGTAACGCGATTATTCTGAAACTTATTTACAAAGAAGTTCAAGGATTATCGCAATTTATTTATTTATTTTCTGATCTCCGTATTATTCGACTCGGGGAGGAAATGGATCGACATTGTCTGATCGGCTGGCAATATCGGTCACATGCAATCCAGTCTAGAGGGAGGAGCCTCAAAAATGACCACCGCTGCCCAGGCAGATGCCAAGACATATCCGCCATCCGCAGAAACCGTCGCCCGCGCGCATGTCGACGCCGACAAATACGCAGATATGTATGCTGCGTCGATCAACAACCCTGAGGCATTTTGGGATGAGCAAGGCAAGCGCGTTGACTGGATCAAGCCCTATACTCAGGTCAAAGACGTCAGCTATGAATTTGGTTCGGTTGGCATAAATTGGTATGCGGACGGTACGCTGAACGTCTCAGCCAACTGCTTGGACCGTCATTTGAAGACACGTGGCGATCAGACGGCCATTATCTGGGAGCCAGATGATCCAAACGACACGGCTCAGTATATTACTTATGCCGAATTGCACCGTCGCACCTGCCGGATGGCCAACATCCTTGAGTCGATGGGTGTACGCAAAGGCGACCGCGTTGTCATCTATCTGCCAATGATCCCCGAAGCAGCTTACGCGATGCTGGCTTGTGCACGGATCGGAGCGATTCATTCGATTGTATTTGCCGGATTTTCACCCGACGCGTTGGCGGCACGTATCAACGGCTGCGACGCCAAAGTCGTCATCACTGCCGATGAGGCGCCCCGTGGTGGCCGCAAGACCCCGCTTAAGTCGAACGCAGACGCTGCATTGCTGCACTGTAAGGACACCGTAAAATGCTTGGTCGTTAAACGCACTGGCGGGCAAACCACGTGGATTGACGGTCGTGACTACGATTACAACGAAATGGCGCTTGAGGCGGACGACTATTGTGCACCCGCTGAGATGAACGCTGAAGACCCGCTGTTCATCCTCTATACCTCCGGTTCGACAGGTCAGCCCAAGGGCGTTGTTCATACGACAGGCGGCTATTTGGTCTATGCGGCCATGACGCATGAGATCACGTTCGATTATCACGAAGGCGACATTTACTGGTGCACGGCGGATGTAGGCTGGGTCACCGGCCACAGCTATATCGTCTATGGCCCGCTGGCCAACGGTGCGACCACGCTGATGTTCGAAGGTGTGCCTACCTATCCGGATGCCTCACGCTTCTGGCAGGTGTGTGAAAAGCACAAGGTGAACCAGTTCTATACCGCCCCAACTGCGCTGCGCGCTCTGATGGGGCAAGGCAACGAGTGGGTCGAGAAGTGCGACTTGAGCGACCTACGCACGTTGGGCACGGTCGGCGAGCCGATCAATCCGGAGGCCTGGAACTGGTATAACGAAGTGGTTGGCGGTGGACGTTGCCCGATCGTTGACACCTGGTGGCAGACCGAAACCGGTGGCCATCTGATGACCCCCCTACCCGGTGCTCATGCGATGAAGCCCGGTTCGGCGATGAAGCCCTTCTTTGGCATTCAACCTGTTGTTCTGGACCCTCAGTCCGGTGTTGAGATCGAAGGCAATGGTGTCGAAGGCGTTCTGTGCATCAAGGACAGCTGGCCCGGTCAGATGCGCACCGTTTGGGGCGATCATGAGCGGTTCGAAAAGACCTATTTCTCGGATTACAAAGGCTACTACTTCACAGGCGACGGCTGCCGCCGGGATGAGGATGGCGATTACTGGATCACCGGCCGCGTCGATGATGTGATCAACGTCTCGGGTCACCGGATGGGTACTGCCGAAGTGGAAAGCGCGCTGGTGGCACATGCCGCCGTGGCCGAGGCCGCCGTTGTCGGGTATCCACATGAAATCAAAGGGCAAGGCATCTATTGCTATGTCACATTGATGAATGATCGCGAGCCTTCGGATGATCTACTGAAGGAGTTGCGCACTTGGGTCCGGACCGAGATCGGCCCGATCGCCAGCCCGGATGTGATCCAGTGGGCTCCTGGCCTGCCTAAGACCCGCTCGGGCAAGATCATGCGCCGCATCCTGCGCAAGATTGCCGAGAACGACTTTGGCTCGCTTGGGGATACTTCCACACTGGCCGATCCTTCGGTGGTCGAAGACCTGATCGAAAACCGCGCGAACAAGTGAGGATGTGATGGACGCTGCCACGACCATATCCCCCGCCGTTCTGATCCTTCTCGGCCCTCCGGGCGCCGGGAAGGGCACGCAGGCCCGTATGTTGGAAGAGAAGTTCGGGCTTGTACAACTCAGCACCGGTGATCTGCTGCGCGACGCGGTTGCCGCAGGCACGGATGCCGGTAATGCGGCCAAAGCGGTAATGGAGGCCGGTGATCTTGTCAGCGACGGGATCGTCATCGCGATCCTGCGCGACCGCATGGCGGAACCGGACTGCTCCAAGGGCGTCATTCTTGATGGGTTCCCGCGCACTACGGTTCAGGCCGAAGCGCTTGATGGTTTACTCGCGTCGTCAGATCAGAAGATCAACGCGGCCATCAGCCTTGAGGTTGAAGACGCCGAAATGGTTACCCGGATTTCGGGTCGATACACGTGCGCCGGATGCGGTGAAGGCTATCACGACACGTACAAACAACCCGTCGAAGACGGCAAATGTGACAAGTGCGGCCACACCGAATTCAAGCGCCGCGCTGATGACAATGCCGAGACGGTCGCCTCGCGGCTCACCGCCTATCACGCGCAAACCGCACCATTGATTGACTACTATCAAGCCCAGGGCGTGCTGAAAGGCATCGATGCCATGGGTCAGATCGACGACATCGCGCGAAACCTTCACGGGATTGTCGGCGAAGTCATGGACTAAGGGGAGCAGATAAGCCCTAGGGCCTTGATCCAAAAACAGAATACTTCAATGGAACTGCCTCGGCAGACCGGAGAAGCTATGCCTGACGCCATCCGGCATCTGGCAATTTCGAGAAGCGGCCCACGGCACTGGAGGAGTTGGGCAACGGGCCGCCAATGAGGGAAGCGAAGGAGGAACCCGCGATGGCGGATCATTCAACAAACTCCGCGCAGACTGCCGAAGCCGACAAGGGCTATTGGCAGGCCAACCTGCGCCTCATCTACATCAGCCTCGCGATTTGGGCGCTGGTGTCGTTTGGATTCGGCATTCTGCTGCGTCCGCTGCTGTCTGGCATCGCTGTTGGCGGTACAGATCTGGGCTTTTGGTTCGCTCAGCAAGGATCGATCCTGGTCTTTCTGGTGCTGATCTTCAACTACGCCTGGCGCATGAACAAGCTCGACGCTGAACACGGCGTGGACGAGGAGTAAGAGCCATGGATCAGTTTACCATCAACCTGCTGTTTGTGGGCGCGTCCTTTGCGCTTTACATCGGCATCGCAATCTGGGCCCGTGCGGGTTCCACATCCGAATTCTATGCCGCCGGTCGCGGCATTCACCCGGTCACCAACGGTATGGCGACAGCGGCAGACTGGATGTCTGCGGCCTCGTTCATCTCGATGGCGGGTCTGATTGCCTTTACCGGCTATGACAACTCAACCTTTCTGATGGGTTGGACCGGTGGCTACGTGCTGCTGGCTCTGCTGCTTGCGCCTTATCTGCGTAAGTTCGGCAAATACACCGTGTCGGAATTCATCGGCGACCGCTTCTACAGCCAGACAGCTCGCATCGTTGCCGTGATTTGCCTGATCGTTGCCTCGGTGACCTATGTGATTGGTCAGATGACTGGCGTGGGCGTGGCCTTCGGCCGCTTCCTCGAAGTGTCCAACACATCGGGTCTGCTAATCGGTGCCGCTGTTGTGTTTGCCTACGCAGTGTTTGGCGGGATGAAGGGCGTGACCTACACTCAGGTCGCTCAGTACTGCGTGCTGATCACCGCCTATACTATCCCGGCCATCTTCATCTCGTTGCAGCTGACCGGTACGCCGGTTCCGGCGCTGGGTCTGTTTGGTGACACCGCAAGCGGTGAACCCTTGCTGACCAAGCTGGACGCTATCGTGACCGAGCTGGGCTTCAATGAGTACACGGCCCACCACTCGAACACGCTGAACATGGTGCTGTTCACCCTATCGCTGATGATCGGTACAGCGGGTCTGCCGCACGTCATCATGCGCTTCTTCACCGTTCCTAAGGTATCTGACGCACGTTGGTCGGCTGGCTGGGCATTGGTCTTCATCGCTCTGCTGTACCTGACCGCCCCTGCGGTTGGTGCCATGGCGCGTCTGAACATCAGTGACATGATGTGGCCCAATGGCGGCATCGAAGGTGGCGCTGTCTCGGTCGAAGATATCGACAACGATCCGCGCTATGATTGGATGGCTACTTGGCAGAAAACCGGTCTGTTGGATTGGGAAGACAAGAACGGCGACGGCAAGATTCAGTACTACAACGACAAGAATGCCGACATGCAGGCGCTTGCCGAAGAAAAAGGCTGGGTCGGAAACGAGCTGACCAAGTTCAACCGCGACATCCTGGTTCTGGCCAACCCCGAAATCGCCAACCTTCCAGGTTGGGTGATCGGTCTGGTCGCTGCCGGTGGTCTTGCGGCTGCTCTGTCTACCGCTGCGGGTCTGCTGCTGGCGATCTCGTCGGCCGTGTCCCACGACCTCGTCAAAGGCGCAATCAACCCGTCGATCTCTGAAAAGGGTGAACTTCTGGCGGCGCGGATTGCCATGGCTGTAGCCATCGTTGTTGCAACCTATCTGGGTCTCAACCCTCCGGGCTTTGCGGCGCAGACGGTTGCATTGGCTTTCGGTCTGGCGGCTGCCTCGATCTTCCCGGCGCTGATGATGGGGATCTTCTCGACCCGCATCAACAACACCGGCGCGGTTGCGGGTATGCTGGCTGGTCTTACCGTAACTCTGGTCTACATCTTCCTGCATAAGGGCTGGCTGTTCATTCCGGGCACCAACTCGTTCACCGATGCTGACCCGCTTCTGGGTCCGATCAAGTCGACCTCGTTCGGCGCCATCGGTGCGATGATCAACTTTGCGGTCGCCTACTTTGTAGCAGGCGCAACCAAAGAGACTCCGCAGGAGATCAAAGATATGGTCGAAAGCATTCGCATTCCCCGTGGTGCGGGCGCAGCTCAGGATCACTGAGTGTGATGCGGTCGGTGGCTCTTGTCTTCGATCGCGTCTTTCGACTTACTGTTCCCGCCCGGCACACCACCGGGCGGGATTTTTATTCGGAACTCCGGAGAGCGTAAATGCCCCTGTCCCTTGACGAAATCACCCGGTTTCTGAAATCTGTGCACCCCTATGACGCCCTGCCCCACGATGCGCTGGACGAGTTGGCCCAGCAGATCGAAGTGCGCGAGGTCGATGCCGATGGCAGTATTTACCAGTTGGGCAATGCTCTGCCCGGCGTTTTTGTGATCTACGAAGGACAGGTGGAGATTACGGATGAGAATGGCGCTGTCGTCTCGCATCTGGGACTGCGCAATTCTTTTGGTGAGCGCGGATTGCTGAAGGATGGCAAGGCCGCAACCCATGCGCGGGCCCACACGCCGACGGTGCTGATCGTGCTGCCACCAGATTTGGTGAAAAACCTGATCGACGGGCACGACGTGGTGTCCAAATTCTTCAACCGCACACGCGGTGGACGCAGCGGGCCGCAAAGCCTGGCCACCAGTGCAATTGACATTTTGATGGCGCGCGACCCTGCCACCTGCCCGCCCGATACTCCGGTTCAAAACGCCGCGCAGATCATGCGCGACCGACATATCTCATCACTCTGCGTGACCGAGGGTGAAAAGTTGCTGGGCATAGCGACCCTGCGCGATATCTCGGGCAAATTCGTCGCCGAGTCGATGCCAGCAGACACTGCGGTTTCAGCCATCATGACCACCAACCCGATCACGCTGTCCCCCACCGATATCGGCTCGGACGTACTGCATGTGATGATGGAGCGTGGCATCGGGCATATCCCGATTTCCGAGGCCGGGCAGTTGGTTGGCATCGTCACTCAAACCGACCTCACCCGTTATCAGGCGGTCAATTCTGCCGAGTTGGTGGGCCGGATCGCTCGCGCCAATACTGCCGATGAGATGGCTACAGTCACTGCCGAGATACTCCAACTGCTAGTTCAACTCGTTGCAGGCGGCAACCGGCACGAGATCGTGACACGACTGATCACCGACATTGCTGACACCGCAACACGGCGCTTGCTGGCACTGGCCGAGGCCGAGCTTGGGGCACCTCCGGTGCCATACCTGTGGCTGGCCTGCGGCTCGCAAGGACGGCAGGAGCAGACCGGTGTTTCGGATCAGGACAATTGCCTGATGCTGGATGACAGCGTAACCGAAGACGACATGGCGTACTTCGCAGATCTGGCCAAGTTCGTATCGGACGGGCTGGACACCTGCGGGTATTTCTATTGCCCCGGCGACATGATGGCGACAAATCCACGTTGGTGCCAACCAGTCAGGGTCTGGCGCGATTACTTCAAAGGATGGATTGACAGGCCGAACCCTGAGGCACAGATGCTGGCCTCAGTCATGTTCGATCTGCGCCCAATCGGGGGCAATTTCGACCTATTCACTGATCTGCAGTCCGAGACTTTGGCCAATGCCAGCGCAAACTCGATCTTCGTGGCGCACATGATCTCGAATTCGCTGAAACACACGCCACCATTGGGGCTGCTGCGCGGTTTTGCAACGATCCGGTCGGGTGAACACCGCAATACGCTGGACCTCAAGCACAATGGCGTCGTGCCTGTGGTTGATCTGGCACGCATCTACAGCCTTCAGGGTCAGTTAACCGAGGCCAACACACGCGCCCGTCTGAGTGCTGCCCAGGCAGCAGATGTCCTGAGTGCATCCGGTGCGCGCGATCTTTTGGACGCCTATGATCTGATTGCCGAGACACGGCTGGAACATCAGGTCAGATTAGTGAAATCCGGTGACGCGCCGGACAATTATCTGCCCCCAACTGCCCTTTCGGACTTTGAGCGAAGTCATCTTCGCGATGCCTTCGTCGTGGTAAAAACGATGCAATCGGCGGTTGGTCATGGCAAAGGGATGCTGGGCTAATTCAGGCCTGAATAACGGAGTGACAATATGTTTCTGGAATTGATTGGCACGGTCTTTGCAGGTTTTGCCTTTGCCGGCGTTGTCATGGTGTTGAACAAACTAACCGGTGGCCGGTTGCCAAAATGGGCCGCACCGGTCGCGGCAGGTGTTGGGATGATCGCCATGACGATCTCAAGCGAATATTCCTGGTATGATCGCACGCGTGGTCAACTGCCCGATGGGCTGGCAATTGTCGAAGAGATCGAAAGCCGCGCGATTTATAGACCTTGGACATATGCGGTGCCCTTCGTCGATCGCTTCGCCGCTATCGATACCGTATCTGTCCGCACGAACGAAAGTGTCCCTGATCAACGTCTTGTGGATCTCTACTTCTTCGGCCGCTGGGCACCGGTTTCAAAACTGCCGATTGCAGTTAATTGTGCAGAGAATAGTCGCGCCAATTTGGTTGACGGTGCAGAATTTGCAACCGATGGCAGCCTGACGAACGCAACATGGTTCAAGGCCGAGACCGGAGATCCGATCATCGAGGCGACTTGCGGAGTCTGACCATGTTGCACAAGCTAAGCCTACGCCTTCGCATCTTCCTGTTTTTTTGTCTGCTGGCCTTGGGCGGGATACTTGTTAGCACGGTGGTCTTGTGGATTAGCTATGAACGTGCGGCCGACCCGGCACTGATCAATGCATTTATTTTCGCGGATGCGTTGATCGCCTTCGGTTTGCTCGGCCTGGTCGCAGGTGTCTGGCTGTTATTCGATGATAACGTGGCTAAACCAATCGAACGTCTTTCCGCGCAACTTCGGGCCCGCGCCCATGCAGGGGTCAGCACAGATCTCGATTTGCAAGCTGCGCGGTATCTAGGTGATCTTGCCCCAGCGGCCGCGGGGCTGGCAGAACAGCTGGCCGAAAACGCCATGACCACTGCCCAGGCCGTCGCTGCGGAAACCGCCCATCTGGCGGCTGAGAAAAAACGCCTCACCGCTCTGCTGACCGAGATACCCGTCGCCATGCTTCTGGCAAGCCCCAAGCATCAGATCGTTCTGTATGACGCGCAGGCCGCCGGGGTACTGGCCCAGATCGCCCACCCCCGCCTGAACGCATCTTTGTTTGACTATCTCGAAAGCACTGGCCTCACCGATGCCTACAAAGAGATGTGCAAGACTGGCATGGATGTCTATTGCACTTTGTCCAGCGTTGATGGGCGGCAAACCTATACCGCGCGGATGAAACCGCTGGGTGACGCTCCGGGTTATATGCTGGTCTTCGAAGGCAGCGTTGCCCGCATTCCGCCCGAGGATGCCCGCCCTCTGGTCTATGATTTCGAGCTGCTCGACACGCCCGGGGATGACGTCTTTGAGGAACGCAGCCTGTCGGACCTGTGTTTCGTGGTCTTTGACACTGAAACGACCGGCTTGTTGCCCCATAAAGACGAGATCGTTCAGATTGGAGCCGTGCGGGTGGTAAAGGGCAAGATTGTCGAGGGTGAAAAGTTCGACACACTTGTCGATCCGGGTATACCGATCCCGCCAGCCTCGACCAAAGTCCATAAGGTTAACGACAGGATGGTGCAGGGTGCGCCCGACATCGCCTGGGCCGGGCAAAGCTTTCACCAATTCGCCCGTGACGCTGTGATTGTTGCCCATAACGCACCATTCGACATGGCTTTCCTACGCCGTCATGCTGGCCGTATGGAGGTAGATTGGTCCCACCCCATTCTTGACACGGTTCTGCTGTCGGCTGTTTTGTTCGGAGCAAGCGAAACCCACACACTGGATGCGGTTTGTGATCGGCTGGGTGTAACCATACCTGAAACCCTACGCCATACTGCTCTGGGCGATGCGGTTGCCACTGCCGAGGCTCTGGTCCGAATGTTGCCAATGCTTAAGGCACGCGGCATGACAACCTTTGGCGACGTCATCGCGGAAACCCGTAAACACGGGCGGTTGCTGGAGGATCTGAACTAGCCGGAAAATCCTCAATTCACCGCAGCTTTTCGTGGACAATCCCTGCGCCACATGGCACCTGAGACAGGCCCCTTGAACGAGCGCGTGATGACGGAAAAAACATTCATTCCTGGCCCTGAGGACAATCTTGCCTTTCGCGAGGCGTTGGGCTGTTTCGGCACCGGAGTCACCGTAGTCACTACCAGCACCGCCGAAGGACCCGCCGCGATCACGGTGAACTCGTTCGCATCCGTATCTCTGGACCCACCTTTGGTTTTATGGTGTCTCGACCGGAACTCAAACCGGTATGACGCCTTCAGCACCTGCGAACATTACGCGATCCATGTGATGGCGCAGGACCAGCACGATCAGGCGCTGCAATTTGCGCGTAACGGGTTCGATTTTTCTCATGCCGACTGGCAGGAAGATGATGCAGGGCGTCCCCGTCTTGCTGAATGTCTAGCCCGCTTCGACTGTCGCTTGTCGGCGCGTCACGCGGCAGGTGATCACCTGATTCTTGTTGGCCATGTCGAGAAAGTCATGCACCGCCCCGGTCAAGGATTGATCTTTAAACGCGGCCAGTTTGGTGGTTTCGCAGATTTGATCTAGTCGTCCAGCGATCCGTGGACGGCCAATGCTTCAAGCTGCGTTTCTTGCGGCGTGATCACGCGAAACGCCTCGTGCACCCCTGCCGCTGTCAATTCCCGGGCCACAGTCAGCAACGTGTTCGGGGCATGATCCTCGCACATCTCGGTCATGTGTGCGATTTCGGTCTGCGCGACATCCATCGCCACCTCGACCGATGGTGCACCGTATAACTGCACAAAATGCTCAGCCAGATTCTGTGTCAGTTGGTCAATTTCGGCCTGCTCAATTTGCGTAACCGCAACGAATGTCACGCGCCCAAACGTCTCAAGCCCCAGCCAACCATTGGCAAAGGCTTGACGTGCCTTGCCTTCCAAGTCGGCCTCTCCCCAATTCGAAAACTCGAATCCACCCGGGATGCACCACTCACCGGTTCGTGCAGGTGAATGGAACACGTTCATGTCGCTTTCATCAAAATGGATTGCGCGGGCGAGATTCATCAGACGGTCTCCAACAGTTCTGTCAGCGGGCGTATTTGGGTGTCTGCGCCCTCGCGGATCAGCATGCCAAACCGTTCGTCGGTGCCGAGAAATACACCGGAATCCGCGATGGGTTCTCCAACCCCTCGCAGTAGCCCCATCCATTCGGCATGGAGCGGCGCGTTGCCCTCTTCTTGCCAGCGGTTGAGCCATGTCAGCATGTGGCGCGACCAGCTTTCGACCAGTTGCGTCGCCGACACGTCAGCACAACCTTCATCATAAAGCGCAGTTACATCCGGCGTTTCCCCGGGGGCGTCGCTGGTCGACAGCAATGCAAGCTCCCAACCGACGACAAGCCAATTAGGAATCTCGCCTGCCTCGGCAGACGAGGCTGCAACCTTCATCGTCCCGCATGTTGCGCCATTCACGCAGATTACGCCGTCCCAGCCTAGATGCACAGCAACTTCTGGAGGAGCCAGTGCGCCCAGGGCGTTCTGGAAACCGACGGCACATAGCGGCAACATTGCTATTGCATCCTGCAGCGGCACCTCGGGGGCAAAGACGATGGCAACGCGCAGACGATCCGCCTGAATACTATAGACCACGGTTCCCCCATCACAGCCTAGCGCCGCCATGGCCTGAGCCTTTTCGAACGGATCCTCTCCGGCCTTGGCAGGATGCCCGCTGAGCAATGGGGGAAAGACCGGGTGGCTCATGCATTCCCCTTGGCAATCATGTCGCGAGCGATCTTGCGGAAGGCTTCTGCTTGTGGGCTGTCGGGTTTGCTGACTACGATCGGCGCCCCCCCGTCTGCTGCCACGCGGATATCCAGATGCAGTGGTATCTCACCCAGCAGTGGCACTCCCAATGCCTCGGCTTCTGACGCCACACCGCCATGACCGAATACGTGCTCTTCGTGTCCACAATTCGAACAGATATGAGTCGACATATTTTCAATCATCCCAACGATGGGTGTTTTGAGCTGATTAAACATGTCGATCCCCTTACGAGCATCGATCAAAGCCACGTCTTGTGGGGTTGAAACAACGATGGCGCCATCCACCTGAAACTTTTGGCTCAACGTAAGTTGCACATCACCCGTGCCAGGAGGCAGGTCAACGATCAGCACATCCAGCGCGCCCCATTGCACCTGCCCCATCATCTGCTGCAATGCGCCCATCAGCATCGGGCCACGCCAGACAACCGCTTGTCCTTCGTTGGTCATCAGCCCCATCGACATCATGGTAACACCGTGATTGCGCAAAGGCAGAATCGTCTTGCCATCAGGGCTGGCCGGACGACCCGAAACCCCCAACATCCGGGGCTGCGACGGACCGTAGACATCCGCGTCCAACAGACCCACGCGACGTCCTTCTGCGGCTAGCGCGCAGGCAAGGTTGGCCGACACAGTGGACTTGCCGACACCCCCTTTACCAGACGCCACCGCGATGATCCGGTCCACACCCGGAACCGCCTGCGGACCGGTTTGCGAAGGCTTAGGCTTGGGCTTCAAATCGGGTGGGGTCTTGTCTGAATGCGCGGTCATCATGGCCGAGACGTTGGACACGCCGTCCACCTTCTGCGCCGCTTTCTCGGCTGTAGCCCGCACGGGTTCCATTTTCTCGGCCTGTTTGGGATCGATCTCAAGCACAAAGCGCACCGTATCCCCCTCGACATTCAGCGCGCGCACAATACCTGCGCTAACGATATCCTGTCCGGAAACAGGATCAGTGATCTTCTTTAGGTTCGCCAGTACGGCGTCACGGATGCTCATGCGATCACCTCCGTTATCCACCCTTCGATTAGGGCCTTGCGTGTCGACTGATTGCGGTCGCCGCTCATTGCATGATACTCCGTCTCTTTTCGTTCATTTGACGCAATTGGCCTGACACCGCTAAGTTTGGCCATGCGCTTTGTCCTGTTGTGCCTGAGCCTGACGCTCACCGCCACCCCCTCTTGGTCACAAGAGGCAATTGGACTCGCAGCGCCAGATGAGATTTCAAACTCGGGTCTTCTGCAACATATCCTTCCGCGCTTCTCTCTCAAGTCCGGGGTTCGCGTTGTCGCAGACAATGATGGTGTAATGGCTCTTGCTCCGGCACCTCCTGGCGATCCGGTTTTTGCCCGTGACGAAACAGTCTATCACCTGCGCATTAATGCCAGCGCAAAGGAAATCAAGTTCCGAGACTGGCTGTTGTCCGACATTGGGAAACGTACGATCGAAAGCTTTGTTCCCGCTGAAGGTGGGCCCTTTAACGCGAACTTCGAAATCGCAGATGTTGTCGAAGACGCTAAAATCGACGGAGATGCTGCTTTGGGTCAGGATTTGTCGTTTACTCACTGCGGCCGGTGCCATGTGATCGGGCCGCAAAACCGCATGAACGGATTGGGTTCCACGCCGTCTTTCGCCGTCTTGCGCGCGATGCCTGATTGGTCCGAGCGGTTTCAGGCTTTTTTTGCCCTGAACCCGCATCCCGCCTTCACCCAGATTGAGGGCGTAACCGAGCCCTTCCCGCCCGAGCGTCCATCGCCGATCCATCCGGTGGAAATAAGTCTGGATGATCTCGAAGCCATTTTGGCCTTTGTCGCCGCCATCAGCGCCGCCGATCTGGGCGCACCGCTGCAACTTCAGTGATCCTTGCGCTTTGAAAAATAATCATCCGTCGTCACGACACGGGGTCTGGGCGATGACTGGAACGGATTGTCGGTGCTGTGGAACTGAGCATTTACCCTGCAATCATCACACATCTGGATCAGCCTTGCCTGATCCGAAGTTGCAAACATCGGATGTGTTCCCGACAGTTTGTCCATTATGCGTTCGACCGTCGACCTGACGCCAAAGGCCGCACCACATTCGATGCATTCGAACGGCTCTTCCTCATTAAGAACCTGCTGCGACAGGGCCTTGTCGCTTAGGTCAAGCTGCGGCACCAGATCAATGGCGTGCTCAGGACAGATCGTGCGACAGATACCGCATTGCAGGCAGGCATCCTGCTGAAAGTTCAACTGCGGCTTGTCTGGATTGTCGATCAGCGCACCTGAGGGGCACAATGATACACAACTGAGGCACAAGGTGCAGGTGTCAGTGTTTACTACAACAGCGCCATATGGAGCGCCATCTGGCAAGGCCAACGGTGCTTCGGTCTTGGCATTCAGCGCTTGCGCCGCCAGACGGGTGATTTGTCGCCGGTTCCCCAATGGAAGAACCGGATCGGTCAATGGTAACGGCACCTCTTGCGCATAAAGCAGATCAGCAAACGCATCCGGGTCAACCTCGTCAATCAGGCTCAGGGCACCCTGCCCCGCGATGGCCTGCGCCAAGACCAGTTCCCGATCCAGCGCGTCCCGTTCGACTTTGGGCCCCAATAGGACGTCGACGCGGGCGAACCCATGTGCCAACCCGGCCAGCATCTCGGCATGACCAAAGCCTGAAACCACGTTCACCTCAAATGGAATGACATCCGCTGGAACACCTCGGCCAAACCGGGCAACCATTCGGATCATCTGCGCCCCGTGGACATCGTGCACCAGCAAACGCGGCGCTGTACCCCCTGCCCGACGAAAAGTTCGCGCTAGTATGTGCATCCTAGAGAGAATGGCAGATACCGGCGGATCCTCGTAAGTAATGGCTGTAGACGGGCATAGGGCAGAACACTCACCACACCCGGCGCAAATCATTGGGTCGATTGCCACATGATCTGTCGCTGATGTGATGGCACCGGTCGGACATATGTCCAAACAGTTCGAACACCCGGTCTGTCCTGCGCGTGAATGGGCACAAAGCGCTTCATCCAGTCGCACGTAAAGCGGTTTTTCAAAGGTACCGACCAGTTGCACCGCATCGAAGGCTAGACGCGCAACCGCAACCGCATCACGAGGATCGGCGCGCAGGTAGCCTTCGCGCTTATCCGGGGCTGCAACCAAAGCCGTACCTCCGGTCAAATCAACAACAATATCACTGCGCGATGTGGCCCGATCCCTCGGCGCGCTCCACGCGAAATCACCACGCCCGCCGGGTTCTAACTGTTGCACTTGATCCAGATGCCACGTGAACCCACCCAGTGCGCCCGACAAGTTCCGCACCTTGGCACGAATAACATCAAAAGTACGGCTCAGCGGTTGAACCTCATCTGTGACCAAAACCGTTACGGCCAAGCTGTCCGATAATTGTTCAGCCAGATCATAAGCGATCTCGCCCGACCCGATGATACAACAAGTGCCTTCGCTGATCACATCAACTGCAGAAGTGATCGGCTGCGGCAACATCGCTTCAGCTGCCAACGCTGCCATTTTAGGCGCTGCATTTTGGCCCTGTTCCGACCAGCCAGCACGGTCTCTGAGGTCAACGCATCCCGGCTGATCCACACCCAGATCATCTGCAAGGTCAGAAAACACGACAGTCTCTTGCCCGCAGGCAATCACCACCTGATCGTCGGTCTGAAGCATTTCAGCCACCACGCCAAGTTCTCGGGTACAAAGCGCAGTATGTACCTTTGAACAGCTCAGTTCACAGGCCGAAGATATGCGATCTGCGTCAATTGATTGCGTCCCCTCGCAATCACACAACAAAAGCTTGCTGGTCATATCTTCTCCCGGACTGTTTGCTGCCCCAATTCACACTAGACCTAATCCGCACCGTGGCAATGCGGTACCGGGCAGAATGGCAGATTTGTGCACTATTTCTCATCGACCCCCAAGCCATCCACGAGCCATTGAGGTCAATAACGAATAAATTATCGAAGAAAACGACCTGATCAATGCAAGTGGACTTGGCACAGCGCCAATTTATGTACCATAGTACATCATAGGGAAGGCAGGGGAGAGCCTTCCGGGGAGGAGCCAGTGGCCAAGGCCGCAAGCCAGATTGAAATGCCAGTTGGCGTCATCGTGCGCAAAACACCCGGGGTCACTCGTTGGGCCCGCTGGAGCTGGCGCGCAGTCGCTTTGTTGCCTGGCGCCGGACCTGCGGATTGGCAAGAGCTGCGCCGCGAAGGTGAAACCGTCGAATATCACGCTGCCACACTGCCTCTATCACTCTGGGCTGACGAGACAGAGGCCTATATGGTGAACCTGTCGGACGGACAGCCCTCGCTTTACCTGGTGCTTCGGGATGAGTTGAAAGGTGAAACTCCCTTGAATGCAATGCTGATCACGGCCTCTCCGTTTGAAGGTCAGGACTACGCTGATACCGGCGAGGAGATTGTCGAGAAGATCCCGATGACAGAAGGTCTAATCGCTTGGGTGCGCGATTTCACGCTGCAGCATCATCGGGACGAAGTGTTCGTAAAGCGCCGTCGGGATAAGAAGCGCATAGATTTGGTTGAGGACGGAAAAGGCGACGCTCGCATCCGTCAGGACACAGATGTCTACCGCGCACCGCGTCGGGTGCTGCAATGACCCAAGCGCGCGATTTCTGGTCCCGCCGCAAGGCCGCCGTTCAGGCCGAGACCGAAGCAGAAGCTTTGGCCGCAGAGGAACAGATCATCACGACGCGGCAAGCTGAGCTGGAAGAAAAAAGCGACGCCGAAATTCTGTCCGAGTTTGATCTGCCCGATCCCGATACGCTGCAAGCAGGCGATGATGTCTCGGGCTTCATGGCCAAAGCCGTGCCTGACCGCCTGCGCCGCCGCGCTTTGCGGCGCCTATGGCGGCTGAACCCTGTTCTGGCCAATGTCGATGGGCTGGTCGACTACGGCGAGGACTACACTGACGTAGCCTGCGTGATTGAGAACCTTCAGACCGCGTATCAGGTAGGCAAGGGCATGTTGGCTCATGTCGAAGCGCTCGCTGCCGAGGCTGAAGAGCAAGAATGCGATCCAGAGACAGATACGCTTGATGTGATCGAGGCGCGTGAAGAACCGGCCAAGGCCGAAGAACCTGTGCCGGAACCCATGATCGTGGCTGATGTGGAAGAACCAGATGAGCTTGAAGTCCCCCCTGCTCCGCGCCGCATGAAATTTGAATTCGAAGGATAACTCTATGACCGCAGACAACGCGCAAACCATTGATATCTCGGCCGAGGATCGTCTGCGCGCGGATTTTTACAATTTTCTGGGTTTGCTTCTGGCCGGTCCGCCCGATCAGTTGCTACTGGACCAGATGGCAGGGCTAAGCGGTGACGCCTCTGATCTGGGTCAGGCCATAGAGGCGATGGCGCGCGTGGCAAAGGTCACTAAGCCCGCCGCTGCCGAGCGTGAGTTCAATGCGCTTTTCATCGGATTGGGGCGTGGTGAATTGTTGCCTTATGCCAGCTTCTATCTGACCGGTTTTCTGAACGAAAAACCGCTGGCCCAGCTGCGAAATGACATGGCCGCGCGCGGAATCACTCGGGCGCAGAATGTTTATGAACCCGAAGACAACATTGCCTCTCTGATGGAGATGATGGCGGGCATGATCGTCGGGCGTTTCGGCGCGCCTGCCTCGCTGGAAGACCAGAAGGCGTTCTGGAGTAAACACATCGGCCCATGGGCTGCACATTTCTATTCGGATTTGGAAGGCGCTGAGAACTCGGTTCTCTATGCCTCGGTCGGCACCGCCGGTCGGGTGTTTATGGAGATCGAGCGCGAAGCCTTCCGAATGACGGCGGATTAGTCCGCCACTCGCCGGTGCTTTGCAGCGCCAAACCGCAATTGGGACAGGAGGAGCCCATGAGCAAGACAAAGGAAGAAGGCGCAACCCGCCGCGACTTCCTGAAACTGGCCGGAACCGCAGCCCCTGCTGCTGTTGCCGCAGCCAGCCTGACCGGACAGGCCGAAGCAGCCGAGCTGCCGACGGACGAAACCCGGATGCAGGATACCGCGCATACGCGCGCATACATCGAAAGCACCCGGTTCTAGGACTGGACGTTTTCATACCTGACAGACGGTTGCGATTGGCCCTGACGTCAGGATCAGCAGTACCAAGCCAGCCGTGGCTTACACGGCGCGCAAGGGAGGAAAGAAATGCTTAGGAAAAAGACCAACGGGGTTGCGAGACGCCCCCAGCGGACAAGTATCCTGTCCCAAGTCGGCGAGAAAACCGTCGATCGCCGCGCATTCCTGCGTGGCTCGGGCCTGACGATCGGCGGCCTTGCCGCGATCAGCGCCACGGGTGGAACCGTGACGCCTGCCAGCGCCCAGACAGCGGCAAACACCGCCGTTGAGAATATCAAATCCGTATGCACTCACTGCTCGGTGGGCTGCACGGTCGTAGCCGAGGTACAGAACGGCGTCTGGATCGGGCAGGAACCCGGCTGGGACAGCCCGTTCAATCTGGGCGCACACTGCGCCAAGGGGGCCTCGGTCCGCGAGCACGCCCATGGCGAGCGCCGCCTCAAGTATCCGATGAAAAAGGAAGGCGGCGAGTGGAAGCGCATCAGCTGGGAAGAGGCGATCAACGAGATCGGCGACGGCATGATGAGCATCCGCGAGGAATCCGGGCCAGACAGCGTGTATTGGCTGGGTTCTGCAAAGCATAACAACGAACAGGCCTATCTGTTCCGCAAGTTCGCTGCCTACTGGGGCACGAACAACGTGGATCACCAGGCCCGTATCTGCCACTCAACCACTGTTGCGGGTGTTGCGAATACATGGGGCTATGGCGCCATGACCAATTCGTACAATGACATGCACAATAGCAAGGCGATCTTCATCATCGGCGGCAACCCGGCCGAGGCACACCCTGTCTCACTGCTGCATATTCTGCGCGCGAAAGAGCAGAATAACGCCCCTCTGATCGTTTGCGATCCGCGCTTTACACGCACGGCAGCGCATGCGGATGAGTATGTCCGCTTCCGCCCCGGTACAGACGTGGCGCTGATCTGGGGTATCCTTTGGCACATCTTCGACAACGGTTGGGAAGACAAAGAGTTCATCCGTACCCGTGTCTGGGGCATGGACCAAATTCGTGAAGAGGTTGCTAATTGGAACCCGGATGAGGTGGAACGCGTTACTGGAACTCCAGGATCGCAATTGAAGCGTGTTGCCCGCACAATGGCGAACAACCGTCCAGGTACAGTCGTCTGGTGCATGGGTGGTACTCAGCATACCAACGGCAACAACAACACCCGCGCCTACTGTGTGCTTCAGCTGGCACTTGGAAACATGGGCACCACGGGTGGTGGCACCAACATCTTCCGTGGCCATGACAACGTGCAAGGCGCGACGGACCTTGGTGTTCTGTCCCACACCCTGCCCGGCTACTATGGTCTGTCGAAAGGCGCATGGGGTCACTGGGCGCGCGTTTGGGGTGAAGAGCCCGAATGGCTCGCAGGCCAATTCGCCACGATCAAGGACAAGGAAGGCAAGGATAAACCGCTTCAGAATGAGCGCGGCATCCCGGTCTCTCGTTGGATCGACGGCGTTCTGGAAGACCCGGCCAACATGGACCAGGACAACAATGTCCGCGCCATGGTTCTGTGGGGACACGCGCCCAATTCACAGACCCGGATGACGGAAATGAAGACGGCGATGGAGAAGCTGGACATGCTGGTCGTGATCGACCCGTATCCAACAGTTTCGGCCGTTCTGCACGACCGTACTGACGGCGTCTATCTGTTGCCTGCTTGTACGCAGTTCGAAACCCGTGGCTCGGTCACGGCATCGAACCGGTCGTTGCAGTGGCGCGACAAGGTGGTTGATCCGTTGTTCGAAAGCCTGCCGGACGAGGTCATCATGGCCAAGTTCGCCAACAAGTTTGGCTGGGCAGACCGGTTCTTCCGCAATATCGAGATGGAAGATCCCGAAACCCCGAATGTTGAAAGCATCACGCGTGAGTTCAACTCGGGTCTCTGGACCATCGGCTATACCGGTCAGTCGCCGGAACGTCTGAAAAGCCATATGGCCAACCAGCACACCTTCGACAGAACCACGCTGCAAGCCATTGGTGGACCAAACGACGGCGAGTATTACGGTCTACCGTGGCCCTGCTGGGGTACCGCTGAGATGGGTCATACTGGGACACCAAACCTCTATGACATGTCCAAACCGGTGGCCGAAGGCGGCCTGACCTTCCGCGCCAGATTCGGCGTGGAACGTGACGGCGACAACCTGCTGGCCGAAGGGGTCTATAGCGTTGGATCGGAAATTCAGGATGGCTATCCCGAATTTACGATGCAGATGCTGATGGATCTTGGCTGGGACGGCGATCTAACCGCAGAAGAACGCGCGGCCATTGACGCTGTTGCGGGCGAGAAAACCAACTGGAAGACCGACCTTAGCGGCGGTATCCAGCGGGTTGCAATCGCCCATGGCTGTGCGCCCTTCGGGAACGCCAAAGCCCGCGCGGTTGTCTGGACCTTCCCGGATCCGATCCCACTGCATCGCGAGCCGCTTTACACGCCGCGTCGCGATCTGGTAGCGGATTATCCAACCTACGAGGACCGTCAAGCCTATCGCCTGCCCACCCTTTACGCTTCGATCCAAAAGAACGACTTTTCAAAGGATTACCCGATAATTCTAACGTCAGGCCGTCTGGTCGAATATGAAGGCGGCGGTGATGAGACGCGGTCGAACCCGTGGCTGGCCGAGCTACAGCAGGACATGTTCGTCGAGATCAATCCGCGCGATGCTAACAACCTTGGTATTCGGGACGGATCACAGGTCTGGGTCGAAGGTCCTGAGGGTGGCAAGGTCAAGGTGATGGCGATGCTGACCAACAGGGTTGGTGCCGGTGTCGCCTTCATGCCATTCCACTTTGGCGGCCATTTCCAGGGCGAAGATCAGCGGCACAAATATCCCGCCGGTGCAGACCCCTATGTGCTGGGTGAAAGTACCAACACCGCCCAGACCTATGGCTATGATTCAGTGACCCAGATGCAAGAGACCAAGTGTACTCTCTGCAAAATCTGGGCAGCGTAAGGAGGACGATAATGGCTAGAGCAAAGTTTCTCTGCGACGCTGAACGCTGCATCGAGTGCAACGCCTGCGTAACCGCGTGTAAGAACGAGCACGAAGTGCCATGGGGTATCAACCGCCGCAGGGTGGTAACGATCAATGATGGTAACCCGGGCGAACGTTCGATCTCGGTGGCCTGTATGCATTGTTCGGATGCGCCTTGCATGGCGGTGTGCCCGGTCGACTGCTTCTATCAGAACGAAGAAGGGGTCGTCCTGCACTCCAAGGACCTGTGCATTGGCTGCGGCTATTGCTTCTACGCGTGCCCCTTCGGCGCGCCGCAATATCCGCAGGCGGGCAACTTCGGATCGCGCGGCAAGATGGACAAATGTACCTTCTGCGCTGGCGGCCCCGAGGAAACGCACTCGACCGCGGAGTTCGCCAAATACGGTCGCAACCGGATCGCCGAAGGCAAACTGCCGATCTGCGCCGAGATGTGTTCCACCAAAGCCCTGCTTGCCGGTGACGGCGACGTAGTGTCTGCCGTTTACCGCGAACGCGTAGTGGCGCGCGGCTTCGGCTCGGGCGCTTGGGGTTGGGGTACAGCCTACGACCAGAAAGACGGATAACTCCGCTTTCATGAACCAAACAGGCGACCCGCATCCGTGGGTCGCCTGATCAGGGATTTTGACCGAGGTTCAGATGTTCCGCTTATTCTTCGCATTGCTGTTCACCATCGGGCTGGTCCACGCTTCCGTTGCCCAAACCAACGATGCTGAGGCACCCGCAACCACTAATGAACGCGCTTCGACTGGCGGAGCGACAACGCTTGAGGACATTCTGGCCCGTCAGCGCGGCGAGAAGGTCGACAACAGCTATCGGTCGGAAAATACCGGACAGGGCAATGTGGAAGGTCTGCTTGGGCAAATCGGCACGCGCGGCGTCGCCTCAGACAGCGATGTCTATCGCGCGCTGCGCTATGGATCGGCAGATGTCACCGTTTCATCCCATGGACCAGCAGACAGCGTTTTGATTCAAGATGGCGGTATGTGGTGGCTGAGTTTCCGTACCGGGCCACTGCGCGAATACGGTACATACATCATCGCGGGAATGCTTGCGGTCATCGTTCTGTTCTTCCTGATCCGCGGAAAAATCCGCATAGATGGCGAAAAGACCGGGCGCAAGGTCCTGCGGTTCAACAGTTTCGAACGGTTCGGACATTGGTTATTTGCCGGTTCATTCCTGATCCTTGGCATCACCGGCCTGCTGGCGCTTTATGGCCGTGACTTCCTGATCCCGATCTTCGGCAAGGAAGGGTTCGCAACCATCGCTCAGGGGGGTAAATGGCTACATAACAACCTCGCCTGGGCCTTCATGCTTGGTCTGATTATCGTCACCGTGAACTGGATTTCACATAACATACCCAACAAGACCGACCTGAAGTGGCTCGCAGCCGGTGGTGGTTTGTTCACCAAGAACAGCCACCCGCCCGCAAAGAAGTTCAACGCAGGTCAAAAGGTGATTTTCTGGGCCTGTATACTACTCGGCGCCTCGATCAGCCTATCGGGCCTTTCGCTACTGTTCCCGTTTGAGCTGCCGATGTTCGCAAAGACATTCCAAATCGCCACCGCAACCGGCATTCCACAGATGCTGGGCCTGAACCTACCCGTGCAGATGTCGCCTCAAGAAGAGATGCAATATGCCCAGGTTTGGCACGTCATGGTGGCCTATGTGTTCATTGCGATCATCATAGCGCATATCTACCTCGGCTCAGTCGGCATGGAAGGTGCTTTTGACGCCATGGGCACTGGTGAAGTCGAAGAACAATGGGCGCGCGAGCATCACTCACTGTGGCTGGAAGAGGTGCAGGAAAAAGAGGCCAGCAAAGCGGCGGCCTCACCCGCTGAATAAATGCGCTGGCTGGTTTTGACGCTTGGCTTGATCCCCCTGCCCGCTTGGTCCGAGTTCTTCACGCTCAAAGGCCATGGCGGGCCGATCATGGGGATCGCAATCGCACAAGACGGGCGCATTGCAACGGCGAGTTTCGACAATTCGGTTGGCCTATGGACCAGACAGACCCCGGAATGGCTGGAAGGCCATGAAGCTGCCGTCAACACTGTCGTGTTTAACGGTACCGCAATCTATTCAGCTGGTGATGATTTCACGCTACGGCGTTGGCCCGGAGGCGAAATCGTTGGACGACACAAAGGAAAGATCGTCGGGCTCACTGCATCAAAAACTCATGTCGCGACGGCAAGCTGGGACGGAATGATCGGGCTTTGGCCGGTCGATGGGTCAGAACCTATGTTGCTCGGGCCAACGGGCAGCGGGGTAAATGCCGTGGAGTTCACTGCTGATGGGTCACAGCTTTATTCGGCGGGTGTGGATGGTTCGATCCGCCTCTGGGATGTCGCGAGCGGTCAGGAGGTGGATCGCCTTATCGAGCACGGGTTCGGCGTGAACAGGTTGGTCTTGAATTCTATCGACAACTGGATCGCCTACGGTGCCGTTGATGGCGTCACCCGCATCCTTGACCTAGCAACCGGCGAGGAACGCGATTTCACCCTGGACCGAAGGCCGATACTGGCGCTTGCCCTCAGCCCTGATCGAAGCCTTCTCGCTGTCGGTGATGGTGAAGGTTTTATCATGGTCATCGACACCCTGAACTGGCGTATCTCGCAAGATTTCAGGGCTACGCTACGCGGGCCTGTCTGGGCTCTGGCTTTTTCGAACGATGGGCAAAATATTCATGCTGGCGGAATTGACGAAGCGATGTATAGCTGGCCGATCGCGGCCTCGGAAGACCGCGAGCAGATGGCGGCGGCCGAACCCAGTTTCCTGAAGAACCCGAACGAGATGGGAAATGGGGAACGCCAATTTGCCCGCAAATGCTCAATCTGTCATAGCCTTTCACCGGATGACCAGCGGCGCGCGGGTCCAACCCTGTATGGGGTGTTTGGACGCAAAGCAGGGACAGTACCGGACTATCTTTATTCAGATACACTGCAAACTTCTGATATCATTTGGGATGAAGAGACAATAAACGCTCTTTTCGACAAGGGCCCGGATCATTACATTCCGGGATCAAAGATGCCAATGCAGCGGATTAGCGGATCGCAAGACCGCATTGATCTGGTCACCTTTTTACGACACGCCACGGCACCCGAAAACTGAGCCGGAGGAAATAATGAAAGCCTTCCTTTCCGCCGTCGTTGCGATGGTCGTCATTGCCGCTGCCGCGCCGATCGTTCTGGACAAGATCGGATTCAGCGCTGCAGCGTCGGGTTCCGGCTCTTCGGTGCGTCTAGACTGAATGTCGCAATACCTGACAACACGCGAATTGGCGGATCTGCTGCGCATTGGTGAGCGGAAAGCCTATGATCTGGCGTCCTCTGGTGAAATCCCTTGCGTGCGGGCAATGGGAAAACTGCTGTTCCCGAAGGCAGAGATCATCGCATGGCTCAATGCCTCGCGCTCTGGTCCGCAGGTGGCTGAACCGCCCCTGCCCCCCATTGTCGCCGGCAGCCATGATCCGCTGCTGGATTGGGCGCTGAGGGAAAGTGGCTCGGGGCTGGCCACCTATTATGACGGTTCATTCGACGGGCTGAACCGCCTATCTGACCGCACAGCACAAGCGGCTGCGTTGCATATCCATGAACCCGAAGGCTTTAACACCCAGTCTCTGCGCGACAGAATGGGCAACGCTCCAGTGATCCTCTACCAAATCGCGCATAGGCAGCGCGGTCTGCTGCTTGCGACTGGCACACCTGAGATCTCTGGTATTCAGGACTTGAAAGGCCGTCGCGTCATCCTACGACAGGACAGTGCCGCCAGTCAGCATCTGTTCGATGCAGAGCTTGGCAAGCATGGGCTCGGCCGAGAAGATTTGAATGCCCTCCCAATCTGCGCCCGCACCGAAGAAGAACTGGCGATTGCCGTACGGGATGGCAAAGCCGAAGCAGGGTTCGGCCTCGGTGCACTTGCGGGTCCTTATGGACTGAGCTTTGTGCCCACTCACTCTGAACGGTTAGATCTTGCCATCTGGCGACGTGCTTTCTTTGAGCCGCCGATGCAGACTTTAATCCAGTTTCTGCAATCCGAGCGTTTCTCTGAACGCGCTACCGACCTGGGCGGATATGACCTCAGGAATCTGGGCCAGATTCACCACAACGGCGCAAGTGGCTGATCTTTCCATTTTTCCAATGATAATTGCCAAAGATGAAATTCATTTTGCGTTCGGAAAGAACATCTGCTGCCCATCCAACTCATAGGATTCAATCGCCGCCTGACCATCAGGGCCAATCAACCAATCAATGAACCTCTGCCCCGAAGTTGCACGAACTCTTGAGTGCTTCTCTGGGTTCACCAGTATCACGCCATATTGGTTGAACATTCGAGGGTCGCCTTCAACCAGGATTTCCAGATCACCTCGATTTCCAAATGAAAGCCATGTTGCGCGATCCGTCAGGATATAAGCGCCCATCCCGCTCGCGATATTAAGCGATGCGCCCATGCCCGCTCCGGCCTCGCGATACCATGTTCCCGACGCAACTGTCGGGTCGACATCTGTCACCTGCCAATAACGCATCTCGGCCTTGTGGGTTCCGCTGTCGTCGCCGCGCGAAACGAAGGGCGCTTTGGAGCTGGCCACTGCCGCAAGGGCTGCGATGATATCGGTATCGCCCTTGACCTCGGCCGGGTCAGATTTCGGGCCGACGAGAACAAAGTCATTATACATGACATCAAACCTCTCAACCCCCCAACCATCAGCAACGAACTGCTCTTCGGCTGTTTTGGAATGAACCAACAGGACATCACCATCCCCGTTGATTGCATTTCGGATCGCCTGACCAGTTCCAACAGCCACAACCCGCACGTCAATACCGGTTTCGGCCTCAAACCCGGGCAAGATATAATCCAGCAAACCCGAGTTTTGAGTAGAGGTCGTAGACTGCACGATAATAAAGGGTTCTTCCGCCAAACTTGCGCCAGCGGTTAGCCCAAGCGCAACAATTGATGCCCGAATGAAATCAGGGATCATCCCATTTCTCCATCTGTATAAATCAGGTAACGAGGCCACCGGCCAGATACCGGCGCGACTCGTCGCTTTCTGGTGCTTCCAGAACCTGCATTGCTTTACCGTGTTCAACAACTCGCCCTGCTTGCATCATCACTATGTCAGATGCCAACCGGCGTGCTTGTCCAATGTCATGCGTCACCATAACGATGCGTACGCCCCGCTCAGACGCGCGCAGGATCATCCGTTCGATCATCTGCGTTGCGCTGGGATCCAGTGCGCTGGTGGGTTCATCCAAAAACAACGTCTCGGGGTCCAAGGCCAATGCGCGCAATATTGCGAGCCTTTGCGCCTCGCCACCAGAAAGCGAACGCGCGGGTTGACGCGCCTTGCCATCTAGCCCGCCCTCATCCAGCAAGGATTCGATACGATGCTTCCTTTCCGCGCGCGGCATGGATCGCCGTTTCAGAACAAAGTCCAGATTGGCAGCAACAGAACGGCGCAACAAAACAGGGCTTTGAAATACCATCGCCTGTCGTGCCTTGTGGCGGGCATTCAACACAGCACCGTTCTGACAAACACGTCCCCGATCTGGTTGTATCAGTCCGTGCAGGCAACGCAGCAGCAGACTTTTACCCGCCCCATTCGGTCCAAGAATAAGGGTCGGGCCCGGACCATCCAGACAAAGGTGCGGGACGTCCAGCAATGCCTTGCCATTACGTGCAATACTCAGGCCGCTCACGTCCAGAATACCCGGCGCCCCGGTCACGACATCACGCATGGCGCAGCCCTTCCCGCTCGGCACGAAGTGTCAGCGCACTGACCATCGCGTTTACCGCCACGGCCAAGCCGATCAGGATCACCCCCAAGGCCAGCGCCATCGCAAGGTTACCTTTGGAGGTTTCAAGAGCGATCGTGGTCGTCATCACGCGTGTGACGTGATTGATGTTTCCACCCACAATGATCACCGCACCAACCTCGGCAATCGCCCGGCCAAACCCAGCCAACAAGGCGGTAACCAGCGCCAACCGCGCGTCCCACAACAGCACCGGTACCGACGCCAACCGCGATACCCCAAGCGAGCGGAGCTGTTCGGAATATTCCTCGGCCAGCATTTCAACCACCTGGCGGGTAAGCGCGGCCATGATCGGTGTCACCAGAACCACCTGCGCTATGATCATGGCAGCAGGTGTGTAGAGCAGCTCCAGCACACCCAATGGGCCAGATCGGGATAACATCAGGTAAACCAGCAATCCGACCACAACCGGTGGCAATCCCATCAGAGCGTTCATCAATATGATAAGCGCGCGCCGCCCTGGAAATCGGGCGACCGCCAATGCTGCCCCGACAGGCATTCCAACGACTGCCGAAATCAGCACCGCAAACACCGAAACACGCAGCGACAACAGAACAATCGCCCACAACTCGGCATCCCCATTCAGGATCAACGAGATCGCTTGATTGAATTCTGATGCAAAACTCTGCATTCTCTACCCAATAGTTGCCATGACGTTATTAAATGCCGCTAATTTCAGTGAAATACTATACCTTTCAACCAGCAAGTACAGGCACGAATCCGGCATCCACAACAGAAAACGCGGCCCCAATGGGACCGCGTTTAGAATTGCGCGTTTTGCTGAACTTAGTTCAGCGCAGCATCCGTGATTTGGTGTGTCCAAGCACCATCAGGCTGCTTGGTGATAACTGGATCGGAACCACCGGCCAGCAGAGTCTCAACCGTACGATTGAAATCAGCCGGGTCCAGAGCACCATTCGACCCTGCGGTCAGCTTGGCAATCTCACCCATCATGCGTTTCTGATGCTCTTCGGTCTGGGCACCGGTTGCATCATTTTCAAGCACGATCTCAGCGGCCTCATCCGGATTCTCTTCGGCGTATTTCCAGCCTTTCATCGAGGCACGGACAAAACGCTCCATCTTGTCGGCAAAGGCCGCATCGCTCAGATTTTCCTCAAGCACATAGAGGCCATCCTCAAGCGTAGCGACGCCTTGATCTTCGTATTTGAAGGTCACCAGTTCCTCGGGCGTGACACCGGCATCGATGACCTGCCAGTACTCATTGTAGGTCATAGTGCTAATGCAATCGGCCTGGCGCTGCAGCAACGGATCGACGTTAAAGCCTTGCTTAAGAACCTCGACACCGCTGTCGCTTTTGCCATCGGTGCTGATACCCAGCTGGCTCATCCAGCTCATGAACGGGAATTCGTTGCCAAAGAACCAAACACCCAAAGTACGGTTCTTCAGGTCCTCGGGTGCAGCAATTCCAGCATCCTTCCAACAAGTGAGCATCATGCCTGAGCTTTTGAAGGGCTGTGCGATGTTTACCAGAGGCAGACCCTTTTCACGCGCGGCCAGCGCGGCTGGCATCCATTCGACCGTCACGTCTGCACCACCGCCTGCAATCACCTGAGTGGGTGCTATGTCGGGACCACCGGGTAGAATTGTAACGTCCAGCCCCTCTTCTTCATAGAACCCCTTGTCCTTCGCCACATAGTAGCCTGCAAACTGGGCCTGCGTGACCCACTTCAATTGCAGCGTCACCTCATCCGCAGCAAGTGCCGCGCTGGCTGCCAGGCTAAAGGCGGCAACCGCCCCGCTGAGTAGCTTCTTCATCATCATATCTCCTAGTTGCTTATGTTTGCCCCGTTTGTGGGGTCTGTTGAATTATTCCATTTATCCTCGCTGAGACGGATGCCAGAAGGTCACCGCCTTTTCGATCATCGCCACAAGGCCGTAAAAGGCCGTCCCAGCCAGCGCTGCGACCACGATCTCGGCCCACACCATATCCAGCGACAATTGCCCGACGCTGGTGGATATCCGAAAGCCCATGCCCAGGGTGGGTGAGCCAAAGAACTCAGCCACGATAGCCCCGATCAGGGCGAGTGTGGTAGAAATCTTTAACCCGTTGAAAATGAATGGCATCGCAGCAGGCAGGCGCAGTTTAAGGAAGCTTTGCCAATAAGTGGCGGCATAGGTCTCCATCAAATCCCTCTGCATCGCCGTGGCTTCGCGCAGCCCCGCCACCGTGTTCACCAGCATCGGGAAGAATACCATCACCACGACAACAGCCGCCTTCGAATGCCAGTCGAAGCCGAACCACATAACCAGAATAGGCGCGGTGCCCACGATCGGCAGTGCTGCGACGAAATTGCCGACGGGCAGCAACCCGAGACGCAGGAAATCCCAGCGATCCACCGCAATCGCCATCAGGAATGCCGAGCCACAGCCGATGATGTAGCCGCTCAGCGCACCTTTGATGATTGTTTGTACAAAGTCCGCCCAAAGAGTTGGCAAGCTGTCCCAGAAACGAACCCAGATGACAGATGGTGCCGGCAGGATGACCAATGGCACCTCGAGGCCGCGCACGACCAGCTCCCAGATGCCAATGACGGTTAGACCGAAGATCAAAGGCGCAAGAAACCCCACCATCCGTGTGTCGGAATAGGGTCCGCTGGCCAGACGGCTGTTCAACCACCAGCCCAATAACCAGACAGCTATTGCACCAAGAATAGGTATCATTGTGCCATCCCCATCCGTTTTAGAACCGTCCGCTCAATCAGCCCCAACAACCCTACAAGACAAGCGGCAAGAATGGCCGCTGCAAACAGCGCTGACCAGATTTGCACGGTCTGGCCGTAATAGCTGCCTGCGAGCAATCGCGCGCCCAACCCCGCCACAGCACCTGTAGGCAGTTCCCCAACGATGGCCCCTACCAAAGACGCAGCGACACCAATCTTCAGCGATGTAAACAGATAGGGCATCGAGGCCGGCAGACGCAGTTTCCAGAACCCCTGCGAGCGGCTGGCATTATACGTCCGCAACAGATCAAGCTGCATGGCATCCGGACTGCGCAGCCCTTTAACCATGCCGACGACGACAGGGAAAAAGCTGAGATAGGCCGAAATGATCGCCTTAGGAATGATCCCCTGCACGCCGACCGAATACAGGACAACAATGATCATCGGCGCCAACGCGATGATCGGGATGGTCTGGCTAACAATCGCCCAAGGCATCACCGACAAGTCCATCACCCGGCTATGCACGATTCCAACGGCCAGAAGAATGCCCAGCCCGGTCCCGATAACGAAACCCAACATTGTGGCACTTAACGTGACCCAACCATGATAGATCAGCGAGCGTTTAGAGGTGATTTTCTTCTGAACCGTGGTCTCCCACATTTCAATCGCAACCTGATGGGGCGCTGGAAGGCGCGGACGCTCTTGCTCCCATGTCGCAGGTATGGCGAAAGAGTTATTCAGGGCCAATCCGATCTCACCCATGTCTCGGCGATCTTTGGCTGAGGGCGGCTGGACTTCGGCCCCCGCACGCTCCTGTTCAGTCAGAACCCCTTTGATATTCATCGGGATACAAGCCGCGTACCACACGATAACAATGGCGGCGAGGACAGTGAGGACTGCAATAATTTGCTTCATGCCTGCCACTCCATCCGAATGACAGGTACCGTGTCAGGCGGCACCGGAGGCTCCCGTCCCGTCTCGATAAACCCTTCACGACGATAGAACCGCTGAGCGTCCACATTCGGCACATGCGTCGTTAGCCAAAGATGGTCGCGCCCCTCCTTCGCTTTATCCAACAACCGTTTTCCGACACCCCGTCCCGTCCGCAGACAATAAAGCGCGCCCACTTTGTTCTCGACCGGATCAACCGACATGTAACAATCAGGCGGATCTCCGGCGACCCAGATGTCCCGGTTGGGCAACGCCTCACGGATCAGGCTTGCAAGTTCCTCTTGCGGCAGTTCATCGGGCATCCAGCCCGTCTGCTTCGCCCAGGTCCAAATGATCCGCGCGCAATCTGTCACATCATCCAAAGATGCCCGTCTGATGCCGTCACCCGCCATCAAACATCATCCCCATGACCGGCCCTCAGCCCCTCGCGCACGCGATGAGCGACTTCGATAAACTCGGGCGTATCGCGGATATCCAAAGGCCGCTCTTTCGGCAGAGGACTATCGATCACATCCGTGATCCGACCAGGCCGCGGACTCATGACCACGATCTTGGTGCTGAGATACACCGCCTCGGGGATCGAATGGGTCACGAAGCCGATGGTCTTCTCGGTCCTCGCCCACAACGCCAAGAGCTGTTCGTTCAGATGGTCGCGTACAATCTCATCCAAAGCACCGAACGGTTCATCCATCAGCAAGATGTCTGCATCAAAGGCCAGGGCTCGCGCAATGCTGGCTCGCTGCTGCATGCCGCCTGATAGCTGCCAGGGGAATTTGCCCCCAAACCCTTCAAGATCAACAAGTTCCAAGACCTTTTTAACCCGCTCATCCTGCTCAGCAGACAAATAGCCCATAATCTCGAGCGGCAGCTTGATATTTTTCGCAATCGTTCGCCATGGATACAGCCCCGCTGCCTGAAACACATACCCGTAAGCCCGGTTTCTCCGCGCCTCATCCGGCGTCATACCATTCACGTTCAAAGACCCACCCGTCGGTGTCTCAAGCGCCGCGATGCAGCGTAGGAAAGTGGTTTTACCACAGCCAGATGGGCCGATGAAACTGACAAACTCCCCCTTGCCAATCGACAAGTTCACATCTTTCAGCGCATGAATAGGCCCATCATTCGTCTGAAATGTGAGATCCAGCTGCCTTGCCTCAATAACGGGCTTAGTAGTATTTTCTGTATTCATTCCATTGCCTTGAAGAAGCTCAGACCCGGGTCGCCGGAAAGGCGACCCAAGAGGTTTACACACCCGTTGCCGGTATACCTGTCCGCTCAACAGGCCGGGGCGCTGTCAACTCTTTCCAGGTGCTTAGCGCCTTGTTCACATGGGTATTGGCCTCACGCGCCACGAACTTCCCGTGCCCTTCCTGAGTCTGAATCTCACCATCATGTACGGCCACCGCACCGCGGGTCAGCGTGAACCGCGGCAACCCGCGCACCTCTTTGCCCTCAAAGACGTTGTAGTCGATGGAGGATTGCTGTGTCTCGGCCGAGATTACCTTGGCCTTGTCCGGGTCCCAAACAACCAAATCAGCATCCGCGCCCACAAGAATTGCGCCCTTTTTCGGATAGCAATTCAATATCTTGGCGATGTTAGTTGAAGTAACAGCCACGAACTCATTCGGCGTCAGACGCCCGGTATTCACCCCATGGGTCCATAGCATCGGCATCCGATCTTCCAACCCTCCGGTCCCGTTCGGAATCTTGGTGAAATCACCCACGCCATACCGTTTCTGCTCCGTCGTAAACGCACAATGGTCTGTGGCCACAACGCTCAACGTTCCAGACTGTAGACCATTCCAAAGGCTGTCCTGATGCTGCTTGTTCCGGAACGGAGGGCTCATAACCCGACGTGCCGCGTGTTCCCAATCGTGGTGGAAGTACTCGCTTTCATCCAAGGTCAGGTGTTGGATCAATGGCTCGCCCCATACACGCTTGCCCTGCATCTTGGCGCGCCGAATGGCCTCATGCGCCTCTTCGCAGGAGGTATGCACCACATAGAGCGGCACACCTGCCATATCTGCGATCATGATCGCCCGGTTGGTTGCCTCGCCTTCCACCTGCGGTGGACGGGAATAGGCATGCGCTTCTGGCCCTGTATTTCCTTCGGCCAACAACTTCGCACTCAGCTCAGCAACCACATCGCCATTCTCGGCATGGACCATCGCGGTGCCACCTAGCTCCGCAAGACGTTTGAACGAGGCAAAAAGTTCATCATCGTTCACCATCAGCGCGCCTTTATAGGCCATAAAGTGCTTGAAGGTGTTGATGCCGCGGGTCTCGATGACGGTTTTGATGTCATCAAACACCTGCTCACCCCACCAGGTCACCGCCATGTGGAACGAATAATCACAGTTTGCACGCGTTGACTTGTTGTCCCAGCGTTTCAGCGCGTCCAACAGGCTTTCGCCCGGATTGGGCAGCGCAAAATCCACCACCATCGTGGTCCCGCCCGCCAGAGCTGCGCGCGTCCCGCTTTCGAAATCATCGCTGGAATAGGTCCCCATGAACGGCATCTCAAGATGCGTATGAGGATCGATTCCACCCGGCATCACATAACAGCCCGACGCATCCAGTTCCTTATCACCTCGCAGGTCCGGCCCAATCTCAGTAATCACGCCACCTTCAACCTTCACGTCCGCCTTATAGGTCAGATCAGCGGTCACAACGGTTCCGTTCTTGATCACAGTGCTCATGTTAAACTCCCTGATGCGGTCTGCGCCGCTTGCTTCATCTGGCTAAAAATATCTCCGGGGGACTCGCCCATCGGGCGACGGGGCAAAGCCCCCTATTCCACGATCTCGGCCGTTTCAACGACGGCGTGCAGCAAAACATCGGCCCCGGCTGCAGCCCAATCCTTGCTGATTTCTTCAGCCTCATTGTGGCTGAGCCCATCCACGCAGGGACACATCACCATCGCTGTCGGGGCAACTCGATTGATCCAGCAGGCATCATGTCCCGCGCCTGAAATGATATCTGTATGTGAATAACCCAACCGTTCAGCCGCGTCGCGCACCGCTGCCACGCAACCTTCATCGAATTTTACTGGATCAAAGCCGCCAACCTTCTCGAATTCGATCTGCAGTCCCATCTCATTGACGATATCCTCTGCCGCGACACGCAGCCGGTTCTCCATATCGGTGATTACATCCAATTCGGGTGATCTGAAATCGACCGTAAACACCGCCTTTCCCGGGATCACATTGCGCGAGTTCGGGTACACGTCGATATGACCCGCCGCACCAACGGCATGAGGCGCATGTGACCACGCAATCTCATCCACTTTCTCAAGAATACGTGCCATTGCCAGCCCGGCATTCTTACGCATCGGCATCGGAGTAGACCCGGTATGCGCATCCTTGCCAGTCACTGTGACTTGGGTCCAGCTTAGCCCCTGGCCATGCGTGACAACGCCGATATCCTTGCCCTCGGCTTCCAGTATGGGACCCTGTTCGATGTGCAGCTCGAAGAACGCACGCATCTTGCGCGCACCCACCTCTTCATCACCGCGCCAGCCGATGCGGTTCAACTCATCCCCGAATTTTTTGCCCTCGGCATCCTCACGATCATAGGCCCAATCCTGCGTGTGCATTCCGGCGAATACGCCCGAAGACAACATCGCGGGGGCATATCGCGTCCCCTCTTCATTGGTCCAGTTTGTTGCAACGATCGGGTGCTTGGTTTTGATCCCAAGATCATTCAACGTGCGAATGATCTCCAACCCGCCAAGCACGCCCAAAACACCATCATACTTGCCGCCCGTGGGCTGTGTATCCAGATGCGAACCCACGTAGACAGGCAGAGCCTCTGGGTCCGTTCCCTCGCGATGGGCAAACATGTTGCCCATCTGATCCAATCCCATGGTGCAACCCGCGTCCTCGCACCATTTTTGAAACAATGCGCGCCCTTCGGCATCCTCATCAGTCAACGTCTGGCGATTATTGCCACCCGCCACACCGGGTCCGATCTTGGCCATCTCCATCAGGCTGTCCCATAGCCTGTCGCCATTGATCCTGAGATTCTGCGCCGGAGCTGCCATCTTGTTCTTCCCTGTTGCTTGCGATTTAGCTCGCTTTTGGTGTCTTGATTTGACCATCTGGTCAAACTCACGCTATCACGGGTTCGACATCAGTCAAGAAAATGCATGGTATTGCCGAAATTTTCGACATATCCGCCACGCAGAAAACCAAAAATAGGCACAGGGAAACATGCCCAAGGACCGCGCGCCAACACGGATTCAGCAAAAAAACCGAGCAGCGATTCTGGACGCTGCCCTGAATGTGTTCTCTGCACATGGATATCGCGGGGCCACCGTTGACCAAATCGCCGCCGAGGCGGGATTGAGTAAACCCAATCTGCTCTATTACTTCCCGTCAAAAGAGGCGATTCACACTGCCCTTCTAACTGGCTTACTTGAGGTATGGTTGGCACCTTTGCACGAGCTTGACGAAAACGGAGAGCCGCTGGAAGAGATCTTATCTTACGTCCGCCGAAAGCTTGAGATGAGTCGCGACCTCCCCCGCGAAAGCCGCCTGTTTGCAAATGAACTGGTTCAGGGAGCGCCCCGCATTCGCGATGCTTTATCCAGCGATCTCAAGAATCTGGTCGATCAAAAAATAGCCATCCTTACCCGTTGGATGGATCAGGGAAAGATTGCGCGCCTGCATCCCTATCATTTGATTTTCTCAATCTGGGCTCTGACCCAGCATTATGCAGATTTTGACGTGCAGGTTCGCGCAATCTTGGGCGACGAAGATCCTTTTGAAGGCGCCGAGACTTTCGTTGATACACTCTATCGCAAACTTCTAACGCCATAGACGTTACTTCGCCGGTTTCAAGGCAAGAATACGCTTCAAAATTACGATGGTCATGGCCAGAATTATGGTCAAGTCGCCCATTGTATTGACTGTATTGATTTTGGGTACTTTTCTGGCATCCTGTACAATTGCGGTGTACATCTTGGGCTGCTGAACACCTACCGAATGCTCACGTTCGGATGCTTTGATGAAAGCGCTAAAGTCCTTGAGAGATTTAACCTTTTTTGTAACTTGGTTCAGAAATCTCTGATCCAGTTGCCGGTCCTCTTTCAGCTTCTTAAGCATCTCTTCGATCGAGCGTCGAAGTTTGATCAATTGTTCCAGATCCTTTTTGACCTGCTTTTGATGTTTCACAAAATTTTTTGCAGCAAGCGCGTCGCGTTGTTTCGCTTTGGAAAGGGCGACATTCTTCTTGGATGTATCCCGATCAAGCTTTGTGACCCGGTTGCCACCCTTGTTCCGACCCATTGGTGCCGCTGACATGACATGCTCCTTTGATCCTGTCCGTCAGCGGCAGTGTATCACCGAACCAGTTGTAGCGGGATTCCGGTATCTCTTACTCGGCGGCTTTGGCCATCGGATTGTTCGGATGCGTTGTCCAGTTGGCATATTCGGGATTAACCACTTTGCCCGTGCGCGGATCAACCTCTCCGGCTGCCATTGGCTCCATCGAGATACAGCCTTCGACCGGGCAGACATCTACACACAAGTTGCAGGCAACGCATTCTTCATCGATGACTTCGAATACCCGATCTGCCGACATCGAAATCGCCTGATGGCTGGTGTCCTCGCAGGCGGCATAGCAGCGGCCACACTTGATACACTGGTCCTGATCAATTTTCGCTTTTGCGATGTAGTTGAGATTCAAATATTGCCAGTCAGTGACATTGGGCACCGCGCGGCCGATCACCTGATCGATGCTGGTATAGCCTTTCTCGTCCATCCATTCTGACAAGCCTGCAGTCAGTTCGTCGATGATCTTAAAGCCATAGGTCATTGCTGCGGTGCAGACCTGAACATTACCACAACCAAGCGAGATAAACTCGGCAGCGTCGCGCCAAGTGGTCACGCCGCCGATGCCCGAGATCGGCAGGCCACGCGTGGCTTCAGCCCGCGCAATCTCTGACACCATGGACAAAGCAATCGGCTTCACCGCCGGACCACAATAGCCACCATGGCTGCCTTTGCCGTCAATCGATGGTTCGGGGCTGAACGTATCCAGATCTACACTGGTAATCGAGTTGATCGTGTTGATCAGCGACACCGCATCCGCACCCCCGCTCTTAGCGGCCGCGGCGGGTTTGCGGATATCGGTTATGTTCGGCGTCAGTTTCACGATAACCGGGCGATCGTAATACTGTTTGCACCACCGGGTCACCATTTCGATATACTCCGGCACCTGCCCCACAGCCGAGCCCATGCCGCGCTCGCTCATCCCATGTGGGCAACCGAAATTCAGCTCGATCCCATCTGCGCCCGTTTCAGCCACACGCGGCAGAATGGCCTTCCACGCAGCCTCTTCACAAGGCACCATGATCGAGGCGATCAGGGCGCGATCCGGATAATCCGCCTTCACGCGGGCCATTTCCTCAAGGTTCACCTCTAGCGGGCGGTCGGTGATCAGTTCGATGTTGTTAAGACCCAACAACCGGCGGTCCGCGCCGTAGATCGCGCCATAGCGTGGCCCGTTTACGTTTACGACCGGAGGGCCTTCGGACCCCAAAGTCTTCCATACCACACCGCCCCAACCGGCCTCGAAGGCGCGGCGAACATTGTATTCCTTATCCGTCGGTGGCGCGGAGGCCAGCCAATAAGGGTTTGGACTTGAAATTCCCAGAAAGTTTGTTGTTAAATCAGCCATTTATCCGGCCTCCCTGATGCAGTTCTGCATCTTTGTCTTTGAGTTTCACGCGCTTAGACTTGCGTGGATGTCCATCGCGGCATCGCGGCCTTCGGCCACGGCGGTCACGGTCAGGTCTTCACCACCTGCCGCACAGTCTCCGCCGGCCCATACACCGGTCATCGAGGTGCGTCCTGCCCCGGTCACAGCAATCTTATTGCCATCCAGCGTCAGCCCTTCCGGCGCACCGTCAAGCGTCTGACCGATGGCCTTAAAAACCTGATCGGCAGGCACACGAACGGTTTCTCCTGTACCGGTCAGTCGACCATCATGACTAGCAGTATACTCCAATTCGATCTCTGCCGCGGCTCCATTTCCGTGAATGGCCACAGGTTGAACGTTGCACAGAATACGAACACCGTGCGACGCCGCCAAATCCTGTTCGTACCGGCTGGCCCCCATTGCGTCGCGACCTCGGCGATAGGCGATGGTGACATGCTCTGCCCCCAGCAGCTTCGATTTCACTGCCGCGTCTACTGCTGTCATGCCGCCGCCAATCACAACGACATTCCGACCGACCGGGAGATCAGCCAGGTCGCTGGCCTGTCGCACATCCGAGATAAAGTCGACCGCCGGGCGCACCCCGTCTTTATCGACCCCATCTGCACGTAGCGCATTCACCCCTGCCAGTCCGATCGACAGGAACACAGCGTCATAGTTATGTTGCAGCCCTTCCAGTAAAATCGTCTCACCCAGAACCGAGTCGGTCTCAATCGCAATTCCACCGATTTTTAGCAGCCAATCGACCTCGGCCTGCGCAAAATCATTGGTCGATTTATACGCCGCAATGCCATATTCGTTCAGACCGCCCGGCTTGGGCTTGCCTTCGTGGATCACCACATCATGCCCCAGCATCGCCAGACGGTGGGCACAGGCCAGACCAGCGGGCCCTGCCCCGACCACTGCGACCGTCTTACCCGTTAGCGCGGCGCGCTCGAACGGATGCGCGCCCGAGGCCATCACGTCATCGGTTGCATATCGCTGCAGGCGTCCAATCTCGACCGGCTTGCCTTCGGCCGTCTCACGCACGCAAGCCTCTTCACAAAGCGTCTCCGTCGGACAGACCCGGGCGCACATGCCGCCTAGGATATTTTGTTCCAGAATAGTCTGCCCTGCTGCCTGCGGTTGCCCGGCCTGAATCTGACGAATGAACAACGGAATATCGATATCCGTCGGACAGGCCGTTACACATGGTGCGTCGTAGCAGAAATAGCAACGATCCGCGGCCACGGCTGCCTCATGCGGGGCCAGTGGCGGATGCAGATCGGTGAAATTCGAGGTCAGCTCATCGCTGGAAAGCCGCCCGGAGACGATCCCGGGTGCCATCTGGCCCTGTGCCATCACTCTACTCCCTGTAGATATGTTTGTTATGAGCTTCAGCTTGCCACATTCTGATTTTTTATCAATTGGTAAATTTACCAAATGGTCAAAAAAATAGAAATCCGGGAAAAATGGCCCGGATTTCCTTAATAATTGCTCACATTGTTAGCACGTTTGGCGTCAGATCATCCCACTTAGGTGGCCGGATTTGATCCAAACACGGGCTCCACCCTCTCCTGCGATGGCTGTCGAGCGTGATCCAGGTGGTAGTCGCAGCCAATCCCAAACACCAAATTCTTCGCCTGTCTCGATAAAGCTGCCTTCGAGAACGAAGACCTCAAGCCCCTTGCCAGAGTCCAGTTCAATTTGCTCACCAGCAGCCCAGCATTGCACCTGAACATCCTCATGCGCATCCTTGAACAAATCGATATCTCCGCCCCCGTTGATGGAACGACGCACTTCGGTGCGGTCTTTGGGGTCGAACTGGTGAAGCTTGACGAGGATGGTCGCGCCTTCGCTGGCCGAAGGAGTGTGGGATGAGGTCGGAGGATTACGCACATAGCTGCCGACCGGAAAATCTCCGGTTTCATCCTGAAACACACCATCCAGCACCAGATATTCCTCGCCTCCGTCATGGGTGTGCGCTGAAAATGCGCTGCCAGGGGCAAAACGCACGATGGTTGTGGCCCGCGCCACTTCCTCGCCAATGCGGTCCAGCATCTTACGTTCAACGCCGGCAGCCGGTGACGCGACCCATGCGGTCTGATCAAAGTGAACGGCGACCCGCTGGGTGAAATCTGCATTGACGCGCATCTGCAATCCTCCTGCGTTGCTGTCACATTAGATGGGAGCATGACGCGGAATTTCAAACCGGGCACGTCTGGGGTTTTGACGCCCTTCACAGCTTGTTGTACTTCCGGTCGAGACCGGTGCCCAATTCCGGCCCGTTTAGAAAGCGCGAAAAGATGCAGGCAAGCCCAACGACGTTCAACATCCTCATCATCGGGCAAAACAACCGTCTGCAATACGAGGCAATATTGTTCGCGGCATCGCTGCGCCATAGCTCACCCGGATTTACCGGACGTTTCTTTGTTGGCGTTCCTCAGAAAGGCCCCTTGTGGTCCCAAGACCCGAGCATTCAGGATGAGGACGTGTTGCAAGCCTTGCGGCAATTGGGTGCTGAGATCCTGCCCTTCGAATCGCAAATCTTTGGAGCAAGCTATCCCCACGGCAACAAGATCGAAGCGCTGCTGGCGATGCCGGAAGGCGAGCCATTTGTCTTCTTCGACACCGATACATTGATCACCGGTGAAATTGCCGATGTACCATTTGATTTCAACCGGCCCGGCGCCTCGCTCCGTGTCGAGGGCACATGGCCGAAGCCCACACTTTATGGCCCCGGTTATGACGGCATCTGGCGCGCGCTTTATGACCGATTCGGGCTGGATTTCGAAAGCTCGCTCGATTCCAGACAGCCACCGGGATATTGGCGACACTACCTGTATTTCAATGCGGGATACTTCTTCTACAAATGCCCTCACCAGTTTGGTCGGCGGTATCTTGATTACGCCCGTACCATTCGGGACGAAGGTATCCCCGAACTCACCGGGCAAGTCCTAGACCCCTGGCTGGATCAGGTGGCATTGCCGCTGGTCATCCACTCGTTCGGCGGTGGTCGGGATGCGCTGCCAGAAGGTCTGTTGGATGGGTCAGTCAGCTGCCATTATCACCTGTTTCCGATGCTCTATGCGCGAGAAAGCGATCATGTGGTCGAGGTGCTAGAGACCGTTGTGGCCCCCAACAAGATCAAGAAGGTGCTCAAAGGCTATGACCCGATGAAGAAACTGGTGATCCAGCGCAAAGGCGCAAAGATCCGGGCAATGTTCGACAGAAACAACCTACCAGCACGCGAACAGGTCATACGCAAGACCATCAAGGCCAAGGGACTTTGGCTGCGGTGACGTGGACGTTGTGTGGTGCAAAGCAATGTCCTAGAGATTTACTAACGCACATTCCAACAGGAGATTTCGAAGATGTCTGATGGCCCCACCTATGGTTTCGACACGCTGCAGATTCACGCCGGGGCCCGCCCCGACCCCGCTACCGGCGCGCGTCAGACACCGATCTACCAGACTACGGCCTATGTGTTTCGCGATGCCGACCATGCTGCTGCGTTGTTCAACTTGCAGGAAGTTGGGTTCATCTATTCGCGTCTGACCAACCCGACCGTCGCTGTTTTGCAGGAACGCGTGGCAACGCTTGAGGGCGGCGTCGGCGCTGTCTGCTGTTCCTCGGGTCACGCGGCGCAGATCATGGCGCTATTCCCACTGATGGGTCCGGGCTGCAACGTGGTCGCCTCAACCCGCCTGTACGGGGGTACGGTCACGCAGTTTAGCCAGACTATCAAACGTTTCGGATGGTCGGCCAAATTTGTCGACACCGACGATCTGGACGCCGTAAAAGCCGCCATCGACGAAAACACCCGCGCGGTGTTCTGCGAATCCATCGCCAACCCTGGCGGTTATGTCACTGACATCCGCGCGCTTGCGGATGTCGCAGACGCGGCTGGCATCCCGCTGATCGTCGACAACACCTCGGCCACGCCCTACCTGTGCCGTCCGATCGAGCATGGCGCGACCCTGGTCGTGCATTCAACCACCAAGTACCTGACCGGCAACGGCACGGTCACCGGCGGCTGCATCGTGGATTCGGGTAAGTTTGACTGGTCTGCGAATGACAAATTCCCCTCGCTCAGCGAGCCCGAGACTGCGTATCACGGCCTGAAATTCCACGAGACTTTCGGCCCGCTGGCCTTCACTTTCCACGGCATTGCCATCGGTCTGCGCGATTTGGGAATGACCATGAACCCACAGGCAGCACATTATACCCTTATGGGGATCGAGACACTCTCACTGCGGATGGAGCGCCATGTCGAAAACGCCCAGAAGATCGCCGCCTGGCTGGAAGCGGATGATCGCGTGGACTACGTGACCTATGCAGGCCTTCCCTCGTCGCCTTATCATGATCGGGTCAAAGCGCATTACCCGCGCGGGGCCGGTGCGCTATTCACATTTGCGGTCAAAGGCGGATATGACGCCTGCATCAAGCTGGTCAACGCGTTGGAAATCTTCAGTCATGTGGCCAACTTGGGCGATGCGCGCTCGCTGATCATCCACTCTGCCTCGACGACCCATCGTCAGTTGACGCCTGAGCAGCAGGAAGCTGCAGGCGCGGGCCCGGGAGTCGTGCGCGTCTCCATCGGCATCGAAGACGCAGACGATCTGATCGCCGATCTGGATCAAGCGCTGTCCAAAGCAAGTGCCTGAACAGATGGCAGGGCACAACACAAATGAACTGGGCCAGCCTATTGGCTTGCCGGTCACAGGCGAGTTTCCTCGCCCCACCCCGCCTTACACGCCGATGCAGGGCCGGTTCTGTTCTGTTGTGCCGCTAGATGTGAACCGGCATGCGCCCGGATTGTACCGGGCGTTTGCCAGTGACACGGATGGCCATAACTGGACCTATCTGCCTTATGGCCCCTTCGCCTCTGAGGCTGATTTCACCAACTGGGCGCAGAACAACTGCATGGACGCCGATCCCATGTTCCATACGGTGTTGGATGCCGACGAAACGCCGGTGGGTATGGCCTCGTATTTGCGTGTCGAACCAGCAGCGGGTGCCATCGAGGTGGGCCATATCCATTTCTCACCCCTGCTCCAACGCAAACCGCAATCAACCGAAGTGATGTATCTGATGATGCGACGGGTGTTCGATGAGCTTGGCTATCGCCGTTACGAATGGAAATGCGACGCTTTGAACGCACCCTCAAAGCGCGCGGCCGAACGCTTGGGATTTACGTTCGAAGGTATTTTCCGACAAGCGACCCATTACAAAGGGCGTAACCGGGATACCGCTTGGTTCTCGATTATCGACAGCGAATGGCCGCGCATTCGCGCAGCATTCGAGAATTGGCTTGCGCCGGGGAATTTCGACGCGGCGGGCCAGCAGCGACAACCGCTGCAAGCCCGCGTTGGAGCGTAGCTTAGTCCGCGATTTCGAACTCCATAGCGATATTGACTGATACAGAAATCTCTCCGCCCGCTACCGGAACGCCGCCAGCGTCAGACATCGCCATTTCGCGCATCTGGGCCATCGGGCGAACGCCCCGACCGTGATCGTTTATCGAAATCACCGGACCCAAAGTCACGCCTGAGGCCTCGGCCAATTGTTGCGCCTTATCGGTTGCGTCTGCGACCGCTTTCGCGCGCGCTTCGGCCTCAAGCGGCTTAGGCTCCTGTACACTGAAGCTCAAGCCGCCAAAATCATTGGCCCCGTCCTTGATGACGGCGTCCATAATCTGACCCAGTTTATCCAAATCCCGAACCCGAACAGAAACGCGGTTTGAGGCTGTAAATCCGGTGATCCTGGGTGCTTCGTCGCTTGAGTTCCTGTGCCCAGACCAGACTGGTGACAACGACAGATCGCGGGTCTGCACATCACGTGATTCCAAGCCCATCTCATCCAACCGTTTTAGAATCTGTGTCACAGCGTCAGAGGTCGCCTGCATCGCAACCGATGCCTGGGCGTCCTGGTTTGTCACGCCAAGCGTTATGGTTGCCATATCTGGCGCAGCCACGGCCGTTCCGGTTCCACTGACGGTGATGCGACGTTCTTCCGCATGGGCAGGCAACGCCGCGACGGCTGCGGTCATGGCAGCCAGAAAAGCAAGTGTCTTCAAGGTGATCTCTCCTTATGACTTGTCGCTAAGATGGGTGTCATACTCCGTACACGGCAAGGGGGAAACGCGCCTTTTTCTTTCCCTCGGCGAGTTCCTGCTCTAATCTCGTCGGGCAGACATCCAAGCGTTTGCATTGAAGCTGACAATTATGGTTCATCGCGATCATGAAACCCGCCTTTGTGCTGTCATTTTCTGAAAACGGTATTTCCTTGCATCACCAGTCGGATGGAGACTGGTACTGCATTGGCACTATCCCGTTGGATGCACCGGATTTCACTGATCAGATCCGGACCCTTCGCGATCAGGGATTCGCACTAGAAAACAACCTAAGCTGCAAGCTCGTGATTCCTTCGGATCAGGTACGTCTTTTGACGGTCGATACCGATGGAATGGATACCGAAGCGGCAACGCAGAAAGTTGAAGAAACATTAGCCTCAGCAACACCATACCAGTTGTCCGAGCTGACCTTTGTCGCAACTCCGAACGGTTCGGACATTCACGTCGCAGCAGTCGCGCAGCAAACTTTGAAAGAAGCGCACTCATTTGCGGTGGACCATGGATTTATCCCAGAAGGGTTCTGGCTTAGTGCCAATGGTGAAGACGCTATATCAGGGTCCGTTTACGAAGTGCCTGCGTCTGAGGTGGACTCCCAGTCAAATGAAATCAGCACTGCGCCCGTGGCCAAATCGCCGGAAGCCGCGCCTGAAGAGGCATCGAGTATTCCCATTCATCCCATCGCGGATACCGCTGATCCGACCGCTTTCCGTTCCGCTCAAAGCGCTGAATCGCCCACGATCTCTTCGTCGGTAGAGGTGAAAAAATATGTCATTCCGGCGGTTGCTGCATCCGTTCTATTGGGCATGGTACTTGGCCTCTGGTCACTGAACAGCGATGAACCTACGGTCGATGCCCCAGAACCAGTCGTGGCAGAGGCGCCCGTTTTAGTTCCAGAGCCACAGCAAGATGTCCCGACAACCGTTGAACCCAGCGCACCAGATGTTGCGGAACTCGCAATTGAACCTGAACCCGTTGAGCCGAACACTGGTGACGAAATTGATCTGTCTGCAACTGATGAGGCCATTCTCGAAGCTTTGAAGGTTGCTCCTGAACCGGTTGAAGAAATTGCTGGCCTGCCAGATTTCGGGGCAGAGTTTCATGACTTCACCGGGACCGTGCCTGTTGAACCGAACCCGTTGGCCGAACCGCCGCTGGAACAGCTTGCTGATGTCTATCTAACTTCGGTTGATCGCGCAGATCTGTCGACCGACACCGTTGCCCTGCCACCGCATGAAAGCCTCGAAACTGACGAAGCCTTTGAGTTCACCGCCCTGCCCGGCGCCGCTGGTCAGAGGTTTGAGTTGGACGAACGTGGTCTTGTAACGCCGACCGCAGAGGGCACTCTGAATCCAGCCGGTGTGATGGTCTACCTGGGCCGCCCTTCATCTGTGCCTCCGGAATCCCCTACACGGTTTGAGACAGAGCCCGTTGTTGTTGAAGAGGTTGACGAAAGGCTCGCAGCAATCCGACCCCGCCCAAGGCCCAACAACCTTGTTGATCAATTCGAAAGACAACAATTGGGTGGCCGGTCTCGCCAGGAATTGGCCTCGGTGCGACCAAAACTGCGCCCGGAAAGCCTGCAATCCAAGCCCGAGGTTGACGAAACACCAACCGCTCTGGCGGTGGTTCGTGTTCCACGCCCCAAGCCACGCCCTGCGAATATCGCCGCATTGGTTGCCAAGAAACCCAGCACCCAAAGTGCTTCGCTGGGATCGACCGCGAATGTGGCAACCAGCAGTGATGAGGCCGGTTCATTCCAGCCCAGGGCTGTAAAACCCAAGATACCGACAACCGCCTCGGTTGCGCGACAGGCGACCATCGATAATGCCATCAACCTACGCAAGCTCAACCTGATCGGTGTATATGGCACCCCGGCCAATCGGCGTGCCTTGGTACGCCTGCCCAGCGGGCGCTACAAGAAGCTGAAAGTGGGTGATCGTATCGATGGTGGGAATGTCGTTGCCATCGGAGATAGCGAATTGCGCTATCAGAAACGCGGTAAGAACATCACCCTCAAGATGCCACGCGGATAAAAGAAGAGCGCCCTGTTAGGTAAACGGAGCGCTCAGTTATTTTAATAGACCTCAGATCAGGCGGCCGAAATCTCACCTGATTCAATCTGCTCGCGTTCAATCGACTCAAACAGGGCTTTGAAATTGCCCTCGCCGAACCCGTCATCGCCCTTGCGCTGAATGAATTCAAAGAAGATCGGGCCGATTACGGTTTTCGAGAAGATCTGAAGCAGGATCTTGGTCTCACCCCCATCAACAACGCCTTCGCCGTCGATCAGAATACCATGCTTCATCATTCGATGCTTGGGCTCATCATGGCCAGACACACGGTCGTAAGACATGTCATAATATGTCTCGTTCGGGCCGGGCATGAACTTCAGACCCTTCTCGGCAATCGCATCGGTCGAGCCATAGATATCATCGCTACCCACCGCGATATGCTGGATACCCTCGCCATTGTATTTCTTCAGGTAAGACACGATCTGCCCGGTTTCACCCCGGTCCTCATTGATCGGAATGCGGATGCGACCGCAAGGAGAAGTCAGCGCTCGGCTGAAAAGACCTGTATGCTTGCCCTGAATATCAAAGAAGCGAATTTCGCGGAAGTTGAACAGGTCGCCGTAGAATTTGAACCACTTGTCCATGTTACCCTTGAACACGTTGTGGGTCAGGTGATCGAGGTAATAGAACCCATCACCGCGCGGTTTCGATTGCTCCAGCCACTCAAACTCCTCGTTATAGGGCGAGATGTCATAATACTGATCGATGAAATAGATCAGCGAGCCACCGATACCCTTGATCGCCGGGACATTCATGGTCTTGTCGGCACCGTCATAGGGCTCGGCCCCTTTGGCAATCGCGTGCTCATAAGCCTTCTGCGCATCCACAACACGCCAGCCCATCGCAGGGGCGCAAGGACCATGCTCGGCGACGAATTTCGCGGCAAAGCTGTCGGGGTCCGCGTTCAGGATGTAGGTGACATCGCCCTGCTGCCACAGCTCGACCTTGGGGGTGTCGCGGTGGTAGCCGACATATTCGAACCCCATCCGCGCAAACAGATCGCGCAGTTCCTGCGGTTCGGGGTGGGCAAATTCAACGAACTCGAACCCGTCGGTGCCGGCTGGGTTTTCTTCGCTGATGACAGATTTCGGGGCGTTATGCGGGAAAGGACCCATGGCGCGTCTCCTCGGAAAACAGGAATTTCTTTGCTGATTCAAAAATACGCCTTATTCGGTGCTGTTTCTGCGCATTGTTTTCATGTAGACTGAATTTGAGCGCGGAACATCCGCACGAAACACACAAAAACCGGAGATTCACCGCACATGCTGGATGCAACAGACACACGACTGTTGTCAGCTTTGCAGAAAGATGCGCACCTGACGGCACATCAATTGGGTGAGATGTTAAACCTGTCGGCCAGTCAGGCGGGCCGCCGCCGACAGCGCCTTGAGGCTGAGGGCTATATCACCGGATATACGGCCCGGCTGGACCCGCTGATGCTGGGGTTGCAGGTTCAAGGGTTCATTCAGGTGCATCTGGGCACACATGGCCCCGAACAATCCGCCAGCTTCTCCCGCATGGTCAACACGCGCCCCGAGATCACGAGTGCCTGGACGATGACGGGTGAGGCAGATTACCTGCTTCATGTCTATTGTGACGACTTATCCGCACTCAACAGCTTGCTTCACGAAGTCATCCTGCCGCATCCTGCAGTTGCACGGGTGCAAAGCCAGATCGTGATGGACCAATTGAAACGCGACGCGCCGCTCCCGACCTGAGCGGATTTAAGAGGACTATAATGAACGAGTTCCTTTATCAGGCATCGATCTATTTGGCGGCAGCGGTGATCGCCGTTCCGTTATCCGCGCGTCTGGGCCTGGGTTCGGTACTGGGATATCTGGCCGCCGGCATTGCAATCGGACCGATTCTGGGCCTTGTAGGCGCAGAAACAGAGAGCCTTCAGCACGTCGCCGAGTTTGGCGTTGTCATGATGCTGTTCCTGATCGGGCTAGAGCTTGAGCCCCGCGCCCTTTGGGACATGCGCGACAAGTTGTTGGGGCTGGGCGGGCTGCAGGTTGGCCTGTCCACCGCCGCGATCGCAGCTGTGGCGTTCTACGCAGGCCATCAATGGTCGGTGGCGCTGGCTGTAGGCCTTACGTTGTCACTGTCTTCCACCGCTATCGTTCTGCAAACCTTGTCCGAAAAGGGGTTGATGCAGACCAATGGCGGGCGAGCCACATTTTCGGTTCTGTTGACGCAAGATATCGCCGTCATACCTATTCTGGCCTTTCTGCCCCTTCTTGCACTGCCTGCCAGCGTCCACATAGAAGACGATGGCTCGATCAATCGAGGTGTGGATTCCGCCCACGGAGCCGATCATCACGCCACACTATCGCTGGTCGAGGGTTTGCCCGGTTGGGCCGTCACGCTGGTTACAATCGGAGTGGTCGCCTTTGTCGTGTTGGCGGGAATCTACCTGACCCGCCCCCTTTTCCGTTTCATCCACGCCACCCGCCTGCGCGAGATGTACACGGCACTGGCGTTGATGATCGTGGTTGGCATCTCGTTCTTGATGACTCTGGTGGGCCTTTCCCCCGCCCTTGGCGCGTTTCTTGCGGGCGTTGTTCTGGCCAGTTCGGAATTCCGGCATGAGATGGAAAGCGACCTTGAGCCCTTCAAAGGTTTGCTGCTGGGTCTGTTCTTCATCACCGTCGGCGCCGGGATCGATGTGGGCTATTTCTTTGCCGATCCCTTTGATCTGATCGGTCTTGCCCTATTGGTGATACTGGCCAAAGGTATCATCTTGTTCATCGTCGGTCGTGCCTTCCAGCTACGCGGACGCGATCACTGGCTGTTTACTTTGGGATTGGCCCAGGCTGGCGAGTTTGGGTTTGTACTGTTGGCATTTTCGACACAGCAAAACGTGATCCCTTCGGGTTTATCGCAGAAACTGCTCATGATCATCGCCCTGACCATGCTGATCACCCCTCTGCTGTTTATCCTCTACGATCTGCTTTCTCGCTATATCGGCGAGAGCAAGCCAAAAGTCGAACCAGATGAGATTGATGAGAGAGGGCCTGTCATAATTGCCGGGATTGGTCGCTTTGGTCAGATCGTGAATCGCCTGGTACAGGCAAGCGGATTCAAGACCGTGGTTCTGGATCACGACATTGAAACCATCCAGCTTATGCGCCGGTTTGGCGTCAAAGGATTCTTGGGCGATCCGACGCGTCCCGAACTGCTGCGCGCCGCCGGGATTGAAAAAGCCTCGGTTTTGGTCGCGGCCATGGATGATTACAAACAGGTCACTCGTCTGGTCGGATATGCGCGCCGCCAGCGGCCTGACCTGCACATCATCGCTCGGGCGCGCGATCGCACTCATGTTTACGAACTCTATCAGGCCGGGGCCAATGATATCGTGCGCGAAATGTTCGATGGGTCACTACGTGCGGGTCGCTATGTTCTCGAGAATATCGGCCTTAGTGAATATGAAGCCGCGCAAGCAGAACAAACTTTTTATCACCACGACCGAGGATCGGTGCGCGAGTTGGCAGAGCTGTGGATACCCGGCATGCCCACGGCAGAAAACAAAAAATATATCGAGCGTGCGCGGCAACTTGAAAAAGATCTGGAAACCGCGCTGCTGGAACTGGCGGAGGAACACGCCAAGAAGTCGGCTTAACCGTCTGTAACTCCGGCCTCGGCAAACGTTGCCATGCCGGAATGACAGGCCACGGCGCTTTTGAGAATGTTGATCGCCAGCGCCCCGCCTGAACCTTCGCCCAAGCGCAATCCAAGGTTCAGCAACGGTTCCTTACCCAGCTTGTTCAACATTGCGGCATGTGCACCTTCGGCACTTTGATGGCCCGCAACAGTGTGATCCAGCGCAGTTTCCGAAAGTTGCGCCAAACAGGCCGCTGCTGCCGTGCAGATGAATCCGTCCAGAATGACTGGAATGCGCAATACTCGTGCAGCGGCAATCGCCCCTGCCATGGCCGCAATCTCACGCCCGCCTAGGCATTGAAGGATACGCAGACCATCGCCCTGACTGTGCAGGGCAACGCCTTCGGCAACAACGCGTGATTTGTTCGCCAACCCCGCATCATCTACGCCTGTGCCGCGCCCGGTCCAGTCAGATGCATCTCCGCCAAACAGCGCGCAGGCGATGGCGGCTGCAGGGGTGGTGTTGCCGATACCCATCTCTCCAACGACGAGTAAATCCGCCTGCGGATCAACCGCCTGCCAGCCTGTACGCAGTGCGCGCAGAAATTCATCTTCGCTCATCGCAGGGGCTTGGGTAAAATCTGCGGTCGGACAGTCCAGATCCAACGCATGCACATCCATCTTGGCGCCCGCAGCCTTGGCCAGTTGATTAATCGCAGCACCGCCGTGTTCGAAATTCATGACCATCTGAACAGTGACCTCAGATGGAAATGCTGAAACGCCCTGCGCCGTCACGCCGTGGTTGCCAGCAAACACGATGACCTGAGGCGCGTTGATCTGTGGCTGCGCATCCCCACGCCAGCCCGCATACCATATCGCCAAATCCTCAAGCCGTCCCAAGGCTCCGGGTGGTTTGGTTAGTTGGCCGTTGCGCTCTTGCGCGCCCTGCACGGCAGAAGTATCCGGACCGGCCGCACCGGTTAGCGCGTCGCGGAAACTGTTCAAATCGTCGAGTTCAGGCAGCATTGAAAGCCTCGTTGCATCAGAGTGGTCCTGTGTGTTTAACCAAACCTGACAAAGCAACAAGACCCTGAAAGGCCTGGGAGTGACCAAAAACGACACCGCCCTATTTTCCATTCTGGATATCAACGTGGCTTTGATCCTGTTGACACGGCTGCCATGGCCCAGCCCACCCAAAGATGCGTTCGCCCGACAGTCACGCGCCGTCTGGGCATTTCCGCTTGCAGGGCTGATCGTTGGTGCCCTTGCGTGTGGTATCGGGTGGATCGCAATCTTGGCGCAGTTGCCCGTTTTTGCTGTCGCAGGCCTGATTGTTGCCACGCTGATTGCAACCACGGGCGCGATGCACGAAGACGGGCTGGCCGATACGTTCGATGGCCTTTGGGGAGGGTTCACGCCCGAGCGGCGGCTCGAGATCATGAAGGACAGCCATATCGGCACCTACGGCGTGCTGGCACTGCTGCTATTTCAGATTCTACGTATCACAGCCATTGCAGCCCTTGTTGGCGCCGAGATGATGACAGGCGTGCTGGTTGCATGTGTGTTTTCCCGGTCTCTCATGCCCGCCTTGATGGCTTTTCTAAAAAATGCACGGCACTCAGGGCTAAGCCATTCAGTCGGCGCGCCACCGGTATCGGCGGTTTTGGCGGGGTTGGCAGTGGCAGCATTGTTGGCATTGGGTTTATTAGGCGCTCTGGCGTTGATCCCAATGCTTTTTGCGATGATCGCCAGCCTGATTGTGGCGAAGATCGCCAAGGCCAAGATAGGAGGTCAGACCGGTGACATTCTGGGGGCGACGCAGCAGATAACCGAGATCACATTCCTGCTGACGCTGATCGCTTTGATCTAACTGGCACCCCCCGTCGCGATCCGCAGCGTCGCGCCGCAGTGCTTGCAATGCACAGCGTCCGGGTCGTGGCGAAACAGACCACAGCTGGGGCATTTGTAACGCACTTTCTGCGGCATGAAGATCGCCTGCGCCAGACGCACGAACAGGGCCACACCAACAACCATGATGAAAACCGAAAACAGCTTACCGCCCGGCGTCGACAACGTGATGTCACCAAACCCAGTTGTCGTCAGTGTGGCCATCGTGAAATACAACGCGTCGATATAGGGCGTCTGGGTGTCTTCCGGCACAAAAAAGACCAATACAGCGGTCGAAGTCGCAAAGACAAAGACCAGCAAATTGATTGCAGCGATCACCGCGTCTTCATGGGTCCGGAAAAACCTGCTGTCACGCCGCAAATCCCTGAGCAAATGGTATGAATGAATCAAACGCAAGGCGCGCAGAATGCGCAGAAACGCCAGGTTGCCGGTCAGAAACGGATCAAGGAAAAGCGAAACGATAACAACAATGTCCGCCAACGTGTAGATCTGACGCAGTAGCTTCCAACGATCTTTCGATATCCAAAGTCGGGCAGAAAAATCCATGAGAATGAGCACACCGACCCCAATACTGGCTGCGGTGATTCCCGGGCCGTGCGGAATATGCGCGGTCGCAACAAAAAACACGATCGTTGCGATGTCGAACAGGATCAGACCATATCGAAACCAGACCGAAATCGGGTCGTGGCTGATGTATAGAAACTTCACAGCCTGCTTCATCTTGACCCCGTATCCGCCTAATATTCAGAGAAAAATACCCCGAAACGACTACAGCACCAAGCGACGGTTCATAAAAAAAGCCGCCCCGATACCGGAGCGGCTTTGAAATGGGTGGTACCTTTGATCAGGCAGCGCGCGAGGTCAGCACCTCATCCACCTGCTTGGCGGCCGAGATTTCATCTGCACCAGACACTGCAGCAACTTCGCGGGTCAGACGCTCAAGCGCGGCCTCATATAGCTGACGTTCGGAATAGCTCTGCTCGCGCTGGTCGTCGGTGCGGTGCAGGTCACGAACCACTTCAGCGATCGAGATCAGATCACCCGAGTTGATCTTTTGCTCATACTCCTGCGCCCGACGCGACCACATAGCGCGCTTGACCTTGGCCTTGCCTTTAAGCGTTTTCATGGCCTGACTGATCACATCAGGTGAACTGAGTGAGCGCAGACCAGATTCGGTGACCTTGTTGGTCGGTACGCGCAGCGTCATCTTGTCTTTTTCAAAGGAGATTACGAACAGCTCAAGCGAGAAGCCTGCAACCTCCTGCTCTTCGATCGATACGATCTGACCTACACCGTGAGCCGGGTAGACGACATAATCGTTCGGGCGGAACTCAAGCTTTTTCGATTTCGACATTCAGATTCATCCTTCATTACTGATCGGGATATGAGACGACAAAAAGACCACAGCCGAGACCCAAAACGGCCCCGTCAGGCGGCTTATTTGTCATAAAATCAGAACTCCAAAGCGAGCATACTTACGGAGCACATCCCAATCACAGTCATCATTCGACCCCGAGTATATCACAAAATTGCGACACTCAAAAGACCGACCTGAGGCAAATGGGAGATTCCCTTTTTACCTCAATGTATTATGGCGCAGATTGTTGTCTAACGTACGGTTAGGGGCCGCCGAATCGGTTAACCACCTTCGCCGGGTGCTTCCGAGAAATATTTCTCCATCTTGCCTTCTTCGCCGTCGCGTTCCTCGGCCTCGGGCAAGGGGTCTTTCTTAGTCACAATCACCGGCCACATTTCCGAGTATTTCCGGTTGAACTCGACCCACTGCTCCATCCCCGGCTCGGTATCGGGGCGAATTGCGTCGGCGGGGCATTCGGGTTCGCAAACACCGCAGTCGATGCATTCGTCGGGGTGAATGACCAGTGTATTCTCACCTTCGTAGAAACAATCCACCGGACATACCTCGACACAGTCGGTGTATTTGCAGCCAATGCAGTTTTCGGTGACAACGTAGGTCATTTTGGAATTCCCGTTTGCGCTTTGGCGACTAGCTAATCCAGTCTGACCGCCTCTTCAAGGTCAGATCACCCCTTTGGGGGGCGAGAAAGATCAAGCGCGCGTCTTTCCTTCTTGGTTGGACGACCTTTTCCTTCAAATCCGGGATTCTTGGGCGGTACATCCTGCTTTTCGGTCATATCGAAGTACAAACCTTGCGCCTCGGGGGCCGGGCCGCGGCGCTCTCCGAGCGCTTCGATACGCACAACGCGGACGATCCGCCCCTGGGGAAAGGTTAGGACGTCCCCGGGTGCCACGGCCTGCGCCGGTTTCAGCACCCGGTTTCCGTTTAGTCTAACATGGCCGCAGCTGACCTGTTTGGCGGCCAGGCTACGGGTCTTGAAGAACCGCGCCTGCCACAACCATTTGTCGATCCGCAGCTTGGCCTCGGCCATCGCGGATCAGTTACCGTCCTTCAGACCCATCAGCGCTGCTGCGAACGGGTTGTCGGGATCGATGGCCTTTTCCTTCTTGGGCGGCCGAGACGAGAAGGACTTGGCACCCTGAGGTTTGCCACCTTTCTTACCATGCGGCTTGCCCTGAGGTTTACCGCGCGGTTTGCCTTTGCCCTGCCCCTGCTCGCGACGTGGGCCCCGGTTTTGCTGACGTTGGCGGCCCCATGTGAAGGTGTAGAACACTTCAACCTCGGGCTCGTCCGATGCCGGTTCTGCGATTGCGGGAGCTTCGGCTACCGCTTCGGTGCTTTCGGTGGCCTCGGCTGGCGCCTCTGCGGTTGTGCTTACATCGTCCGCTTCGGCCTTGGGCGCCGGGGATTCTTCGCCTGCGGGCTGTTCCGCCATTTCGACTTTGGGCTGGTCTGCGGGGGCCGGTTTGACCTTTTCACGCTCGCCACGTTCAGCCTTGTAGCCCAGCCCCTGCATCAGGTCGGCGAACTGATCCAACGTCATACCAGTGATCGACAGCATATCAGGCTTGGCTTCGAATCCACCTCGGCTGTCCTCGGACCGCAGCATGTCGGCCAAACGTTCCAGCATGTCGATCCGGATCGAGCGTTCGCCTGCATCACGGTAGCCGCACATGGTGTCATAACCCTGCGGTGCGTCCTTGGCGACCGGAACGGTAACCAGACCCGGGGGTGGAGCTTCGGGGAATTCCTGCAAGCCACTGGACAGAGCCCAAAGAACCAGACGCAAACGCGTCGGCGCAGGTTTCAACAGCAGTGGCATGAAGATGGTGAATTGACCAAAACGGATGCCGTGCTTGCGCAGCGCGCCGCGCGCGTCCTGATCCAGATCCTTGACCTCTTGCGCGACCTGCGCACGGGGCAGCACGCCAAGCGCCTCAACCATGCGGAATGCAAAGCCTTTGGCAAGACCGGTCAGTTCCTCGTCGCGCGACAGATTCAGCAGCGGTTCAAACAGCGCCGCCACTTTGCGGTCGATGAAATGCTGCAAACGGCGCTGCACTTTCTGTTCGACGTCCGGTCCTGCGGCCTCATCGACAAAAACCTCGACCACTGGCTTGAGAGGCTCGGCTCCGGCAACCAGCTTGCCGACAGCATATTCGCCCCACATCAGTCCGCCCTGATCGGTGAAATCTATTTCGGTATCGGGCGCGTTGTAGAAGCGATCGGCACGCAGATGGAATTGCGGCGCGAGTGCTTGCAAAGAGGCCGATTTCAAAGCTTTCGCCTCGGTTCCTTGCGCGCTTTTGTCCGGCGAAAACCGGAACCCTTCCAGACGACCGACGAATTCGCCTTCGACGGTCACTTCACCCTTGTCATTTACTTCGGCCAAAAGGGCCTCCTTCTGTTTGAGCCGGCGCAGCAACACTGACGTGCGCCGGTCCACAAATCGTTGGGTCAGACGGTCATGCAGAGCGTCCGACAGCCTGTCTTCTACAATGCGCGTCTCATCACGCCAATGGGATTCGTCACGCACCCATCCGTTTCGTTGCGCAACATATGTCCAAGTGCGAATATATGCCAACCTTTTGGACAGCGCATCAATATCTCCGTCCGTACGGTCTATGCGGCGGATTTGCCGCGCCATGAAATCGTCAGGGATGGATCCGCGCTCATGCAGGTGGCCATAGATCACTTCGAGCAGGCTGGCATGTTCGGCGTGGCTTATACCGCGAAAATCGGGGATTCGGCATACATCCCACAGCAATCGTACCGATGGTCCATCGCTGGCGCGGGCGATAACTTCGGTGACTTGGGACAAAGATTTCAGAACGTTCAGGTCGTCGGCGGGCCGCGCCTTGATCAGGTGCTCCTTGTCGGGGCTGACCTCGAGCGAGTCGATCAATGCCTCGATCGAGCCAAACCGCAAAGCGGCATTCCGCCAGTTCAGCTTCTTCATCGGCGTGAACCGGCTGTCCATAATGGCTTGGGCCACGCCCTCATCCAGCGGCGGAGCCTCACCAGTAACGCCAAAAGTACCATCCGACATGCCACGCCCGGCCCGTCCTGCGATCTGGGCCAGTTCATTGGGCGCCAAAGGCCGCATTCGGCGGCCATCGAACTTGGTCAGGGATGAGAACGCCACATGGTTTACGTCCAGGTTCAAACCCATGCCGATGGCATCGGTAGCCACCAGATAATCAACCTCGCCGTTCTGATAGAGGTCAACCTGCGCATTCCGCGTGCGAGGGCTGAGCGCGCCCATGACCACCGCCGCCCCGCCCTTCTGACGACGCAGCAATTCCGCGATGGCGTAGACATTGTCGACCGAGAACCCGACAATCGCGCTGCGCGAGGGCATTCGGCTGATCTTTTTGCTTCCAGAATAGACCAGTTGAGACATCCGCTCGCGCCGGACAAACTGCGCCTCGGGAACAAGCGCGGCAATCGCACCCCGCATAGTGTCAGAGCCGAGGAACAACGTCTCATTCGTGCCACGCGAGCGCAGCAGACGGTCGGTAAAAACATGACCGCGTTCAGGGTCGGCACAGAGCTGGATTTCGTCGATAGCAACGAAATCGGCGCCCATCCCTTCGGGCATCGCCTCGACCGTGCAGACCCAATATTGCGCCCGCGGCGGCACGATACGTTCCTCGCCCGTGACCAGCGCAACGACGGAGGGTCCGCGAATGGCGACGATCTTGTCATAAACCTCGCGTGCCAACAGACGCAGGGGCAAGCCGATCACACCTGTCCGGTACCCCAGCATACGTTCAATCGCGTAATGGGTTTTACCTGTGTTCGTTGGGCCAAGTACGGCCACGATTCGGGATGACCCGCTCACCTTCGCCCCCTGCGCCCTGAGACTTACAGCGCCTTGCCTTCAACCTGAGGCTTCAGCCGATTCACGGCATTGGTTACTTCTTCATGATGGGGATGTATAGCCAATGCGCGCGAATAGGCCTCGAACGCCTGCTCGGGCTTGCCAACAATCTCGAAGATCAGCCCAAGGCCATAGATAGCCCCATAATTGTTTGGGTTAAGGGTCAAAGCGTGTTCAAGATCCGCGGCTGCCATACCAAACCGCTCTATGCCGAAAAAAGCCGATGCACGCACGTGCCAGCCTTCGGCGAATTCAGGTGCATGATCAGTGAGCGCTGTCAGATGGTCCAGAGCAGCCTCGACATCGCCATCATCCAACGCCTCTCGCCCGCGCTCAAGCAGCAAATCAGCCGAGGCCGAACCGGATTGTGACCACAGCGCCTGCAATTGCCGATCCAAACCAATGGCCTGCTCGGGCGTCGATTGCGCCAGTTGCTGCAACAGCTCCGCCTCGTCGCGCGAATCCGCCTCTTGCGCAGTACAAGTGGTGGAAAACGTGACTATGACGGCAAGTGCCGCGACGGTACGTTTGAGATTGGTGATTGCAATACCCATAACAATGGTCAGTGTAGCGTTGCGACCGGGGATGTCCATTCACGGCGCATGAACAATATGAGGAAGACCATGAGCGATATTCTGGAAAAAGCCGCGGCGGCGTTGAATGAGAAGCTGTCGGGCGGCGATTTCGACGCGTCGGCCAAGTTTGCCATCGCCGATCTGGGATCTATCATCCTTGATGCAAGCGGTGCGCGCGTCAGCGACGACGAGGCTGATGTGACCCTAAGCGCCGATGCGGACACCTTTGAACAAATCCTCAGCGGTGACCTGAACCCAACTGGTGCATTCATGTCCGGCAAGCTGAGCGTTGACGGAGACATGGGAATCGCCATGAAACTCGCCTCGGTGCTGGCCTGATGGAGTTTTCGCCGGCCCCCTTATTCGAAGACGTGGCCGGCAGCCCTGCTGGTGGAGTGGCCAATTGGTTGACTACCGAAGACGGAATACGCATCCGCGTGGCACATTGGCTGCCCGAAGGTGATGCGCGCGGCACGGTGATGCTGTTCCCCGGTCGAACGGAATATATTGAGAAATACGGCGACGCGGCCCTTGAATTCGTGAGCCGGGGCTTTGCCTGTTTTTCCGTTGACTGGCGCGGGCAAGGTCTGGCGGATCGTTTGCTGGATGATCCGAGAATCGGTCATGTTGAACAATTCACCGATTACCAGCATGACGTACGCTCGACACTAGAGCTGGCCGAACAGTTGGAACTGCCCAAACCCTGGCACGTGGTCGGCCATTCCATGGGCGGAGCTATCGGGCTGCGCGCCGTACTGGAAGGAGCTGATTTTACGACCTGCGCCTTCACGGGACCGATGTGGGGTATCTTCTTTACACCAATTATGAAGCCTCTCAGCCAGTTGACCGCCTATTGGGGGCCGCGGCTGGGGTTGGGAGAGAAAAAGCCGCCCACAACTTCGCTTGAAAGCTATGTGGTGTCGCAACCTTTCGAAGGAAACGTGCTGACGCGCGATCCAGCGATGTACCGAATGATGCAGGACCAGTTGGCCGCGCATCCCGAGCTGGCTTTGGGGGCACCATCCACCATCTGGCTGCGCGAGGCGCTGGATGAATGCACCTGGCTGATGGAGCAGACTGCGCCCGACATCCCTGCCCTGACCTTCTTGGGCAGTCACGAACAGATTGTGGATCGCAAAGCGATCCGAGCCCGGATGGCCGACTGGCCTAGCGGTACTCTGGTCGAGATTCCCAACGGCGAACACGAGGTTCTGATGGAGGCACCCGAGGTGCGCAGTCCGGTCTTTGATCAGCTGGCGGCACATTTCGCTGCCGCCGCGGCGAAACCAAAACCCGAGCCCTGTCATTAAGGCCTAAGCCGACAGGTTGCTTGTGATCCGGACACGCCGCGCCTAAATGTTTGCCAACGCAGTTTATTCGAGGTGTTCCATGCGCGACCTTCCCTATCCCATTCGTGACGCAAATGCAGGCGGCGGTGCCGATGATCTGGGCAATTTGCCGGAATGGGACCTGACGGATCTCTACGCCTCAGAAGATGCACCTGAATTGGCCCGCGATCTGGACTGGCTGGAAGGCGAATGTGCGTCCTTTGCCACGGATTATGAGGACAAGCTGGCCGATCTGGACGCTGCTGGCCTGCTGACTTGCGTGCTGCGCAACGAAAAGATCAACGCCATCGCCGGGCGGATCATGTCCTTTGCCGGATTGCGCTATTACCAACTGACCACCGACGCGGATCGCGCCAAGTTCCTGTCGGACATGCAGGAGAAGATCACCGTATTCACCACTCCTCTGGTATTTTTCACGTTGGAACTGAACCGCATCGACGACGACGTGCTGGCCGCGCATTTCGCCGCCAATGCCGATCTGGCACGATACGAGCCCGTGTTCCGTCGCATCCGTGCGATGAAGCCCTATCAACTGTCTGACGAACTTGAGAAATTTCTGCACGACCTTGGCGTTGTTGGTGACGCCTGGGAACGTCTGTTCGACGAAACAATCGCGGGTCTGACCTTCACCGTCGATGGAGAAGAACTGAATATCGAAGGCACGCTGAACCTGCTCACCGAACAGGATCGTGCCAAACGCGAGGCTGCCGCGCGTGAGTTGGCCACCGTTTTCCAAAGCAATATCAAAACCTTCTCCCGCGTTCATAACACGCAAGCCAAGGAAAAAGAGATCGTTGATCGTTGGCGCAATATGCCAACGGCGCAGACAGGTCGCCACCTGTCGAACGATGTAGAACCCGAAGTGGTCGAAGCCCTGCGCGAGGCCGTTGTGGCCGCCTACCCCAAGCTGAGCCATCGCTACTACGAACTGAAACGCAAGTGGCTGGGTCTGGACGTGATGCAAGTGTGGGATCGTAACGCGCCGCTGCCGATGGAAGACACCCGGATCGTTGACTGGGCCGAGGCCGAGAAGACGGTGATGGACGCCTATAACGCCTTTGATCCTCGGATGGGTGAGATCGCAGCCCCCTTCTTCTCGAAGGGTTGGATCGACGCGGCGGTGAAGCCCGGCAAAGCGCCCGGCGCCTTTGCGCATCCCACCGTGACCGAGGTTCATCCCTACGTGATGCTCAACTATCTGGGCAAACCACGCGATGTGATGACCTTGGCGCATGAATTGGGCCACGGCGTACATCAGGTATTGGCCGCCGATCAGGGTGAGATGCTGTCTTCGACTCCACTGACCTTGGCCGAAACCGCCTCGGTCTTTGGTGAAATGCTCACTTTCCGCAAGATGCTGGATCAAGCCGAGACCCCAGAACAGCGCAAAGTGCTGCTGGCAGGAAAGGTCGAAGATATGATCAACACGGTCGTCCGTCAGATCGCCTTCTACGACTTCGAATGCAAGCTGCACGCCGCCCGCCGCGAAGGTGAACTGACCCCGGACGACATCAACGCTCTTTGGATGAGCGTTCAGGCCGAAAGCCTTGGCCCCGCATTCGAATTCATGGACGGGTACGAGACCTTCTGGGCCTATATCCCGCACTTCGTCCACTCGCCATTCTATGTCTACGCCTATGCCTTCGGCGACGGCCTCGTGAACGCGCTCTATTCGGTCTACGAAAGCGGTGCGGACGGGTTCGAAGACAAATATTTCGAAATGCTGCGTGCCGGTGGCTCGAAGCACCATAAAGAGCTTCTTGCCCCGTTCGGACTGGACGCCAGCGATCCCGAGTTCTGGGACAAAGGCCTGTCGATGATCTCAAGCTTTATTGACGAACTGGAAGCGATGGAAAGCTAAATCTAAGGGGCAGCCTGCAAGGGCTGCCTCATTTCTCTTTGGTTGATTTCATCGTCGTCACGAAAATGGCCGTCACGATCAAAACCGCGCCGACAATCGCAAGCGGTGTGATCGTTGCGCCCAGAAACAGCGCCGAATTGACAAAGGTAAATACAACCGACGCAGCGAATAGCAGCGTCGCCGTCAATGTCGACACGCGCGCGGCGGCTTCGTACCAAAGATAATAGGCAAGCGCGGTGGGCAAAACGCCCAGAAGGATCAAGAAGATCACATCATTTGCGGTTGGCATCTGGAACGAGAAAGCCGCCAGTGGCATCAACAAGACGCCCGAACACAAAAAGATGCCAAACAGGAAGTTCAACCTTTCGGCGGTAGTTTCCGAGGTCTGCATCGCGCGGCTGCTGGAAATCAGGAACACCGCCCAGCTGAACCCCGCCCCGATTTCCATCAGATCGCCCAACAGGGGCTCTCCCCCGCCCTGAAAATCCCGGTAGACGGTCAGAAACACACCGAGGATCGCCAGCAGCGTCGCCAATACATCAGCGCGGCCAACGGCGGTATCCGCGAAGAAATATAGGAAAATCAACACGAAGAACGGCGCGGTATTCTCAAGCACCATCGCATTAGCAGCACCTGTATGTTCCAAGCCTATGTGGAACAGAATATAGTTCACCAACGTCGACAACACCGCCAGCCGGAAGTTCCAATCCCTGTACTGGACCGAGACCCGTGCGCCCATAAACCGCAACATGCAGAAGATCGCAAATGCGGCTATGAACAAGCGCGATACGGCAATCTGTAACCCGCCGAGATCACTGGTCAGGTACCGCACGATAACGCTGTGCGTGCCCCATAGAAACGCGGCGAGGAACCCAAGAACCAACCCGTTTTGCAGCAATGATCTCTGCGGCTGATCCTTCACCGGGTGCTCCTCGCGTTATTTCAGCTGACTGTCTTTCGAACCCCGCCGATTGATCCCGCCGCGGTTCTTGAAGCTGCTGTCACGCTCTTGCTGGCAGTCCAGGCACAGCTTTACGCCGGGCAAAGCAAGGCGGCGTTTTTCGGGGATCGGTTCCTCGCATTCGGCGCAATGGGTCAGGCTTTCGCCCACAGGTCGCTTTTGCGCCTGCATCCGCGCCAGCTCATCCGAAATCGACGCTTCGATCTGTTCACTCACCGCGCCATCGCGCGCCCAACCGCCCGCCATTTGACCCTCCTGATCCGGTCGGGACAGGATACGCGAGACACCAAGGGCGTGGCAAGCTAGAGCGATACAGCTGTATCAAAGACCTGATCGATAACCTCTTGCGTGCCCCGCACGAATTCCAACGGACAGGCGTAGTCAGCCCGATCGCGGACTGAGCGGCAGAATGCCTCGACCTGCAGCTTATAGTGATCGTCCCCTGGAAAGCGCGTCACCTGTACCTCAAGCCCAGGGCGGTGCAACTCGACCCTTGCTTCGCCAAATACACGCGCATTGAAAGGCGCGGTCAGACGGATCAAACCACCTTCGCCGTGAAACACCATCTCCTGATGCGGATGCATTCGGGTCGAGACGTAGGCGGAGTAGGTAAAGTCGGGAAACTGCGCGCGAATTTCGGTGAATACGTCCACGTCATTCTCCCATCTGATCGCACCGCTGACCGAGATCGGCTCTTGCCCCGTCGCATAGCAAGCGCTGCCGATCACATACACCCCGATATCGCGCAGCCCACCCCCGCCGGTTTCTGCGCGGTTGCGAATGTTGGCAGTATCCGCCCGGTTGTCATAGCTGAACGCGCCGGTGACATGGACCAGCTTCCCGATTGCTCCGTCGGCGACCATATTGCGGGTTAATTGCCACTGCGGATGGTGCACGATCATGTAAGCTTCGGCGGCCAGCAATCCGGTTTGATCCCGCTTGGCAATCAGAGTTTCAAATTCATCAGCCCGCATGGTCATCGGCTTTTCGCATAAAACATGCTTGCCCGCATCCAGCGCCCTCAGGCTCCATTCGACATGCAGATGATTAGGTAATGGGATGTAGACAGCTTCGATCCCCGGATCAGCCAGCAGCGCGTCATAGCTATGGAAAACGCTGATATCGGGGCAAAACTGTTGAAATGGCGCCGCTTTGGTCGGATCGGACGTGGCCAGCCCAGCAAGGCGAGCACCAGCAGCGGCGTGGATAGCTGGCCCCATGTGTTGAAGCGCAAATTTCGAAGCCCCTAATATGCCCCATTGAACCGGCTTTTGCATGATCACCATCTCCTCGCGATGTTAGCGCCACCAACCATTAGCAGCGAAGGACAGGACTGTCATACCCCTTGGGCAAGAAAAAACCGGCCTGACGTGGATCAGACCGGTTGGCGCTTCGAATGCGAGCGGATCAACTTGAACTCAACATGCCCTTCTCGCGCGCAAGCTCACGCATCTTCTTCTGCAACTTCTCAAACGCGCGCACTTCGATCTGACGAATGCGTTCACGGCTTACATTGTATTGCGTGCTCAATTCCTCAAGCGTGACAGCCTGATCCATCAGACGGCGCTGGGTCAGAATATCTTTTTCACGATCATTCAAGACGTCCAACGCAGCGGCAAGCAGCTCGCGCCGGGCTTCCAGTTCATCGCGCGCCTCATAGTCGCCAGCCTGATCAGCATCTTCGTCCTCTAGCCAATCCTGCCATTGCATTGTGCCTTCGCCTTCGGACCCGACGGTCGCGTTCAGCGAGGCATCACCACCGGACATCCGGCGGTTCATGCTGATGACTTCTTCTTCGGTTACGCCGAGGTCTTCGGCGATCTTGGCCACGTTTTCAGGACGCAGATCGCCTTCTTCCAACGCGCCTATGCGGGCCTTCGCCTTACGCAGGTTAAAGAACAGCTTTTTCTGCGCCGAAGTTGTGCCCAGCTTCACCATCGACCACGACCGCAGGACATATTCCTGAATCGAAGCGCGGATCCACCACATGGCATAGGTCGCCAAACGGAATCCCTTTTCAGGGTCGAATTTCTTGACCGCCTGCATCAGGCCCACATTGGCCTCGGAAATCACCTCGGCCTGCGGCAAACCATAGCCGCGATATCCCATCGCAATCTTGGCCGCCAAACGCAGGTGTGACGTGACCATCTTATGTGCGGCCTCGGTATCCTGTTCCTCGACCCACCGCTTGGCCAGCATGTACTCTTCCTCTGGCTCCAGCAGAGGAAACTTACGAATCTCCTGCATATAGCGGTTCAGTCCACCTTCAGGTGTCGGTGCTGGAAGATTTGAATAATTTGCCATTTATTTCTGCCCCTTGGACAAATGTTTAAGCCCTTAACATGGGATATGGGTACCAGACCCGGTACATTCAAGAGGTTCTGATACAAGTCTGGAATTAACCCTATGTAAAGGAAAGCTGAAATTGCGATTTTCACAAGCCTTTGCAGATTATTTCAGCGGCTTTCTCAGGTTTTCCAACAGCATTGACATATCCTGCGGCATCGGCGCCTCAAATCGCAGCATTTCGCTGGAAACTGGGTGTTCGAACCCAAGCACCGCTGCGTGCAGCGCTTGACGTGGGAATGCTCGCACAGCTTCAATCGCCTCGGGCGCGAACGCACGCGCTGCCAATTTGCGTTTGCCACCATAAACCGGGTCTCCGACAAGGCCATGGCCAGCGTGTGCCATATGGACACGGATTTGATGTGTCCTGCCCGTCTCGAGCCAGCATTCGACTAACGATAGGCCACCGGGCGACCCGAATACCTCGACAATCCGCGCTCGTGTCACCGCATGCCGTCCACCGTGAAACAGCACGGCCTGCTTTTGCCGATCCGTTTTGTGTCGCGCCAGCTGAGTCGTCAGACGCACAATGTTGCCGGGCTCAAAGCTGACGCCCTTTATCCCACGCAATCGGGGATCGTTGGCGTCGGGCACGCCATAACAAATGGCGCGGTAGTAGCGCTCGACACTATGCGCCTCGAACTGGGTCGCCAGCCCATGATGCGCCACATCCGATTTGGCCACGACCAACAAGCCACTGGTTTCCTTGTCGATCCGATGTACGATTCCTGGGCGTTTGACACCGCCGACTCCTGATAGATCTTCGCCGCAATGATGAAGCAGCGCATTGACCAGCGTACCGTTCGGAGAGCCCGGTGCCGGATGCACCACCATACCAGCGGCCTTGTTGATCACGATCAGATCGTCATCCTCATAGACAACTTCCAGAGGGATATCCTCTGGGCCGATATGGCTGTCTTCGGCCTCAGCCACTGTAATCCCGATCTGTGAATCTTCGGAGATTTTGGCCTTGGGGTCTTTGATAACCGCCCCATCGACGGTCACTGCCCCCTCGCTGATCAATCGTGTCAGTCGGGTGCGCGACAGGTTCTCTTCCGCTGGCACATCCCGCGCAAGCGCCTTATCAAGGCGGGGCGGCGGAGCGGCCGCGATTTGAAACTCTATCAGGCGGGTGCCCATGACTGTCCCTTCCGAACCTCAGGAGCCGCAGGAAACACCGCAGCTTAGACTGCTACGGCGCATGGTCATGCTGTTGACCGCGGTTATGATTGGCGGGGTTCTAGTGACATTCGCCCTGATTGTCATCCGCCTATCCGACCGCACACCCAAGCTGCCCGATCAGATCGAGTTACCTGGCGGAGCAAAGGCCCAAGCATTGACCATCGGCAGCAACTGGTATGCGGTCGTGACCGAAGACAACCGTATTTTGATCTTTGACAAGACAACCGGAAAACTGCGGCAAGAGATTGCGCTGGACTAGGGCCGCGTCTACTCCGAAAGCCTGTTCAACTGATTGGTAAACCGCTTGTAGGGCGGATAAAGATCGCGCGCTTTCTCAAGATACGGTCGCGCCTTTTTCTTGTTTCCACGTCGCATGTGGATCTGACCCGCCATACCCTGAATGGCGACACTGACTTCATCCTGATCAGCGGCTTGCAAGATCAGCTTCTCGCCCTGTCCGATCTGACCCGTCCGCTTCAGCAAACGGCCCATTGCGTACAGAAGAAATGGGCTTTCGGGGTCGCAGGCCAACGCCTCGGCCATTGTTTTTTGGGCGGCGTCGGCATCGCCCTCCGCTTCATAAAGCTCGGCTAGTCGTTTCTGATACAGTGTATTTTCCGGCACTTCGGCTACTATCCGACGTATTCTGTCGATGGCCTGGGCGCCGGAGACCTTGCCCAGATGCTTTTGCAGTACCACCTGCGCGCTCTGCAATCGCGGGTCGTCTGCGGGTACGTCAGGCAAATCGTCCAAGGCTGAGCTCAATGCTTCCAGCCTCTTACGCTGATCAAACAGACGTCTTGCGCGTTGATCCAGCGCCAGATCCGCCCAATCCAGCAGAACGAAATCAAAGTTGCACGGCCGCCATGATACCACCTTGTGCTGAACCAGATAAAGATTGTTGAACGGTGGAAAACGGCGCTGACGCACCATGCGCTGCAACGACCAGTCAACCGGCGGCAGCAGTCGATGTGCCAGATGTGACCGGTACAACATTCTGGAACCCAGCACTACAACATCCGGCCGTAATGGCTTGGCCCAGAACGCTTTTGCGAAATGCCGTGTCGCCGCCCAGCGTTTGCCCTGCACACCCAGAATCGCGCCACGCAAAGCGCACATGACGGCATAATCTTCGGGCCAGAGATGCGGATTCTCCAACCCCTCACGGGCAAGCATCTCGCTTTCCTGCCACTTGGACAGGTAAAAACAATTCAGTGATTGCAGCAACGGCATAAAGGCATTGTCAGCCCCGGTGTCCAGGATGGGTTTCGCACTTTCATACGCCTCTTCACAGCGATCCTGAGCCGATAGATATTGCGCCGCTTTTGCATAGATATGCGCAGCCTCCGAAGGGTTCAGAAACTCTGCTGGTCCTTGCGCGACCCGCTCAATGACGCGCTCATTCGCCCCTTGCAATTCCTCCTCAGTCAATACATCGCGAAACACCTTGCGCTGCTGCCCCGATATCCGCGCCGCTGCCATCGAAAAGGCCGAAATATAAGGTGCAATCACCTGATCCGCCTGCGACATTGCGTAGAGTTCCAGAAAGTCTCGTTGCGCCCGAGTCAGACCCGACAGATCGGCAATGTCCGACATTTGCATAAGCTGCGGAAACCGCTGCTTAAACCGTACGATCAACTCGGGCTGATCTGAGAACATGATCGCCGTCTGGCCCCTGGATTTTTCCAGATGGACCTCATAAAACTCTTCGGGCTCGATCTTGGCGGGCCAGGTTGAGTGTTTCCACGGCAAACCATTCAAGATATCGCCACGACGGATGTGATAAGCCGAAACCCCCTGCCCTGAAAGTTTCTCATCGGCCCGATCCATGATCTGACGAACCTTATCGACGAATCCAAGACCGCGGATGAAATCGCGATAGCGGGGGCGGATGGCTTCGATATCCTCCCAAGGGAACGCCAGCACCTCGAACCCTTCTTCGACCAGTACCGAACGGCCCGAGGCTAAATGGTCCATCAATCGCTCTGGCGATGGGTCGTTCTGGAAAGCCCAAATCGGCAGAGCGGTCTCATTCAGTGCGTCGAACTCTGGCTGATTAAGAAAATGCGCATCCATCCAATCAGTAGTGAACAGCTCCTCGGGCTGATCCAGTTCCGGTGCGTCCGCGCCCTGTGGGAACCAGTTCACGCGGTAGTCGGTCTCAAAATCTTCAGCCAGACGGATGCAGGTCAGGATCATCAACAGGCGCGCACCCATACGATCCTTGCGCTGCCCAATGAAAACGCCTCGCTTCTGGGTCATGGCAAAATCTGGGCAGCCGCCCTCATGTCGATTTTGCCAATATCTTGAAACATTAGAACATTCCCAAACTGTGTTTGCCTAACGTCTTACACAACCGCAGCGGCTGCGGCGAGATGCGAAATCTGTGGTGTCATGAGTTTCGCCAAAAATGGCGTTCAACCTGCAACAACCGGTCGAGCCTGTGACATATCCGGGGAAATTCGAATGGCCTGCGTGAGCGTGCTCAGATCAGAGATGGCTCTTTGCGAGATGATATCTCCGGGAATGCGCGTTGCCGCTGCCAAGGCATCGGGCAGTGATATTCCAACTTTTGTCGTCAACACACGCAAGGCAGTGGTCAGATCAAGATCAGCCCCAGCCAGTGTTCCGTCCTGCAAGGTTAGCCTACCGTTTTTTCGTTGGATGATACGCCCTTCCAACTTGAACTCTGTCAATTCTGTCCCAGCGACGGCCATCGCATCACTGACCAGAAACAGGCGGCCCGGCCCCTGCTTGGCGGCGAAAGCCGCGCGCATTGTCTCTGGGTGAACATGAATCGCGTCTGCGATCAGACCTGCGGATATTGCGCCTTGGGAAAGGACAGCGCCAACGAGGCCGGGCTCGCGGTTGCCCAATTGGCTCATGGCGTTGAACAGATGCGTCGCACAATGCGCGCCTGCCTTAACGTACGCCACACAGGTTTCAAACGCAGCATCACTGTGCCCCATTGAGACGATGACTCCCGCTTTGGTAAGCGTCTCGACCTGAGCCGTCGTGACACTTTCGGGTGCAATCGTGACCATGAGCGCAGGCAGCACCTTTGCCGCATCTAACAGTTGCTGAAGATCGGCACCTTCCATGGGCCTGATCAGTGCAGCGTCATGCGCGCCTTTGCGACGCACGGACAGGTGCGGGCCCTCAAGGTGCAGTCCTGCAATCCCGTGCACCCCCTGTTTGGTGGCCTGCGTTGCGGCCGCAATCGCGGCTCTGGTCTTTTCAGGTGTATCCGTAATCAACGTCGGCAAGATCGATGTCGCCCCGAGTTGGCGATGTGCCCCTGCGATACGCCGCAGTGTTTCGACTGACGGATCATCATTGAACATGACACCTCCGCCGCCATTGACCTGCAAGTCTACGTAACCGGGGCTGAGAATGTCACCCGACAGGTTCTCGATCACTTCACCCGCAGACAGCTGAGATTCGGGCAAGATGCAATCCAACCTCCCGTCGACGAAGCGGGCCGCGTGCCCTTCTACCAGCATTTTGCCGTCGAAAATCGGCCCTCCGGCGAAGGTGATCGTCGCAGCCGTCATACCGTTTCCGTCACTTTCCGCAGGTGGCGTGGTGCATCAGGGTTGATACCGCGCCGCGTGGCTACTGCCTCGACCATACCGTAGAAAGACGCAATCGAGGCAACCGGATCCGTCATCCAGTGCGATGTGCGCACATGCGGCAGCGACACAGCATCAGCCACCTTGTTGGTTGTCGCAAAGACCTTTGCCCCTTTGCCCGCAAGCGCATCCGCAACCTCGGCAATATTGGCCTCGGCCGCATCACCTGAGGCGAAGGCAATTACTGGAAACCCCTTATCGACAATCGAAACCGGACCATGCAATACCTCGGCCGAGGAATAGCTTTCCGCGTGGATCTGGCAGGTTTCCTTGAATTTCAGAGCCGCCTCATTCGAAATTGCCCAGGACATGCCACGCCCAAGCGTGAACAGTGATTGGCCATCAACGGCGTCTACGACAGCGCCCCAATCGCATGTGATCGCGCGCGACAAAACGTCCGGCAGTTTGTGGATCGAAGACAGCAATTCCTCATCGCCCTTGACCTCGGCCAACAACCAAAGCCCGGCAACCAGAGAGGTGACGAAAGTCTTGGTGGCAGCCACGCTCAGTTCAGCGCCTGCGTGGATCGAAAGAGCCGAAGAGGCGACCTTGGCCAAAGCCGATCCCGTATCATTGGTAATTGCAACCGAGTATGATCCACCTTCAGTCAGAGATTGTGTCAATTGAACGATGTCTGGGCTTTGGCCCGATTGTGACACCGAGATACACAAAGCGCCGGGGCAGCGCATGTCTACCCCGTAAATCGATTTGACGCTCGGCCCGACCGACGCCATGGGCAGGCCCAGCAGCAGTTCAGACGCGTATTTCAGATAGCTGCAGGCATGATCCGACGATCCGCGTGCGACTGAGATCAGGAAATTAGGATCATGCTCGCGGATCGCGCCAGCAGTCGCGGAGATCGCCCTGGCACCTTCGGTTAAAAGTCGATCAACGGCGAAGGGTATCTCGTTGATTTCCCGTCGCATTTGAGTTGTTTCGGTGGACATATGTCCCGCCTTTCAGGTTGATAAACGCAGCTCTGCCACAAAATCGTAGGCATCGCCGTGATAGATGGATCGGGTGAGTTCGGCGACACGCCCGCTTTCGAGGTATGAGGTACGCTGAATGCGCAGCCCCGCTGTGCCCTCTGCAACATCAAGCAAGCGTGCCTCGGTGGCTTCAAGGTTGATGGCCGAGATCTTTTGGATAGCGCGCACCGGACGGTTCCCGGATCTTTCCAGGAAGGCATACAAGGACCCGGTGACTTCGGTCGGGTTGGGCAGGATATCCAGCGGCAAAGCTGCGCGCTCTAACGCCATTGGCCGTCCTCCGGCAGCGCGCAAACGATGAATTCGGGCGACCTGATCATTGGTCGATAGCCCTAGTGCCAACATCTCGTCCGGAGAAGGCAGAAACACCCCGCGCTCCAACCAGGTCGAGGTTGTTTCAAAACCACGTCGCTCCATATCCTCGGTAAATGAGGTCAAGTGAGACAATGATTGCTCAACCCGTGCAACAGGCTGACGCACGAATGAGCCTGAACCCTGCCTCTGTTCGATCGCGCCTTTGCGCACCAGTTCCTGAATCGCCTTTCGCACCGTGACGCGCGACAGATCCGTGAGCTCAGCGATCTCGCGTTCGGGTGGAAGTGAACTGTTCGGGGCTAGAATGCCCTCTTCTATCCCCTGCTCCAACCGATGGCGCAATTGCACATAACGCGGACCAGCGGTCTGACCCAGCCATCCTTCGGGTTTCAGGAAGTCAGCAACGCTCATGTTCGATCTCCTCATGAAACGCACGGGCCAGCGCGATTGCACCGGCCAATGGATCGCCCAGTGGTTCAGTCAGGTCCTGCTGCATGATCTCTGAGAGGTAAGGCGCGTATTGCGGACCGATCCCTCCGGTCAGACAAATCGATAGACCGGGCTTCCAGCCCATCGCCTCGATCTGATCCGCCAGATATCGTGCACCGGCTTCCATGATAGCGCGTGCAAGCGCATCCCCCTGCTCAGCGCTAAGCGTGACTACAGGGGCCAGCGCACCAAACTCGGTGGGCGTCATCATGGATGCAGCCCCTACAATCCCGGCAGCACCATCAAAGCGTGCCAAAAGACCATTCGCCATCTCGGAGGTCGGCGCGATGCCATCGACACAATCGAGAGTGCGCGCCAAAGCCTGTCGGCCAACCCATTGCGCCGAAGCTTGATCCCCTAATACCGGCCCCCAGCCACCGGCCAAGCGACTCTGACCATCTCTCTGTGACGCGAGAAACGACCCAGTACCACAATGCGCCACGAAACCATCTTTCGACCCAAGCGCACCCCTCAATGCGGAGGGCCTGTCATCTTCAATTCGGGCGCGTTCGAACGGCAGCCTCGCCGCAAGACGCCCTGCCAGCGTTTTGCCCGTGATCCCAGCCAACCCCAAATAGGCCGACGTCCCTGCAATCTCTGCGCCATTCAATCCGGCTTGCTTGGCCAGATCCGCAATGCCGCGATTCAGCTCGGCACAAGCTGCTTCGAAATCAGTCGAGACGTTCGCGGCCCCCACCTCAACTTGGCGAGCAACGGAACCATCAGAAACAGCGATACGACAACGCGTACCACCGCCATCTACAGCGAGCACTATGGTATCAGCAAGACGACTCATAGAAATACCTTTATAATACCTATTGAAGTTTTTGAAGACCCAATTGCGACCAAATTACAGAATTATGGCTGAAATTCTGAAACATATCGACACAAAAAGAAAATGGTAGACTAATGGTATCTAAAAGGTATGATGTCCAGAACTGAGGGGAGAATCACGTGGCAACGCCAGTAACGGAACAACTGCACAAGGATGCGATCGGGCTAGACGCGCGCCCCTTGGCCGAAGTTGCCGAGTTGCTAGCCCTATCTCAGTCTGAGGCCGCGACCACTCCGCTCACCTCGCTCACCCCCATTTGCACCGGAGCAAAAGCAATGGCGCAAACGATCCGCACGGGCGGGGTCTTGCATTATCTCGCGGCGGGGTCATCTGGCCTGATGGCCGCTTCGGATGCGCTGGAACTCGGCGGAACTTATTCAATACCTCCAAGCCAAATACGCATTCATATGGCAGGTGGTATGCCAACGGGTGTCGAAATGCCCGGAGATACTGAAGATGCGACCAGCACTCTTGCTCGTGATCTTGTGGATCTGTCCCCCAAAGACACTTTGATCTCTGTTTCTGCCAGCGGTACGACGCCGTATACCGTTGCCGCAGCCCAGATCGCGCGCGACAAGGGTGCCCCTATCGTCGGGATCGCGAATAACGGCGATACCGAACTGTTGCGGCTGTCTGATCACCCCATTCTGCTTTCCACACCGCCCGAGCTGGTATCGGGTTCGACCCGCATGGGGGCAGGCACGGCACAAAAAATCGCGCTGAACATGCTGTCGACCCTGATGGCAATGGAGTTGGGGCATATTCAAGATGGCATGATGATCAATCTGCGTGCTGATAATGACAAGCTCCGCGCCCGCGCCAAAGGAATTGTTTGTCAACTGGCCGGAGTTGACCCCGAACAAGCCGAAACAGCATTGATGACGGCCAGCGGCAATCTGAAATGCGCCGCCTTGCTTGCAGCAGGGGTCCCGACACTGGGCGAGGCACAGGCCATGTTGCACGACGCGAATGATCACCTCCGCCCCGCCCTGGAGCGGATTAAGCAAAACCAAGAAACCATCAACCTGGGAGAAACCAAATGACACGCAAAGTTCTGAGCCTTGCTCTGATGAGTACGGCGTTGGTCACAAGTGCCTATGCGCAGGAGGCCACCCTGACAATCGAAAGCTGGCGCAATGACGATCTGGCTCTGTGGCAGGAAAAAATCATTCCGGCTTTTGAAGCCGAGCACCCCGACATCAAAGTGATTTTCTCGCCTTCTGCCCCTGCGGAATACAACGCCGTTCTGAATTCAAAGCTTGAGGCCGGATCGGCTGGTGATCTGATCACCTGCCGTCCGTTTGATGCGTCGCTCGCGCTTTATGAAGACGGGCACCTGACGGATTTGTCCGATCTCGACGCTATGGGCAATTTCTCGGACGTGGCTAAATCTGCATGGCAAACCGATGACGGTTCGGCCAGCTTCTGCGTCCCGATGGCGTCAGTGATTCACGGCTTCATCTACAACAAGGATGCGTTCAACGAACTGGGCATCGAAGTTCCAACCACCGAAGCTGAATTCTTTGCCGCGCTCGACAAGATCAAAGAAGACGGCACCTATATCCCGATGGCGATGGGCACAAATGACCAGTGGGAAGCCGCCACAATGGGCTATAACAACATTGGCCCGAACTACTGGAAAGGAGAAGAAGGCCGTCAAGCGCTGATCAAGGGCGAGCAGAAGCTAACCGATCCACAGTGGGTTGCCCCATATGCGACGCTGGCCAAGTGGGCCGACTATCTCGGCGACGGGTACGAAGCGCAAACCTATCCCGACAGCCAGAACCTGTTCACGCTGGGTCGTGCAGCGGTCTATCCAGCAGGCAGCTGGGAAATCTCGGGCTTCAACACGCAGGCCGATTTTGAAATGGGCGCCTTTAAGCCGCCGGTCCAGAACGCAGGCGACACTTGCTATATTTCGGACCACACCGATATCGGCATCGGCATGAACGCGGCGAGCGAAAACCAAGAAGCTGCGCGCACCTTCCTGGCTTGGGTCGCAAGCCCCGAGTTTGCCAGCATATTCGGCAACGCCCTACCCGGTTTCTTCCCGTTATCCAGCACTCCGGTCGAGTTGGAAGATCCACTGGCCAAAGAAATCGTTGGCTGGCGCGAAGAGTGCGAAAGCACGATCCGTTCGACCTACCAAATCCTGTCGCGCGGCACGCCGAACCTCGAAAACGAGACTTGGGGTGCATCCGTTGCAGCCATCAAGGGTGCAGAGACACCCGAAGCGCTGGGTCAGCAACTGCAGGACGGTCTGGCCAGCTGGTACGAACCGCATCAGTAACACCTAGGCCACTCACACCGGACGCGGCCACCGCGTCGCGTCCGGACCTTTTTCCCCGGAGATTCCCATGCAGACCCGCCGCATACGCTGGCACATTGCCGTTTTCCTCGCCCCTGCGGTGCTGGTCTATACGGCGGTGATGATCTTCCCCTTGTTCAACACTCTGCGCCTCGCACTGTTCACCGAGGTTGATCAGACACGTATCTACGTGGGCCTGCAGAATTTCCGCACCCTGTTCTTCGATCCAATCTGGTCCGAGCAGTTCTGGAACGCTTTGGGCAACAACTTCTGGTTCTTCCTGATCCACATGCTGGTGCAGAACCCAATCGGGATCGCTCTGGCGGCACTACTTTCGCATCCCCGCCTGCGGTTTGCGGCGCTCTACCGGTCCGCGATTTTCATTCCGACCATTCTGAGCTTTGTCATTGTCGGATTCGCGTGGAAATTAATCTTGTCCCCGCTTTGGGGCATTGCACCTTCGATGCTGGACGCCGTTGGTCTTAAGTCTCTGTTTGCACCATGGCTGGGCAAGGAAGAATACGCGCTGACGACACTGGCACTTGTCTCGGTCTGGCAATTCGTCGGCATCCCGATGATGTTGATCTATGCCGCCCTGCTGTCGATCCCCGAAGAGATCCTTGAGGCCGGAGAAATAGACGGCATCACCGGAGCCTCGGCATTCTGGAAGATCAAACTGCCGTTGATCATTCCTTCAATCGGAATCATCTCAATCCTGACTTTTGTAGGCAATTTCAACGCATTCGACCTGATCTACGTCTCGCAGGGCGCGCTGGCGGGCCCGGATTTCTCAACCGATATCTTGGGCACCTTCATGTACCGCACCTTCTTTGGCTTCCAGCTGCAACTGGGCGACCCGCATATGGGCTCCGCCATCGCTGGCGCCATGTTTGCCATCATCCTTGTGGGTGTCTGTATCTACCTCTTCGGCATCCAGACCCGGATGCGCCGGTATCAGCTGTGAGGATCGCCGGATGAACAAAGCACGCCATAACCCGCTGAACACGGCCGCCATGCATGGGGCGCTGATCCTCTACACATTGATCGCCCTCTTCCCGGTCTTCGTGATCATCATCAACAGCTTCAAAACGCGCCGCTCGATTTTCCGCGAACCACTCGCCCTGCCCGATGCCGAAAGCTTCTCGCTGATCGGCTACCAGACGGTGATGAAACAAGGGGATTTCTTCCTCTACTTCCAGAACTCGCTGATCGTGACCGTGGTATCGCTGGCTTTTGTTCTGTTGTTCGGCGCAATGGCTGCTTTTGCGCTGAGCGAGTACAAGTTCAAGGGCAATACCCTGATGGGCCTCTATCTGGCGCTTGGGATCATGATCCCGATCCGCATCGGCACCGTTGCAATACTTGAGATGATGGTCGCAACCGGTTTGGTGAACACCCTCTGGGCGCTGATCCTTGTCTATACCGCTCAAGGTCTGCCGCTGGCTGTGTTCATCCTGTCCGAGTTCATGCGGCAGGTTTCGGACGACCTGAAAAACGCAGGTCGCGTCGACGGGTTGTCAGAATACACGATCTTCTTCCGATTGGTCCTGCCTCTGGTACGCCCTGCTATGGCGACCGTGGCCGTGTTCAACATGATCCCGATCTGGAACGACCTCTGGTTCCCACTGATCCTCGCCCCAGCTGAGGAAACAAAAACACTAACACTGGGCAGCCAAGTCTTCATCGGCCAGTTCGTCACCGACTGGAACGCGGTTCTGTCGGCACTCAGCATGGCGATCCTGCCGGTGCTGGTGCTCTATGTCATCTTCTCACGCCAGTTAATCCGCGGCATCACTTCAGGAGCTGTCAAATGACCAAAGTTCTGATCGCTGGCGTCGGCAATATGGGGCTGAGCCACGCTTTGGCCCACCACACCCATCCGGACGCGCAGATTGTTGGGTTGGTGAACCGATCCGGTCGCGTCGACCATCCTGACCTGTCAGGCTATCCGGCTTATTCAGATTTTCAGGCAGCTCTGACTGAGACCAACCCGGATCTGGTGGTCGTCGCCACCTATTCTGACAGCCATGCTGATTACGCCTGCACTGCGATGGACGCCGGAGCGCATGTCTTCGTTGAAAAACCACTCGCGACGACTGTGGCTGATGCCAAACGCGTTGTAGCGAAAGCCATTGAAACCAAACGCAAACTGGTCATCGGCTACATCCTGCGCCATCACCCCTCATGGATGCGCCTGATCTCCGAGGCGCGCGACTTGGGCGGGCCGTACGTCTTCCGCCTGAACCTCAACCAGCAAAGCAGCGGGGCCGAGTGGGAGACGCATAAGGCCTTGATGCAGACCACCTCGCCCATCGTCGATTGCGGTGTGCATTATGTCGACGTGATGTGCCAGATCACGGACTCAGACCCCGTGCGCGTCCACGGCATGGGCCTGCGCCTAAGCGATGAGATAGCCGAAGGCATGTATAATTACGGCCAGTTTCAGGTGATCTTCGAGGATGGCTCCGTCGGTTGGTACGAAGCCGGTTGGGGCCCGATGATGTCTGAAACCGCATTCTTCGTGAAAGACATTGTCTCACCGAACGGTTCCGTCTCGATCACCGATGGCAACAAGGGTGCGTCAGCCGATATCGACGGCCACACCAAAGTCGGCGGCCTTCTGGTCCATCGCCCCGAAGGCGACCAGACAATCGACATGCCGGATGAACCCGGCCATCAGGAGCTCTGCGATGCCGAACAAGCATATATGCTGCGCGCGATTGCTGAAGACATCGACCTGACCCGCCACATGAACGACGCCGTGCAATCGCTGGCCATCTGTCTGGCTGCCGATACAAGTATCCGCACCGGCCAACCAATTTCGCTGAAAGAGGCAAACACATGACCGCCCTGACGCTAACGAACGTGAACAAGTCCTTCGGCTCCGTCGAAGTCCTTAAGGATATCAACATCGAAGTCGAAGACGGAGAATTCGTCGTCTTCGTTGGACCTTCGGGCTGTGGCAAATCCACTCTTCTGCGCGTGATTGCGGGGCTCGAAGATGTGACCTCGGGCGAGGTTCGCATCGGCGGAGAACTTATGAACCTAACCCCGCCCTCCAAACGCGGCATCGCGATGGTGTTCCAAAGCTATGCGCTCTACCCCCATCTAAACGTGCGCAAAAATATGTCTTTGGCGCTGAAACAGGAAGGTCAGAGCAAGCAGGTCATCGAAGAACGGGTCACCAAGGCCAGCAAGATGCTGAACCTTGAGCCCTATATCGACCGTTACCCCTCTGAGCTATCCGGCGGACAACGCCAACGCGTCGCTATCGGCCGCGCCATTGTGCGCGAACCCAAACTGTTCCTGTTCGACGAGCCTTTGTCCAATTTGGACGCCGCCCTGCGCATGAATACGCGGCTTGAGATCGCCAATCTGCATCAGCAGCTTGATGCTTCAATGATCTACGTCACCCACGACCAGACGGAGGCGATGACCCTAGCGGATAAGATCGTCGTCCTACGCGACGGGCGCGTTGAGCAAGTCGGCAGCCCAATGGAGCTGTACAACAATCCCGCCAACCAGTTCGTCGCAGGTTTCCTCGGCGCGCCCTCGATGAATTTCTTCCCCGCCAGCGTGATCGGCGACAGCGCGGACACGACACTGGGAATACGCCCCGAAGACCTATACCTGACCGACGAGGGCCCCCTGACCGCGAACGTGACTCATGTCGAGCATCTGGGCGGAGACACCAACGTGATCGCGATGATGCAAGACCATCAGATCACCGCGCGCTTATTCGGCCAACATCAGGTTAATGCAGGTGAATCCGTACATTTCGGCTATGCTCAGGATCGAACCTATCGCTTCAACCCACAGGGCGCCCGTCTCACCTGACAATATCGGGTAACGATTTTAGGATTTTGGTGCGGTCGAGATGCATTGAAAACTTAAACACGCCTGTTTCCGGACTCCTCGAAAAACCAGAAGAATAATTTTAAAACAACATAATGAGGCTTCCAGTAGTCTCTAGATGGATCACTGTGTCTTACAGTAAAAGTTGGACCTTGGGGTGGACCAATTATAGCAGTCAACAAGCTGTTATCTTTGCAAGTGAAGAACACTCAAACCGGCTAGTACTTGGATGGCGAGAACCTCTGGCTGCCAAAAAGGACGGTGATGCTGGCAAGTAGTTGCTTCGGGTCCATGTCTACAGGCGTCGCAGAGAGATGGGTTTGGGCGCTCTGTCAGCCATAACTCTGAAGATTCACGCCAAGAAGCAGAGTAATGGCGACCCATAACCCGTCAAGGCAAAGACCCGATCAAAGAACAAGAACGGATACGCCGGGAAGCTGCTTAGACCGATCACGCTTTGACCGTGGTCGCGAAAGAAACCTTCAGGAAATTAGAGAGAGGCGAATACGCCAGATCTCGCATCAGATCAGATCTCGAGAAGAAGCTTACGCGATCTTTCTCCGAGTTGTTGCTGCCGGGTAGGCACTGAGATCGGACAAAGTAGACCAAAAGCACAAAGGTTGAACGTCTGATGAACGAGCGCGCGGATCTACTCAAACCAGAAAAATGAAAAACTCAGGGCGTTCAAATGTATTTTTTACACCAACAGCCTGGTCTTAATCACCATCCATATATGCAGTTTTTCAACCGATATTCGCCGCTTGACGCTCCGACATTTCAGCCATTTCGACGGCCTTGTCTATCAAGAACAACGCCTCCATCTTGGTTTTGGCTTTAAGCATAACTTCTTCGCTAACTTGGAAGCCAATTGGCCGACCTGAAGTGGTGTCACCGGAAATTTCTTTCAATGCCTCCGGAAGCGGAGCACCCAACTGGTCCACACTCAAATCAATTTGATTGTCATAGATCATCAAGAATACGCCATTTCCCCAATAGGTCGCTACTTTGCGCCCTTGCTGATTGGCTGTTAGAAGCGCGGTACCAGCTAAAGTCATGGCACTACGGAATTCACTGACCGTGCTCGTCTCATAGATTTGATCGGCGCCTATGCATTTCACCGCCACAAGCTTTGCAGCCATGGAGTGCATCGTTGAAAGCTGAATTACGTAGTTCTCAAATTCAGCTAACCCAATGCAACCGGGCAAATCTCCGAAACATTGCGGATCACTTAAGCGAACGTCCGGACTATTGCCAAAACACAACTCAGAATCCGCTTCAGCTTCCAGCACTTCGATTGCGGCTCTGCGTTCCGCTGCCATTCTATAGGCGTCAGACAACCTCTGCTTCAGATCCGAGAACTCAAAAGGCTTTGTAACGTAGTCCGTTGCCCCAACTCCGAATGCTTCGTCGATGTACTCTTTTTGCACCATGGCGGTCACCATGATAATGGGCGTGTACGTGTATTCTGGTAATTTTCGCACTTCTTCGCAAAGAGTTATGCCGTTCATTTGCGGCATCTGCACATCAAGCAATAAGCAGTCGAACGCTTCATTTGGTCTCGACAGTATTTCAAGGGCCTCCCGACCACTTCTGGCGGTAACGACATCTTTGTACCCGAACGCTTCAAGAACTTTATCTAGCAACTCCAGGATGCTAGGATCGTCGTCTACAGCAAGTATACGCATAACTATTCATCAACCTCTTACACCTCTCCAACCGTTGGGCATTGCAGACTTTAAGGCAACGGCTGGCTGGCGCATAAAACACTCAGGGATTACTCATCCTCTCTTATTTTCTTTTACGAAGGTGGCAAAACGGTGACATTAGGCAGACTTCCTTATGTCTGCACATTTTTTTTAATCTGTACAAATTTCTCAGCCCGAGGACGCAATTAGAAAAGTAACTCCCTCGAAATTTGGATGTCATTTTGATGACTGCTTTTATCAGCAGTCAGGGCTGCCTTGAAATTTCATCAGACAGCGAAACGGCACTTGATCCAGTGTAAGCTCTAATTGATAAAGCAAAAAAGCTTTTTTTTCAAAATGTTGCTGCACACGCGGAAATGAATGAAGCCTGCGGGTGAAAAGAAAAGTTAAAAAAATCTTGCGTAATTGATCTGTCAGCGAACTCAACCATTGGGAGAGAGGAGATTTGGACACACCCATTCATCAATTCGGTTAACTACCGCATAGGTTGGTGGACTTGCCGAGCTGAATCTTGTCATAAGTGCGTCAATAATATGAGCAAAATATGGACCGTCCACTCAGGTTTAAGCAGACATACTCGGTCCCGGAGGGATTTCCGGAACTGACACCCGCTAACGCCACTTCGAGCGCTCCGAGTAAATCGGCGCGAATAGAAGTTTTCGCGGTTAGAAGTAGCCAGCCAATGCCACGTAGTGACGTTGGCAATATTCGTGCGACTACGCTTAGCTTTCGCAATATTCACGAGTATGGCCCACTGCTGGCAAAATACCTCGAAACCAGAAAGTCAATTTTCATAGATCAGCTAAAGTGGCAAGTCGGCGAAGCTGACGGGATGGAATTCGACCAATACGACACGCCAGCCTGTCGATGGGTTGTGTTGCACGAGTTTGGTGAAATTTTGGCAGGTGTGCGACTTCTGCCCACGACCGCACAATGCGGGGTATACAGTTATATGCTGCGCGACGCACAAAGAGGTATCCTGAAAGATATCCCATCTGACGTTCTGTTTGTTGAAGCCCCGGTAAAGCAATCTGTCTGGGAAGCATCCCGTTTCTTCGTGACAAAAGATGTAGCTTCATCACGCAGGCAACAGGTTCAACAAGAGTTGTTTCACCAGATGACTACTGTCGCGATGGAAGGTGGTGCATCCAGCATACTCGGCATCGTTCCTTCAGTCTGGGCACGGTGGTCACGGCGACTGGGTATCAATGCCTCACCTGTCGGCGCAAAGTTCTCTATCGATGGCACCGTCAGTCAGTCAGTTTTGTTCAACATCTACAAGTAAATTGAACAACCCCGCTGCTGGATCGTCTATTATACTTTTTAACGCCCAACGCTGACTTCATTGCGACTAGGGTTTATTTTCAGGCTATTGGGAAACTGTGGCTTTTATGCATGTTAGCAGCGTTACCAGAATTGATGCTAAAATTCCCAATCGCATTTCAATTCCGTTGTTTTGAGATCGTGAATTGTTCTTAGACGCGAACATATTGCCGAATAAATATCATCAAAAAAGCGCCACGGCCGCTCAAAACAAAAAACAGGCAACTCGTCGCTGAGGCCGTTTGCGTCAAACAAAGGTCAAGAAAAAACCCCTTTCTACGAAGAATTTCTCAATTTTTGCCGCGGTTTCGACCCACTCACCTCATAGGTTCAACCCGTTATGAGGATATCGGCGGTTCACCAGTTATGAGACATTCCACATTTGGCAGTGATCGGTTCCAAAGAAATTTAGAGCATCGAGCACAAAGAAAGACCGCACTTACTGTACTGGCGGTCGATGATGATCCTGACATTTTGAAATTGCTCCAGTCAGCGCTTCCTGAACTCGAAAACTGCAATGTGGCTGCTGCCAGTTCAGCTGATGAAGCGCTTGGGATGATAGAAGCAGCAGAATCCCCGTTCGACTGTCTGCTTGTTGACATTCAGATGCCTGGAACCTCAGGGATAGAGTTGCTTTCACAAATCCGAAACCTGCCGGAAAATCTGGAAACACCTGTCATAATGCTGACTGCACTTGATGACAGGCAGAACATCGAGAAGGCATTTTTGGAAGGCGCGTTTGATTATGTAACTAAACCCTTCGACTTCTTTGAATTGCGCAGCCGAATGAACGCTGCTCACCTTCTGATGATGGAGAGAAAGAAAACCCAATCCTCATCGGCGTCGATAGAAAATCTTCGCAGTGAATTGGATTTCAACCAGAAATTCAATTTCAAGGATCCTTTGTCTATCGACGAGCAGGAACAATGCTTGGGGTATGTCGAATTCGACAACTATGTCGAGCAGCTTTCACGGAGGCGTCGATTTGACACCTGGGTCACCGCAATCAAATATCGTGACGCCGAGTATCACTTTGATCTGGGGAATTTTGGTGATTTTCGGCGATCTGTTTCCGACATTGGATTCTGCATTGAAAGAACAACACAGGCTGCTGGAGGAATCTATTCCTATCGCGGAAGTGGCACATTTCTCGTTGTTACACATGGGCGGGAACGCACCCAGAATATTCCGACCGAAGCTTTCCTAAACCAAGAACTAGGGACTGTTCTCAGCAACCGCTGCGCATCTGTCCATCTTAAAGTGGTGAAAGGTACACCGGTATCGCTTCGTTCTTTTACGAAGGTTGGAGCATTCGCCTCTTTGGACATGGCTATCAAAAAAGTGAATCATCGTGAGGCCAATCTCAGAAAGGGCCTGGTTACAACCTCTTCCACATTTCCAGAGCCCACACCGCATCGCAAAGAAATGGTCAACGATAGATTGTTTGATGTAGTCTTGCGTGAGCTGTACGGCGATAACACTTACCTCACTCGCCGGCAGTAAGCTAATTCCATCACCAGGCCTGACGTCGATCAAAGGTCAGGCACTGGAGTTTAGATATCAACTTTATTCGCGAACCCGTTCGGCATTGAGGATGAGTGGGCCACTGGTACGCATGGTGAATGTCAAAACTGGTTCCGGTAATTCAGACTCTGTAATCGAAAAATTTATTCGACGGAGCACCGAAGCCATAAGTACCATGATTTCAGTTTCAGCGTACTGAGCACCTATGCAGATTCTGGGACCATCTCCAAATGGAATGTACTGGCCTCGAGGCTGTGTAGACCCCAAGAACCGTTCCGGTCGATAGTGGTCAGGAGCATCCCATAGTTTTTCGTTTCTGTGCAAAGAGTAGACTGGGAAGAACAGCGCGTCACCATTTGCAATCTTTACCCCTTTGATTTCAAGGTCGGCAGATGCGTCTCTAGCAAAGAACGCGGCTGAAGGGTAAAGCCGCAGCGTTTCTTTTACATGGGCGCGCAGGAGTGGCATTGCCTCCAGGTCCGAAAATTCCACTAGGCCTTTTGGGCGAACGGACCGAATTTCCTGTCTAACCCTAGCTTGCATATCTTGGTGCAACGCCAGCAGATAATACCCCCAGGCCAGAGCGTTGGCGGAAGTTTCATGACCAGCGACGACAAAGGTTAAAAGGTTGTCAACGGTAGTCGCTTCATCCTCGAAATCTGTTTTTAACGCCTCAATCATGAAATCGAGGAAATCCTGTGGCTCGCTGCGGCATTCGGAGCGACGCTGATCAATAACCTGTCTGGCAAGGTTCCGCATATTGGTGACCGGGGCTAGGCTGCGTAGCCAATTCTTGCGCGGCACCCACTTTGGCAAACCCATTAAATCGAAAAGAGACAAATCAGAAATGTACTCAAAATACTTGATCAGCCCCACGCGTATTTGCTCTGAACTGACTTTCTTGTTACCCGAAAAAATCACCCTAGAAATATTCGTCAACGTTGATGCAGGCGCAATTTGTGCAACATCTACGGGGCCTTCGTGTTCCGCCAATGAATCTGCAATCTCAACACCAGTCTCTGCAAAATGCCGAGCCAGAACCGGGAGGTTCCTGGCGGCGAATAGTGGAGAATATCTACGTCTCTGTTGACGCCATTTTTCCCCTTCAGAGAGTATCAAACCGTTGCCTACAGCCGATCCAATAATGTCTTTAGTGAACTTGGCTTTGGGAAACGAACGGCCCTGCCCGACAAGTAACTCGGTTATTATTTCAGGATCGCATATATAGTGTATGTTCAAAGGTCCACGAACATAAGTTTCACGCAGAGTTTCGGCCGGGATGACTTCAAACATGTTTCGACCAGCGGACCTTGCAAACTGAAGCAGTGTCACCGGCTTTTTCGCAAGCCTAGCCGAAACAGGAGCGACTGCGCCCTGCCCCAACTTCGTAAATTCAACTGCAGTCAAACCCCAACCCTTTTAGATTTTCTCCATCTTTCTGGCACATTAAGATAAAAAAAAATGTACTTAGCAACGAGATCGTCAAATTTGGGCGCCCCACACTGCATTTGCGCAACAAAAATTTTCTAACCTCTCACACCAGAATCTTGCGTGAAAAGCCAACAATCCCAGTGGCCTTCAAGGGATTAGCGCCAAACTGTGAACCCAATTCAGACCAACTAAGTCCTCATTGTGCCGGTAATGGTATTTTCCAAGCGCGAAAAACGAAGACATCTGGATGACAGCCATCGACGCCAATCTGCCGGACCGGGACGCCGGTGAAACGGAAAACCGGCTTCTGCAAAACATCATAGATTATACTGCCATGAGCTTTGCGCTTCTGTGGCAGCGGCAGGCTATTTATCTGGCCACGACCATTTTGACTGGGTTCTTCTTCGATCCCATTAACGCCATGCTGTTCTATGGGACAATCCTCATTTGCGAAGCGCAAGATTTATTGCTGGCCAAACGCGTACCACGCTTGAAGCCAGATCAGCACAAAGCAATTAGTATGATGGTTGTTTGGATTCTGTTGAACACGATCCTCAGCGCGGCCGCAATCTGCCTGTATGCTGTTTCAGTTGCTTTCGCACAGCCCGCCGGTGGCCACTTTACTCCAATGTTCTTCTTGTTTGCTGCGGCGTTGTTTGCAGCAATGAACAACCATCAGTTTCTGTGGGCAATGATTATCCGTCTGACCATGTACGGCGTATCGTTCATGTTGATTGTCGTCAAGGATATCTGGATCGAACGCCCCGAGCTTTCATCTGAACTCTGGCTGCACTTCTTCACCGTTATCTTTGTAATGTACTTTCTGATTGACTGTTCGATGGTGTTTCTGAAGCTCTACCGCAGGAATTTGGAACAACTCGAAAAGCTCAAAGCAGAGCACGAAAGAACAAAAGCGGCCTACATTGCGAAAACTCAGTTCATATCGACAGTTAGCCATGAACTGCGTACGCCTCTCACTTCGATCAAGGGATCACTTGACCTAATCAACACAGGCACATTGGGTGAAGCTCCAGAATCAATGCAAAGCCTCATTCATTTAGCAGGTAAAAATTGCGAACGGCTCGCATCCCTAATCAATGATGTGTTGGACATTCAAAAAATGGAAGCGGGCGAGATGAATTACCGTGAAGGAACTGTTGATGTACATGCGCTGATTCAGGAAGCGATTGCCTGTAACATGGGATACACCAGTGCTCACAACGTAGAAATTGTAGAAGACTTAAGGGGAAACAATGATCTGTACGTTAAAGGTGATCCCTCCCGCCTGCTTCAGGTGTTGGCCAACATTATCTCCAACGCAGCTAAATTCTCCCTTGATGGAGGCGAGATAACCGTCGGATGCGAGAAAGTGGGCGGGAATATTCGCCTCTTCGTCAAAGACCATGGCATCGGGATACCTGAGGGGTGCCATGACAAAGTTTTCGATCGATTTTCCCAGATAGACTCCTCCGATGAACGTCACGCAGGCGGTACAGGGCTCGGGATGCACATTTCAAAGGAAATTGTTGAGCATTTTGGCGGAACAATAGACTACAGAAGCAAACTTGGTGAAGGCACAGAGTTTTTCATTAAATTGCCTGCGATAAGCGGACACGAAGTAGGTTCCACCGGAGAAGAGCACACCTCACTACCCTGCGCCACGCAACCGGAGCAACGATAACGGATTCCTGCCGAGCAATTTCGATGGCACATCACTTTGGATTTTTGAAGCAATCCCGTGATTCAGTAGCGGATTTTCGGTGGTGAAGTTATCTCTATGATCACAAGACCTCGTGGCAAACTCGAGATCGTCAGTGGTAAAATGAAGGAGTCTGTGTATTGCCAAAGCAACTCCAAAAAGAAAATGCTGTCCCGATCATACGATCGAAACAGCACACTCGTTACCAAATACACTTCCGAAGATGCAGTAGATTTACAACTTTCGGCAAATAGGCCTACTACTTGCAGGCCGCGATATTCCTATGAACATCATAAGGGATGAGCTGTCCAAGCACCGAGAAATTCTCGTGTTTTGTTCGTTTTAGTTGTTCTAATTGATGTAAACCGGAAACAAAAAAGCCAATGACCGCCGGACTGTCAACATATTCAGTTGCTTCATCGATTGGGCGCACTCTATTTGAATTAATTCACTCAAGTTTTGACGCCCAACTCTGTTTGTATGGTCGTCACAGTTCTTAAGCCCCTATTGCACGTTTATCTCAAAATTCGCGGCTAATCAGCCTTCACAAGAGCGGCAGCTAATTTCGTTGACGCACTCATAAGGGCAAAGCACTAGCCCCGGAATGGCGGCTTACCATGCGCCCAACCACAAACCGTTCGGCCACAAGCGAACCTCTGCATTGGAACGCAGGTCACGATTATGAGGTGAAGATATACGCAAAAAGCTGCAGGCCGGGTCACGCGCGAGGCGATGCGAGCAGATTTGGTTCTTCGAAGCTAGGTAACATCGTATCTTTTCGGGAGGCGTTGAAATGAAAAACCCCGCAGCAGACTTTGACGCAACCCTGCTGCAAAATCTGATGCAGGCACAATCAAATTCTCAATTCTATGCAGCAAAGTCTGACGCAGAAAACCGGCTTTTATTGGCTTTTCCCGCTGCAAACTCTGGCACCCTTATATTAGCCATATACCCCGGTAAGGAGCGGTACGCTGTCAGAGGCCGGGAAAACCAAACCTAATCCTCAAAAGACCACCGGCAGGAGCAAACGCGAACTACCCCGGAAGCCTTTGGCTGACGGTTCCACCTCTGACAAAATGGAAAACACCATGACCGAAGAAACTTCCAACGACGATCAAATGCAAACGCTGGCACAATCGCCCACTGACACCCCAGAAGGCCAATACGCGCTATTGGCGGGCATACTTTTTGAACAGTCTGCTGAGGGCATGAAAATCAGGCGGAAAAAAGTTGAGTTGAGCGACGGCATCGGGGAACTGGAACTCCGTCAAATGGGTCTTAACGCCCTGATCGCCGACAGCCAGAACGTTGATGAAAAAATCCGGCTCTCGGCCAAGCGTGTCGAAGTCAAAGGCCGAATTCGGGTATCAAGGACCGAAATGGATGAGTGGTCTCAGCGCGAGAAACTAGTGCGCCAACGCCAGAAAGCTGAGTTCATCGCCCAGCGCGAACAGAAAGGCTAAGGACATGACTGAGGTGATCGTCGCGCTAGCGTACTTGTTGTTTGGTGCTCGAATTTGGCGGCGGGTCGTACTACCCAGCCGCATCCCGGAAGATCAAGCGGCACTGGAATGGCATAATGAGGCATCGGAGCAAGAACGCTCCGGTGACCCGGCTCTGCTATTCGCTAAGGCGACCGTTGTTCTGTTCTGGCCAGCCTTCATGTTGTTTGGGTTCGTGTCGGCGAAGTTGCAGGATTGAGTTGCAACTGTTGCAATTTTTTCGACCCCACGTTGACGAAGAATTGGTAAATAAGGATTTGATGACAATTCGATAGTTTTCCAACTTGAAACTTTTGATTTTCTTGCGCCGTTGCTGTCCCTGTGGACAGATTACGAACACTGGACAACAAATTCACTACTCTGGCTTGCCTCAACCCAGCATCTGGACCTAATAATTATCTCCGACCTCAGCGACAGCTTGCACCAAATAGTGGAAGTTGAATAAGACCCGGGCAATGTCCGAGTCGCGGACGAATCCGTCATCTGGAATATCCTTGCGTATCACCGCTGTGAGCCCAAAGCGGACCACGTCTATTGTTGGAGGCCTCGCAGTCGCAACATGAACTCACCTGTCGCGACCAGCCCGAAAGCTGCCATCCGATGCCGTTGAGCTAAACAGCAGCCCGGCCAGTTAAAGCTACCGCGGCGTCCCATTTGAAATCAACGCGGGACCAGGTACCATCCGTTCGGCTGGCCTTGTCGATCACCAGGATGTATGGGGCGATCTTTTCGTCGACCAGCCAGCCGAGCAATGGTCCCGACCGATACACCATGTGGGCGATCAGCCGTTCAGGACGCAGATCAAAGTGTTTCCTGAAGCTATTCCGCCAATACCGGACAGTTTCGTGGCTGACGTCGATACCTCGCAGGTTTAGAAGCTCTTCGACATTCCGAAGCGAGAGCAGAAACCGAGTATACAGCATCATCGCTAGACAGATGTCTCCAGTGCTGATTTTGAAACACGTGAAGGGACATTGTATTTTCATGAAAAGAAGCTTCGAAGGCCCCATGCCCGCCTCGACCCAAGTTCTTCGGACATGACCCTTTAGGACCTCTTGTAAAGCTAAGACCAAGCTACTTAGGCCACTCGTCAATCGCTGCGTCCATCAAATCTTTGAAATCCTGTACGTTCAAAAGGTGCCAGAGGCCAAAGTCGGCTAGACGCCGACCTGCTTCGCTGTCTGAAGGGTAGTGCAGACCAAGTACCTCGCGGTTGCGCGCAATTCGGCGGGCCATGTCCTGCAAGGGATTCCGTTTCAGGGCGGAATTGTCCTTCGTTTTGTGATCCGCGATCATCCCTTTGACGAAAGGGATTGCCTCGAGCGTGCGGGCCACCATGTACGCCTCGGTCGCGTGCGCACTGGGGAAAGCCGCGTGCCCAGGGTTGGGGACCGGCGGCACCAGATGCGGAGCAAGTTGCGAAGGACGGGGGCGTTTGAGTTCGTATTTGTAGTGCATGGCAAGGAATTGACCCACACGCATTGCGCAGGCCAGTGCCAAAGTAGTGTTGGGGTGGGTTACCCGATTGAACGGCACAATCGCCCGGAAATAGCTGCCAATACCTTTGCGTTGCGCCAGCGCCTCACGCATCGCAGCGCCCCGATACTCCATGAGCGAGACCAACTCGATCAGCTCATACTTCAATCCAAAGGGATTTTTAGTTGCGCGTGTTGTGGCGGGTATCGCTGGATGAGTAACAATTTCAAGTTCGCCAACACTCGTAAAGTCGTGAACTTGCTCTAAAAAGGTTGTTTCGTCGGTGCCAGCGTTTATTGCCACGGTGGGTCTTGGCCAGTTCCGCCAACTGTCATTTGGCTTGGTTGGATCAGCGGCGCCTGTTCCGGTCCTTTCAGCCACAAACTTCGCCAGCATCGCATCCGCGAATGGCTCGATCGACCAGTGACTGTCGGGAAAGCCGCGACCGTATGCGAATTCGTAGACCTCATGCAGTTGGGCATAGCGTTCGTTAGCAGAGCCAGGATCGCGCCACGCTTCGGGGTTGGCCGCAGGCCAGAGATCACCATGCCACCACTGCTGATGTTTGTCCAAGCCCGACGACTCGGGGCTTGGTTCAGTATAGGGCGACACACCAAAGGGGCGGCCACCACCGCCCGTGGCTCCGCCCCGATGTGATCCCAGCGCGTCAAGCGCATCTAGAGCATCGAGTGCATCCAATGCATCCAGCGCGTCAAATCCATCTGCTGTGGCCATAAGATTATCCTTTGAGCTATGCGTTGCTTTCAGCTGGTCCTTCAGGAATGCCAGCCAGGGTGAAATGCCTAATCAGTTTCTGTGTCCGCTGTGGTTCTGCAAAGGGCGGGCGGCCGTAGGAATAGGCAGCGGTTGTAAACCGCGGTTCGGCCGCCAGCAGAACTTTCGCTGCAGAACGGGCAGCAGCGATTTCACCTAGCGCGGCGCGCGAGACAATCAGCAGCTTCTGAGCGTTTGTGTAATTGGGGTTCTCAGCCAGACTGCGCTCAGCCCATCGGGCTGCGTCTTCAAAGGCATCGCCACAATAGCAGGCTAGCGACAGGAACGCGAAGAACTGGAACAACTGATCGTCGAAGGGTGAAAGCTGTAATGCGGCCTCAGCCTCGAAGCGTGCTTCGTCGGCACGGCCCATGAAGCTGAGGGTGACACTGCGCAGGGTGCGTGCGATTGCATTGTTTGGTCCCGCTGCGACTGCGCGGTCCAGATAGTTGATCGCGGTATCATAATCGCGCGTTGTGTAGGCGGTGACATGCCCAAATGTGGCCAGCGCCAGCGCGTTGCGTCGGTCAAGCCGGATCGCCTGCTTGGCGGAATGCAGCGCCGCGGCGCTATCGGCGCCCGGATCTTCCGACCAGCCCTGACCCACCCGCAACGTAAACCAGCGCGCCAACCAAGCCAGCGGCGTCGGAAACTCAGGATCAGCCTCAATTGCGGCCTCGAGATAAACGCGGGCTGCTTCGAAATCCTTCCGATCGAGGCTAGCCACCTTGTCGAGCGCACGCAGGGTGGCTTCATAGGCGGAATGGTTGCCCGGCGGTTTGCGACGCGCACGTGCCAGAGTCGCCCTTTTCACTTCCGGTGCGACCAGCGCAACGATTTCTTGCAGGAACCGATCCTGCATGTCGAAGATGTCATCCTCTGCAAAATCCAGCCGATGGCTTGCGATTATGTCCGATGTCTGGGCATCGATGATCTCGATCCGCGCGCGCAGGCGATTGTTGCAGTGTTGCAGGGCACCAGTCACCAGGTAGTCGACCCCCAGCGTCTCGCCCACTGTCCGCGGATCAAGTGCGCTGGCAGCGCCCAAGGCCTTGACCGAAGAGCGAGCGATAACATTCAGCTCCTGCACGCCGCTGAGCGAGGAAATGAGATCGTCCAGCAGCCCCGCGGCAAAGATTTGGCTGTCGGGGTCGGCAACGAACGGCAGAACGGCAATCGATGGCAGGCGAGAGGCGGCGTTGAACGGCTTAAGAGACCGTAGATCTCGCGCGTCCGTGGCCAGATGGAACGCCTCGATATCTGCACGGATGTTCTTCAGCCGAAGCGGGCCTGTTGGTGTTAGGAATAGGTCCTGCGCCGACGGTAGTGCATCCAAAATTGCACGGCTGAGCAGGATGCTGCCGGGCAGAGCACGGGTCTCTAGCCGAGCCGCGATGTTAACAGTTTCGCCGAAAACGTCGTGATCAGTATCTTCAATCACCTCGCCCAGATGCAGACCGATTCTGAGGCGCAGCCCTTCGCCACGAATACGGGCTTCACGTTGAACCGCGCGGGCCCAAGCGACGGCATCAGACGGAGATTCAAAGGTGGCTAGTAACCCGTCGCCCGTCGATTTCACGAACCGGCCTGCATGGGTCTGCAGAAGTGGGCGCAGCACGCGATGCGACACACGTTTCCAGCGCGCATAGGTCGCCTGCTCGTCCACGCCCATCTGGCTGGAAAAACCGACCACATCCAGAAAAGCAACTGCACAGCGGTGCTGTGTCACTCCCGAAAGGGTGTCATCAATCAGTGGCAGCGGATCTTTGACACCCATCTGAAACACTAAACCCCGGCTCGCGCTTTGGACAAAAAAAATACACAAAACTATTTGGTAGTGTAGGATAGATTACAGTTGATTTCAAAATCTATTGCCCAGCGCGAGCCCAACCCTGAGGTAGTGAATTGATGGACAAGCCGAATCACTTCTTATTTGCCGACAGCGTTAAGGATATCGAGGAGTTTGTGCGCCGGCAGGACTTAGAAAGAGCCGAAGAATTTGTCGATGCGCTTTGGGTTGGTTCAGCCAATCATCTCATCGGTATCGAACCTGGAATGGATAACAGAGAGGCTTCGATTAAGAGAAACGACTTTTTCGATAAATACCAAACGACTGAGGCCCTAGTTGAGAAGGGGGAGATCGAGAAGATCACCCTTGTTCAACCGAACCGGCTGCATTCATGGGCTAATGGAAAAGGGTTCACTTCATCTGATTTCCCGCTTAAAGGTGCGATCCTTGCATTAAGGAAAGAACTGAAACTCAAACCTTCGGTTGCCGGTGGCGAAACAGATGAGTTACCGATTGCCGAGTGCACGAATATTCCAATTTCCTTCTTTTCGGATGGTGCACGGGCTCAGCAGCACCGCCTACCGGGTGTTCATGGCGGCAGCAACTTCTTGCGGCGTGCCGAAGCCCTGCAGGCCATAGGTGTATCAAGCCTACCGGACCGATTAAACCGAGTTCATGTTTTTGTCATCGATCAAGGCATGGATCCAAACTATGTTGAAACACTAGCCGGATCGGGCAGCTATGGCGGCGTTATTTGGGACTCGGTGGAAGTAAAGTGGCCCAATTTGCCAGAGTTCGAACTTTTTCCGCTGCCGCCAGAAGGCAGTTTGCCGACGGAGCAGAGGGATCGCCATCAGTCGCGACCTCAATGGCATGCGCACATGATCCTAAAGAATATTCTGTCCGTTTCAGGGACGAATATTAATCTAGGGCCGGCTGAGAAGCCCATCATCTTCTATGACGTTCCAGTGGTGCCAAATCGGGTGGGGGATGTGGGTTGGACATCGGTCGCTCTGTACTTTCAGCTGCGCGCGGTCTTGGACCAGATCGTTCAAATCTTGACAAAAAATTTTGGGGATCGGGTTGTTGTGGCCAATGCGTGGGGAATCAAGAACCGTCTTCGCGAGACGAGCGAGCAACCTGTTAGCCGTCAGCCCAACAACTGGCTCAACCTGCTCGTTAACTTCATGGCGTCTTCTAACCAAGTCGCCACCGTCTTTGCTGCAGGGAATACAGGCTTGTTCCATTTTGACCCCGAAGCCGGACCTTATGATCGGGGTCCGAGCAAGAGCATTTGGTTTCCAAATGCGCTGCCTAATGTGATGACCGTTGGGGCTGTAGATGCAACGGGCCAATGGATTGGCAGCTCTTCACAGGGTCCTTCCGATGCCCCTGGAACCAATCCAGTGCCGGACTTCACTGCACCAAGCTACTTCCGCGAAAATCAAGACGCGCATGTGCTTAACACCGGTAGTTCCGCAAGTTGCGGTTTGCTGGGCGGGTTGATTGCTGCACATTGGCGCGCGAGTCCGCAGCCGCTTGATATCAATAACGCCAAAGCCGCCGCACGAAAATCAGGCCACTTGTCTCACAGCGGTCGTTTGGGGCACGGAGTGGTGCAGGCCGGGACATTCTGATCAGCCGGCACAACCCATACTTGTTAGCTGACTCCAATTACCTTTGGGTGTGAGTGAAAGGTCGTTGCTCAAAATTTTCAGTGTCTGCTCCCGACTGACGCTAAGGTTGGCATTGAAATCGCCGCAAGTGTCCGTTTCCTTCGCAGTACTGACATTTGTGCCGAACGCAGAATCAGTCACTTTGGGCTCTGAGCGGCCATTTGCTGCGCTTTGTTCGAAAGACCGCTCTGCGGACAAAGCTGCCGATAAGTCAGTTTGTTGGGATGTGTGATAACGGCTCCGAGCAGTCCTTCAATGCAAGCGCAGCGATCGACGGCTTGACCGACTTTACTTGCCGTCCTGATGCTCTCCGAAGACCGATTCAGCCCCTTTGACCTCTTCGAATATCAGTTCAGGCACCACGACTTCCCAATTGGCGCGTTTCATCAGGTGATGAAAACGCTCATCAGCATCCTCCTTACGCCAATTTATGATGGCCGCGATCTCGCCTGTGACAAATTTCGTGCCCATCGGGGGAGCGAATGCTTTTGCCATTCGCCCGAGGGCCCGCCCTTGAAGATCCTCGATCTGCCAGCGATCTCCGACACAGGAGAGCCTGACTGGCGCGCCGACCTGCGCTTCAGCGATCGCCTGGTGAACGATGTGCCGATCACCTTGGCGGCCTGCAAATGACAAGTCGACCATCTTCATTTCGGGCGACTGAAAGAACCGTCGTGGGCCGGGGGCTGTCGCCAAGTTGGGCACCACGTGCCGAGTGACAACGGAGGGTGACTCGGTGGGAAGATATTCGTGATTGTCGTTACTCATGACGATCAAATTGCGCCGCGCACGTGTCATGGCGACATAGAACAAACGCCTCGGCGCGTCCTGATCTTCGTTTCGCGAGGGCCGTTCCCAACCACCATCCAGGATCACGACATCGTCGAATTCGAGGCCTTTCGCGCGATGCGCCGTCAACAACTTGAGGCCACGCTGCTCGCCCCATGAGTCTTTCGACCATTCAGCAAACCATTCCATCACGTCAGGGCTCGGGAGCGCTTTGCCATCAACTTCACGCGCAAGTTGGCCAAGTCCCTCGCCGATCCGGTCAGTCCAACGGCTTGAGGGTATTGTGTTCAGGGTTTCGGTAAGGTCGCTCAAGCTGACCAAGGCTGCGTGCCTCTCGCGTAGGCCGTCGATGAACCTCCGCATCTCACGGGTGCGCCAAACACTTGGTAAGTTTTCGTTCGCCATTTCGACTGGAATTCCATGCGCCTCGGCAAAATCACGGACCGGCAGAAGCTTGCGCCAATCACGAGAAATGATTGCCGCGCCCTTCCAGCTCCAATCCGGGATCAGTTTTGACAGGCGGATCATCTCGTTGACAGCCGCAAGGGCCTGAGCGTCATTTCCGGCCGGGCAGCCGAGGATTTGGACCCGTCCCTGTGCAACCGGATCGAGGCTTTCCATAATACCCCCTGCGGGGTCCTTTTGCCGCGATTTGTCGACGGTAATCCCATGCCCTGTTTTCATACGTTCCCGAGATCCTTCGATCACGGCGTTCGCTGCGCTGATGACGTTTTTCGACGAGCGGTAATTGTCAGTCAGAAAGACCGGCTTGGCTGAATAATCCTGTTCGAATTGCCGGATGTGGCGCACCGATGCGCCGGCAAACGCGTAGATATTTTGGTCGTCATCGCCGACCGCGAACAGGCTAATCCGTTGATCGGGGTCGTCGATACTGCGACCGGCCACCGCTGCGATCAAGGCGTATTCCTCTGGCCCCACGTCCTGATATTCGTCTACGAGAATCCAGCGGAACCCCTGGATCAAAGTCTCTCGCAAGGCTTCGGCCTCGATTTTGTCCAACCCGTTGCCACGCAAGAGACGTGCCGCATCAATCAGAAGCGTCTCGAAATCAGGTTCGTCGGCCGCTACCCGTCCGGCGAAACTCGCGCCAACCAACCGCATGGCTAAGGCATGGATGGTTAAGACCGTGACGAAGCGAGCATCTTCGCCAATCAGCATACGCAAGCGTTCCCGAATCTCGGCGGCCGCGTGACGATTGTAGGCAAGCACCAGTATACCGTTTGGATCTTCGCGCTTGATCCTAACCAGATAGGCGATGCGATGGACCAACACGCGTGTCTTGCCCGATCCCGGCCCTGCGAGCACAAGGACATTGGTCTGTTCGCGGTCGTCACGCACGATCTGCTCTTGTGTCGCATTCCCCAGATTGTCGACGATCTCGGCGTAAGACTGAGGCGTTGCCTGCCGTCGGAACTCTGAAATCTTCCCCGGCATCCAAGCTTTCATGAAGTCGGACTGCTCCATTTCGAAATAGTCATGCGCGAGCTGCTGGGCCTGATCGATATCGTCGATGCCCTTGCTCGCGTAAGCCGCCATCACGTGGGTCTGGACTGTCTGTTCGGTGTAATGGTCTTCGAGCGGCGCGAAATGTTGGGTGGTAAAAGCGCCGCCTTTCGGATTGATGTGCAACGTCATGGCGGATCGGAACACGGACAATCCCTTGCCCAGAGTCACCACCTGCTGTTCGTGCAGCCAAAGAAGCGCCCGGTCCATAAGTTTTGCTGGATCATTGACAGATGCTCGCAACAGCGCATCGCTGTTGATCGCTGCAAGAAGGTCGCCAAGCGTGGTCTCGACAGGAACGTCTTTCCGACGCAGACCTGCCTGAACCTTGTTTATCAAGTGTGAAACCAAACGCTCTGCGGCCTGCCTGCGAAGTTGAGCGGTCTGTTCGATTACCCCCCATGATCTTTGGATTCGCACCATGACACTGCCTTTGGACACCTTGCGCAGGCCAATGTTGCCTTTTCCGCCGTCCATGTCGCGGCCATCCTGCGCCATCCCACGGAGCAAACCCTCGACAATATCGGGCCGTACGGAGGCGTATCCCCGCTCCCGCAAGGCCTGCGCCACTGAGGCCAGATGGCAGGGCACAGCCTCATTGATCTCCGCGTCAGGCGCTTGCTCCCTAAGGACTGCAATCAGGTCAGCTTCCAACCGGGATGCCGCTTCGAAGCGCTTCGACGAGGCATTCTCGACGCCTACATGCACGAAGATGGTGATGTTTGTGTCGTCCTTTGCGATCCCCAGGGCCTCGAGATCCGCCAAGGCTTTACGCAGGCTCGACATCGTAAGCCCGCTGACGCCGCAGAGCTCGTCCGTGGTGATGCCCTCTTCCTGCGGCGCGTTGATGATATGCTGCACGATTACGGCCAGATCCTTGCGCCGCCGCTCGGTAATCTCGGCGGATGCCAGGATTTCACGGACCTCCCGCATGCTCCTTATTCGGAGCGAGGCAGGAAACACCTGCACCCGGTTTTCTTCGCGGTTCAGAAGGTGTGCTTCTTCCAACCAGGCGACGGCCGTCTTCACCCGCGTATCGTCGGTGTTGCTGTCCCGCTGGAAGTCTCGCTCTTTCTCCTCATGAACGATCTCACCGGGTGTGGCGACAATTTCGCCGCCTTTTCCAGTCCGAGCGTCAAGTCGTCGAAGCGCCTTCAGGATCGCGCCGATTTCGTGCCGCGCGAGTCGAGAACGCGCGCTGAGGCTGAACTGACGATCAACGTCTTCGGTATTGAACAATAGGATGCAGTTTGCAGGCTCGCGGTCCCGCCCGGCGCGACCCGCCTCTTGCAGGTAGTTTTCCAACGACCCAGGCACGTCCCCGTGAACCACCAGACGGATGTCCGGCTTGTCGACCCCCATCCCAAAGGCGTTGGTGGCTGCGATCACGCGGAGATTGCCGACGCGGAAGTCCTCCTGGATCTCACGCTTTTCATCGGGGCTGAGGCCTGCGTGATACCTTTCAGCGGCGATGCCCTGTTGTTTTAAGAACTCCGCCACGCGCTCGGTAGCGTTTTGGGTCGCACAATAGACGACCGCTCCCGACACGCCCTCACGCGGAAGCTTAGCCTCGATCGTGTCGAGGATGTCGGTCATCTTGGTTGCCCGCTGCGTCGGCAGCACCTGGAAGCTCAGGTTCGACCGTGATGCGCCTCCGTCGATCAACACCAGCTCGGACCCCAACCGCTCTTTGAAATGACTGCGGATGTCCTGCACGACGTCTGGCTTCGCTGTCGCGGTCAAACAAAGCACCGGAGCCGGTTCTTCGCCTGAGCTTTCCTTGATAAACCGCGAAACGTAGCGATAGTCGGGTCGGAAATCGTGTCCCCATTTAGACACGCAGTGCGCCTCGTCCAGCACCCACAGCCCCACCTCGCGCTGTGCCAGAGCGGACCGAACTGTTGTGCTGCGCAGTTGTTCGGGCGAAATCAAAAGGATCGCAGCATCCCCGAGCCGCACCTTGTCAAGCGCATCCTGACGCTCGGGCAATGACAATAGCCCGTTAATAGTCACCGCCGAGGAGATTCCGGCCCGAACCAGGCCCTGAACTTGGTCCGCCATCAGCGCCACAAGCGGCGATATTACGACGGTCAAGGCCCCGGTCTTGTCGAACCGAGACAGCGCGGGAATCTGATAGCAGATGGACTTACCCGTGCCCGTTGGAAGGATACCCAAGAGGTTGCCGCCTTCCATGGCTGTCGCCACGATCTTTTCTTGAAGCGGGCGTCCGTCCTCGTCGGCTGGTTCTGGGCGGAAACTCGGGAAGCCGAACCAACGTTCGAGTGCTCGGGTGGGATCATTGTGCTCTGCGCAATAGGCACAGTGCGGATCACGACAATTCGTATCTCTCAGGTCTTTGACGAGCCGTGCTGCGTCACGGAATTGCGCCCGCACCCAAGGCGGCATAACAGAATCCCCACCAGCGACCGAAATCCAGGCAAGGGCATATGCCATAGGCCAACCGAGCCCAGTGTCCGAGAGCCGCTCGAGCAGAGCGTCCACTTGCTTGCCGCAGGCCACGTATTTTAGCAGCGCCTGAATAGCCTCGTGCGCCTCCTCTTCCGTCGGGATGGACGCCCCGCGCACGTCGCTGAACAACCGATCAAATCCGACGCTACTGGGACCTCGGCAGCACAGCCAGTGATAGGCGATCACCGTTTCTGGCGACAACGTGTTCAGCGTTACGAAGGCTTCGATCTGGTTACGAAGAACCTCGAATACAAGACGCGCGTCGAGCTCGGGATCGTTGACGTGACCACTTTGAAGCCGCCCATCGCGGTAGTGTTTGACCAAATGATGATAGGGATTGCGCGGGAACGCCAAGGGGTTGAGCCAAAGCGTATCAATCGGTCCGTCCGCGAGCTTTGCGAAGCGCGGTGAGACCGCCAAGAGATGCGGCAGGTCGTGGCGCAGAATATTGTGCCCAATGACATGTGCGAAACCGGCGCAAAACAAGTCGAGCTTTTCAAGCGCGGTCTTCGGGTCACCTTTCCGATGAATAATCCCCACTCCATCGCCTTCCGGCACGGCTGCAAAGGCAAATAACTTGGCTTCCTTGGGATCGATCTCCAGATCAATCGACAGACAGCGCGACAGGATTTCGGATTGTTCCCGCGGCATTTGAATATTCTTAATTCCCGGCCTAATAGCCTCAAGCTTTTCAAGTGGCTGTTGTTTGCCACGGCCAAGAGCCTTCGATATGCCGCGGGAAATTAAGTTTTTCATATTCGCAGGTTAATATTTAATCCAAAGGAGCGGAACCTTCGGCGGCCATTTGACAAAAAATGTTGTCCCGATGCCATGCCAGGTTTGCGAGGTGCGGCTAGTGTCATTTTCTTCGGGTTTCAAAATCTTCCTATCCGCAACCAACAGCCAGTCGACGACATACTCGGCACCTTATTGCGAGACCTGAGCTGGCAGGATCCAAACAGGCCTGTTGATCAAAGTCTGCTTGTTCCTCAGCTCGTCGTTCCTTTGCGAAAGCAACGAACTTCCGGTACCCGCCCTGAGCGACGACCGCGGCGCTCGTCATCTTATTCGTATTTAGGGCTCGTAGCGGAAGCTCGACAAATTTTACTGAACCGCTGCTACGCGGAACATGCGGACATTTGTCGAAAGTAGATACTGCTTGCACCCATTCAGCACCTGAGCGTCAGAAATAAGGTGGTCTAGAGGGTGGTCCAGCTAATATAAATTATCGTTAAGTTTTTGTTTTACATAATATTTCAATAATTAACTGGTGCGGTCGAGAAGACTCGAACTTCCACGGGTGTTACCCCACAGCGACCTCAACGCTGCGCGTCTACCAATTCCGCCACGACCGCACTGCCAATGACTTGGTAGAGGGGCGTATAGACGCTGTGCCACGCGATGTGAAGAGGCAAAAACAGAGCCGATTGAATTTGCGCGCTTTAGCAATATCTAAACGCGACACAATGCAATCTGGAGCAGCCCATGTCCTCGCCCGATTCCCGCCCTACCGTGCAGATTGATGTCGTCTCGGATGTGGTCTGTCCGTGGTGTATCGTAGGTTTTCGTCAACTCGATGCCGCGCTGAAGCAAGAGAATGTGCTGGCCAGATTACGCTGGCATCCGTTTGAACTGAACCCCAACATGGGGCCCGAGGGGCAGAACCTGCGAGAGCATATTGCCGAAAAATATGGCTCGACACCCGAACAAAGCCAGCAGGCGCGCGAGCGGTTGACCGCGTTAGGGGCTGAACTTGGATTTACCTTCAATTTCACCGATGACAGTAGAATTGTGAACACCTTTGCCGCGCATCAACTGCTTGATTGGGCGGAAACGCAGGGACGTCAGCATCCGCTTAAACTGGCCTTGTTCGACGCCTATTTCACCATGCAGCAGGATGTCTCTGACGCCGACGTGTTATTGGGTGCGGTCGAAACGGCGGGGCTTGACCCGAATGCGGCACGCGCGGCGCTTGAGTCGGGTGCACACGCCCAGCCGGTGCGTGAGAAACAACAATTCTGGACCAGTCGAGGCATTTCGGGCGTGCCTTCGATGGTATTTGGCGGGAAATATCTGCTGACTGGCGCGCAAGGCGCCGACACCTATGCGCAGGTGTTGCAGCGTTGTCTGGCCGAGGCCGCCTGACCCCTTCCCCCTGCCCCGCAGACGGTCTAAGGAACGAGCATGGAATGGAAAACCACCGATGGGCTGATCGACTACGACGAAGCCACTGCCTTTATGGAGGCGCGCGTTGCCGCGATTGCGGCAGGTGAAGCCGATGAATGCATCTGGCTGTTGGAACATCCACCGCTCTATACCGCGGGGACTTCCGCCAAGCGTGAAGATCTGACCGATCCGGATCGCTTTCCGGTCTATGAGAGCAAGCGCGGCGGTCAGTACACCTATCACGGCCCCGGTCAGCGCGTCGTTTACGTCATGCTGGACGTGGGTAAACGCGGCCGTGATGTTCGCCGCTTTGTTCAGCAACTTGAGGCCTGGGTGATTGCAGCCCTGGCCGAATTCAACGTCACCGGTGAGATACGGGAGGGCCGCGTGGGCGTCTGGGTTCAGCGGCAGGACAAGCCGCTTTCGATAGCGGGACAGACCGCCGAGGATAAAATTGCAGCCATCGGAATACGTCTGAGGAAGTGGGTTAGTTTCCACGGAATATCAATCAATGTTGAACCAGATCTGTCTCATTTCGGTGGGATTGTACCTTGCGGCATACAGGAACACGGTGTGACATCATTGGTCGACCTCGGGCTTCCCGTAACGATGGATGACGTCGACGTGGCACTAAAAAAGACCCTTGATGATGTGTTCGCGTCCGAAGGCGTTTGACAACTAGGTGATTCCACGTACTCGGAACGATCCGGAAACATTACCCAAACAACAATGCTGAATTTCGATGCGTTCTGTTTCGAAAATTATAGTGGCTTGTCCTTCAAATCGCCCCAATTCGCCTCAAATTCAGGGATTCTTCACATCCACTCCTTACAAACGCCATTTGACCACGTAGTATGTAATGACCGTTCATGAGTGAGTGGTGTGTTAACCGGTGATCGCAGGGCTGCCCAGCGAAATCCGAGAAGTGTTTGGTTACGAGTCTGCCGTTCCGACCCCATAATCGGAACGGCAATTCTCGTTTTAGGGCCTCGGTATTTTGTAAATCCCTTGCCTTTGCGGCCCTTCGTGCAGCTTATCGACCCCACGTGCCAGCGGAACTTTCTTGGAATTCAACCCAATGCTGCGCGGATTTTGTCAGCGTGTTCGGCAATCAGATCAAAATCACCCATCTTGCCCGGTGGACGCATCGATACGCCTTCGTAACGGGGCAGGACATGGAAATGTAGATGAAACACCTCCTGCCCGCCCGCAGCTTCGTTGAACTGCTGAACAGTTACACCATCAGCTTCAAACGCTTCCTTCACGGCCTGTGCTATTTTCTGAACCGTCGCTATCACTGCCGCAAGTTTTACGGACGACGCGTCCAGCATGTTGCGGCACGGTGATTTTGGGATGACCAACACATGCCCATCAGTGCGCGGCATGATGTCCATCAAGGCGACTGTTTCATCATCTTCATAAACTCGGTTCGACGGGATTTCCCCACGTAAGATCTTGGCAAAGACGTTTTCGGGATCATATTCAGTCATCACGGGCCTCCGGTATTGCGCTTCTTTGCTGTTCTGTGCCGCCCCCCGATGCGGGTCAAGCGGGATTCCCCCATCACCACTTGAATTCGTGGACTGCCCCCCCAAATCGCTAGTATCAGAGGTTGAAATGCCGGGCTGCATGGGCTGCCCGCGACAATTAATCTTGATCCAGATCAAACTCGGCCATTGAAGGTCGCCCCCTTGCAATCTAAAACCAGCAGGAATCCCGCGCGTTGGAGAGGTCCGACTGCGCGGTGTAGTTGCAACAGGAGGCACCTAATGGCAGACGCAGCCATTCATGGTCACGAGCATGAAGACCAGCGTGGGTTCTTTACCCGTTGGTTCATGTCGACCAACCACAAGGATATCGGGATTCTGTACCTGATCGTATCGGCGCTGGCCGGTTTGATTTCGGTTCTGATGACTGTCTACATGCGGCTCGAACTGATGCACCCCGGTGTTCAGTACATGTGCCTCGAAGGTTTCATGGCCGATCCATGTACCCCCAACGGACACCTGTGGAACGTCATGATCACCTATCACGGTGTCCTGATGATGTTCTTCGTGGTTATCCCGGCCCTCTTCGGCGGATTTGGCAACTATTTCATGCCGTTGCAGATCGGAGCGCCGGATATGGCGTTCCCGCGGATGAACAACCTGTCCTTCTGGCTGTACGTCGCCGGGACCTCGCTGGGCGTCGCCTCGCTGCTGAGCCCCGGTGGTAACGATCAGCTCGGTTCGGGCGTCGGCTGGGTTCTGTATCCACCGCTGTCCACGACCGAGGGCGGCATGTCCATGGACCTTGCGATCTTTGCTGTGCACGTATCGGGCGCCTCCTCGATCCTCGGCGCGATCAACATGATCACCACCTTCCTGAACATGCGTGCCCCGGGCATGACCCTGTTCAAGGTGCCGCTGTTCAGCTGGTCGATCTTTGTCACCGCGTGGCTGATTCTGCTGTCGCTGCCGGTTCTGGCGGGCGCGATCACCATGCTGCTGATGGACCGCAACTTCGGCTTCACCTTCTTTGATCCGGCCGGTGGCGGCGATCCGATCCTGTATCAGCACATCCTGTGGTTCTTTGGCCACCCCGAAGTGTATATCGTGATCCTGCCGGGCTTTGGCCTTATCAGCCACGTGATCGCGACCTTCGCACGCAAGCCGATCTTCGGTTACCTGCCGATGGTCTGGGCGATTATTGCGATCGGTGTTCTGGGCTTTGTCGTGTGGGCGCACCACATGTACACCGTTGGCATGTCGCTGCGTCAGCAAGCCTACTTCATGCTGGCCACTATGGTCATCGCGGTTCCGACCGGCGTCAAGGTCTTCTCGTGGATTGCGACCATGTGGGGCGGCTCGATCGAGTTCAAAACCCCAATGCTGTTCGCCTTCGGCTTCCTGTTCCTGTTCACAGTTGGTGGTGTAACCGGCGTGGTGCTGTCGCAAGCAGGTGTAGACCGTGCTTATCACGACACCTACTACGTCGTTGCGCACTTCCACTACGTGATGAGCTTGGGTGCAGTCTTCGCGATCTTCGCTGGCGTATACTTCTACTTCTCGAAGATGACAGGCCGTCAGTATTCCGAGTTCTGGGGCAAAGTTCATTTCTGGCTGTTCTTCATCGGCGCCAACCTGACCTTCTTCCCGCAGCACTTCCTGGGTCGTCAGGGCATGCCACGTCGCTACATCGACTATCCCGAAGCGTTCGCGCAGTGGAACTTTGTTTCGTCGATTGGTGCATTCATCTCGTTCGCTTCGTTCCTGCTGTTCTTTGGCATCGTGATCTACGCCCTGCTGCGCGGCGCGAAAGAGACGCGGCCGAACCCGTGGAACGAATACGCGGATACGCTGGAATGGACCTTGCCAACGCCGCCGCCTGAACACACGTTCGAGCAGCTGCCGAAGCAGGAGGATTGGGATAAAGGCCACGCGCACTGATCCCGACCTGAATGACAAGAAAACCCCGCCCATTTAGGCGGGGTTTTTTGTTCCTGCCTGACCTGTGTAAGCGGGGCAGTCGCCAGAACAGCAAAAATAGAGTATTCTGGTCCGGGCAAAATATCCGGTCAACCGAAGGGGTTTACGATGCCCGAGATCGACTTTTGGTTCTCAATAGGTAGCACCTACAGCTTTCTGACGATCAAACGCCTGGACGATTGGAGTGCCGAACACGATGCCAAGTTGAACTGGCGGCCGTTCAATGTGCGGACCGTAATGTCAGAACAGCAGAACATCCCCTTCGCTGGCAAACCGGTCAAATCCGCTTACATGTGGCGGGATATAGAGCGCCGGGCGGCCAAGTATCATATTCACGCCAACTTGCCAGCGCCCTACCCAATTTCGGACCTCGCATTGGCCAATCAGGTTGCCCTACTGGGAATGACCGAAGGCTGGGGAAAGACGTATACACAATCGCTCTATAGTCTCTGGTTTGAAGACGGCATAGAAGCCGGGTCCGAGACAGCCATCACCGAAGCCCTGCATCGTTGTCAGCAGGACCCCCGCCTAGCCCTCGCACGTGCGCGCAGTCCGGACATTGTGCAATCTCTCGAAAACGAGACCAACACTGCCATCCAACTGGGTGTGTTTGGCGCACCCAGCTTTGTCGTGCGCGGCGAGGTGTTTTGGGGTGATGACCGGCTGGACGACGCGTTGTCGTGGGTGCGTGTTGGACACGTTGTGTGACAGATTGCACTTCGCCTCAGGCAGTTGCTGCGCTAGGTTTCAACCATGCCTTATCGATGGACCAAGAATTCAGATACAGAGCAGGAGTTGCGCCTCTGGCCGCATAACTCCTTACCACCGCGTGGCGCGATGGGGGTTGTTCTCGCTGTCTTTCTGTTCGGCCTGATTCCGCTGTTTGCGGTGCTGGGATCTGTTCTGCTGTGGGGCTTGCTGCCCTTCTTGTTGCTGACCGTACTAGGTCTCTGGCTGGCATTTGAGATGAACTATCGCGCACGCAGCGTGTTCGAGGTTCTCACGTTGGATAAAACGCAGGCGCGCCTCGTGCACCGCAATCCACGCAAAGACGATCTGGAATGGTCCTGCAATCGATATTGGGCGCGCCCCGAAATGCACGCGAGCGGTGGTCCGGTGCCCCATTACGTGACACTGGTCGGAGACGGCCGGGAGGTCGAAATTGGTGCATTCCTCACTGAAGAGGAACGGATCGCGCTGTTCGATGACTTAACCCGGAGACTGCGCGATTCTGCTTGATTAACCGCCGTTTGATGCGGCGCAAAGGTGATCTTTGACCATTGGCCCGACCTTGCCGAAATCCATCTGACCGGTATAGCGCGTTTTCAATTCGCCCATCACCTTGCCCATATCGCGGATTGACCCCGCGCCGGTGGCCGTGATGGCCGTCTGAATAGCTTTGCTGACCTCGTCATCATCCAGCTGCTTGGGCAGGAATTCCTCGATCACTTCGACTTCGCGCAGCTCACGCTCGGCCAAATCCAGGCGCCCACCCTCTTCATAGGCGCGCGCGCTTTCCTTGCGCTGCTTGGTCATTTTTCCAAGGATCTCAAGCACCTCGGCATCGCCACAGCCTTTGGCCTCTTCATTTACGGATGCGCGCGAAGCAATGTCACGATCCTTGATCGCGGCATTGATCAGGCGCAGCGTCGATAGGCGCTCGGCTTCTTTGTCTTTCATTGCTTGCTTCAGGGCGGCATTCACCCGTGATCGCATATCCATATGGTCTGTCCATCCCCATGGCAAAGGAACCTCGACCATATCGAAACAAAAAGGCGGGCACAACAGGGGCGATACTTTCATAAGTTATTGATTTTAAACAATAGCCTAAAATTTGAACAGGCTTGACCCGACGCGCTAACCCCCTTAGGTATGCGTCCGTTTACCTTGCAGGAGAGTCGCGCCATGGCCCAGAACGCCCCGTCCAAGCCCACCGCATGTCTGGCATTGGCCGATGGAACGCTGTTCTACGGTATTGGCTTTGGCGCCACCGGCCAAACGGTGGCCGAGCTGTGCTTCAACACCGCCATGACCGGCTATCAGGAAATCATGACAGACCCCTCCTACGCGGGCCAGATCGTGACATTTACCTTCCCGCATATCGGTAATGTTGGCGTGAACCCGGAGGATGATGAAACTGGCGATCCAGTCGCCGCGGGTATGGTGGTCAAATGGGACCCGACCGAGCCTTCAAACTGGCGCTCTGCCGAAGAGCTAAAAGCGTGGCTGGCCCGTCGCGGCCGCATTGCGATTGGGGGCGTCGACACCCGCCGCCTGACCCGCGCTATCCGTCAGCAAGGTGCACCGCATGTAGCGCTGGCGCATGACCCCGAAGGTAACTTCGACATCGAAGCTTTGATCGCGGCTGCGCGCGGGTTTGCCGGACTTGAGGGCATGGATCTGGCTAAGGACGTTACCTGCGCACAAAGCTATCGTTGGGATGAGATGCGTTGGGCCTGGCCTGACGGCTACCAGCGACAGGAAGCTCCGTCACATAAGGTGGTCGCAATCGACTATGGTGCCAAGCGAAACATCCTACGCTGCCTGGCATCGGCAGGCTGTGACGTGACCGTATTGCCTGCGACCGCGACAGCAGCGGATGTTCTTGCCCATAAGCCCGACGGTGTCTTTCTGTCCAACGGCCCGGGCGACCCGGCGGCCACTGGTAAATACGCCGTGCCGATGATCAAAGAAGTGTTGGAAACCACTAACCTGCCGGTCTTTGGCATCTGCCTTGGCCATCAGATGCTCGCGCTGGCTTTGGGCGGGCAGACCGTCAAGATGAACCACGGCCACCACGGCGCGAACCATCCCGTCAAGGATATGGAAACCGGCAAGGTCGAAATCACCTCGATGAACCACGGCTTTGCCGTAGATGCTCAATCCCTACCCGATGGCGTTATCGAGACGCATCGTTCACTGTTTGACGGCTCAAACTGCGGCATCCGCATGACGGGTCGTCCAGTCTATTCGGTGCAACATCACCCCGAAGCCTCACCCGGACCACAAGACAGTTTCTACCTGTTCGAACGTTTCGCCGCTGCAATGGCCGATCAAAAAACACAGGCCTAAGTGCGATTTAGTCGAGTTAACTCGGCATTAACCCTGTTTGAGCAACCCTGCCGTCTGTGAAGCGCGGCAGGGTATTCTTATGGTTGAACTGAATCTGAAACGCCAGATACCGGCGGAACCGGTTCCCGGCCCCCATTCACGCAAACCTCTTGGGGCCTGCCTGCGGGATCAAGGGGTGATATCAGAGGCTCAGCTCCAACAGGCGTTGCATTTACAAACGCGCCAGAATGCCCCGTTGGGGGAAATCCTTGTTGGTGAAGATTGGGCCAGTCGGGCCGAAGTTCTCTCTGCCCTGTCCGAACAAACAGGCTTGCAAATTGCCGATCTGGATCAAACTCCGCCGCCCGAAGAGCTTTGCGCGCTGAAACCATTGGAGTTTTGGCTAACCCACAACGTTCTGCCTTGGATGCGAGTTGGGCCAATCCTGCTGATTGCAACGGCGCGGCCTGACCGGTTCGATACGGTTTCAACTGCGTTAGGTGATACAGGCTATACGATCGTCCCGGTTCTAGCCGGGGCCGAACAGATTGATATCGCAATTGCGCGCCATTTTACCGCCGATCTGACGGAGGCCGCTGAAACGCGCGTCGATTCGCAACAAAGCTGTCGCAACTGGTCGGCAACGGCTCGGGCCAGACCTATCACGTTGGTCGTTCTGCTAATCACTTTATGCAGCTCATTCCCAATGCTGGGTCTCACCGCTCTACTTTGGACAACGCTTGCGACTTTGGCGTTGTTCCTCCTCCTTCGTGTCTCGGGGCTGATTGCCCATTTGACACTTCGAAACCCTCGTCTTGTCACAGCAGATCCGATCCGCCTGCCCTGTGTGTCGATACTGGTGCCGCTTTTTGAAGAAAAAGAAATCGCAGAAATCCTGATCGCCCGTCTGCGACGGTTGACTTACCCAAAGGCGCTGCTCGATATCATATTGGTGCTTGAAGAGCAGGATAGCGTCACCAAAGCCGCACTGAATAACGTCGAGCTTCCCAGCTGGGTACGGGTACTTGAGGTGCCGAACCGGGGTAAACTAACGACCAAGCCTCGTGCGATGAACTATGCGTTGGATTTCTGCCGCGGGGATATATTGGGTGTCTGGGATGCCGAAGACGCCCCGATGCCAGATCAGATCGAATCCGTTGTCCGGCATTTTGCGGCCGCGCCCGAAGATGTTGTCTGCCTGCAAGGCGTTCTGGACTATTATAACCCGCGCACCAACTGGCGGTCACGGTGCTTTACCATCGAATACAGCGGATGGTTTCGGGTGATTCTCAGCGGCATCGCCCGATTGGGCCTTGTGGTTCCGCTGGGTGGCACCACATTCTTTTTTCGTCGAGACAAGCTGGTCGAGCTGGGCGGATGGGATGCCCATAATGTTACTGAAGACGCAGATTTGGGCGTTCGTCTCTGTCGGGCTGGCTACAAGACTGAAATCGTCAGCACCGCCACCTTTGAAGAGGCTAATTTTCGGGCCTGGCCCTGGGTCAAACAGCGCTCGCGTTGGCTGAAGGGATTCATGGTTACATATCTGGTCCATATGCGCGCGCCGTTAAGGTTGCTGCGCGATCTGGGACCGCTCCGTTTTCTGGGCTTTCAGGCCTTTTTTCTTGGAACGCTCGGGCAGTTTCTACTTGCCCCGGTGTTATGGGTATTCTGGCTGACCTTTCTCGATCTGCCGCACCCCTATCAGCACATCACAACACCTGATTTTCTGCGAAACTGCATTTACTTATTGCTCGCTGCAGAGGCTGCAAATCTTTTGGCTGGCATGCTGGGCGTCATCGCGGGCAACAGGCGCTTTCTGCTGCCCTGGGTTCCGATGATGGTCCTCTATTTTCCACTGGGTGTTCTGGCGGCCTATAAGGGCTTATGGGAACTAGCGGTACGGCCATTCTTCTGGGACAAAACCCAGCACGGTCATGCGGTCGAGGAAAGCGAGGTTGCTATTTCTCGCGCAGGATCGCATCCTGTTTCAGCCGGGTCATGAACGCGACCGAGATATGGTCCTGCAGGGCTTGTTGGGCCCCTGCCTCATCGCGGTCAGCAATCGCGTCGACGATGTTTTTGTGCTCATTCTGCGCGATTTCACCGCGCCCCTCGGCCGCAAGGGATGTAGTCGCCATCAACGCCATGGTCCTGTGCACCAGATCAAGCTGTTGCACCAGATAGCGATTGTGCGAGGCCAGATGGATCTGCTCGTGAAACCTGCGGTTGGCACGCGAAAGCGCAGACGGGTCATTCACCAGCGCATCATCGGCATCTACCATATCTTGAAGGACCCGGATTTCTTCTTCGGTCGCATGCTTGGCCGCCAGCCTTGCGGCGAGCCCCTCCAATTCGCGTCGCACGACATATAGTTCTGCCATCTGGTTGTGGTCCAGCGACGCCACAATCAGAGACCGCCCGTCCCGTTCCAGCAGCGATTGCGTCTCTAACCGCTGCAACGCTTCGCGGATCGGTGTACGCGAAACGCCAAAACGCTCGGCCAGCTCGCTTTCCACCAACCGGTCGCCCGGCTTGTAGACGCCCACATCGATTGCTTCGAGTATCAGGCTATAGGCATCCGTATTGGACTGTTTGGATTGGGGCATCGGCTATTATGTCTCCTGGTTCGGACATGTCTAGCCGCCTCACACCCTGGCAATCAAGTGCGGCATTGAAAACCATCGTTCATCGCCCTAAACCCAAACCATGGTCAAACCTGCCTTTACTCACGTCACCCAATGGGTGTTCGACCTCGACAACACACTTTACCCACCGCATATGCGCCTGTTCGATCAGATTGAGGTGCTGATGACGGATTACGTGGTGCAAGCGATCGGCGTCGACCGACCCGAGGCCGATCGGCTCCGTTCGCACTACTGGCGTGAATACGGCACCACGCTTGCCGGCCTGATGGCCGAACACGATCTGGACCCCGATCCCTATCTGCATGCAGTGCATCAAGTGGATATGAGCCATATGGAGCCCGACGCGACATTGGCCGATCACATTCGTGCGCTGCCGGGCCGCCGCATCGTCTATACCAATGGGTCAGCGCCTTACGCACAGCGTGTTTTGGCTGCTCGTGGGCTGGATGGGCTATTCGATGCGATCTACGGAATTGAGCATGCGGGCTATCGCCCAAAACCGCAAAAGGCTGCATTCCAAGCCATCTTTGCTCAGGACGGAATCGAAGCCACACAAGCAGCCATGTTCGAGGATGATCCACGCAACCTGGCAGCGCCGCATGAGATGGGAATGCGTACCGTTCACGTCGCCCCTGATCCACACCATGCAGATCACATTCACCATCACACGGACGATCTGACCGGATTTCTGGGCCGCCTGCGATAGGCTGTCACACTGCGACGATCTGTGCGTTTCGCAGTCGCAGCATCAGCCCCATATGCAGCTCAGCGACGAACAGAATCGGAGATCCCAATGACTGCGCTCGATATCCCAGCGCGCCCGCCTTTGTGGCAGCGCCTGTTGTTTGCAATCCCGCTTTTTGGCTGGATGGCCCGGGATGTGGCCAATGCCGAGGCCGAAGACCTGTACTACTCGGCCGCAGCACTCGTCAGTATGTGGGGGTGTTCCATCCTTCTGTTCGGCCTGCCTGGCCTTTACATCCCTGCACTGATGATGGTGCCGACGATGTTCCTTGTCCTGATTTTGATCTCTCGCGGATAAGGCACGAGACAGGATGTCACTTGGCACCCACCTCGCAACAGCACTAGTGTCTGCGGCAACGGAGACATATTCATGACCGACAGCTGTGACATCCTGATTTCTGGCGGTGGAATCGCCGGATTGACCGCCGCCGCCGCCTTTGGTGCTGCCGGGTTTGACGTGATTTGCGTCGACCCTTCACCACCGATCACAGAACGCGACGTGGATGGCTCGGATCTGCGCACTACTGCCTTTTTGCAGCCCGCCCATGGGTTGCTAGAGCAATGTGGACTTTGGGCGCGTTTGGATGCACATGCTGCCCCTCTGCAGATCATGCGCATTGTGGACGCAGGCGGTGATGTACCCGAACCCCGCGTGGTACGCGATTTCAACGCCGCTGATATCTCGGATCAACCGTTCGGCTGGAACCTGCCCAACTGGCTGCTGCGGCGTGAGATGGTGGCACGGCTGGGGGAATTGCCAAACGTCGATTTCCGACCCGGTACTGCCACGATCAGCCTGTTCACCCGCACCAATGAAGCACGTGTTGGTCTGAGCGATGGCAGCCGCGTCCGCTGCAAACTTGTCATCGCCGCAGACGGACGAAACTCGCCGATGCGGGAAGCCGCCGGAATTAGCGTGCATACCACCCGCTACGGCCAGAAAGCTCTGGCCTTCGCCGTTACTCACCCAATCCCGCACGACAATGTTTCGACCGAAATCCATCGGTCCGGTGGACCCTTCACCTTGGTCCCCCTGCCCGATTGGCAGGGTCAGCCGTCGTCTGCGATTGTCTGGATGGAACGCGGCCCACGCGCGGTCGAATTGCTGAACCTCGGAGCCGAGACATTCGAGGCTGCGATGACTGAACGCTCCTGCGGGCTGTTCGGACCGCTGAAACTCGCTTCGCGCAGGACAATCTGGCCAATCATCAGCCAGTCGGCGGAACGTCTGGCTGGTGAACGCATTGCCCTGATGGCCGAAGCCGCACACGTGGTCCCCCCTATCGGCGCGCAGGGGCTGAACATGTCGCTCGGCGATCTTCGTAGTTTGATGGAACTAGCGCAGGCCCGGCCCGAAGGCTTGGGCGACGCACAAATGCTGGATGCCTATCATAAGGCCCGCCATACTGAGATCGGACTGCGCGTCAAAGGTATCGATCTGCTGAACCGCGCCTCGATGATCGAGGCGCGACCGCTGCGTGACGCAAGGGCGATGGGGCTAAATGCGCTCTATTCCTTACCAACAGTGCGGAAGACGCTGATGCAAATGGGCCTCGGCGTCCGCTGATCCGTCAGGCGGGCTTCTGCCCGCCTTGCCGGTTACAATACCTGATCCAAAACGCGTGTCAGGCGCGAAATCGTGCCGTCGACATCATAAAGTTTGTCCAAGCCAAACAGCCCCAGACGGAATGTGCTGAACCCAGCCGGTTCATCACATTGAAGCGGAACACCTGCCGCGATCTGCATGCCCAAAGCCGCGAACTTCTTACCGTTTTGAATCTCGGGGTCGGCAGTGTAACTGACGACCACTCCGGGCGCGCCAAATCCTTCGGCTGCCACCGACATCACGCCTTTATCCTTCAGATAAGCCCGTACGCCATCCCCCAAAGCCCACTGCGCCGCACGCAACTTTTCGAATCCATACTCACGTGTTTCAAGCATGGTATCGCGAAAGGCACGCAGAGAATCCGTGGGCATCGTGGCGTGATAGGCATGGCCGCCATTTTCATAGGCCTGCATGATCTGTCGCCATTTCTTCAGATCAATCGCAAAACTGTCAGATGTGGTTTCGGTCAACCGTGCTTCGGCCCGCTCGGACAGCATGACAAGACCGGCACAGGGCGTCGCACTCCACCCCTTTTGCGGAGCCGAAATCAGCACATCCACACCGGTTGCCTTCATATCGACCCAAGCACAGCCCGACGCGATGCAATCCAGTACCATAAGCGCACCCACCTCATGCGCGGCGGTTGCCATTGCGTTTACATAGTCATCAGGCAAAATCACCCCAGCAGAGGTTTCGACATGCGGGGCAAAAACGACATCCGGACGTTTCTCATGGATTGTCGAGACAACTTCTTCTATCGGAGCAGGTGCAAAGGGCGAAGGGCTGGCATTCCCGGTCTCTCGGGCTTTCAAAACCGTCGTCGAACCGGTCAACTCACCTGATTCTATGATCTGGCTCCAGCGATAGGAAAACCAGCCGTTGCGAACCACGAGAACATTTGCTCCGCGTGCAAATTGTCGCGCAACCGCTTCCATCCCGTACGTCCCGCCTCCAGGAACAATGGCGACACCTTCAGCATTGTATACCTCGCGCAACATATCAGAGATATCGCGCATAACCTGTTGAAAGTTTGCGGACATATGGTTGAGCGAGCGATCAGTAAATACGACCGAGAACTCTTCAAGGCCATTGGGATCAACGGTTCCAAGTAATGCAGGCATCATGCGTCCTTTCCTATCGCCACTTGTTTCTGCCTTTTCCTTGCCTCGGGGTAAAGCTTCAAAGCACCGAGATTGGTTGACCCTAAGTAACCCGCAACCTTAAGTTTTACTTTGAGATTTAACATGCAACAATTAGCAGAAATGACGCCAACTAGTGTCACCATCTCTTTACACCCTGACGTGTTTCTGACCAGATACACTCACTTTGAACAAGAATGGATTTTTTAGCTCGTGACTGCGCAAAAGCGGATCAATTTTCAGGTCGTCCGGGACGAAGTTAAACGGCGGATTGAATCACGTATTTGGCCACAGGGCTCACTTCTGCCCACCGAAACCCAACTTGCGGAAGAATTCAATTGCGCCCGCGCTACAGTCAACCGGGCGTTGCGGGAACTTGCAGAACAGGGCTTTGTCGAGCGTAAGCGCAAAAGCGGGACACGGGTTAAAAAAGAGCCGCGCAAACAAGCCAAACTTGAGATTTCGCTGGCACGTCAGGCAGTTGAGAATCAGAACTCGGCCTATCGCTACGCACTGGTGGAACGTAAGGTGGTCTACAGCCCCGGCTGGCTGACCTCTCAATTGAATGTCGAGCCGGATGCGCGTGTCTTGCATGTGATTTGTATGCACTATGCTGACAATCGTCCCTTCCAGCTTGAAGAGCGCTGGATCAATATTGAAGCCGTTCCCGAGGTTGAACACGCCGATCTGAACAAAAGCGGCCCTCATGAATGGTTGCTGAACGCAGCACCTTTTACCGAAGCTGAGATCGCCTTTTGCGCCATCTCTGCAGATGGGCGCTTAGCTGATTTCATGGGCACCACGACTGGGACATCGATGATCCAGCTCGAGCGGACCACATGGAAAAACGGCCGCCCCATGACTTTTGCCCGCATGACCCATCATCCGGGATTTCGAATCCGCTCAAAGTACTAACCAATCGGTCCTGGAAGGCGCTCTTCGCTTAGCAATACGTTGGCCTCGACTTCCCCGGCACCGGGCAGAGTCATAACGCGTCTCCGCAAGACTCTTTCGAAATCAGCCAGGTCCCGCGCCACAACCCGCAAGCGATAATCGTAGAGCCCTAGCACATGCTCGACTGTCTGCACTTCTGGAATGGCACTGACGGCGCGTTCAAAATCCTCAAGGCTAACCTGACCTTTTCGCGCTAGTTTCACGCCCAAAAACACCGTTACCCCGAACCCGAGCGCTTCGGCGTTCAGCCGCAATCGTCGACCTTTGATCACACCCGCATCTTCCAGCCGCTTAATTCGGCGCCAGGTGGCGGGCTGAGACAACCCGAATTTGCGCCCCAATGCACCGGCGCTTTGGGTGGCATCCTGCCTCAAAGCGCGCAAAATCCTTCGATCGATTTCGTCCAATTCGATCATATCGGCAATGCCTCATCCTGTTTGACTCGGGCAATGTGCATCAAGGCCTCAATATCTGCGATATGCGGCAGTGTCAGGATTCGATCCCGATAGACCTGTTGGTAGTGGCTCATGTCCTGCGCCAGCACTGAAAGGCGCACATCGACCCGCCCCAGAAATGTCTGAAGTTCGATCACCTCGGCCACTTCACGGGCAGCCTCGGTAAACTCATCAAAGGCCCGTGCCTGCGTCTTGTCCAAGGTCACGCGCAGCGACACTTCTACCGCATATCCCAGAGCGGTCCAATCGATTACCGCCTCCTGTCCTTCGATGATACCCGCCGCCTGCATCTTTTCGATCCGTCGCCCGCAAACTCCCTGCGTGCTGCGGCAACGTTCGGCCAGTTCCGCACCGGACAAGCTCGGCTCGGCCTGCAGATGGCGTAATATTCGGCGATCCAGATCATCTAACATGAATTTCACAAGAATAGCATTTTTCAAGAATAGACAAGGCATTTATTCTTGATTTTCCAAGGATAGAGCCATCGCTATCCTTGGAAATACAAAGTAAAAACCACCGCAATCGAAACAGAAAGGACCGGCAAAATGCGCGTCTATTACGATCGCGATTGCGACATCAACCTGATCAAAGACAAGAAAGTGGCCATTCTGGGCTACGGCTCGCAAGGTCACGCCCACGCTCTGAACCTACGTGACTCGGGCGCCAAGAACCTTGTCGTAGCGCTGCGCGAAGGTTCGCCTTCAGCGAAGAAAGCCGAAGCGGAAGGTTTGGAAGTGATGGGCATCGCTGAAGCCGCCGCTTGGTGCGACGTCATCATGTTCACCATGCCCGACGAACTGCAGGCCGAGACGTACAAGAAATACGTGCATGACAACATCAAGCCCGGTGCCGCCATCGCATTTGCCCACGGCCTGAACGTGCATTTCGGCCTGATCGAGCCAAAAGAGGGCGTCGACGTCATCATGATGGCCCCCAAAGGCCCCGGCCACACCGTGCGCGGCGAATACACCAAAGGCGGCGGCGTGCCCTGCCTGGTGGCGGTTCACAGCGACGCGACCGGTAAAGCGCTGGAAATCGGCCTGTCCTACTGCTCGGCCATCGGCGGCGGTCGTTCCGGCATCATCGAAACCAACTTCCGCGAAGAATGCGAAACCGACCTGTTCGGCGAGCAGGCCGTTCTGTGCGGTGGTCTGGTCGAACTGATCCGCTGCGGCTTTGAAACCTTGGTCGAAGCCGGTTACGCGCCCGAGATGGCCTATTTCGAGTGTCTGCACGAGGTGAAGCTGATCGTTGACCTGATCTATGAAGGCGGCATCGCCAACATGGATTACTCGATCTCGAACACGGCCGAATACGGCCAGTACGTCACCGGCCCGCGTATCCTGAAATACGACGAGACCAAAGCACGAATGAAAGAGGTTCTGAACGACATCCAGCAGGGCAAATTCGTTCGTGACTTCATGCTGGAAAACGCCGTTGGTCAGCCGACCATCAAAGCGGCCCGCCGCGCCAATGACGAGCACATGATCGAAGAAACCGGTGCCAAACTGCGTGGTATGATGCCTTGGATCTCGGCCGGTAAAATGGTCGACAAAGAAAAGAACTAGGCCTGACGTCTGTTAGTGAAAGGGCGGCCCATGTGGCCGCCCTTTTCATTTGCCCACCGCATCGGCAAAACAGGTCGCAAGTACATAATCCCATCCACTGTTATAGCCATCTCGCTTGGTTTGCGCCTCAGCAGCCCAGACCTCCCAACCCGAATGGGTCAACGTAACTTTGGTTTGTCCCTGCCCATGTTCCTCGAACTTCACCTCGACGCGGGTCTGTTTGTCTGGATCAGTGCCCGGATGCCAGCTCATAGCAAAGTGGCGACCGACCTCATAATCCAGAACCTCCCCCCATTTGGCCCGTGCGCCATCATGCATCACTTCATAGACTGCGCCGCCAACTTCAGTTTCAATCACGACACCCAAAGCCGCCTTGCCCGCCCCTGCTGATACCGCGTGCCGGTTCAGTGGCCACCATGATGCTGTGCGCTTGACGAATATGCCGAAAGCCTGTTGTGGCGCTGCATTTACAACTACAGTTTTGATGATTGGATCCGTCATATGTCCTGCCCCCCTTCATTTACCTCAATTGCGAAGCTTTCCAGAACATCAGACCAGTAGCGCTCTAACCACGCCCGCATTTCATTCAGCCCGCCGGGCCGCGCCGCATAAATCCGTCGGGTGCCTTCAGCGCGGCATTCGACCAAACCAGCGTCGGAAAGCACTTTCAGATGCTGGGATACCGCAGGGCGACTAACGGGCAATTCACCTGCCAGTTCACCTACTGCACGGGGCTTGTCAGCTACCGCTTCGAACACCTGCCGACGGGTCGGATCACCTAATGCATAGAACGTATCTTGGTAAGTCATGACTAACGGTAAACATATACTTACATAAAGTCAAGATCGCATCGTGACACCGACCTGATCGCAGGATAAGGGGATGGAATGGTTCAACAACCCGACCACCGCGACTGGAGCGGCATCGCAGCACTCGGCCTCATCTGGGGGGCCACTTTCATGGTCGTGGCCATAGCTCTTGAAGGCTATGGCCCCATTACTGTGGCCACCGCGCGCACAACTCTGGGCGCGGTCACACTGCTGCTGTTGATGCGGATCACACGGCGCAAAATGCCCGCGATGAGTGCTCAACTTTGGTGGTTCGTCACTGTTATCGGAGTGCTTTCTACCGCCCTGCCCTTTGTGTTGCTGAGTTGGGGCCAGCAATATGTGCCATCGGCCTTTGCGGGCCTGTCGATGGCCGCAGTTCCGCTCATGGTGCTGCCATTGGCACATTTCTTTTCGGATGAGCCTATGAACCTGCGCCGCTTGGTTGGGGTATCGCTGGGATTTTCCGGTGCGCTTGTTCTGATCGGTCCCGGCCTGGCACAGCTGGGCCAAGGGGCCGAGCCACTGGCCCAGCTTGCCTGTATAGGCGCCGCATTCTGCTATGCCAGTTCATCCGTTATCACCCGCCGCTGTCCGCCAATTGACCCGATAACGTTGTCTGCACTGACACTGGTCGTTGGCGCAGTGATCTTGTTACCGATCATGCTGATGACTGAAGGAACACCCACATGGCAAGGTACGCGCTCAGGACTTGCCATCATAATTCTGGGGCTGATACCAACAGCCTTCGCCACATTGCTTCGCGTGTCGATCATCCGTAGCGCCGGATCGGTTTTTATGACCTTGGTGAATTATCAGGTGCCCATCTGGTCAATGGTCTTCGGAGCGTGGATTCTGTCCGAGGCTTTGCCTCTGCGCTTCTACATCGCTCTACTCATGATTCTGACTGGTTTGGCGATCAGCCAATGGTTCAGCCTGCGCAAAATGCTGATCGGGCGTTAGCCAGTGGCGGCCTCGACCTCGGCCACAATCCCATCAACAACCTGGTTCAGCAGGGTGGAATCTTCGCATTCAGCCATAACCCGGATCAAAGGTTCGGTTCCCGATTTGCGGATCAACAGGCGTCCCTGACCATTCAGGCGTGCTTCGGCGTCGGAAATAGCACTTTGGACGCTGGCGGCCTCAAGCGGCGCCTGACCGGCACTAAAACGCACATTTTTCAGCAGTTGCGGCACCGTCTCAAACTGGCGCGACAGTTCCGAGGCCTTCTTTCCGGTCTGTACCATCTCGGCCAGAAAATGGAGCCCTGCCATAAGCCCGTCGCCGGTTGTGGCATAATCGCTCATAACAATATGGCCCGATTGTTCACCACCCAGATTGAAGCCACCTTCGCGCATCCGTTCGACTACATACCGGTCACCAACGGCAGTGCGTTCCAACCGCAGCCCTTGGCCCGCCAGAAACCGTTCCAGCCCGAGGTTTGACATCACCGTTGCCACCAGCGCACCGCCTTTGAGCTGATCAGCGCGAGACCACGAGGAAGCCAAAAGGGCCATCAGTTGATCCCCATCAGCTACGGTGCCGGTTTCGTCGATCACAACCACCCGGTCGGCGTCACCATCTAGACAGATGCCGACATCTGCGCCATGCGATACTACGGTCTCGGCCGCAACGCGGGGCTGTGTCGAGCCGCAATCGAGGTTGATATTCTTGCCGTCAGGTGCAGTCCCAACCGGGATCACATCCGCACCCAGCTCCCACAGAACCTCGGGCGCTGTCCGATGCGCCGCCCCATTTGCGCAGTCGATCACGACCTTCAGCCCGTCCAGACGCAGATCGCGCGGCAACGAGGATTTCACCCGCTCTCCGTAACGAAAGCGCGCATCATCGACCCGACGCGCACGGCCGATATTCTGTGCCTGCGCGGGGCTTACGCCTTCTTCGATCAGCCGTTCGATCTCAATCTCTGCCTGATCAGACAATTTGAAGCCATCTGGCCCAAAAAACTTGATACCATTGTCGATCGCCGGATTGTGGCTGGCCGAGATCATCACGCCCAAATCTGCACGCATCGAACGAGTCATCAACCCGACTGCGGGCGTCGGTACCGGCCCCAGCAACAGCACATTCATGCCCGTAGAGGTCAGGCCCGCCGTCAACGCGTTTTCCAGCATATAGCCAGACAGCCTTGTGTCCTTACCAATGACCACCCGATGCACGCCTGACGCATCCCGGCGAAAATACCGACCCACAGCAGCACCGATACGCAATGCCATTTCCGCCGTCATCGGGTGCGTGTTGGCGGTGCCCCGCACTCCGTCGGTTCCAAACAGCTTGCGCATAAGTCGTTCTCCTGAAATTCCTTGTGTCCGAATTACCGGACGGCGGCCCATAGACGCAAGGCCTGAGCCGTCTCGGCCACGTCATGTACCCGCACAATCTGCACGCCCTGTGATATTCCCGCCAGAGCAACCGCGATTGATCCCGGCGCGCGGGCATCCTTGCGCGACTCTTTGCCGATCTCGCCAATGAACCCTTTGCGCGAAACGCCTAACAGGATTGGGCAGCCCAACCCGTGGAACAGGCTGAGATTACGCAAAAGGGTTAGGTTGTGATCTGTGTTTTTGCCAAACCCGATGCCGGGATCGACGATAATCAGATCGCGGTTCAGGCCCTGCCCTACCAATTCAGTGATTTGCCCATCTAGGAAATCGTAAACGTCCAATAAAACGTCGTCATATTGCGGGTCATCCTGCATCGTGGCCGGATCACCCTGCATATGCATTACGCAGACCGGAGCCTCGATCTGTGCGCAAAATGGCGCAAGTTGCGGGTCGAAAGTGAACCCAGACACGTCATTGATCAACCCCGCGCCAGCCTGATGCGCAACTTTGGCAACGCTGGCTTTACGAGTATCGATCGAGATTAACGCATCGGTTTCGGAGCGGATCGCCTCGATCAGGGGGCGCGTACGCGCAATTTCTTCGTCCTCCGGCACGAAATCAGCTCCGGGGCGTGTGGATTCGCCGCCGATATCCAGAATGCTTGCACCATGCGCCACCATCTCGACCGCAGCGGTGCGCGCTGTGTCAATCGAGTTATGCACCCCTCCATCCGAGAAGCTATCGGGCGTCGCGTTCAGAATGCCCATGATCTGAGGCTGCGCCATATCAAGCCCGGCTATCGCGGTGCGCGGGCGGACAAATCGAACCAGATGTTCCTCTGGAATATCAGAGACATCCACGACCTTCTTGATTTTCCCGCGTTCGATCTTTTCGGCTTGTGTAAACCAAAGCTTCTGATCTGCCAATGACATCGCTCCGTCAGGACGAAGGTCTCCGTGCTGAACCAAAGGACGGTAGTAGACGGTCACAGTTGCGCCTGTTCGACCGGAATTGCACGCAACGGCGTTTTAGGGGCCTCGGGAAGGTCTCCGCCGATCACCAGCATTTCGCTGGCTTCAAATGTTGCCGCGAACCACGCAGCCAGTGCCACTGCATCCGACGGTGCCGCAGACGGGCCATCTACCGCATCCAACACTACTTTCGACGGCGCCCAAACGCATATCTGACCGTTTTTCATCGCCCAATCCAACTCGGTCCGTGTCGAGACGACTACGCAACGGAAATCCCTTGCGGCCAACACCCAGGCGTTCTGCTCGATCGCCAGCAGATCAATCCTGCGTTGCGTCATGGCATGGCCAGTCTGCGACACCGCCAGATCAGAGGCGCCAACACACAAGATCAGCGGGCGCTGACGGTTCTCGAGCTGATCGATCCAGCCAGTCAGATTTTCGGATTCAATCGCGGCATTTGACAGGAAAACAAGCCGCGGATGAGGCCGCTCTTCTTCGGTCACGTCGTGATGCACCGCATCCTTTCCGCGGACGATCTCGACCCCCAGCGCACCGGGGCCGCGATCCAATTTTTCAATTCGAACAAAAGCTCTTACGGCCTGAGGCTCATGCAAAATTCGCTCAGCCACGCGGTCAGCCAGTGTTTCTAGAAGATTCAACCGCTCAGCCGCCAATTCGAACGCGATCGCTTCGGTTACTCTGTCATAAGACAGAATGCGATCCACATCATCATCAATAGGATCGCTCAACGGACGCACTTCAACGACGATGTTGAAACAGATACGTTGGGTTGTGCCGCGTTCAGCCTGGAAGGCACCGATCTCAACTTCGACAATGTGATCCCGCAAAGAAATACGATCCAAAGGACCGCGAGGTGCGGTTGCCTCGGACCGCTCAGAGGGATGCGCGAAGGCAAGGCGGATTTCAGAGCTCATACGTCGGACCTTTTCGGGCTCGGTGGACTGATCAGCCCACTTTAGGCGTTTCGCGGGCGTATAGCACCGTAACATGCGCCTTTCCAGCTATCGATTGCGGCGTTACGTGACCCGAAACCAGCTCATCATTCCCGATGCCGCATGGCCTAGCATGTGACAATGCAACAGCCAGTTACCTGGATTGTCGGCGACAAGCGCCACCCGCCGCACCTGCCCACGCTCAACGAGAACAGTGTCACGCCACGGCCCCAGCGTACCATCCTGCAAGATTATGCGGAAATGGTGGCCATGCAGATGCATGGCATGTGGAAATGCCGTTTCATTTGCAAATTCAATCCGATGAACCGATCCCAATCGCACATCCAGAAACGGATCATCTGGCCGCTCTGCATATCCGTTCAATGCCCAGAATCTCCCTAGCTGTGCCAACTCACGACCTGAAAGCTCCGCATCGCCCAAGTTGGCGCTCTCCAGCCAGCGCATTGCCCCACCTTGCATCGTCATACGATGCAGCGGAGTGTTCTGCAGTGTAATTTCGGGCATCCGATTTACCGGTAGCGGATCAATTTCAGTGCGCGCAACACGTGATGAAACTCCTGACACGTCAAACTTGAGCAATCCGTATGCGCCGTCCCGCTCCACGCTGACAATGCTCGCCGCCTGTCCCGAGTTCGCCAAAACATCAACGATCAGGTCGGCCCGCTGCGCGGGTGCCAATGGGAAACTGTTTTTAACCCGCAACGGAACCTTAAGCGGCATACCGTCAAGCGCCACGATCCAGCCGGCGAGCCCGTCGAGCGTGACGTCGAATACCCGGGCATTCGCCGCATTGATCAGCCGTAAGCGCAATCGTTCAGACGTCTTTACCGGATAAGAAGGGTCAAACCTTCCGTTCACCGTTATAAGGTTGCCCAGCCGACCCGCATGGCTCAGATCATGCCCATTGTCGAACTCGCCTGAAATCTCTGCGCTTTCGGGGTCAAGGCGCCAATCGTCCAGCATCAGGCTCAGGTCTTGATCGACATCGGGTCCGATGGCCTCTTCGACGATCAAAGGGCCATAAAGCCCTCGCGCGACCTGTTCCATAGATTGATTATGCGCGTGGTACCAATAGGTCCCCGCATCCGGCACCTCGAAATCATAGTCAAAACTAGCCTTGGGCTGCACGACCTCCTGCGTCAGACCGGGCACTCCATCCATCGCATTGTCAATCCGGACGCCATGCCAGTGAACAGTCGTTGGTTGGGGCAGCATGTTAACAAGCTTGCGACGCACTCGGGCGCCCTGTGGAACACGGATTTCGCTACCCGGAACACCACCGCCATAACTCCAGATCGGTGTTTCCGGATACCCTTGGGGCGCGATCTGCTGCATGGAAGTCTGTGCCACCAACTCGGAGGCCGATGCCATCGCCACGCGTGGCATCATCGACAAGGCCAAGGTCGATTGCAGAAACTGTCGGCGTGATATGGTCATTACGAGCCTCCTGGCTCGCAACATAGTCGGTAAAACGCCTGTAGCCAGCACCTTTCCAGCGCTGGTGCGTCAATCAGTTGCTGGCAGTGCGATAGTTGTGCTTGTAGAAAATATGCACACCAATCCGCGCAGTTTCCTTGTAAACCCGTGACCAGGACGGGCGAACTGCCTTCGTGTGATAGTGTGTGGCACCCGCTGTCATCTCTTCAGCAACGCCATCAATCGCCGCACGGGCAACCTTGGCGACACGCTCGTAAGCACGCTTTTCGTGGATGACCTCTTTGTGGCCATCGCAGGTGTAAGTAAACTGGCACTGATACTTCTTACCGGTTCCCTGCTTGATCACACCACAAAGCGAATTCGGAAAGCGTCCGCTTTCGACGCGGTTCATGATCACTTCGGCTACGGCAAATTGCCCGCGTACGCTTTCACCACGGGCTTCGAAATACAGCGCCTCTGCAAGACAACGGAATTGTTCATCTCCGTTTGCGTTGGGCTGCTGATCCAACCAACCTTTGGTGTAAGAGATTTCAACCTTTTCCGGTGCCTTACGCGGCTTGAACAGCGTAAGATAGTCGCGAAAGTTCTGCGCTGGCAGCTCGTTACGGGCAACCAGTTCAACAGGTTTTTCGTCGTTCTGCCGTTCGGCGAACAACAAACTTGGCAGCACGGCTGCGGCCCCCACGGCGACAGCCATTATGTAGCGTCTCATCAGATAACCTCGCACAGGCACAAACGCGCCATACCCTCCCCCGGCGGGCGCGACGAGGCACATACCCCACTTCGAGGCAGACGTCCAGTTTTCAAATAAATGCAAGTAAAAAATCGCCTACGCCACCGATTTTCATCGACAGCGGGGCAATTACTTCGCCACTATTTCTAGGTAGTGGACAGTTAGTCAACCCCCAAGTTTGGACGAAATCGCCAGTTGAGCGGCAGACAGCCTAGCGACCGGAACTCGGAAGGGGGAGCAGGACACGTAGTCAAACCCCAGAGCTCGGCAGATGGCGATTGATTCGGGGTTACCACCATGTTCACCACATACTGAAAGCGTAACGTCCGGCTGAGCTTCCCGACCACGTTCGGCCCCAAGCTTCAGCAGTTCGCCAACCCCGTCCCCATCAAGAACGTGAAATGGATCTTCATTGAAGACCCCCAAATTCACGTAAGCCGACATGAACCGCCCCGCATCGTCGCGCGACAATCCATAGGTCATCTGAGTCAAATCGTTGGTTCCAAAGCTAAGAAAGGCGGAATGCGGGGCAATCTCATTCGCGCGCAGACAGGCCCGGGGCGTTTCCACCATCACGCCCAGCCGATAGTCGAATTCCTGCCCTTGCTCCGAGGCAACCTCGGCCGCGACCGTATCGATCCGGGTTTTAACCAGCTCAACCTCGCGCTTGGCCGAAACCAGCGGGATCATCACCTCGGGCACCACGGGTGCGCCTTCCTTGCTGGCCTCCAACGTTGCTTCGAAGATCGCGCGCGCCTGCATGTCGTAGATTTCGGGTACAGTCACGCCCAAACGTACGCCACGCAGCCCCAGCATGGGGTTGTATTCGCTCATCGCCTCGACCCGACGCTCGACATCAGAAACGGGCAGGTCCAGCGCCTCGGCCAGCTCTCTCTGTCCGCTTCGGGTTGTGGGCAGAAATTCATGCAATGGCGGATCGAACAAGCGGATACAGACTGGCTGCCCTTCCATGATCCGAAACAGCTGTACAAAATCCTGTCGCTGCATCGGCAGCAGGCGTTCCAGCACCGCAGCGCGCCCCGAGGGCGTTTGCGCAAAAATCATCTCGCGCATCACGGTCAGACGACCCGGATCAAAGAACATGTGCTCAGTCCGGCAAAGCCCGATCCCTTCTGCTTGAAAATTCCGCGCAGTCTGTGCATCGGCAGGCGTATCGGCGTTTGCGCGGATCGCGATGTCCCGCTCGGCGTCGGCCCACCCCATTAAGGTTTGAAAACAATCATCCAGCGCTGCCTCAAGCATCTCGGGCTGGCCTGCCAGAACCTGCCCGGATGTGCCGTCGATGGTCAGAATGTCACCTGTTTTGAACACCCGCCCATCCGGAGCGTTCAGCAGCTTTTTCTTGGTTTGAAACCGCATCTCGGATGCGCCGACAATACAAGGCAGCCCCAAACCTCGGCCGATCACCGCCGCATGGCTGGTAATCCCACCCTTTTCGGTCAACACCGCAACCGAGGCATGCATTCCCCGCACATCCTCGGGCGAAGTTTCACGGCGCACAAGAATACAAGGTTCACCCCGCGCAGCGCTGGCCTGCGCTTCGGCTGCGGTAAATACAATCCGACCTGTCGCAGCGCCCGGGCTTGCGGCGATGGCCGTGGCCAGAACATCACGTTCAGCGTCTGGGTGAACCTGACGGTGCAGCAGTTCATTAAGCGAGTGCGGGTCGATGCGCATCACAGCCTCTTGCGGCGGGATGATCCCGTCCTCGGCCAAACGCACCGCAATCCGCATGCCTGCTCGCGATCCGCGTGGCACCCGGACACCATCCAGAATATGTACCTGCCCGTTCTGAACGACAAACTCGACCTGCATCTCTTCGCGCAGCTTCTCTCGCATCAAGGCAGCATTGGCCTTGAGATCTGCGAAAGCTTCGGGAGCCACATCTTCCAGTGATGGTCCGCGCTCATCCTTCTCAAGATACAGCGCAGCAACGCCTTCGCCGAGCGCATCGCGCCCCTGGCTCTGGCTCAGATACCGCCCAGTGATCTGAGGCATGCCCGTTGCCGGATCAATCAGTTGCAGCACGCCCGATCCACATTCGCCTTGCCCCACGCCCGGGATCATTTCCTGAATCACCAGTCCAAGCCCGGCATCTGCGGGTGCCCCTTTGGCCTGTCGCAGCAACCGGGCCGAGGTTCCATCCCACGCCCGCGCCATCGACCGCAAGACACCGATCAACTGCTCACCCCGATCCTGAGGGAAGACCTCGTCGGTTTCATCTTCATACGCGCGCAGAGACAAGCTCAGCCCTTCGCGACCATCCGTCTCGATATCATCGAATACATCCGGGTCCAGACGGGCCACATGCAGCGCGTAGCTCTGCACGAACCGAAGATAGAGCGCCGCCGCCGCTTCTGCGCCCATATCCGCCGATCGATCGAGATAACGCGCATCATTCATACCGATGTTCAGCACTGCGCCCGGGCCACCCCAATCTGGGTCTTCTGAACTAGGCCGTACACACAGCAGCGCCTCGGCATCGAATTGTTCCAGAATGGCGGCGATGTCAGGCACCTGACCCTCCGCGATGCGCTGCACCGCGTCAAAAGACAGCGCCACCGTGCGTGGCACCGGCATGTCCAGTCGGACCAGTCTTTGCAGGCACTTCGCCCGGCCGCCATGGGTATTGGCGGCAACGGGCGCTTTCGGAGTGATAAGCGTGGTATGCGGATTATTCTGCACTGCGGCACCTTTTGGTTTGCCCGCAGCATAAGGCCCTGCGCCCATGGCGCAAGGGCGTTATCCCTCGATCCGAGTCAGATCAGCCACGCTGGAGCAGACCTTGCGGATCTGGCTCAGCAGGTTCAGACGGTTGCGGCGCAGAATGTCATTATCGGTATTGACCTGCACGTCCTCAAAGAACGCATCCACCGGCCCGCGCAGTTCGGCCATTGCCGCCATCGCCGTTGGGAAATCCTCGGCCTTCAGCGCAGGATCGATCTTGACCTCTGCCGCGTCAAGCGCCGCAAACAGCGCCTTTTCGCTGTCGGTCTCGGCAAATTTCACATCCGCGCCGTAAGAGTATTCCACCCCATCCTTCTCTTCCGCCTGAGACAGGATGTTGTTGGCCCGCTTGAACCCCTGCACGAGGTTCTCTCCGTCCTCGGTCGCGATCACCGCGTTCAGAGCACGCGCACGTTTGACCAACAGGTTGAGGTCGTCATTCCCCTCCATCGCGATACAGGCGTCGATGACATCATGGCGGATGCCTTCGTCCCGGAGGAAGACTTTGAGGCGGTCGTGGAAGAAAGAAAGGAGATCGTCAGACGCGTCAGGAACCTTTTTCTCAAGCTCAAGAAATGCTGTTGCGGGCAGTCCTTCAAGCTTTTCTTTGACTGTCTGGAATGAAGCACCAAAGACACCATGTTCTGCGATTTCTTCCAAGAGATCGCGGACATTCGTTTCGGGCAAGGCGTCATTGATAGCGCTTTCTGCTCGAACAAGTTGGCTATCGAAGAAACGGTCCAACCGAAGGCGTAGATTGTTATTCACAATTAGTCGAATTACCCCTAACGCCGAACGACGCAACGCAAACGGATCTTTCGAGCCAGTCGGCTTCTCATCAATCGCCCAGAATCCGGTCAGCGTGTCCAACTTGTCGGCCAGCGCCACGGTCACCGAAAGCGGAGCGGTTGGCACGTCATCCGACGGCCCCAGCGGCGAGTAATGCTCTTGCGCCACGGCCGCGACAGCAGCGTCCTCGCCAGCCGCTTCGATGTAATACCGCCCCATAAGCCCCTGAAGTTCAGGGAATTCATAGACCATTTCGGAGTTCAGATCAGCCTTGGCCAAACGCGCGGCTTTCTCAGCCTGATCGGCATCCGCCCCGATCACCGGGGCGAGTTCGCGGGCCAGTGCGGCGATGCGGTCGATCCGCTCGGCCTGTGTACCCAGCTTGTTTTGGAAGGTCACATTCTCCAGCGCGCGGGTCCATTGGGCGATGTCCGACTTGGCAACGCGCAGATCGTTCTCCCAAAAGAATTTCGCATCGGCCAGACGGGCTGAAAGCACTTTCTGGTTCCCTGCCAGAATGGTCGCACCATTGTCGGCGGTTTCACGGTTGGCGACGGTAATGAAGCGTTCGATCCGGCCCGTCTTGGGGTTTTTCACGGAAAAGAACTTCTGATGCTCTTTCATCGAGGTCTGCAGCACCTCGGGCGGCAGCTCAAGAAACTCCTCATCAATCTGCCCCATCAGTACAACGGGCCATTCGACCAGACCGGCCACCTCGGCGAGCAGACCCTTGTCATCAACCACTTCCAGACCTGCGGCAAAGGCCATGTTCTGAGCGTCGTTCCAGATATGCTCGGCACGTTCCTCGGGCGACAACACCACAAAGGTGCGTTTCAGCTTGGCGGCGTAATCCTCGAAAGATGTGACAGAAAACCGGTTCGGAGCCATGAAACGGTGGCCCTCAGTCGTATCACCGGATGTGATCCCCTCGACCTCAAGCGGCACGGCCTGCGCGCCTGCCTCATCTGTCAGGATACACAGGATCGAGTGCAAAGGCCGTACCCACCGCATCGATCCAGCCCCCCAGCGCATCGATTTGGGCCAGGGAAAGTTTCGAATGGTAGCTTCCAAAACCTCGGCGATGATTTCAGCGGCCGGGCGGCCCGCCTTTTCGATGGTGGCGAAATAGACTGCGCCTTTGGGCGTGTCGCGCTCTTCCAACTGATCTCGGGTCAGACCAGCGCCGCGCAGAAAACCTTCAATGGCTTTGTCAGGCGCGCCGACCTTGGGGCCTTTGCGCTCTTCGCGGATCGTAGGGCTTTCCGCAAGCAGGCCCTCGATAGCCAGCGTCAGGCGACGCGGCGTCGTCAGTGCAGCGGCAGAGGCATAGGTCAAACCAGCCTCGACCAAACCGTCCGTGATCCGCTTTTTCAGATCCTCACCGGCGCGGGCTTGCATCCGCGCGGGGATCTCTTCGGAGAACAGTTCGATCAGCAGGTCGGGCATAGTCAGTCCTTAGAAATTGACAATCGTCTGGATGACGATGGCATTGGCGATATCCACAAAGAATGCGGATACAAGGGGCAGCACGATAAAGGCAATAGGTGAAGGGCCATATCGCTTGGTTACGGCGGTCATATTCGCGATAGCGGTCGGGGTCGCACCCAATGCGAAGCCTCCGAACCCAGCGGCCAGAACGGCGGCGCGGTAATTTGATCCCATCAGAGGGAACAGTGCCCAGATCACGAACACGACTGCAAACAGCGTCTGAGCGGTCATGATCACCGCGATCGCAAGGCCCAGCTCAGCGATGGTCCACAGTTGCAGGCTCATCAGTGACATCGCCAGAAACGCCCCCAGCGCAAATTCCGAGATCAGCGCCAGCGAGGGCGTACGCGACACCGGCGGTGCATTCGGAGCAAGCGCGGAGCGCAGGTTTGCAATGACAATGCCCATGATCAGGCAGGGCACGAACAAGGGCAACTTTAGCCCGGCGGCGGTGATCGCCTCACTCAGGATGTAACCCGAGATGATCGCAAGGTTTAGGTGCAGAAGCACGCGCATGATTGTCAGATGATCAATCTCGGACTTCGGGTCGACCTCATTGGGCAGGCCCACCGTATGCTCTTCCCCCGGCCGTTCGGGGCTGAGCTCGCGCCCCTCGATCAGCAGCCGCGCAATCGGCCCACCGACCAAGGCGGCCAGCACCAGGCCCAATGTGGCCACGGCCACTCCCAATTCGGTTGCGCCACTCAGACCGGTGGCGTCTGCAACTTCGGGAGCCCAGGCGATCGCGGTCCCGTGCCCCCCGAGCAACGCAGCAGAACCGAATAGCACCCCGGCTTGCGCCGGATATCCGAACATCACGGCCCCCGCAGCGCCGATCACATTCTGCGCGACGATGGTTAGAAGCGTCAAAATCAGAAGCAATAGCAATGGCTTGCCGCCCGCGATCAAATCGGACAGACGGGCGTTCAGACCAATCCCGGCAAAGAACAGAACCAATAGGAAATCTCGCGCGGTCAAGCCAAATGACAGCTCAATGCCAAATCCAAGATACAGAGCCAACACCACCAGCGAGGCCAAAAGGCCCCCGGTCACAGGCTCGGGGATGTTGAAGCTGCGCAAGGGCGCAACGCGGGCGTTAATCTCGGCCCCCAACAGGTAAACCGCAAAGCCCAGCGTTGCGGTCAGGAACTCCGGAATTTCAACAACCGTACCCATCTGTGTCAACCCTCGGGTCTGGGTGGGCATTCCTCGCCCACAACCGTGCCGTCATAGGCCTTTTCACCGCAATTGTTCAGTGCGTGCCAGATGTAGCCTTTACCATCCTGTGTAATGGCGACGATCTGATCGACACCATAATGGATGTTCTTGGCACCCATGAAGGCCTGCGCCTGCCCTGTTTTCAACGCATCGGCAAGCGCGACCGCGTCGTAGCAGTCAAACCATCCCGGCGCAGTCAATGGCTCGGGGTTCTCGACAGGGATGAAATCCACCATCTGATCCAGCATCATCTCAGTTTCGAAACAGGCCCTATACCGGATCGGAGAGCTGTCGGCGTCAATGGCCTTGAACGCAGTATAAGCGATGGGTTCGGGCGCCTCGGCCCCTCGCGCCAGCACTACCACATCCTGGCCCGGGCGTGGCTCGACCTCATAATAGAACCCATAGACCTGCAGATAATACATCCCGGCCCCTGCCAGAACGGCAGAAATCACAAGGATCAGCGCAAGCAGTTTTCCAGTCATCGTTTACGCCGCCTCTTTCAAGTTCACAGAAAATAGGACAGGTTTCAAACTAGTACGGGCAGAATCGAGGCTACACGCATGGAAACCACCCTTGCCGTCGGATTTTTCGGCGCGTTGTTCGCGATCATGAATCCGATCACCAACCTGCCCGTGTTCCTGAGTGTTACGCAAGACCTGCCCGTTTCGGACCAACGCAAAGTGGCTGTGAAAACCGCGCTCTATTGCTTGATCCTTGGTGGAGCCTTCGCCGCAATTGGTAGTCAAGCTCTTGGGCTGTTTGGCATCAGTGTCGATGACCTGCGTGTCGCCGGTGGCCTTGTCGTCCTGATGATCGGGCTGAACATGCTGAACGGAAACGAAAGCAGCTCGCACCATGGGACCGACGGAGAAAAGAAATCCTACCCGGCTCCCGAGACGGTTGCCTTCTATCCCTTGGCCTTTCCGATACTGGTCGGGCCCGGGACGATCACGACCTTGATCCTCTACGCGCATCACATCAAGACACCGGTTGAAGCCATTGTCTATGCAGGCGTATTTCTGTTTGTCGTTGCTTTGCTGCTGGGGACGTTCTGGAATGCCTCGGCGCTGGCCAAACGGTTGTCGGACAATGCGCGCGTGATCATGAGCCGCTTCATGGGAATGATCCTTGCGGCTATCGCAATCAGCATGATCGCAGACGGCCTGAAGGCGTTGCTGCCCGGTCTGGCCTAGGTGCTGCATCAAACCTTGAACCCGGCGGCCTCGGTCTGCACGAACGCATCGGCGCATTGCTTGGCCAAAGCGCGAACGCGACCGATATAGGCCTGCCGTTCGGTCACCGAGATCACGCCTCGCGCGTCAAGCAGATTGAAGATGTGGCTGGCCTTGATGCACTGATCGTATGCAGGATGCGCCATGATGATGCGCTTGCCCGTCTTCGGGTCATCATGTTCCTGCGCCAGAATGGACGCGCATTCGGCCTCGGCCTCTTCGAAGTGGCGCAGCAGGACCTCGGTATTGGCCACATCAAAGTTCCAGCGGGCGTATTCCTCTTCGGTTTGCTTGAAGATGTCGCCATAAGATAGCGGACTAGGTGATTGCGGATCGTTGAACGGCATATCCATCACATGATCGATGCCCAGTACATACATCGCCAGACGCTCCAGCCCATAGGTCAACTCGCCCGAAACCGGCGTGCAGTCGTGGCCCCCGACCTGCTGGAAATAGGTGAACTGGCTGACTTCCATGCCATCACACCAAACTTCCCAACCCAGTCCCCACGCACCTAGAGTAGGGCTTTCCCAGTCATCCTCGACGAACCTGATATCATGCAGGTCCATGTCGATGCCGATCGCCTCAAGGCTGCCCAGATACAGCTCTTGCAGATCCGGCGGGCTGGGTTTGATCAGCACCTGATACTGATAGTAATGCTGCAACCGGTTCGGGTTCTCGCCATAGCGCCCGTCCGTCGGGCGGCGTGAGGGCTGAACGTAGGCCGCGGCCCAAGCCTGGGACCCCAAAGCACGCAGGGTGGTTGCCGGATGGAACGTACCCGCGCCAACCTCCATGTCATAGGGCTGCAGGATCGCACAGCCTTTCGACGCCCAATAGGTCTGAAGCCGCAGGATAATCTCCTGAAATGAACGAGGAGCGCTCGTGGGTTCGGTCATGACATTTCCCTTGGACGCCATTTGCGCCCTGTTTCAGTGGGTTTGGCCCTTCCTATGCAAGCCACCAAGGGGCGTCAACGGGCCAAACGGCACTGGCTGTCGCTGAGCAGCCACACCCAGAATTCCCCGTATTCCGGGCATGGCCATCGGGTCGCGATTCCGCGTACTCTGCGGCAAAGTGAAAACACTGCATAAAACGGGCAGACAATGACACGCGTATTTACGGTAATTACATTCTTTCTCTTCTTCGGTCTTCGCGCCGCTTTCGCCCAACAAGACGCCGGCGTTTGGATCCAGATTGAGGCACAGCCCTCGCTTCGCGAAGCGCAGGAGCGTGCTCAGGCTTACGCAAACGCCCTGCCAGATGTGAACGGGTTTCGCCTGAACTCGGGCTGGTATGCCATTGTAATCGGGCCATATATTCGCGATGACGCCGAGCAAGTATTGCGGGTCTACCGGGCTGAACGCCAGATACCGTCAGACAGTTTCATCGCTTTTTCCGATGCGCTGGCTCAGCAGTTCTGGCCTGTTGGAGCCAACATTCTTGAACGGGGTGTGATCAACGCACCCGTACAGCCGGAACAGCAACCAGAACAGCCAGCGATTGGTTTGAGCTTGCAGGGCGCAGACGAAACGCGTTCGGAAGCCCTGCAGGGTGAACGCCTGCTGACGGCTCAGGAACGCAAGGACCTGCAGACTGCGCTGCAGGCGGCCGGGTTCTACAACTCGACCATCGACGGTGCGTTTGGTCAGGGTACTCGTCGCTCGATGAGCGATTGGCAAAGCTTCAACGGGTTTGAGGCAACTGGCGTTCTGACAACATTGCAGCGCAAGACGCTGATGGACGACTACAACGCACCGCTGATCAGCGCCGGCATGGCGCGATATTCCGACGTTCAAGCCGGGATCGAGTTGGACATGCCTCTGGGCGTGTTAGCATTTGACCGCTATGAAGCCCCCTTTGCGCATTTTAAACCCGCCTCGGATTTGAACGCCCAAGCGCTGTTGATCAGCCAGGAAGGTTCACCCGCCACCCTTCGGGCGCTGTATCAAGTGATGCAATCGCTTGAGATTGTTCCGCTTGATGGCGAACGCGCCTTACGCGGTAACAGTTTTACGATAGAGGGGCGCAGCCAGGGAATAACCTCGTACACTCAGGCGGCCTTGAAGGACGGGAAGATCAAGGGATTCACTCTGGTTTGGCCTGAAGGCGATGAAGCGCGACGCGCCCGCGTTCTGGCCGCAATGCGCGCTAGCTTCACCCCCACGGATGCGGTGCTCGATGCCAGTGCCGGGGCGGAGGCCGAACAACGCATTGATCTGGTTTCGGGTCTTCAAGTCCGCAAACCGCGACTGTCGCGATCCGGATTCTACGCCGATAGCAACGGGACAGTCCTGACTGTTTCGGAGGCTTCCGACAGCTGTAGCCGCATCACTCTGGACGGTGGTCAGGAAGTTCAGGTCGCATGGCAAGACGCTGATCTTGGCGTTTCCGTTCTGCGCCCCAGCCAGACATTGGCCCCAATCAGCGTCGCCGAATTCCAATCAGACCAACCCCGCATTCAGTCTCAGGTTGCGGTTTCGGGCTTTTCTTACGAAGGCGCTTTGGGCGCCCCCACCCTGACCTTTGGCGAGATCGCCGATATTCGCGGCTTGAACGGCGAAGATGGTGTCAAACGTTTGGCGCTGACCTCGCAGCCCGGGGATGCGGGCGGGCCGGTCTTTGATGACAGCGGCAACGTGGTCGGCATGCTGTTACCCCCCCCATCTGAGGGACGCACCCTGCCCGACTCGGTTAGCTTTGCAGCAAACGTCGATCGTCTGACCGAAGTCCTGAACAAGGCGGGTGTTTCCGGCCAAACCGCACAAAACTCGACCCAGATCTCACCAAACGAGCTAAGCCGCCGGGCCAGTGGAATGACTGTATTAGTTCATTGCTGGGACTGAATATCTGACATCACTTAAAAGGCGCTGGACCGAGGTGCAGCGCCTTTTTTCATGCCTCACAGAATTTCCGGCGTAATTCTGATCAGAGTTGGACCGTCAGCAGTAAACGCCTTGCGAACTGCCGCCTGCATCTCATCCAGATTACTCGGTTCTGCCGATCGGGCCCCGAAGGCCTCGGCCAGTTTGCAGAAATCCGGATTGCGCGCGATCACCGCGTTGGGCGCGATCTGACTGCGCACCATGCTATCTTCGATCGCTTTCAGCTTGCCATTGTCCCACAGAATAATGGGCAGAGGCAGGCCCAACTCCACTGCGACGCCAAGCTCTTGCATCGTGTAGTGGAAACCATAGTCGCCCGCGATCACCGCTGTGGGTTTTCCACGTCGCGCCATGGCACCACCGATGCCTGCGGGCAGAGCATATCCCAGTGTGCCGAACCCAGTTGGGTGATGCCAGTGATAAGGATAATGCATGTCCCAGATCTCTTTCGAGACATAAGCGAACTGCGTCATATCCGAATAGATCATCGTCTCGACCGGCATCGCCTCGCGCAGCGCGTCGGACACCTGAACGATGCCCGGTAGTTCGGCGTTGATTTCCGCAAGCCAGCGCGCGCGTGCCTCACTTACTTCATCCTGAGACCATCCGCCTGCCGGTTGAACCTTTTCGACGGATTGCCACAACGCATATGCGAAGCTTTCGCCATCAGCCTGAATCTTGGCTGTCGCCCTATGGTGGTCGGACAACACTTCGGGGTCGAGATCAACGCGTACCAGCTGGGCGGAATGGCCCAATCGATCACGCCACAAATCAACCTCTCCCAGCTCTGCCCCGACAACAACAACAAGATCGGCCGAAGCGATGACTTCTGCGCTGCCCGGACGAGGCAACATCGATCCGAAATCCAGCGGATAGTTGGCCCCAACAAGCCCTCGTCCGGCAAATGTGGTGAAACAGGCAGCACCTAGCTCCGTCAGGATCTGCCGCCACAGGTTGGAGCGACTACCACCGCCTAGAATGAACAATGGCCGCTGCGCAATATTGAGCAAAGACAAAACAGGAGCGACATCGGGCGGCAACGCCTTGGTACGCAAGGCTGGTTGGTTCGGGAATGGTGCCGGCTCAGCTTCAGCTTCCAGCTGAGCAATCGGGATCTGGATATGCTTGGGCCGTGGTCGCGACAACTCAAAGTCTTCGAACGCTCGTTCAACCAACCGATATGCGGACTGCGCATCGTCTGCCTGGCAGGACCAGTCTGCCACGGTGTCCGCTGCGCCGCGTTGATCTTTCATCTGGTGCAACTGTCCACGCCGTGACTGAACATCGTCAAGGCAAGAGGACAACACCAGCATTGGAACTGAATCCGAATAGGCCTGGCCCATTGGCGTCATGATGTTGCACAGGCCAGGACCGGTGATCACATAAGCCACACCAGGCTTGCCAGAGGCGCGCGCGTATCCATCAGCCATGAACCCAGCGCCTTGTTCATGGCGCGCCAGTACATGCGTTATGCCAGCTTCTTCGATACCACGGTACATTTCTTGATTATGAACGCCGGGAATTCCAAAAATCACATCAACGCCGCGATCTTTCAACATGTGCGATATCTGCGCACCAAGCGGTCGCTTCATTAGTCTCTCCAGAATTGAACAGTAAATATTGCGTAAACGGCAAGCAGCTCTAGCCGCCCAACCAACATACCTACAATAAGCATCCATTTCGCGCTGTCGTTGAGCCCGGCAAAGTTTCCTGCAGGGCCGATCTGATCACCCAGCCCAGGACCCACATTGGCCAGTGCAGTTGCGGCACCCGAAACCGAGGTTATAAAGTCCAGTCCAGTCAATGCCAGAGCCCATGACAGCACCCCCATCGAAAGTGCGAAGAACATAAAATAGCTCATGACCGAGGTCAGAACATCGCGCCCGATGGGTCGCCCGTCATATCGCGGCACGAACACACCATGCGGAGACCGGATGCGGCTGATCTGCGTTTTGATCGAGGCAAACAGCAGCTGATAGCGGAACACCTTGATCGAACATGCGGTAGAGCCCGCACAACCGCCAATTAGGCCGATCAGGAAGAACAGCATGATCGGGAAGCTGCCCCAGCCCATATAATCAACGCTGGCATAGCCGGTACCCGAGATGATCGAAGTGATATTGAACAGCGACTCGCGGAACGCTTGTTCCCAATGGTGTGGAAAGACCGATGTCAGGAATATCGACATGAGAACCACAAGAACCGCAATCGTTGCCAGAAATGCCCTGATCTGACTGTCTTGCCAAAGCGAACTCGTATTGCCATTGGCAAATTGGACATAGCGTACGAATGGCAAGGCCGCGAGGATCATAAAAACGGCGGCGGCGTATTCGGCAGGTCCCGAAAAAGTCCCGAATGATGCATCATAGTTAGAGAACCCGCCGGTGGAAATCGTGGTCAGCGCATGGACCAGAGCGTCAAAGAAGTTCATCCCAAGACCGGCATATACGAGGATGCAGACGACTGTGAGAACGACATAGATCAGGGAAATCTGACCTGCAATTTCTTGCGCACGAGGAAGGATCTTCCCCATGGTTTCAAATCCTTCCGAGCGGAAGATCTGCATTCCGCCTACGCGCAGTTCGGGCAGGAACACCATTGCGACAACGATGATGCCAATGCCACCCAGCCATTGCAGGACCCCCCGCCACAACAACAGGCCACGTGGCAGATCATCCAGCCCCGAGATCACAGTCGACCCGGTAGTGGTCAGCCCCGACATCGCCTCGAAATAAGCATCAACAAAGCGGAGCTCGGTCTCGCCGAACACAAAGGGTATGGCGCCAAAAACCGGCAACGCCACCCAGACGCCCGAAGTCAGCAAAAAGGTCTGACGGATGGTCAGACCTTCGCCCACCCCGTTCGAACAACTCATCGCAAGAACGCTGCCGGTCAGCAGCGTGATGATCGCGCTTTCAAAGAAAACATGCCACTCGCCCCGCCCCTCGATCATGTCGACAAGCATGGGCAGCAGCATGGTCGCCCCTAGAATGGCGACCAGCAGGCCAATCACATATCCGACCGGGCGAAGATCCATCATGACGGGCAGCGTTGGCGCGCCAACCCGACGGTGTCAAGCAGATGATCGGCGTTAACTGTCGGATTTTGCCTCAGAGCCCGGCATCGCGGGTCGCTTCGACGGGGCGCGTGCACGACGCTGCGCTGGTTTGGCCTGCTCAGCCGACGCAGCTGCCGGTTTCTGCGGCGCAGGCTTTGCTGCGGCAGGTTTCGGGGCCACTGTGACCTGAGGCGCAGCTTTGGCCGGCGCGGGCTTTGCGGGGGCAGGCTTAGCTGCCGCAGGTGCCTTGGGCGCAGCTTTTGCCGTGTTTGCCGATGCTTTCGGCGCTGCAACTGCCGGTTTTGCCTTGGCCTGTGCGGAGGATTTGAACTCCGCGACCGGCTTGGCCGCCGTTGATACTGGCTTGGCCGCTTTCGAGGCGGGTTTCGCAGGCACCTTGGACTTGGCCGGTGCTGCTTTCACAGCCGGTTTGGCCGCCGGAGTTGCCTTGGGTGCAGGGGCCGCAACCTTAGGAGCCGCCGCTTTCTGCACTGGTACCACCGCAGGCTTAGCCGCCGCCTTTGGCTTTGGTGCCGCTGTGGGTTTCGGCGCGGCTTTAGGCTTTGCTGCAACCTTGGCTTTTGCAGCAAGTCTTGCTGGCTTTCGCGTTGCTGGTGTCGCCGCTTTGCGGGCAACCGGTGCGGGTGCCTCTGATGTCTTCAGTCCGTGCAGAGGTGTCATCGGCAGATCAAAAGCCGCGCGGGTCATGATCTGCATGATCTCAATCTGACTGGCCATTGCGTAACCGGCCATCCGGATGGCCGCTGCCTGAAACTCAAGCGGTTGAGTAATCGGATTCATTGCATGTCTCTCCTGATAAAACCGAGGCAGCGGGAAAATGAGTAAAAGACCCCACCCGCCCCAATCGTCCGGGCGGATTTGCAGGTTGGCGGTCCAAGGCGTTGCACGTCCCGGCTTCCTTTCGGGCTGCACCATCCGGATTTTGCGGAGGCGCAGCAGCTGCACTCAGGGGCAACCTATCGCAAATTGAGGTGCAGATGCAGCATTATTTGCTGCATTGCGGCAAAAAAGCGCCCATGCGGGATTTATGATCGTTTTTCCAGCAGCTTCCGTGGGGTCAGTCAGCCCACATGAAACAGCGTCGTGAACAAACGCGGGTCCAGACTAGCCGTTTCGAACGTTGGACCTTCGGTCAAAATCGAGACCGCATCATGGCTGTGCAGGCTTTCCTGATGGCTGGCAATCACGCGGAAATCGCCGACATGATGATCGGCCTGCAACTCGGCGCAGAACAGACGCGCGGCATCTTCAACGAAAATGGGATTGGCCGCATTCAGCTCAGCAAATGCCTGTTCATCCTCGCGCTTGACCATCACCTGCGTTTCGGTCGGCACCGCACGGCGACAGAGCGCGATCAGATCTTCGAACCACAGGCAATCCGCGTTGCAATCTACCACGACCGAAATGCGCGCGACTGAACGCTGCGAGTGCGGCGTTGCCAACTGCCCACGTGTGGCGCGTGCGTGTTCGCTAAGTTCCAGTGAACAGGGGCATGTGGACGAATAGACATAGTCGAGATGCATGATCTTTAGACGCTCTCCGCCCCGATCAACCAGTTCCAGCGCGATGTCGTAATACTGGTAACCGGACAATCCCGAACGCAGGCTCTCGATCCGGTCGGGATAGGAAAACCGCATCTGAATCCGCGCATCCAAACTGTCCAGATCGGACAGATAGTCGTTCAGCGCTGCCTCCATCACCTCAAAACTAAAGGTGCGCTCGGCGTGCTTGTAGAAAGACCGCATGATCCGGGACATGTTGATGCCCTTCTTTTCGGCCTCAAGGCTGACAGATCCGGTGACCGAGGTCTCTAGTGTCAGCTCGGCACCGCTTTTGCGGTGGAACCGGATCGGCAGGCGAAAATTCGAGATGCCGACATGCTGGATCTGCTGCTTCGACCCCCGGATCAGGCTGGACGGCCCGTTCTGCAAATCGGGCAAGGTGGCCCTGTAGGCTACATCTGCCTCAAAGCTTTCGGGATAGTCGCGCGACAAAGCAGGATATTCCGCCTGAGACAGCCCCGGAACAAGCTGCGCCACCGCCGGATCAAGCTGGCTGATTTCGGCCGTCGAGGCCGATTTCGCCCATTCCCGCAGTACCTTTAGCGCTGCGGCGGCCTGATCGTGATCGGGTGTCTCGTTAATGTCGCGCGGATGAATGTTCATAGGCACGGATCCCTTGCTAGGCCGACGGTTATATACCACCGAGGTTTAATTACCAGTCCTGAACGATACGCGCGGGATAGCAGCCCGGATCGAAATTCGAGGCGAGAAATCGTCACATTACAACCAAAAGCGCCGGATCAGGCGGTTCACACCCGCCTGACCATGAATTCCTGGCGCGGCGCTAGCCCTGAGATACCTCCAGCGCGCGCTGGATATCCGCCAGCAGATCCCCGGCATCCTCAAGCCCGACCGACAGGCGGATCAGGCCCGGCGTAATTCCCAACTCATCGCGTTGTTCTTCGCTCAGGCGCTGATGCGTGGTGGTGGCCGGGTGCGTCGCGATCGACTTGGCGTCACCCAAATTGTTCGAGATCACCGGGATCGTGAGCGCATTCAGGAACGCAAACGCTGCGGCTTTGCCGCCTTTGATATCCAGCGACAGAACCGTGCCGCCTTTGCCGCCCAACTGATCCTGCACCAATGCGTTCTGCGGGTGCGTCTTAAGGCCAGGGAACAGTGTCCTCTCTAGTGCGGGGTGCCCTTCAAGCGCCTCAGCAATCTTCTGGGCGCTGTCTGCCTGCGCATTCACGCGCAGGGCCATGGTTTCAAGACCTTTGACCATGATCCAGGCGTTAAACGGGCTCAGTGCACCGCCGGTGTGTTTCATGTAGGGTTCGACCGTGCCACGGATGAAATCTTTGGTGCCGATGATCACACCGCCCAGCGCGCGGCCCTGCCCGTCAATATGCTTGGTTGCCGAATAGACAACCACATCCGCGCCCTGCTCAATCGCGCGCGAGAACACCGGCGTCGAAAATACGTTGTCTACGATTACAACGGCACCAACGGCGTGGGCTAGTTTCGACACACCGGCGATATCGATCACCTCAAGCGTCGGGTTCGACATGGATTCGAAGAATACCGCCTTGGTGTCAGGTCGGAGCGCGGCCTCCCATGCGGCCAGATCGGTACCGTCCACAAACGTCACCTCAACACCGAACCGTGTCAGGATGTTTTCAAGGATATACAGGCAGGACCCAAACAGAGCTTTGGCTGAAACCACATGGTCGCCAGCTTTCAACATCGAAGTCAGCGCACCATTGACGGCCGCCATGCCCGAGGCGGTGGCAAAAGCATCCTCGCCACCTTCCAAAGCCGCTATACGTTGCTCGAACATCGAAACGGTGGGGTTGCCGTAGCGGGCATAGATGAACTCATCCGGGCCGCTTTCGATAAACCGGGCCTCGGCCTGCTCAGCGTTTTCGTAGACAAACCCTTGAGTCAGAAAGATCGCCTCGGAAACCTCATTGTACTGACTGCGACGGATGCCGCCATGGACGGCTTGGGTGCGTTTGTTCCAGCTCTCGCTCATCTCATTCCTTTCAGCCCCGCTTGGGAGGTAAACAAAAAACCCCAGACGCGGCCAAGCGAAAGGGGTCTTTCATCCTGACCTTTTAGCGGTGTTGTTTAGCGTGGCCCGCAATCCGGTAACAAATCGCCACGTGGTAGGCATGCGTTTACGCCCCGTCCCAGGCCTCGTCAAGCCCGTCCCGCTTCGGGTCACGCTTTCGTAAATGGCCCGAGCAGGCTCTTGCCGTTTGCTCAAAAAGCTTCATCATCGCTTCAACCTGAGGAGGCCCCATGATCGATCTGTATTTCTGGCCCACGCCCAACGGCTGGAAGGTGTCCATCGCGCTGGAAGAGATGGAACTGCCCTACAAAACCCACCTGATCAACATCGGCAAAGGCGACCAGTTCGACCCCGAATTCCTGAAAATCTCTCCTAACAACCGCATGCCCGCTATCGTCGATCCGGATGGCCCCGGCGGCGAGCCCGTTTCCGTTTTCGAAAGCGGCGCGATCCTGATGTATCTCGCCCGCAAGACTGGGCGCTTTTATGGCAAAACCGAGCGCGACCGGATTGCAGTCGAGGAATGGCTCATGTGGCAAATGGGCGGTGTCGGTCCGATGGCAGGGCAAGCGCACCACTTCCTGAAATACGCCCCGAAACTGGAGCCGCCGCAAGACCTTCCCTATCCAAAAGACCGCTATCGCACCGAGGTCGGGCGTCTATACGGCGTTCTGGACAGGCGTCTGGCCGAAAATGAATTTGTTGCGGGTGATTTCTACTCGATCGCCGACATGTCGATCTGGGGCTGGGCGAGCTTGTGGGAGGGTCAGCAGCAGGTACTGAAGGACAAACCGCATTTCGCTCGTTGGTTGGATATGATGGGCACCCGCCCCGGCGTTCAGGCAGGTCGCGCGCTGCATGCCGAGCTAAGGGGGGATCACGGGGACAAAAAATCCCAGGGGATCTTGTTCAATCGGTGAATTCGTTGTCTTTGTCCTGACCCGATTAGTGGGTTCCATCATCATTTATAAAAGGAATGAATATGTGCCAGGCACGTTTGCGCAGAACCATTTGGGCGGTGTGCATTGTCGGGGCAGTGCTCATAACCGCCAGCTTGATGTGGATACAGCAAAAGTCAGACCCGACCAACGATCTTTTTCTTGAACATATGACCTGGCCAGAAGTGTATGCCGCGCTTGAGGAAGGCTACAGAACAGTCATCATCCCCACAGGAGGAACCGAACAGAATGGTCCCGACGTCACTTTGGGAAAACACAATTTCGTTGTCGAATATGCCAGTCGGGAAATTGCCGAACAAATGGGCAATACTCTGATCGCACCGGTGATCCGCTATGTACCTGAAGGTGACGTTGCCCCCAACCCCACAGGACACATGCAATGGCCGGGTACAATTTCATTGCCCGAACCGGTCTTTCAGCAGGTGCTAGAAGCAACAATCCGCAGCCTCGCCTCTCACGGGTTCAAGGAGATCCTCCTGATCGGCGACAGCGGGGGAAATCAGGCAGCGCAGTCCCGTGCCGCCACTTCAACCAGCCTTGAATTAGCGACAACCGGGGTAATCGTTCAGCATGTCTCTGACTATTATGAGAAAAATGGCCAGATCGCATTTCTGGAAGATCAAGGTTTCAGTGCAGAGCAAATCGGCAATCATGCTGCGTTGCGGGACACCTCCGAGCTCATGTATGTCAATGCAGATGAAGTCGGTCGCTCACGAGCACCGGTTCCTCCTGGTTGGAGCGCAGGATTCGACGGTCAACCTGACCTCGCGACGCGCGAAATCGGCAAACAAATGGTTCAGCTTAAGGTGGACGCCGCGTTGAAACAGATACAGCGCCGAAGGGACGCAAATTAATAATGCACCCTTTCATAATCAAAGCAGCGATGAGAACAAAAATGGAATTCTCACCAGGAGAATCCAAGCTCAATACGATGAGACGCAAATGAGACTGGAAACATCAGGCTCCCTTCACTAAGGAAGAGTTCGACAACCGAAAAAGGAAGACGCACGCAATGGCAAAGATCACCTATGTCGAGCATGGCGGTACCGAACATACAGTCGAGGTCGCCAACGGACTGACAGTCATGGAAGGGGCCCGTGACAACAATATTCCCGGCATTGAGGCCGATTGCGGTGGCGCCTGCGCCTGCTCGACCTGCCATGTCTATGTTCACCCCGACTGGGTCGAAAAAATCCCGACCAAGGACGACATGGAAGAAGACATGCTGGACTTTGCCTATGAGCCCGACCCTGAGCGCTCGCGCCTGACCTGCCAGATCAAGGTCACCGATGCGCTGGACGGGCTGGTTGTCCAGATGCCCGAAAAACAAATCTGATGCCTTCCTGGTCGGTCATGGCCCTAGCAATCGCGCTGGGGATTTGTCCGATCAAAGCTCAGTCACAGCAACCATGGCAGTATGAGCCATTGGAATCGGCGGAATACGCCGAACCCACGGCTCGATACCCGCACGGCGTGCTCGGTGATCAGATCGAATACGGCGCGCTTGTATTGCAATACGCACCCAATTCGGCGCGATACACAATCCGCCTGCCCATGGAACGGGTCTTTGAAGATATTAAGCCGCGTCTTGTCGACATAGACAATGACGGCCGTCGCGAAGCGCTTGTGGTTGAAAGCCATCGTGACAAAGGTGCCCGGCTCGCAATTTACAATGGCGGCGGTCTAATCGCCGCCACCCGGTATATCGGAACACGGAATCGTTGGCTTGCCCCCATCGGCGCCGCCGACCTCGATGGTGACGGCCATATCGAGATCGCCTATGTCGACCGCCCACACCTCGCTAAAACCCTGCGCATCTGGCGATTTGAAAACGGCACCCTGACCGAAATCCAGTCCATCCCCAGCCTCACCAACCACAAAATCGGTGAGGACTTCATCTCGGGCGGCCTACGTCAATGCGACGGTGCCCCAGAGTTAATCGTTGCAAACGCGAACTGGACGCGCATCATCAGCGTCTCATACCAAAACGGCTGGCAAACCGCTGATCTCGGTCCGCTCAGAAAACGCGATGACTTGACCGCAGCGCTAAAGTGCTGATCCCGTCTTCATCTGGCCATAAATATCCTGGGGGTGAGGCCAAAGGTCGAGGGGCAATGCCCCATACTCGCAAACAATCAAGTCGGGCATAGCCCAGCAATCAGATCACAGCGCACGCCAACCGATATCACGGCGATAGAACCCTTCAGGCCAATCCACACCTTTTACCATCGCATAGGCCCGGTCTCGCGCCTCTTGCAGTGTGTCCCCGCGTGCGGTCACGTTAAGAACCCGACCGCCTGTTGCCTGAACCTGCCCCTCAGCCGCCTTAGTACCCGCATGGAAGACCATGTTCCGACTGTCCTCGGGCAGGTCCTCCAATCCCTTGATTGCAGTGCCTTTCTCGTAGGTGCCGGGATATCCTTTTGCGGCCATCACGACGGTGATCGCGTGGTCCTCAGCCCAGTTCACGCGCGTCTCACCCAGCCGCCCTTCGGCCGCAGCGTGCATCAGATCCATCGCCTGCGCGCCCAGCCGCATCATCAAAACTTGGCATTCCGGATCGCCAAAACGCACGTTGTATTCCACCAGCTTGGGCTGACCATCCTTGATCATCAGCCCTGCATAAAGCACACCCTGAAATGGCGTCCCCCGCCGCGTCATTTCAGCCACGGTCGGGCGCACGATCTGATCCATTGCACGGGCCTCAATCTCGGCACTCAAAACAGGGGCCGGAGAATACGCACCCATGCCGCCGGTGTTCAGTCCGGTATCCCCCTCTCCCACACGCTTGTGGTCCTGAGCCGTGCCAATCGACAGGATATCCTCACCATCACAGAGAACGAAAAGCGAAGCCTCCTCGCCCTCCATGAATTCTTCGATCACAACTTCAGCCCCCGCGCCACCGAATGCACCGCCGAACATGTCATCAATGGCGTCCAGCGCGGTTTGCTCATCCATTGCAACGATCACGCCCTTCCCGGCAGCCAGACCATCGGCCTTGACCACGATCGGGGCACCCTGTGCGCGGATATAAGCCTTGGCTGGTTCTGCTTCCGTGAACCGGGCATAACCCGCTGTAGGCGCGCCGGATGCGTCACAGATTTCCTTGGTGAAACTTTTTGAGGCCTCTAACCGCGCCGCTTCGGCTGACGGACCAAAGACCAGAACGCCTGCTTCACGCAACCGATCAGCAACCCCCGCCGCCAAAGGAGCCTCAGGGCCGACAATTACGAAATCAATCGCGTTTTCTTCGGCAAAACTGACGACTGCCCCACCATTCTCGATATCCAGCGCAGCACAATCTGCGATCTGCGCGATCCCGGCGTTACCCGGCGCCACAATCAGGCGATCACATTTAGGATTCTGCATCACCGCCCAGGCAAGGCTGTGTTCGCGCCCGCCGCTGCCGAGAATGAGGATATTCATGAAACGCTCCGATCTGCTTGGCCTTGCCTGCGCGGCGTTCTAAGCTGCGCAGAGATTTGACACAAGGCGCTGAAATGTCCGACCTGCTTGATGACCCGTTTCCGGGCCAAAACACCCCCGAATACACCGTCTCGGACATCTCGGGTGAGGTGAAGCGCACGCTCGAAGGCACGTTTGGCCGAATCCGTGTACGCGGCGAGGTCGGGCGGGTGTTCAAGGCGCGCTCAGGGCATCTCTATTACGACATTAAGGACGACCGGAATGTTCTGGCATGCACCACGTGGAAAGGGCAGATATCAGGTTTGTCGGTTGTTCCCGAGGAAGGTCTTGAAGTTGTCGTCACCGGACGTCTCACAGCTTTCGGAGCCCAGTCGAAATACAATCTGAACGTCGATGAGGTCGCCGTCGCCGGCCAAGGCGCACTAATGGCATTGCTGGAAAAGCGCAAGAAACAGCTCGAAGCCGAAGGCCTGTTTGCGCCCGAACGCAAGAAACCGCTGCCCTACCTGCCCCAAATCATCGGCGTTGTCACTTCGCCCTCCGGTGCGGTGATCCGAGACATCTTGCATCGGCTGCGCGATCGTTTCCCGCGCAAAGTACTGATCTGGCCCGTCGCGGTTCAGGGGGCAAACTGCGCCCCTGAAGTGACCCGCGCCATCGAAGGCTTCAATCAACTCACACCGGGCGGGGCCCTCCCGCGACCCGACCTGATTATCGTCGCGCGCGGGGGCGGATCAATCGAGGACCTCTGGGGCTTCAACGAAGAAAGCGTCGCGCGCGCGACTGCAGCGTCAGAAATCCCGTTGATCTCGGCCGTGGGGCACGAGACCGACACCACCCTGATCGACTATGTCTCGGACCGCCGCGCGCCCACGCCAACCGCCGCTGCCGAACTTGCCGTACCGGTCCGCATGGAACTGCTGGCGTGGACCGGAGAACAAGGCGCCCGCCTTTCGCGCGCCTCCACAGATGCTGTGCAACGCCGCAGCCAGCGTCTGCGCGACCTGTCTCGAGCCCTGCCCCGCCCCGATACGCTGCTGGAAAGCCCGCGCCAAAGGCTCGACCAAATCTCGGAACGCCTGCCCAACGCGCTGATCCGGGGTGTTCAGAACCGTCGCGTCAAACTGCTCGATAGCGCGGCCCGTCTGCGCCCCTCGACCCTGCGCAGTTTCGTCGAAACCCGCCGAGACCGCTGGCGCAATCTGTCTTCGCGCTTGTCTCTGCGCCCGATCCAGCGCGAGCTGGAAACACGGCGCGATACCCTCAACCGACTGAGCGATCGCCTGAACGCCGCGCAATCCACGCGGCTGGACCGCCTACGCCAGCAAATGGAGGCCACCGACCGCCTGCGCGAAACGCTGAGCTACAAGGCGACGCTCGGGCGTGGCTACGCCGTCGTGCGCGCCGACGGGGAAGTCATCACAACCAAAGCACAGGCCGCCGGTCACACGGCACTTGAGATCGAGTTCACCGATGGTCGCCTCCAAACCGGAACACAGGGCAAAGCATCGACCAAAAAACCCAAACAGGCACCGCCTGATCAGGGATCGTTGTTCTGATCCATGCTGACGATCTGGGGCCGTAAAACATCATCCAATGTTCAGGCGCTCATGTGGTGTGTCGGCGAACTCGATCTGGAATACCAGCGCCACGATCTGGGTCATCGCTTTGGCGGATTGGACAGCGCGGCGTTTCAGGCCCTGAACCCAAACCGAACGATTCCGGTTCTAAGAGATGGTGACGGCGCACCGCTCTGGGAGACCGGTGCCATCCTGCGGTATCTTGCTACCAGATATGGGAACGAAACTTTCTGGCCATCAGATCCCATACAGCGCGCACAGATCGACAAATGGGCGGAATGGGCAAAACTAAACGTCGCAATGGCGTTTACCGTCCCGGTATTCTGGCAAGTGGTTCGCACCCCTGCAAAACAGCGGGACGATCAGACAATCCGACAGGCTGTCATCGATCTGGAGTTCAAGCTCACCATAGCGGATACTCTGCTTGCCGACTCACCATATCTGGCGGGCGATACGTTCACATTGGCCGATATCCAATTCGGCCACGTGCTCTACCGCTACTACGATATCGAAATAAACCGCGCGACGCTCCCGCATCTTAGCAGATACTACGACACGTTAACCGAAAGACCTGCATATAAAAGACATGTCATGATTGGCTACGAAGAGCTAAGGCCACCCGACGCTTGACATCAGACCCCGACATCTGGCCCGTAGCACAGCATCTCTTCGCCAATATCCTCAGCCTCGTAAAGCTCCGTCGCAGTCGGATCACCTTCGAATTGCGCGATCAGCCCGCCGCCAAACTCCGTGAACACCCAGCATTGCGGCGCCAGCTGATCCTCATAGATAAAGCAGATTTGATCTTCCTGCTCGTACCAGACCCCTTCCATGCATTTGCCATCCAGAAATGACCAGATCACACGACGATTAGGAAGATACCGCTCGACCCCATAGGCTTGCCCACCGAACCCGTAAAACAAGGTCTTCCCACGGGTATACGCATCGAACTCAGTCGCAGTCAGAGGCGACTGCGCCGCAACGGAATGCGCCACGAAGGTCAGCAGAATCATAATAGCTCTGAACATGTCTTCAGTCTGTCAGATGCTGCTACCGAGTACCATTCAACCTTTCCGGCTCTGCCAAATCGGCAAGATAACTCAACGTCACGCCTTGATGCACCGCGGTGATCACGGCGATGATTGCCTCAAAAACATCGGGGATGCACCATGACGACACTTCTGTTTTGGATCGCGGGGGCCTGCGCGCTGGCCTACCTGCCACTAACCCCGCGCCCTGCCAGCGCCCTGCGCAGCACGCTGAAAACAGCGTCGGTCGCCCTGCTGGCCGGAATCGCCCTACTGGCAAATGCACCATGGCTTCTGATCCTTGCGCTCACCCTCTGCGCCATCGGGGATGCCCTTCTGTCACGCGAAACCGACAGCACATTCATGGCAGGCATCGGCACATTTGCGGTTGGCCATCTGGCTTATATTGTTCTGTTCCTGACCCATCCCGATAGCAACCTGGAACTGATCTTCGACCACCCCGCGACCTTCTGGTCCCTGATCATTCTTGGCATCGTTATGGCCACGCTGATCGCTCCCCGCGCCGGAGACCTCAAGATCCCCGTCCTCGCCTATATCCCGATCATCCTGGGCATGGGCATAACCGTTCTGTCCCTTCCTGATACTGGTGTATTACGCTGGGCCTTGCCCGCCGCGATGGCCTTCATCGCCTCGGACCTGACCCTTGCGACTGAAAAGTTTCTGCTGCCCGCCAAGCACCCGGCCCTGAAGCTTACGCCCTATCTGGTCTGGCCGCTCTATTGGGGGGCGCAGGCCGGGTTTCTGATCGCCTTCACCTGACCCTTTGCAACTGCCTTCAATCCGCATTAGGTGAGGGGAACACCTGCGGAGACCAAAAATGGCGTTTTTCTCAAAGCTCAAGGACAAGCTGTTCAAATCCTCATCGCGCCTCGAAGAAGGGCTGGATGCGATTGTCGAGGATGGCGGCGAGGAAACCCCAAATCCTGATCCGGTAATCCCTGAACCAGAGCCCGAACCGCAACCGGTTCCCGAAGTTCCGGAACCCACGCCCACGCCGCAACCGGTCGAGCCCCCCGCTCCGATCCCAACTGATCCTACACCGGCACCTCCACCCCCAGAGGTTCCAGAATCCAGGGGTTTGATGGGTCGCCTTTTCGGCCGAAATGAATCCAAGACCGTCGTCCGCCGCACGCTGGACGACGACATGCTGGAACAGCTCGAAGAGCTTCTGATCGCCTCGGACATGGGCGTCGACACTGCGCTGCGTGTTACGTCCAACATGGCCGAGGGGCGCTTTGGCCGCAAACTCTCGACCCAGGAAATCAAAGAGCTGCTGGCGCAGGAAGTCGCGCGTGTGATGGACCCTGTGGCCAAACCAATGCCAATCTATCCCAAGCGCCCACAAGTGGTGTTGGTCGTAGGCGTGAACGGCTCGGGCAAAACCACAACCATCGGCAAGCTTGCCAGCCAGTTCAAAGCCGCAGGCAAAAAGGTCGTCATCGCCGCCGGAGACACCTTCCGCGCCGCCGCCGTCGAGCAGTTGCAGGTCTGGGGAGACCGCGCAGGCGTCCCGGTGCTGACCGCGCCCGAAGGCTCAGACCCCGCTTCGTTGGCCTTCGATGCCCTGACCAAAGCGCAAAACGAAGGTGCCGACTTGCTGATGATCGACACTGCAGGTCGCCTGCAAAACCGCGCTGACCTGATGGAGGAACTGGCCAAGATCGTCCGCGTCATCCGCAAGGTCGACGACACCGCGCCGCACAACACGCTGCTGGTACTGGACGCCACCACCGGCCAGAACGCCCTTAGCCAGGTCGAAACCTTCCGCAACCTCGCCGATGTCTCGGGCCTCGTGATGACCAAGCTCGATGGCACAGCCAAAGGCGGCGTATTGGTCGCCCTCGCCGACAAGTTCGGTCTGCCGATCCACGCGATTGGCGTCGGTGAGCAGATTGACGACCTCGCCCCCTTCGACCCCGAAGAATTCGCCGCCGCCCTCACCGGCCTGCAAACCTGATCCGCCCCTTCATCTGGCCAAATATACCTTCGGGGGGCGTGGGGGGCAGACAGCCCCCCAATCTCTCCGCCCAAGCGAAAGCCCCGATTTGAGCGACTGGCTAATCTCCCTCGAAGGCACCGAAGCAGGCCACCACCTCGCCCTCGCCCTCGCGCTGATGGCGGCCTTCCTGCATGCGGTCTTCGGTGCATTGCAAAAGGGCCGCCACGATCCGTGGATGTCGCGTGGGGCGATCGATGCCTGCTATTGCCTTATGGCGATGCCCTTCGCTTTTTTCGTCGTCCCGTGGCCCGAACCATATATGTGGCCCATCTTTGGCGTCGTTTGGGTGATCCATATCGGCTACAAGGTCCTGCAGGCGATGGCCTATTCCAAAGGCTCCTATACGGTTGTCTATCCGGTCGTGCGTGGCACTGGTCCGCTCTTTGCCGTAATCGGGGCCTATATTCTGTTTGGCGAGACGTTCACAGGTGTTCAATGGCTGGGTGTGGCCACTTTGCTGGCAGGTATCTTCGGACTCGCCGCCTATAACCTGCGCTATCTTGAGACCAATCGAGACACGCTACATATCGCGCTGGTACTGGCGCTTGCCACTGGCCTCTTTGTCGCGCTCTATACGACCTATGACGCCTACGGCATACGCGCCACAGCCGACCCGTTCACCTTCCTCGCGTGGTTCTTCATGATCGACGGAGCCGCCATGCCGATTTATGCCGCGCTTCGATACCGTGCCATGCTTCACCGCCCGGCACTCGGCCCCCTGATGCTGCGCGGCATTGTCGGCGGTTTCGTCGCACCGCTGTCTTTTGGTGCGGTCATGTTGGCCACGCGGCTCGACAAGGTCGGAGAAGCCGCCGTCCTGCGCGAAACCTCAACCGTCTTCGCCGCGCTCATCGGGTGGCTGGTGCTTAAAGAAACCGTCGGCCCCAGACGCATCGCGTTAATGGCATTGATTGCACTCGGCGCCGTAATAGTTGAAATGGGCGGGTAAGCAGCAGGTTGGAATCATGGCAGAGAAAAAAGACATCAACCCTTTCCTCAAACAGGTACTGGAACTTGGGCCTCCGCTTGCCTTCTTTTTCATCTACCTGCGCCTGCGTGATGACAATTTCGTGATCGGCGGCACCGAGTATTCGGGCTTTATCGTCGCCACCATCCTGTTTGTGCCTCTGATGCTGGCAGCCATGGGCATCCTCTGGTACCTGACCGGCAAGCTCAGCCGCATGCAGATTTTCACTGCGTTCATGGTGATTTTCTTCGGTGGCCTTACCGCCTGGTTCAATGACGAGCGGTTTTTCAAAATGAAAACAACGCTGGTCTATGGCTTCTTTTCCGCCATCCTTGGGATCGGTCTTTTGCAGAGAAAGTCCTACCTGGCTTACGTTCTGGACGAAATGCTGCCCATGCGTGACGAAGGCTGGATGATCCTGACGCGCCGACTGTGTGCCTGTTTTGCGGTGCTTGCGGTCGCCAATGAACTTGTCTGGAGAACAATGTCGACCGACCTTTGGGTCAAGATCGAAACCTTCGGCTTTCCCATCGCGCTGATGGCGTTCCTGATGATGCAGTTCAGCATGCTGCAACGCTATATGGATGACCCGGATCAGTAACCGGTCGGATCACTCAGCGTTAATATCTGATGAATTTTCTTGGCTTAGAACGCAAGCTGTGGAAAGCTGGGGCACCACCCGCACCACTCAACTCTGGAGACAATCGCCCGCATGATGGCTTTCCCCAATAGCGGATTCCTATCCGAAGCCTCTGAAGAGCTGCGCACAATGCTGGCGGCCCAGGCCACAGAATTGACGCTCGACCGGGGCGATGTACTGTTCGAACAAGGCGACCCAGGAGAGGCGCTTTATGCTATCTTGTCCGGCAAGCTCGAGGTATCCTTTTTGGCCATGAGCGGGCGTAAACTGTCGCTAAGGCTGATGCGCGCTGGCGAAGTGTTCGGCGAGATTGCTCTGTTCGACAGCGGTCCCCGGACCGCCACTGTCACCGCAGCAGAGCCTGCCAAAGTCCTTCGCGTTCGACACAAGGATGTCATGGAACAGATCCGAAAGAACCCCGATCTCGCGGTCGACTTGATCCGCCTCGCAGGGGTGCGCATGCGTTGGATGGGCGATCAGTTGAACGAGCAGGTGTTCCTGCCAATGCCGATAAGACTGGCGCGCAAGCTGTTGCATTTGGCAGGTCAACAAGACACACCGACGGCTCGGATTACGCTGTCACAAAGCGAACTGGCTGAATTCGTCGGTGCAACGCGTGAAGCGGTGTCAAAAACCATATCGACTTGGAAGCGCGACAATGTGGTCGAAGCCTCGCGTGGAGGTCTGCAAATCCACGATTTCGACGCACTACGGCAACTTGCCGAATCTGATCTGATCTAAAGTTGCACGGATGTGATCCGCTTCACATACGCGGCATCAAGATTGCCCTAAGGTCAATCCTGTTACCGTAGGAGGTCGGTTTTATCATCCCCGATATCTGTCCACCGACCTCTCCCTGTACAAGAGCCATATGCCTTCCCCGGCATATGGCTTCTTTCTTAAGAAAGTATGAATAAATGAAGAAAGGCCGGGATATTCACCCGGCCTTCACAAATTTTGATTGGAATGCTGTTTACGGTTCCAGGCTCAGCGCCACAAAGCGAGGCTCTCCCCCACGCCGTACCAACAGCAACAGCGATTTGCGCCCAGCCTCTCGCGCCTCTTCCATACGGGCCTCAAGATCAGCAATTGAAGTCACCTTTTGCTGCCCCGCCTCGGTGATCAGATCGCCGGTGCGCAGGCCTTTCTCAAAGGCTTCCGAAGCTTCATCCACATTGGTGACCAACAGGCCCTCGGCATCGGCATCCAGCCCCAATTCCTCGCGCTGGCTGTCGCCCAACGGAGCGATGGTCAGACCCAGAATGTCTTTATCCTCTTCCGCCGGTGCTTCGATTTCTGGCTCATCACCTTCTTCGGCGCGCTCGGCATCTTCACGGCGCCCCAGCGTCACCAGCACGGTTTGCGTGCCGCCGTCACGATGCACAACGACGCGCACGGATTTACCTACCGTGGTCTCACCCACCTGCCGTACAAGGCCGCGCGTGTCTTCGACCTCGACACCATCGAAACTGATGATCACATCTCCGGCCAACAGACCGGCTTCTTTGGCCGGGCCGTCCGGGACATCGCTGATCAGCGCGCCGCCGGGTTTGTCCAGACCCATTGCCTCGGCCATATCCTCGGTCACGTCCTGAATGCGCACGCCCAGCCAGCCGCGGCGGGTTTCACCAAACTCGCGCAACTGATCGACAACCTTGATCACCACGTTCGAGGCCATCGAGAACCCGATCCCGATCGAGCCGCCATTGGGCGACAGGATCGCTGTGTTCACACCGATCACTTCGCCATTCATGTTGAACAACGGACCGCCCGAATTCCCTCGGTTGATCGCCGCGTCTGTCTGGATATAGTCGTCATACGACCCGCTCAGCGCCCTGTTTCGCGCCGACACGATCCCGGCCGAGACCGAAAATCCCTGCCCAAGCGGATTGCCCATCGCAATCACCCAATCCCCGACGCGCGCTGTATCGCTGTCACCGAATTGGACATATTTCAACGGCCCTTCGGCTTCGACTTTCAGCAGCGCGATATCGGTTTTTTCGTCCCTGCCGATCACCTTAGCAACCAGCTCTTCTGCAGGCTGACCATCACCAGGAAAGAACTCGACCAGAATTTCATCGGCTTCGGCGATGACGTGGTTGTTGGTGACGATATACCCGTCTTCCGAAATCACGAAGCCCGATCCCAGCGCGTTGCTGCGGCGCGGGCGGTTTTCGTCATCCCCGCCATTGCGGTCCTGAAACTCGCGGAAAAAATCCTCGAACGGAGAACCTTCGGGCACGATCCCCTGCGGACCGGTCTGACCTTCGATCAGGGTCGAGGTGGTAATATTGACCACCGCGGGGCTGATCTTTTCAGCAAGCGGTGCCAGACTGTCACCGCGCGACTGCGCGGCCACTGACTGTGCAAGAACCAGCAGCATCCCCAAAAAGGCCAGCCACATAAGCCGCATCATTACCATAACATCGTCCCGCCGGACGGACACACTGCGCGCTTTCGCCTGCACTTGGGGTCTCCTTGTCGACACTTCTTTTGCGGGCAACCAAAGATCACCCTTCTTAGCAACCAATGTAGTCAGTTTGGCCAAGCCCGCAACTCGGGATCGCGGGGAAATCACCGGTGCGTGAAACCATCGCATCAAAAACCGACCTGATATGCGCCCCACAACAGGATCAAACCGCTGACGACACATAGCAATCCAGCCAAACGCCGCGCCTGTTCAGGCAGAGTTCTCAGCGCCTCAAGCATGCGCTCAATAAGCGAAGGGGCCAGCGCATATGCCAGCCCCTCAACGATCAACACCAGCCCAAAGGCCAGAAGGATCATACCCATTACTCGGAAGCCGCAGCGGCGGGCGCCCGACGTCCAGTCGGCGAAGCAAGGTAGTTGAAAAACTCTGAATCCGGGCTCAGGATCAACGAACTGTTGCCGCCTTGTAGGGCGTTCTCGTAAGCTGTCAGAGAGCGATAGAATTCAAAGAATTCCGGGTCTGCGCCATAAGCTTCGGCAAAGATCGAGTTCCGTTCGGCATCCGCTTCACCGCGAATGATTTCGGCCTCGCGATTAGCGTCGGAGACCAGCTCGACCACGGTACGATCTGCCTGCGCGCGCACGCGCTGCGCTGCCTCGTTACCACGGGCGCGCTCGTCGGTTGCTTCGCGTTCACGTTCGGCCTTCATCCGGTCAAACGTCGCTTCGAGGTTCGCCTGCGGCAGATCGGTGGCTTTCAGACGCACGTCGATCACGTTAACGCCCAGCGCCTGCGCTTCGGCAATCGCACTGTTGCGGATTCGCAGCATCAGCGCAGCACGGTCCGAGCTGAGAATATCACGGGACGATACCGAACCCAGAACCTCACGCGTTTCAGCGCGCAGGATACGGTCAAGGCGATCCTCGGCAACCGGGATGCCACCGACACCGACAGCCTGACGGAACTGGTTCAGGTCCGAAATCCGGTAGCGCGCGAAGGCGTCAACCACCAGACGACGATCGTCCAAAGGCGTTACCTCTAGAGGCTGCACATCGATCGACAGGATGCGGTCATCATAGCGCACCACTTCCTGAATCAGCGGGATTTTGAATGCCAAGCCCGGTTCTTCCTTCACTGCAACAACTCGGCCAAATTGCAGAACCAACGCGCGCTCGCGTTCATCCACGATGAAGATCGAGGATAGGATGCCGACGATCGCGACGAATACGATCGGCAGAATAATTGTCGATTTACGCATCAGTTGCTCTCCCCTGCAGGGCTACGGCGCAGTTCATTCAGTGGCAGATACGGGACGACGCCCTGCCCTGATCCTGTCGAGTTTTCATCCAGAATTATCTTGTCAACATCGCCCAGAACCTGCTCCATCCGCTCCAGGTACAGACGTTTGCGGGTTACATCCGGCGCTTTGGAGTACTCTTCCAAAACCGCACTGAAACGACTGGCCTCACCCATTGCGCTGTTGATCTGCTGGGCACGATAGGCTTCAGCCTCTTCCAGAACCTGAGCGGCTTCACCCCGCGCTTCGGCAAGAACACGATTGGCATAAGCATCCGCCACGTTCTGCAACCGGTCACGTTCCTGCGCGGCGGCCTGAACATCACGGAACGCGGCAATCACGTCCTGCGGTGGGTCGGCCTTGTCGAAGTTCACACGCACGATGTTCACACCTGAATCGTAGCTGTCCATTGTCGCCTGAATCAGTTCCTGCAAACGGTCGGCAATAATGCCACGATCCCGGTTCAGGATTGGTGCAAGCTCGCTTTGCGCGATGATCTCACGCATGGCCGATTCCGAAACAGCACGGATCGTTTGGCGCGGATCGCGGAGGTTGAACAGATATTTGGCCGGATCGTTAATGTTCCAGACGACCTGATAGTCGATATCGACCACATTCTCGTCCCCGGTCAGCATCAGACCATCGTCGCTGCCGCGGGCACCACCCATGTCTTCGTTTTGTTCGCGGGTGACCGGAATCACTTCTGCGGTGACAAGAGGCCAAGGCGCGAAATTCAGACCTGGATTTCCAACAGCCGAGAATTCGCCCAGAAACAGCTCAACAGACTGTTCTTCGGGTTTAACGGTGTAGAAGCTTGCCGCAGCCCAGAGGCCTGCTGCCACCAGCACACCAATTGCAATTGTACCCTTGGTAAACGCCGGACCACCACCGCCGCCCGAACCATTTGTACCACGGCCACCGCCGCCGCGACCGCCCATGAGGACGCGCAGCTGCTCCTGGCCTTTTTTCATCAGCTCGTCGATCTCGGGGATCTGCGGGCCGTCGCCTTCGGGGGGCTTGCGCCCGTCCCCGTTGTTACCCCGATTTCCTCCGCCTCCGGATGAGCCTCCGCCCCCCCAGGGGCCGCCGCTGTTGCCCGCCATATGTATCTTTTCCCTTATATTGGACCGTGTGATCACAGGTTCCCTTGTAACGTGTGTGCGCGCGCTTGCAAATCAAGCCGTGCGCACAGGTTGCCGCATTGTCACCAGTTCTTCGGCCATGACTGGGTGAACTGCAACAGTGCGGTCGAAATCTTCTTTGGTAGCCCCCATCTTCACGGCAATTCCAGCCAGTTGGATCATCTCGCCCGCGCCCGGAGCCACAATGTGACAGCCTAGCACCTTACGCGTCGCCTGAGACACGATCAGCTTCATCAGAACCTTCTGCGAGCCACCTGCAAATGACTTCTGCATTGGTTTGAACGAAGTCGTGTAAACCTCGATTGATTCCTGCGCAGCCGCCTCTTCTTCGCTGAGGCCTACAGTGCCCATTTCTGGCTGCGTGAAGATCGCGGTTGGGATCAGTTCGTGGTCCACCGGGGTCGGGTTGCCCTTGAAAACCGTCTCAACAAAGGCCATGCCCTCGCGGATCGCAACCGGAGTCAGGTTCACCCGATCCGTCACGTCGCCAATGGCGTAGATTGATGGCACGCCGGTCTGGCTGTATTCATCTACGATGATCTCGCCCTTGCGGCCGCGTTCGACACCCAGCGCCTCGAGCCCAAGATCATCTGCATTGGGTGCGCGGCCGGTGGCATACATCACCACATCGAACTGATCTTCACTGCCATCGGTGGCTTTGACACGGATCTTGTCGCCAGCTTTGGTCATTTCGACCACGTTGGTTTCCAGACGCACATCAATGCCGTTCTGGCGCATCTCGTCGCAGATCAGGCCGCGCGCTTCTTCGTCGAAGCCGCGCAAAATCTGAGGTCCACGATAGAACTGGGTAGTCTTCACCCCTAATCCGTTCATGATGCCGGCAAACTCACTTGCGATATAGCCGCCACCCACAATCAGGATGTTTTCGGGTAATTTTTCCAGATGGAATATCTCGTTTGAGGTGATCGCCAGATCCGAGCCGGGAAACTCGGGCACAACCGGACGCCCACCCGTGGCGATCAGGATGTGCTTGGCGGTCTTGCGCGTCCCGTCAGCCAGTTCAACCGTATGCGGATCGACCACACTGGCCCTCTGATCAAAGCTTTCGACACCGTTGTTTTTAAGGATGTTGCGATAGACGCCCTCCAAACGGTCCAACTCAGTCACCAACTTGCCATGGAATAAGTTCCAGTCGAACTCACCGGGCCGAATATCCCAACCGAATGCCTGAGCATCTCCGACCATCCCAGAAAATTCGCTGGCAAAAACCATCAACTTTTTGGGCACACAGCCGCGGATCACGCAGGTTCCGCCGTAACGATCCTCTTCTGCCAGCGCCACTTTGGCACCGGTCTCACCCGCAGCTACACGCGCCGCGCGTACACCACCCGAGCCACCTCCGATGACGAACAGATCATAGTCAAAGCTCATACATGCGTTCCTTTGCTTGCCGCGTGGCTAAAATTCAGTGGATATCTGGGCGCAAAATTCAAACTGCCAACCCCTGAGCGCTGAAATATCAAGATTTCATCAGATACCTGCCGCGCTATCTGACCCGACCTTAATCCGCCAGATCGGAGAACAGGTTGTCCCCACCCTCGCCCAGCATGTTGGTCAGCACAGTGCCTTCATTGAGGTCGCGCAGTTCAACGCGCCCGTCACCATGGCCGACGATTACTTTGTCGCAAATATCGATGAAGAGTCCGTTCTCGACTACGCCGGGGATCTGGTTCATCACCAGCGCCAACTGCCGCGCATTTCCGATCCGTTTGAGGTGCAGGTCCAAGATGTGATTGCCCTCATCCGTGACCTTGGGGGCCTCGCCATTCATCCGCAAAGTAACCGACGTGCCCAGCACATCCATCGTGTCCAGCGCCTCTTCGATCAGCGTGCGGGTGGTCTGCCAGCCGAATGGGATCACCTCAACCGGCAAGGGGAACGCGCCTAGCGTCTCGACCTCTTTGCCGGCATCGGCGATCACCACCATCTGGTCACTGGCCGTGGCCACGATCTTTTCCTGCAGCAGCGCAGCACCGCCGCCCTTGATCAGATTGAATTCACCATCAAATTCATCCGCGCCGTCTATGGTCAGGTCCAACCATCCAGCCTGATCCAGCGAGATAACCTCGATCCCCTCTTCCCGCGCCAATTGCGCGGTTGCGGTCGAGGTCGGAACGCCTTTGATGGACAGACCTTCGTCGCGCACCCTCTCGCCTAGACGGCGGACCAGCCACGCGGCGGTCGACCCGGTCCCCAGGCCCACGCGCATTCCACTTTGGACAAGATCGGCGGCACGGCAGGCCGCAACATATTTCGCTTTGTCGATGGGCGACAAATCCTTGATCATGGCAGCTTCCCCTCAGAATATTGACGGACTTATAGGGAATGCCCCGCGCAACTGCGAGAGGCAATTCACTCGATCGCAGCGCTAACTTAACACTTAACGACGAGTTTCCTATAGGAAACGTCGTAATCGATCACTATACTGGTCGCCAGACACTCTAGAAAGACGTCATGGAATCGACTTATCGCCTTCACTATGCCCCCGACAATGCCTCGCTGATAATCCGATTGGCATTGGAAGAGATGGGCTTAACGTATGAGACGGCGCTGGTCGATCGCACACGTAACGCACAAGACAGTGCCGCTTATCGGGCACTGAATCCCAATGGGCTGATTCCCGTATTGGAAACACCACAAGGGCCAATTTTCGAGACTGCCGCAATCCTGTTGTGGCTGGCCGACACGCACCGACAGATGGCCCCCGCTCCCGAAAGCGCCGATCGGGCGGCGTTTCTGAAATGGCTGTTCTTTGCTTCAAACACATTGCATGCCGACCTGCGCATCCTGTTCTACGCTGAGAAATACATCGACGCAGCACAGGCTGAAGCGTTGCGTGCCGGTATTCGCCCCAGATTGCGCCAGCATCTGAAGCGGCTGGATGATTTGGCCCAAGACGCGCCCGATTGGTTCAACACGCAGGTGCCCTCGGCCCTGACCGTCTATGTCGCCTGCATGATGCGCTGGATGGCGCTTTATCCCGCCAAGGCTGACCGCAGTTGGTATCAACTGGCCGACACACCCTATTTGCAAAAGATACTGCATCAACTCGAATTTCGCCCGGCAACCCGATCGGTCATCGCTGCCGAGGGTTTGGGGGCGACGCCGTTCACATCTCCAACCTACGCCACCCCTCCAGAAGGCTCAGCTACCTGACATGTTTCTCTCAGTTTTCGATATGTTCAAAGTGGGCATTGGCCCATCGTCGTCACACACCATGGGCCCTATGGTCGCCGCCGCACGGTTTCTTGATCTGATGCGTGCATCACCGTTTGAATTTGCGGGGTTGCGCGGTTCCCTGCATGGGTCACTTGCTTTCACCGGCGTCGGCCACGCGACTGACCGCGCTACGATCCTTGGTCTCGCCGGGTTCGTGCCCGACACGTATGACAACGATAAGGCCGAGGCCGCGCTGACGCAGATTTCCGATACGCATACGGTGACCCCAGAAGGATTGCCTACGCTAAGCTTCGATCCTAAGGCCGATCTGATATTTGACTACGACAACAATCTGCCCGGCCACGCCAACGGCATGATCCTGATGGCCACCGACGCACAAGGCGATGTCATATTGCGTCAGGTCTACTATTCCATTGGTGGCGGCTTTGTCCTGACCGAAGAAGAACTGGCCGAAGGCAAGGCAACCGACGAAGGTGCGCCTGTGCCCTTCCCGTTCAAATCCGCGGCGGAAATGCTGCAGATGGCCAAGGACAACGGCAAAAGCATCGCTCAGATGAAGCGCGAAAATGAAATCGCGCGCGGTTGCGCGGATAGCTTTGCCAAAGGCACGGCACGTCTTTGGCAGGTCATGAATGACTGTATCGAGCGCGGCTTGAAAACCGATGGCATCCTGCCCGGTGGCCTTAGCGTGCGCCGCCGCGCCAAGGGGATCCACGATGCCCTACTGGCGGAACGCGGCATGAACCTGAACGCGCCGCATACGATCAACGACTGGATGAGCGTCTATGCGATGGCCGTTAACGAAGAAAACGCCGCCGGTGGGCAAGTCGTCACCGCACCTACCAACGGCGCGGCAGGCGTGCTGCCTTCAGTCTTGCGTTATTACCTCGATCATGTCCCCGGCGCGTCCGAAAGCCATGTCGAGGATTTCCTGCTCACAGCGGCCGCCATCGGCGGTCTGGTCAAGTTCAACGCATCGATCTCGGGCGCCGAGGCGGGCTGTCAGGCAGAGGTCGGAAGTGCCTCGGCCATGGCTGCCGCCGGCATGTGCGCTGTGATGGGTGGTACGCCCGAGCAGGTGGAAAACGCCGCCGAGATCGCGCTCGAACATCACCTCGGCATGACATGCGACCCAGTCGCGGGCTTGGTGCAGGTGCCTTGTATCGAACGCAATGGCCTTGGCGCGATCAAGGCCGTTTCTGCAGCGTCACTCGCGCTGCGCGGTGACGGTAAGCACTTCATGCCCCTGGACGCGGCCATTGAAACTATGCGCCAGACCGGCGAGGATATGCACGCGAAGTACAAGGAAACCTCATTGGGCGGGCTGGCCGTCAACGTGCCGAACTGCTGATCTGACAGCAAGAAAGAGCGGGTGACATGCGCGGACATTGCCTATGCGGCAAGATCGGATACGAGGTTGACCCTCCGGTTCTGTCCTGTGTCACCTGCCATTGCGATAGCTGCCGTCGCCAATGCGCGGCCCCGATGACCACCTATTTCGGGGTGCGCGACGGCAATTGGCGCTGGACTGGTGAACAGCCGAAAAGGTTTAACTCTTCTCCCGGGGTCGAGCGCAGTTTTTGCCCGAGTTGCGGTACGCCTATATCCTTTCGGTCTACCGTGATGTCGAATGTGATGCACCTCTATGTGGCGACGCTAGAAAATCCTGAGGCGCTAATCCCGACTCTGCATGTCGCGCACGAGGAAAAGCTAAGCTGGCTTCAACTCAATGACGGCCTGCCCACCTGCATTGGCCCGGATTATACGAAAGTCCAACCCCTATCCGATACCTGAGATCAGAGCTTCCCCCTTTGATGCGAAAACGCTAGCGTCGCGCACATGACTCAGGATCGTCCCGTTTTTGGCATCGTATTGATGCTCGGCTTTTGCGTGCTCGCTCCGCTTGGTGACGGGATGGCGAAGCTGTTGGGCGAAACCATTGCTCTGGGTTTGTTGGTTCTGGTGCGGTTCGGCGTGCAAGCGATGATCCTGATCCCGCTCATCGCTGTGACCGGCAAGCCATGGCGGATGACACCAAGGGTCCTGCGTCTGACGATGGTCCGTACGCTACTGCACATTGTTGGAATCGCGGCGATGTTTACAGCGCTGCAATATATGCCGCTGGCCGATACTGTCGCCATTGCTTTTGTGATGCCGTTTATCATGCTGCTGCTGGGCAAGTACGTTCTTGGCGAACAAGTCGGCCCGCGCCGCCTGATTGCCTGTGTCGTGGGTTTCATCGGCACTTTGCTCGTCATCCAACCTAGCTTTGCGCAGGTTGGTGCTCCTGCGTTACTGCCTTTGATCGTCGCCGTGGTCTTTGCCCTGTTCATGCTGGTCACACGCCAGATCGCCAAAGAAACAGACCCGGTTGCGCTGCAAGCGGTATCGGGGGCTATGGCGACATCACTCTTGTTGCCGATAGTCTATGTGGGCTCTCAGGCTGGCCTGCCCGCCATGTCATTGACGATGCCGAAGGGTGAAACGCTTTGGCTGCTGCTGGGCATCGGCGTGCTGGGCACTGTAGCACATCTTCTGATGACGTGGTCGCTGCGCTATGCACCGTCCGCGACCCTCGCCCCGATGCAATATCTTGAAATTCCTGTTGCCACCCTGATCGGCTGGTTGATTTTCCACGACCTGCCCAACGGGCTGGCGGCGATCGGCATCGGCATCACCATCTCCGCGGGGCTTTATGTCATCCTGCACGAGCGGGCCAATGCCCGGTCTGGCCCGACAGAAACGCCTGCATGACCTGATCCAACGCGGTGCGCGGCAGGATCGCCAGCAAACCAGGCGCGTCCACCTCAAGTGCAATTGCACCCAGCGCCCGGTTCGAGGTTCCGACCCGCCCGTCCGGTTCAAGCACCAAATCGTTGATCGGCCATTCAAGCCCATCGCTGCGCCCGGTCACCCGTCGCAAAGGGAACAGAGAAACGGTATCTCCGGCAGTCAATTCCAGCCGGATCTGGGGAGGCGTGTGAAACACTATCTCGCGTGCCCCTAACAGGATACAGGGCCGGTCCTGCAAACGAACGAGCGTATTGAACGCGACCAACTGATGATCAACCCGAGCGCCCAGAAATCCCGCTGCCAGGACGACCGGGGCACTGACATTTCGAAGGGCTTTGTCGAAATCGGTGCTGTTCTGTTCGGATATTGGATGCAACCGATCAGCCGGTATCTGCGCGCGATGGCTGGATGAAAGCGAATCGAAATCGCCGATCACCGCATCCGGAATTCGCCCCGAATCAATCAACGCGGCAGCGCCCCCATCCGCTGCAACAGCGCTTTTGACGCGATTCAGGACCAGACTCACATCTTCAGATGTGATTTCCCCCCCGCCAAACAGACCGATTGGCATTTCAGCCTGAACAATCACCACAGATTCCACAAGATTGACCATAATTCCCGGTTTTGGACATAATGAAACCACAAAATGGTAGCTTCATGACTAGAGTTTCGAGTCGATTGCTGCTGCTGTGTCTGGCGATCGGCCTGGTAGTTTGTAAAGGACATGCGTCTGATGGTACAGAACAACAAGGTACTTACCGTTTCCTACGGAACCTTTTCATGCACGCTCGAAGGCTTCGACGATTCATTTGAAACGATGAAAGCCATAGCCGAGTATTTCCGGGATCTCGCGGCGGACGACCGCTATTTTGGTTCTGAGCCCCCTCAGCCCGATGCCGAGATGCTGACCCGCATCGCCCAGCGCGATGTCGCACGAAAGGTAGAAGCCAGTCAGAACGACACCGGTCTGCTGCTACGCGCGACCGAGACCGACGCCCCTGCAGTACCGACCCCCGCTGCAGTCGCGAGCACGCCTGAGCCTGCACCTGTTCAGACCACCGATGTCGTTCCCCCCGCCCCTGCGCCCGTCGCGGCACATTCCGCTCCTGCGGCGGATAGTATTGCGGCCAAACTCCAGCGCATCCGGGCTGTGGTTTCGCATTCCGAAGAAGTCTCCCCCGGCTATTCAGAGGACGAAGACTCCAGCTATCTTCAGCCTGTGAAGCCAAAGGTTGATGCCATCTCTGCCGCCTTTGAAGCAGGCGCATTGGATCCCGCCGACTTGCAGGAAACAGAAGAAGATACCTTCCCTGCGCCCGAGCCCGAGCTGACTGCCGAACCGGAACACGTCGAAGAGTTAGCCGAAGCACAGGCCGACGAGGCGGCTCATGTTACGGAACCAGAAAGCTCAGATGAATTGGTTGAAGAGACCTCAAATGAAACGGTTGAGGAGACCTCCGACGATCTAAGTGCATTGGTCGCTACCGCGGAATCGGCGAATGAAGCTGAAGAAATCGAAGCGTCGGAACCTGCCACAGCTGATGTAACGGAAAACGATGTTCTGTTTTCTGATCTGGATGATGAGGCCCCCGAAGTCGAGGAAGAAAACCCATCAAACATTCTAGGCGATGAATCCAGCAGCGTTGCCGTTGAGGCATTGACCGGAATCGAGCACGGCATCATCTCGGTCGAGGAAGAAGCGCTTTTGTTGGATGAGATCGCGCTTGTTGAATCCGAACTCGAAGCAATTTCTGAAGCCGATGTGCCCAGTATTTCCGGACCAGATGAGGACGTCTCGCGCCTAATGGACGAAGCAGATGTTCAGCTGGACGATCCCGCTACTAGCGATCAGCGTGAAACCTACTCGCACTTGCGCGCTGCGGTCGCCGCGACCGAGGCCGAACGCGAAGCCGTAGGCGACAAGACAAAGACACCCGAAGATGATTTTCGCGGCGATCTGGCCTCAGTCGTCAATCCACGTCGTCCCGCGGTTGAAGTCACCAGCCAGCGCCCGACCCCAGAATCGGCCGCCCCTTTGAAGCTGGTTGCCGAACAGCGCATCGATACCGAGAATGCCGATACGGGCCCCGTTACGCCGCGCCGGATCACTTCGGCTGACGAAGACACGGGCGAAGAAGAAGGCGGATTTGCCACTTTCGCACAGGAGCAGGGCGCCCAGTCGCTGCCTGATCTGCTTGAAGCTGCAGCTGCCTATCTGTCCTTTATCGAAGGTCAAGAGCAGTTCTCGCGCCCGCAACTTATGAACAAGGTCCGCTCGCTTAAGCAAGATGCGTTTAATCGCGAAGAAAGCCTGCGCTCCTTCGGTCAGTTGCTTCGCGATGGCAAGATCGAGAAAGCTGGAGGTGGTCGATTCGCTGCCTCAACCGACATCGGCTTCCGCCCCAATGACAACGAACGCGCTGCGGGCTAGGTCCCAGCGAATCCATTACCCCCCTCGAGTCGTAGTAGGGCCAGAGGATACTCTGGCCCTAATTCTTTTAATAGCGCGGCTTCGGTGCGACCAACCAGATTAGAATAATAAGGCCAACGCCACGTAGGGGCCGGTCAGGATCAGATCGATCACTTCACGTCCATCTTGAAACTCAACATCCAGATGGCGGTACCCACCGGCGACGCTGATGCCAGGTCGCCATTTCTAGCTGGCTTGTACCAGCGCATCTCACCGTAACTCTGAACAATAACCAAAGCCGCCAATGTTTCCCATCGCGGTGACACTCCATCGATCGTTCAGAGCACAACTGTAGCGCGCTCCAACCAATGGGTCAGCGTGCTGAATGTGCGATCCAGCACCGTGGTTAAGACATCAAGATCCCAATGGCGCAGCCCGGCAATCGCTTCCAGCCGCAACTGTTCATCTTCATAAACCGCGAAACCGGCTCCCAGCGAGGTCATGGTGCCCTCAAGCTCCCAACTAGCGGCGTTGTCAAATGGTCCGATGGAAACATCGTCTCCAAGGTTCAGGTAATTGAACTCGCCTCCAATGGACCATCGGCCATTTCGGGCCTCGCCTGCAATCAGAAAGGCCCCCTTTAGAATATTGAAGATCGAGGTGTCCCCGTTCACCGGCGGGTTCGGCCCCATATCAAGGGAGGTCCTGAATTCTGGTCCCCAAACATCGGGTGCAACCGTGTAGTTCCAGTCTCCAGCCTGAGCGCCATATGCGGCACAAGACACGGCGAACGCCGCGAAAAGCCCTTTATTCATACCCTAACCGCCCTTACCTGCAACGCATTTAAGCTGCAGTCAGCGTGCCTCGCGAATGACGCAACGGCAGTCGGAAAGTCTAATTTTGATCCTGATCTGGGTCTTCTTTACCCACACCACGAAAGACAAACTTGAAGGGTAATGCCCATAGAATGCCCAACGCGACATAGACCAAAAGCTCCAGCCAGATTGGCGGGCGGTCAAGCCAGTTCACGATAGTCACAACCGCAACGATATAGGCTGGCAACCCGACCAGCAGCAGTACCAGAGACCAGCGCCGCCGTGCTTTGTAGCTGAGGCCGGGTTTTTCGCCGCCGCTCATCAGTCTGCAAACGGGTCGGTCACCAAAATGGTATCCTCCCGCTCCGGGCTGGTGGACAATAGGGCAACCGGGCAATCGATCAGTTCCTCGACCCGGCGCACATATTTGATCGCGTTGGCCGGCAGATCAGCCCAGCTGCGTGCACCTTCTGTCGATTCGCTCCACCCCGGCATCTCTTCGTAGATCGGCGTGCAGCGCGCCTGTTGATCGGCGGCTGTCGGCAGATAGTCCAGACGTTTGCCATCCAGCTCGTATCCAACGCAGATTTTCAACGTCTCGAACCCATCCAGAACATCCAATTTGGTCAGCGAAATGCCGTTCACACCGCTGGTCGCACAGGTTTGGCGTACCAGACAGGCGTCGAACCACCCGCAGCGTCGCTTGCGACCCGTCGTCGTGCCGAACTCATGTCCCCGTTCGCCCAGACGCTGGCCATCTGCATCATCCAACTCGGTGGGGAATGGCCCCTCACCCACGCGGGTCGTGTAAGCCTTGACAATGCCCAGAACGAAGTCGATCGAGCCCGGTCCGATTCCGACGCCCGTTGAGGCCTGGCCTGCAATCACATTTGACGATGTCACAAACGGATAGGTCCCGAAATCAATATCCAGCAACGCGCCCTGCGCGCCTTCGAACAGGATACGCTTGCCCGCCTTGCGCTTCTCATTCAGCACCTTCCACACCGGAGCTGCGAAAGGTAAAATCTGCGGCGCGATCTCTTTCAGCTGCGCGATCAACGCGTCCCGATCAATCGGATCAAGCCCCAAACCATTGCGCAGCGCGTTGTGATGGACCAGAGCCCGATCCACCCGCAGCGCCAGCGTTGCGTCATCGGCCAAGTCAGCCACGCGGATCACGCGACGCCCGACCTTGTCCTCATAACACGGACCGATCCCGCGACCGGTCGTCCCGATCTTGGCGACCGAATTCTGGCTCTCGCGCGCACGATCCAACTCGCCATGGAACGGCAGGATCAGTGGGGTGTTTTCAGCAATCATCAGCGTCTCAGGCGTGATATCGACGCCTTGTGCACGGATTGTTCCGATCTCTTTGATCAGGTGCCACGGATCAAGAACAACACCATTGCCGATCACACTCAGCTTGCCGCCGCGCACCACGCCCGAAGGCAGCGCGTGCAGTTTGTATACCTCGCCCTCAATGACCAGTGTGTGCCCGGCATTATGTCCACCCTGAAAACGCGCGATCACGTCTGCACGCTCGCTGAGCCAGTCGACGATCTTGCCTTTTCCTTCGTCACCCCACTGGGCGCCGACAACAACCACATTGGCCATATCCGGTCCTTTTGCGCTGAATATTCAAACCCGGCTCATATAGCGGGGCACAGACGGCAGGGAAACCGATATTTCGCCGCAGATGCAAATCACGCTGCGCGCGATGCTTTCGGCGGAGGTAGATATGGCCAGATGAAGAACGGGAACCCTGCTTCATCTGGCTTTAAATATCCCGGGGGGAGTCGCCCGGACGGGCGGCGGGGGCAGAGCCCCTTCTGCTTTTAGCGTAAGTGTACGGGGTGACCGTGGGGTGTTGTCAGATAGGCCTCTTCCCATGCATTGCGAATATCTTGGACATCATCAGTGGGTGCTTCTCCCTGCTCAGCCAGCAGCGCCTCCAAGGTCTCCAACCAAGCGTGAAAGTAATCGTCACCACCATCCAGTTCTTTTTTGAGGCCGTTCCGTTTCAAAGTAATGGAAAACCGCTCTGCCCAGTCCGACCAATCAAGCCGGCCCGCTTCGTTCAAAGCTACGGTGACTGCAAAAACCTGCGCGTGCCAGGGCTCGGTGAAAATCGGCTCCGGGGCCGAATGGATGATACAATCGCTCATGCGGGCTCCAGATAAGATTGCCACAGGTCCAATACGACCTCATCCGCCGTATGCTCAGGATTTGCCCAAAGCTCCGAGGCGGGAATCGCGACGGCGTAAAGCGGCTCAGGGGCCTCACCTAATCCATGGGCGTTGGAATCCGGCAGCACATGGGTGCCATGCAGCCTGAGAATGCGACCCTTTGCGCCTGAGGCATAGGCCGGAAGTCGGGTGTGGCCGCCCTCAACCAGACGATTTGCGCTCTGGCCCAGAGTTCGGACGGCTTGCCCGGTTTCAAACCGAACTTCGACGTTCGACGGGCGATCCGCGGGTCCACCTTTGGCCAAAGCGTCCGCGACTGCCTCAGCCTTCAGGGTGCGCTCTGCCAAAGGATGGTCACCATCCCGGTCCACACCGCGCAAATCTTCAAGCGTCAGGACACCCTTATCGACCAAAAGATCGGCTAGACCGGATATCCACTTCTCATAGTAAGAAAACCGCGCGTAGTCTTTCGGAGACAGTTTTTCACGCGCGTGGCGTGAGACGTCGATATTCCATTGCCCCAGAAATCCCGCAGCGAGTGTTACCGCCAGCGCCCGACCGTGCCAGTCTTCCGCAAAAATCGGAGCGTCCTCAGCCTCCGGCACAACCGCGCCATCGCCAAAACGCCCTCCCATGTCATGAACCCGCGTCATGAAGGCACCTTGGGCAGCCCGGTGCCGATCATACTGTCGCGGGTTACCAGCGCGGCGAGTTCTTCCTCGCTCAGCCCCTCGCTCCCCTCCGGTCGCATCGGCAGGACAAGATAGCGAATCTCAGCGGTCGAGTCCCACACCCGTACGGATGTATCTTCGGGCAGCGTCACGCCAAATTCGGCCAGAACCTTGCGTGGTTCGCGTACGGCGCGGGCGCGGTAGGCATCGGATTTGTACCAGCCGGGGGGGATACCCAGCAGCGGCCACGGGTAACAGCTGCACAGAGTGCACACGACCATGTTGTGCTGCTCGGGCGTGTTTTCCACCACAACCATATGCTCACCCTGCCGCCCGTAATACCCCAGATCGGCCACGACCGAAGTGGCGTCTTCCAGCAGCGCGGCTTTGAAAGCAGGATCGCTCCAGGCTTTGGCAACAACACGCGCGCCGTTCTGAGGACCGATCTTGTTTTGATAAGTATCAATGATTTCATCCAAAGCGGCCGGATCGATCAGCCCCTTGCGAGTCAGAATCGTTTCAAGCGCTTTGACGCGAAGCGCGGGTTCAGGGGGCAACAGGGCGTGCGGGTGGTCGTGATCATCATGTGGCATGGGGCGCAGCCTGCGCGACAGAACCGCACCCTGTCCAGTCTCTTTGGTGTGATATGAAACATCACTGCTCGTGATGCCAACTCGTGACTTGCCCCCGCTGGCAAACTTGCATAAGTACCACGCGATACACGCCACGCTGTACAGGACCACCATGGAAAACGTCGTTCTCATCATCCACCTTCTTCTGGCTTTGGGCCTGATTGTCGTTGTGCTGATGCAACGTTCCGAAGGCGGCGGCCTTGGCATGGGTGGCGGTGGTGGCGGGGCCATGACCGGCCGCGCGGCAGCGACCGCTCTGGGCAAGCTGACCTGGATCCTGGCTGCGTGTTTCATCGTAACCTCGATCACGCTGACGATTCTGGCCGCTCAGAAATCTTCGGGCAGCTCGGTGATTGATCGTTTGGGCGTATCTGCTCCGGCACCGGCTGAGGAAAGCGCTCCGGCGGTTCCATCTGCGGATGAACTGCTGCCGCCAGCACAAGGCGACAACGCTCCGCTGATCCCGCAGGCTGCCGACTAAGCCACAAAACCTAGAAATTCATAAGGGAACTGCAACAGCATCTTGCGGTTCTCTTGCGCTATGTGCGCGAATCCTTTATATGTAAAGTCCCGTGATGCAGCGGTTTTTTGTAAGCCGCCGGGCAGCTGATAATGACGTCTCACGGGAGCAGCCGAACAACATGGCGCGTTTTATATTCATCACTGGTGGTGTGGTTTCATCCTTGGGCAAAGGACTGGCTTCGGCGGCTCTGGGCGCGCTGTTACAGGCACGAGGGTATTCGGTGCGTCTGCGTAAGCTGGACCCCTACCTGAACGTTGATCCGGGCACCATGTCGCCCTTCGAACATGGCGAGGTGTTCGTCACTGATGACGGGGCCGAGACCGATCTGGACCTTGGCCACTATGAGCGATTCACCGGCGTGGCCGCACGCAAAACCGACTCGGTCAGCTCGGGCCGGATTTATTCCAACGTACTGGAGAAAGAGCGGCGCGGAGATTACCTCGGCAAAACCATTCAGGTGATCCCGCATGTCACCAATGAGATCAAGGATTTCATCGCCATTGGCGAGGATGAGGTTGATTTCATGCTCTGCGAAATTGGCGGAACCGTGGGCGATATCGAAGGCCTCCCCTTCTTTGAAGCCATCCGACAGTTCAGCCAAGACAAGCAGCGCGGTCAGTGCCTTTTCATGCATCTGACGCTGCTGCCCTACATCAAGGCGTCGGGCGAGTTAAAAACCAAACCGACCCAGCATTCGGTGAAAGAGCTGCGCTCGATCGGTCTTGCGCCTGACATTCTGGTGTGTCGCTCGGAAGGACCGATTCCGACGAAAGAACGCGAAAAGCTGGCCCTGTTCTGCAACGTCCGCCCCGATAGCGTCATAGCAGCGCAGGATCTGTCCACCATCTATGACGCCCCGTTGGCCTATCACCGCGAAGGTCTGGATCAGGCGGTCCTGGACGCGTTCCAGATCAGCCCCGCGCCCAAGCCCGATCTGGCCAAGTGGGAGGATGTCAGCGACCGCATCCACAACGCCGAAGGCGAGGTGAAAGTGGCCATCGTCGGCAAATACACCCAGTTGGAAGATGCTTATAAGTCGATCGCCGAGGCCCTGACCCATGGCGGCATGGCCAATCGGGTCAAGGTCAAGGTCGAATGGGTCGATGCCGAGGTGTTTGACAATGAGGATGTCGCCCCCCATTTGGAAGGTTTCCACGCCATCCTCGTCCCCGGCGGCTTTGGCGAGCGTGGGACCGAGGGTAAGATCAAGGCCGCTCAATACGCGCGCGAGCATAAAGTGCCCTATCTGGGCATCTGTCTGGGCATGCAGATGGCCGTGATAGAAGCAGCGCGTAATGCGGCGGGAATCACCGAAGCAGGGTCCGAAGAATTCGACCACGAGGCCGGGAAAAAGCGTTTCGAGCCCGTGGTTTACCACCTGAAGGAATGGGTACAGGGCAACCACAAGGTCGAACGCAAAGTCGGCGACGACAAGGGCGGCACCATGCGTCTGGGCGCGTATAACGCAGTTCTGGCTGAAGGCTCGAAAGTGGCGGACGTCTACGGCGGCACCCAGATCGAGGAGCGCCACCGTCACCGCTATGAAGTTGACATCAAGTACCGCGACAAGCTGGAAAAAGCGGGCTTGCACTTCTCGGGCATGTCGCCGGATGGCCGCCTGCCAGAAATTGTCGAATGGTCAGATCACCCGTGGTTCATCGGTGTTCAGTACCACCCGGAACTGAAATCCAAACCCTTCGACCCGCACCCTCTGTTCCGCGATTTCGTGCGCGCCGCGAAAGACACCTCGCGCCTGGTCTGATCACGGACCGATAACAGTATTGTACCCCTCGGCGCGAAATATCTTTACGCGCCGACCAGTTACACGGTTAACTGCCGCCATAGCAGTGACAGGAGACCGGCCATGACCAACCAGATTACCCAAGCAGAAACCTTTGCCGCCCTGCATAAGAAGGGCGATCCGGTCATCCTTTACAATATCTGGGACCCCGGCAGCGCCGCCGCTGTGCGCGATGCGGGGGCCAAGGCACTAGCGACCGGCAGCGCTCCGGTCGCGATGGCACAGGGGTTTTCGGATGGGCAGAACATTCCCTTTGATGCGGCGCTGGACAACGCCCGCCGCATTGTTGAGGCGGTCGATATCCCGGTTACGATGGACCTTGAAGGCGCCTATGCCGAAGATACTTTCGGCATATCGGCCAATGTCAAACGCGCGCTGGAAACCGGCGTAGTCGGCTTCAACTTCGAAGACCAAATTGTTGGTACCAAAGAGCTTTACGGCATTGAAACCCAAGCCGCGCGTGTCGCCGCCATGCGCGAATCTTGCGATGTTGCGGGTGTGCCTGCTTTCATCAACGCCCGCACCGATATTTTCCTCAAGGCGGCTCCGGAAACGCATGACCAAGCGATGCTGGATGATGCCATGGCCCGCGCCAAAGCCTATGCCGATGCTGGGGCCAGCGGCTTCTTTGCACCGGGACTGAAAGACGAAGCGATGATTGGCCAGCTTTGCGAAGCCACCGACCTGCCCGTCAACATCATCGCCCTGCCCGGCACGCCGGATACGCCAACGCTTGCAAAACTCGGCGTGGCGCGGATCAGCTATGGCCCGGTGCCTTATCGGCAAATGATCGCTTGGCTGCAGGACAAAGCCCGCGAGGCGCTGCAAACAGGCGGTTGATCCACTTTTAAGGGATTGCATTTTATGCAGTTCCTCCGCACCTTGCATCAGACATCAGCGGAGGAATTGCTTTGGCCAAAGGTTATTGGGTCGCCCATGTCGACGTAGACGACATCGAAACCTACAAATCATATGTCGCTGCCAACGCGGCCCCTTTTGCCGAATATGGCGGCAAATTTCTTGTGCGTGGCGGTGAAAGAACCGATGTCGAGGGTAAAGCCCGCGCCCGTACAGTCGTGATCGAGTTTCCCAGCTATGAACAAGCCCTGGCCTGTTATGAAAGCGCAGGATATCAGGCCGCCAAAGCCCTTCGCGATCCGGTTTCAACCGCTGATCTTGTGATTATTCAAGGCTATGAAGGCTAGCACCGCTTGGCGCGCCTCGAATTACGGAATATCTTGACCTCATGTTGAAAAAATTCTTCCAGGCCTTCCGGCCTCCGCAACATGACAAGTTGCCCGATCCTGATGCCGAACTGGCTTTGGGGGCGCTGCTAGTGCGCGTAGCACAGGCCGATCGCGACTATAAGCTGGAAGAGATCAGCCTGATCGACCGCATCCTTGCGCGTCTCTACCAGCACAACGCGATCGAGGCCGCCAAGGTCCGCGCCACTTGCGAGAAGCTGCACGCAGCCGCCCCCGAAACCGACACGTTCGGCAAACTGATCCGCGAAACCACCAACCTGAACGAACGTCTGGCGGCTCTGGACGCGCTTTGGGAGGTGGTTCTGGCCGACGGCAATACGGATGAAGGCGAGGTCAAGATCGTCGAAGAGGCCCGCATTGCCATGGGTCTCAGCTTCAACGACAGTAAGGCCGCACGCGAACGGATACAAAGCCGCTTGGAAGCGACTTGAGCAGCCTCTATATGTTTGACCATGTTCAGTGATTTCCTGTCCCGGCTTACACAGCCGCAGCCCGACCCGCTTGTAGAAGATGACGCCCGTCTGGCCCTCACCGCCTTGTTGGTGCGAATTGCACGATCCGACAATGACTATGCCGATACCGAAATGGCCCGGATCGACCGCATCTCGGCTGAACGTTTTGGCCTGTCCCCGTTCGAAGCCGCCTCCCTGCGCGCCCGTGCTGAAGATCTTGAGGCAGAAGCCCCCGACACCGTCCGCTTTACCCGCGCCATCAAAGAGGCCATTGCCTATGATGATCGCCTAGCCGTGGTGCAGGCAATGTGGTCGGTTGCATTGGCAGATGGACACCGCAGCGGAGAAGAGGATTCGCTGCTGCGTCTCGTCGTAAGCCTGTTGGGTGTCAGCGACGTGGATTCGGCACTGGCACGGCAAAAAGCAGCCAAGGCCTGAGCCAATTGCAGCACAGCCAAGCGAAAAGCCCAACTACGAAGCTGCTGGATAATTTTACCTGAGCTGAGAAAGCTTGATGTCGGCTTCGTGTCCAATCTAGACATTGACGATTGGCTATGCGCACTGTGAATCATGGCGCTGACGGAAGACCTGAAGCAAATTCTAGAAACTGCTCTGCCAACCGATCCCAGCTTTCGTCGGATTGATAAGGCCTTGATAGACAGCTGCCTTAGTGAAACCCGGCGATACGCCTCGGAGGGCTGTATCGAAGCCTTCTTGATGTCCGCAATGCGCCTATTGGCGCTCCCCCAAAATGGGCACACAAGGCTGATCCCGAATGATGCGATCTCGGTGCTGCCGCTGAGGTTCGTGAGCGTGGGGCGTTCAGTGCAAGTCATGGGGGCGGCACCAGGGGTAATTGCACCGCGAGGAAAATTGATCGCGATCAACGGTGTGGCTTTGAGCCAAATCGAAGCCACGGCAGAGAGTTTTCTGGCGGGAACATGCCAAAGGAAAAGGGTCATCGGTCCGATCCTTTTTGCGTGGCCGTACGCTTTGGCACATTTGGGTTATTCGTCAAACGGCAAAGCGACCGAATATCGTGTGCAGGACGAAAATGGACAGATAGCGAATCTGAAATTGGCAAATGAACATACGGTTCCCGGATCGATGCTCTACCCGAGAAACGAGCACGGCAAGGCTGATCCAGCTTGGGAGCCCGAGATTTTTGTGGAAATACAGGACTGGCAAGAGCTTGGGCTATCAATAGTGTTACCAAGCTTCTTTGATCCGAACGAAAGTGCGCTACCCAAAGCCATCTCAGCCGCAGTGGAACATGTGCGCGTCGGCTCGACTAAAACACTTCTGATTGACGTTCGCGGGAATACTGGTGGCGACTTTCTTCTAACGATGCCCTTGATCGACGCGATCTCGGAAAGCGCAAACAAGCAGGTTGTTGTGCTTGTCGATAAATTCACGTTTTCCGCAGCGATAGTGTTTGTAGCCATCCTTAGACATCGATTGGGAAACAGGTTCAAACTCATTGGAGAAGAAATGGGTGACGGATTGACGTTCTTTGCCGAGGGCGGGTTGCTCGATTTGCCGGTTAGCGGAGCGGTCGTTCGATACTCATCAGCCTTTCACGACTGGAAGAATGGAACGTCTGACGAAACCACACCGCCCGATATCGCGCGGCAAATCGTACCCGCAGGAGCACTGAGTTTGGATTTGGAATGGGTCGCACGGCCTATTGGTGAGGATGGAAACGTTGCGTTCTATCAACAAATTCTCAAAAGCGTGATCGATTAGACGAACGGCCGGTAAGTCCCGCAATGTTGGCATTGGATATCGTTCATATGATGGTGGTGTCGATAGCCTGAGAACCGTCACTGCAAATCTCATAAGCTTACCTGTCTGTTCGCCCTAACGGCACGCAAATCGCCCAACCAACTGACAATTCTGACAGCGTCATTGGCCAAATTGGCTATTTCTCAGCGTGAACTTGTTATTTGCGCATTGCATTAGCCCGATTTTTCAGCCCTATTACCGCACCAACACCAATCATATCTGGACAGCCCGTGACAGACGCCGCTCCCGTCATCGAGATCAAGAACCTTCACAAAAGCTTTGGCCAACTTGAGGTGCTCAAGGGCGTGGATATCACCGCGCATCGCGGCGACGTTGTCTCGCTGATCGGGTCTTCAGGCTCGGGGAAATCCACCCTATTACGCTGCTGCAACCTGTTGGAAGACAGCCAAGAAGGCGAGATTCTGTTCAAAGGCGAACCAGTCCGCTGGACCGGCAGCCACAATCACCGTCGTCCAGCCGACCCCAAACAGGTGCTACGCATCCGCACCAATCTGTCGATGGTGTTTCAGCAGTTTAATCTGTGGGCGCATATGACCATCCTGCAAAACGTGATGGAGGCCCCCGTCACCGTTCTGGGCCGAGATCGATCCGAGGTTGAGGACAGCGCTCGCAGGTATCTGGAAAAGGTCGGCATCGGCGACAAATGCGATGTTTATCCGGCGCAGCTGTCGGGCGGACAGCAACAGCGCGCCGCCATAGCGCGGGGGCTGTGCATGGAACCGCAGGCGCTGCTGTTCGATGAACCGACCTCGGCGCTCGATCCCGAACTGGAACAGGAAGTGATCAAGGTGATCAAGGATCTGGCTGCGGAAGGCCGCACCATGATCATCGTGACCCACGACATGAAGATGGCTGCGGATATCTCGAGCCACGTCGTCTTCCTGCATCAGGGCCTGATTGAAGAAGAGGGCCTACCAGAAGATCTATTCACCACCCCTGAATCCGAACGGCTTCAGGGCTTTCTCTCCGCCACTCAGGCGGCTTAATCAACGGACAGAACCAATAAGGGGAGTAACAATGAAAAACCTGATTCTGACCACTGCAGCACTGGCGCTGACCGCCGGTATGGCCATGGCCGATACCGTGCGCATGGGCACCGAGGGCGCCTATGCGCCTTGGAACTTCATCAACGACGCGGGTGAGATCGACGGTTTCGAACGTGAACTGGGCGATGAGCTGTGCAAGCGCGCGAATCTGGAATGCGAATGGGTCAAGAACGACTGGGATTCGATCATTCCGAACCTGGTGTCGGGCAACTATGACGTGATCATCGCAGGTATGTCGATCACCGACGAGCGCGACGAAGTCATCGACTTCACCCAGAACTATACGCCACCGGATCCGTCTGCCTATGTTGCGCTGTCCGATGACGTTGACGTCGCTGGTGGCGTTGTCGCAGCTCAGACCGGAACCATTCAGGCAGGTTACATTGCTGAATCCGGTGCAACTCTGGTCGAATTCGCCAGCCCTGAAGAAACCATCGCAGCCGTCCGCAACGGCGAAGCCGATGCTGTGCTGGCTGACAAATCCTTCCTCGCACCGATCGTCGAAGAAGACGGTGAGCTGAAATTTGTTGCCGATGACGTACCGCTGGGCGGTGGCGTCGGCATGGGCATCCGTGAATCGGACGGTGAACTGAAAGAAAAGTTCAACGCAGCGATCCAATCCATGAAGGATGATGGCAGCCTGAACGAGCTGATCACCAAGTGGGAAGTGTCCTCGACCTTCTAATCTAATGATCCAAGTGGCGCGCCCTGAACGCTGGGCGCGTCGCTGCAGCGCCCTTGCCAGCCTAAGAGGCCCGCCATTTTCTCGTACTGCTCCGATCCCGATACGCTGGGTACATTCCGTTGGTTCTCATGCTACCTGACCAACGGCGTCCACTGGTCGTTCTACGCCTCATTCCTCAAGGTGCTGGCCTTGCTGGCGGTCACCGCCCCGGTTGCATTGGGTTTTGGCTTTGTCGGAGCCATGGCAGCGCGCTCGCATATCCCGCCGGTTAGCTGGTTGGGCAAAGGGTATATCGCGATCGTACGCGGCGTGCCCGATATTGCTTTTTTCATGTTCTTCGTGATCGCTCTGGATCAGGGTTTTGAGTGGGTAAGACACAAGATTCTCTGCCCCGACTGGACCGATCCGATCCGTCAGGGCAACGATTTCCTCGTCTGCCAGGCCGCCAAACTGCCACTGGGCAGCGCCCCTGAATGGGTGCACGAAACCTACGGCTTTTTCCTCGCGGTCATCACATTTTCCATTGTGTTCGGCGCTTTCGCTGCCAACGTCTTGTTCGGCGGCATGCGCGCCGTGCCGCATGCGCAGCTGGAAACGGCAGAAGCCTACGGCATGACCCGACGCCAGACATTCTGGAAAATCCTTGTTCCTCAAATGTGGGTTTATGCCCTGCCCGGTCTGTCCAACCTGTGGATGGTGTTGATCAAGGCGCCCCCCCTGCTGTTCCTGCTGGGGGTCGAAGATATCGTTTATTGGGCCCGCGAATTGGGCGGCACAAAAACTTCGAAATTCACGCAGTACCCCCATGGCGATTGGCGCATGTGGTACTTCCTTGGATTGCTGATCTTCTACCTTGGCATGACGCGTTTCTCGGAACTCGGGCTTGAAAAACTGATGCGTCGCCTGTCCCACGGTCAGGCCACATCAGGCGGCGAGCTTCTGCGTAAGGAGACCACCGAATGAGCTGCATCCAGACCATACAGGATTATGGCCTCCGTTCGCTTGGCTTCGGTGAACGCCTTCTGCCCAAGACCGATTTCACATTGTGTGAGCAGTTTACCCTGATCGGCTCGGGTATGATCTGGAACGTCTATTTCGGCGCGATGGCGCTGGCGACCGGGTTCTTTTTGGCCACTGCGCTAGCCGTTGGAAAAGCATCCACCAACAAATGGCTGCGCAAACCGTCCGAGTGGTTCATCTTCCTGTTCCGGGGGTCGCCGCTCTTCATTCAGTTCTTCTTTGCATATTTCTTCTTCTTGTCACTGAAGAAAACTTACCCGATGTTCGACGCTCTGACCTCGGCTTGGCTGGGCGCCCTGATTGTGCTGTTCCTGAACACAGCCGCCTATTCGGGCGAGATCTTTTATGGCGCCCTACGCTCGATCCCCAAGGGAGATATTGAAGCGGCAGATGCCTACGGCATGTCGGGCTGGTCCCGGTTCCGCCGCATCGTCTGGCCCACCATGCTGCGGCTGGCATGGCCCGCCTATACGAACGAGGCGATCTTTCTGTTCCACGCAACTACGCTGGTCTTCTTCTCGGCCTTCCCGGCCTGGCAGCAAAGGGGCGATGCGCTGTACTACGCCAGCTATTTCGCGGACAAGACGTTCAACCCGTTTATCCCCTACCCGATTCTGGCATTCTATTTCATCCTGTTGACGCTGGTGATCGTTTGGGGGTTTGGCATGATCAACAAACGCCTGAACCGCCACCTGCCAGCCGAGCGAAAAGCAAAGATGCGGTTCCGCCTGAACCTTGCCCGCTAAGCCCAGTCCACTGGATTGAGTCGGAACAGTTTCGAAAGCTGCTCGTAGACTTCTGGCACCTCGTGCTTCAACGCACGGGGGCGCTCGAAGAATACTTCGACCGAGACCGCAAAGAACTCTTCATGCCCCGTCGCACCATAGGGGTCGATTACCGTACGCCGCCCGCTCTCAACAGCGTGGACATGCGCGTCATAGGCGGTCAGGAAAACCTTTTCCCATTCGGCAAAACTCTGCCCTTCGCTCAGGATCGGCACACCATTCGTACCTCCAGACAGATCATCAATCTGATGCGCAAATTCATGTAGCACCACATTCTGGCCATCGCGATCATCCTGCGCGCCCTGCTGGCTGTGCGCCCATGATAGGATGACCGGCCCGCGATCCCAGCTTTCGCCGGTTCGCACGATCTCTTTTTCAGACACGACATAACCCGAGCGTCGCTGCTGCTTTGACTTGAACGCATTGGGATAGATCAGAATGGTCGTCAGATTGTCATACCAAAGATCGCTGTTGATCACGAGCAGACAGGCCTGCGCCGCAATCGACAGCTCCATCTCTTCGGTCACTTCCAGCCCGTCGCAGCCATAAAAGCTGACCTGATCCAGAAACAGATTCACTTTGCCATCCAGGTGGCTGCGCAATGAGGCGGGTAGCCGCCGGATGATGGGCACCTGTTGTTTGATAATGTCACCCTGATGCGAGGTCAGATGGGTCGCCAGCAGCGCCGCGCGGGCCTGCTTTTTGGACCAGAGATAATAGCCGATCACGCCAGCAATCAGTAACGCAATAGTAAGAAAGATGAACATACCCGAGACTATAGGCATCACCGCTCCGGGTACAATCAGGTGCCTGACTGTTGTACAACTCGGAAGAAAGCGGTTTTGATCCCTGTACAAGTTGGAAGATTTCCAGTTTCGGCCCTCATCGCAAAAAGCGTTGACTCATAATTTGATCAAATTTAGTGACAAGGCGCTAATCCTGATTTAAACCTCTCGTGACAAGACCACGGAGCCTACAATGGACCTGAGCGCCCTGCACACATTTCGCGTCGCCGCCTGTGACCTGAACGGACAGATGCGCGGCAAACGCGTGCCACCCTCCTATGCCACCAAGCTGGATAGGGGGGCCGTTCGAATGCCGTTCTCAGCGCTCAATGTCGATCTTTGGGGAGCCGATATTGATGGCAGCCCGTTGGTCTTCGAAAGCGGAGATGCCGATGGCGTCCTGCGTCCGACGGGGCGTGGCCCAGTGCCGGTGCCCTGGCTCGACACAACCACGGCTCTGGTGCCCATGTGTCTCTATCACGATGATGGCACACCCTTTGCGGGCGATCCCCGGCACGCGCTATCTTCGGTACTGGACCGCTATGCAGAACGAGGCTGGTCGGTTGTTGCCGCCACTGAGCTGGAATTCACTCTGCTCGACGCTTCAGGCGACCAACCGCAAGCTCCTATCAACCCGGTCACCGGTCGCAGGCTGCAGGACGAGGCCGTTCTGTCGATGGCCGAGATGGATGCCTTTGATGCGTTTTTCACCGATCTCTATGATGGCTGCACCGCAATGGGCATCCCGGCCCAAACCGCCATTTCTGAGAGCGGGATTGGCCAATTTGAGATCAACCTGAATCATCAGGACGCCTTGCGCTGCGCCGATGATACGTGGCTTTTCAAAGGCTTGACGCGGGGTCTTGCACGGAAACACGGATTCACTGCGACCTTCATGGCCAAGCCTTACGCCGAGGATGCTGGCAACGGGATGCATGTGCACTTCTCGGTTATAGACGCTGATGGCCAAAATATCTTTGACGACGGGGGGCCCGAAGGCACCGAATTGCTGCGCTCAGCGGTTGCGGGATGTCTGGCCGCAATGCCCGGCTCAACCCTGATCTTCGCGCCGCACGGAAACTCTTACACACGGCTTGTACCCGGCGCGCACGCCCCCACCGGGGCAAGCTGGGCCTATGAGAACCGCACAGCCGCCCTGCGCATTCCGGGCGGTGCCCCTGCCGCCCGACGGATCGAACATCGCGTCGCTGGGGGAGACATCAACCCCTATCTCATGCTGGCCGCCGTGTTAGGTGCCGCGCTGCTTGGTATCGAAGACGGCTTAGAGCCCCCTGCTCCGATATCCGGAAATGCTTATGAGGTTGCAGACCTTCCGCAGCTTGCTCCCGACTGGTCCTCGGCAATTTCCGCATTTGAGACAGACCCGTTGGTTGCGCGCATCTTCCCTGCTGACCTGATCCGCAACATGGCGATGACAAAACGTCAGGAAATCGCGCGCTTCGCAGAGCGGCCCCCAGAAAGCCACTGGCTTAGCTATCTTGAGAGCGTATGAGCCTCTTGCCCGCCTCGTTTTGCTCCGCTAGAATAAATTTGATCAAATTTGGTGAACTATGAAAATCGGCATCCTTGTAACCGGCCACCCACCCGACGAATTGTATGATCAATTCGGGGAATATGATGGAATGTTTCGTGCATTGCTGGGCGGGAACGGCTTCGAATTCCAGACATATGCAGTCGTCGATGGCGAGTTTCCTGAGGACGCACATCAGGCGGATGGATGGGTCATCACGGGCTCACGCCATGGTGCTTACGAAGATCACCCGTGGATACCACCACTCGAGCAATTGATCCGGGACATTCAGAAAACCGGAAACCCGCTGATCGGTGTCTGCTTTGGTCACCAGATCATCGCGCAAGCCCTTGGTGGAAAAGTGGAAAAGTTCAAAGATGGTTGGGCCATTGGACGCACCGATTATCGTTTTGGCGATCAAACCGTCTCCCTGAACGCATGGCATCAGGATCAGGTGACCCAACTGCCCGAAGGTGCTGTGGTCACTGGCACGAATGACTTTTGCCAAAACGCCATGGTCACTTATGGCGATACGATCTGGACCGTGCAGGCCCATCCTGAATATGGAAATGACTTCATTCAGGGCTTGATGGAGACCCGAGGCAAAGGTGTGGTTCCTGATGCGTTGATGCAGGCGGCCGCGAACCGGCATGATGCCCCGGATGACAATGCCAAAATCGGTCGCCACATGGCAGAATTCCTAAAGAAAGCGAGGGCCTGATGGCCGACTGGACAGATCAGCTGCCTGAAGCGGCGCGCACCTATTTCGAAGGCAAACGGCTGGATGAAGTTGAATGCATCATCTCTGACCTGCCCGGCATCGCCCGCGGCAAGGCGGTCCCGGCGTCGAAATTCGCAAAGCAATCTTATTTTCACCTACCCGACAGTATTTTCTACCAAACTATTACTGGGGATTGGGGCGAAGCCGCAGGTGAAGATGGTTTCATTGAACGCGACATGATCCTGAAGCCTGATTTCTCAACTGCGTCGGCCGCACCCTGGACGGGTGACTGGACGTTGCAGGTGATTCACGACGCGTTCGACCGGGATGGGGAACCGATCCCCTTCAGCCCGCGCAATGTGCTTAAACGCGTTGTGAAGATGTACCATGACAAGGGTTGGAAGCCGGTTGTCGCCCCTGAGATGGAATTTTTCCTTGTCGCGCCGAATGTAGACCCGGCGCAAGGGATCAAGCCGATGATGGGCCGCTCGGGCCGTCCGGCGGCGGCGCGGCAGGCCTATTCGATGACGGCGGTCGATGAATTCGGGCCGGTGATCGACGACATCTACGACTTTGCCGAGTTTCAGGGGTTTGAAATCGACGGGATCACGCAAGAAGGCGGGGCCGGTCAATTAGAGATCAATCTGCGTCATGGCGATCCTGTAAAACTGGCCGATGAGGTATTCTACTTCAAACGTCTGATCCGCGAAGCCGCGCTGCGTCACAACTGCTTTGCGACGTTCATGGCGAAACCGATCGAAGATGAGCCGGGCTCGGCCATGCACATCCATCACTCGATTATCGATATGGAATCGGGTCAAAATATTTTCTCGGGCCCTCAGGGCGGAGAAACGGACGCCTTCTACAACTTCATCGCCGGCTTGCAAAACCACCTGCCCGCAGGGCTTGCGGTGATGGCGCCGTATGTGAATTCTTATCGCCGCTACGTCAAAGACCACGCGGCTCCGATCAATCTGGAGTGGGCGCGCGACAACCGCACAACCGGCATTCGCGTACCTCTGTCCGGCCCCGAGGCGCGACGGGTCGAGAATCGCATCGCAGGCATGGACTGCAACCCTTATCTGGGCATCGCATTGTCACTGGCCTGCGGCTATTTGGGGCTGATTCAGCAAGAACGCCCACGCCGCCAATTCTACGGTGACGCCTATGAAGGCGACGGCGATATCCCTCAGATCATGGGTGAAGCCCTGGACTTGTTTGATGAAGCAACAGCCCTGCACGAAGTTCTGGGTCCTGAATTCGCCCGCGTCTACGGCATCGTCAAGCGTGCTGAGTACGAAGAGTTCTTGCAGGTCATTTCCCCGTGGGAACGCGAGCATCTGCTGATGAACGTCTAAGGCAACGACGCGATGAACCTGCTGTATTCCAATGATCGCAAGGCGGAGTACCCGCCGAGCTGGTACGCCGCGACTGCGCATCCATTCGACCGCTATCCGGCACTTGTAGGCGACCACACCGCGGACGTCTGCATTGTCGGGGGCGGATATACGGGCCTTTCGGCCGCTTTGCATTTAGCTGAGGCCGGGTTCGATGTTGTCCTGCTCGAAGCTCACCGCGCGGGCTTTGGCGCTTCGGGTCGCAACGGAGGCCAACTGGGCAGCGCACAGCGGATGGACCAGGAGGATCTTGAGCGGCTCGTTGGCGATGACGACGCCTTAAAGCTTTGGGATCTGGCCGAAGATGCAAAGGATCTGGTCAAATCACTGATCTCAAAGCATCAGATCGACTGCGATCTGAAGCCAGGAATTGCTGTTCTGGGCTTCAACGACTCGGAGCGCGCTGAGCTACATGATCACGCGGCGCATCTGTCGGGCAGATACAAATACGACCAAATCGAAGCCCTGGATGCCGATGCTGCGCGCGGGCTTTGTCCCTCACCTGCCTATGCGGGTGGGTATCTGGACAATGGTGCGGCGCATTTGCATCCGTTGAACTATGCGCTTGGCCTCGCGCGCGCCGCGGTCGGAGCGGGGTTACGACTGCATGAAGACACCGAGGTTCTTGGCATCGATCAGGGCGCTCGCGTGACTGTGCGCACGGAAAAAGGCAAGATCACCGCAGATAACGTTATTCTGGCCTGCAACGGATATCTCGGCGATCTGAACCGGCAAGTTGCATCGCGTGTGATGCCCATCAACAATTTCATCGCGGCAACCGAGCCATTGGGCGCCGAGGCGCAAAAGGTATTGGCCAAGGATATCGCCGTTGCTGACACGAAATTCGTGGTGAACTACTTCCGGTTAAGTGCAGATGGAAGGCTGCTGTTTGGGGGTGGCGAAAGCTATGGTTATCGTTTCCCCGAGGACATCGCCGCCAAGGTGCGCAAACCGATGACCGAGATTTACCCGCATCTGCGAGACGTCAAGATTGACTATGCTTGGGGTGGAACCCTCGGTATCACCATGCGGCGTATGCCCTACCTCGCCCGGATCGCACCGAATATCCTGTCCGCCTCGGGTTATTCCGGTCACGGCGTTGGCACTGCGACCCATGCGGGGCAACTAATGGCACTGGCGATTCAGGGACAGGCTGAGGGGTTTGAGACCATGGCCCGCGTTCCTGCGCTGCCATTCCCTGGTGGACCCGCATTGCGAACGCCCCTGTTGATCTTGGCGATGACTTGGTACGCGACGCGCGACAGGCTGGGCATCTGAACACATTCCATACGACGAATTGGTGAAATCTCGCTGACGATGCGAATTGGGACTTGGCTTGTCAGAGCATCGAATTTATATTTCCCAAAGATAAAATTCGGGAAATCCAAATATGACGCTTGTACCCAACGTTCATGAAGCCGAACCTATCCCCGCAGCCGCAAGAGACGCCATCGACGCCCTGATGAAGTCAGGCGATCTGTTCCGCTATACCGCCCCGCAGGATGCGCCTGTCGCCCTGCTGGAAACAGAATTCGCAGAACTACTTGGCACGAAATACGCGCTCGCTGTTTCGTCCTGTTCCGCAGCACTATTTCTGTCGCTCAAAGCGTTGGGCTTACCCCGCGATGCGCGGGTTCTGATTCCCGGATTTACCTTTGCGGCCGTGCCGTCTTCAATCGTGCACGCGGATTGCATTCCGGTTCTGTGCGAAGTCGGCGACAATTATCGCGTCGATATGGCCGACTTCGCCGCCAAGCTCGACAGCGTGCAGGCGGTGATCATTAGCCACATGCGCGGCCATACTTCGGATATGGACGCCATCATGGAGTTGTGTGACGCACTCGATATCCCTGTGATCGAAGACGCGGCCCATTCACTGGGCACAACCTGGCATGGGCGTAATATTGGCACTATCGGCAAGGTAGGCTGCTTCTCGTTCCAGTCTTACAAGATGATCAACGCCGGTGAAGGTGGCATTCTGGTTAGCGATGATGCTGATCTGGTTGCTCAGGCGGTCATCATGTCGGGTGCGTACGAGCATAACTGGAAAAAACACTCGGGCTCGTCAGAGCTGGAACAGGCCTTTGCCAAATGGCAGAACCGATTGCCACTGTATAACTTGCGCATGAGCAACCTCAGCGCCGCAGTCATTCGCCCGCAAATCCCCGAACTGGCCCGCCGAGTGCGCGACGGGCTGGCAAACCATGACTATGTGGCTGATCGACTGAACACGTCGCCCTATCTCGATGTCCCTGCCCCTCTGGCGCCCGAGCAGCGCGCACCGGATTCAATCCAGTTTAATCTGGTTGACCTTAACGACGAAGAAATTCGCGCCTTCGCCGCTGCTGCCGAAGCGCGTGGTGTCAAAGTGCAGGTGTTTGGCTTGAGCCAGGACAATGCCCGCGCCTTCTGGAACTGGCAGTTCCTGCCCGAGCAGTTTGATCTGCCGCAGACCCGCGCGATGTTGATGAAGGCCTGTGATGTGCGCCTGCCTGTGCGCCTGACACGCGAAGAGCTGGACGTCATTGCCGACATCCTACTGGCCTCGATTGGTGAAGTTGTTGGTCCGATGCCGGTTTATGGAACCTAACTCTAACGCCTGCCCAGATCGAACTCCTGTATAGACAGAAACAATGCATCAATCCCATCGGGGGTTGGTGCAATACGCGATAGTATTCCTGCAACGGCGAGGCCCGCATCGGTTTGTACGAGGAACGGTGCACCAGAATCTCCCATCATGACCGGGCAAATCCCATGGAATAGCCCATCACCTGACGGGTTTGGGGCACATGAGCCCGTTTGACTCAGCACATGCGGGCGCAATCCGGGATACCCTACGACCGAACCGCCCCTCTCAGCGGTCTGAGAAATTGGGAAAAAGCCCAACTGGGCTCCAATTGGTTGGTCCAGTTCCAATACGGCCCAATCCAGATCAGCGCGATTGTTGAAACGACCTCCAACACCCTGCTCTGCATTAAGTCGGTAGGCAGCGACGGATGAAACAGCAATGGCCTCACCGCGTTGATAACCCGATGCAAAGCGAATGCTGCCAGGAGGGATCCAGCGTTGACGGGCAGTGTTGAACAGACAATGCGCTGCGGTCAGAACCAAATGTTCAGCGACAAGAACGCCCGTGCAGTGCGACCGTTGGCTACGACTGGCAAAATTGACGCGCCCTATCGCGCGCCAAGGTTCAGTCGAAGCGTCCAGAATTTCGCGCGCGCGGATATCATCGCAGCCCGCAGCGGAATCCTGTCCTAATGTGCAGACAGGTTCCCAGATCGACGTGAACTGCCCTTGTGCTGCAGTCTGGAATGCCCAAAGCACCGTGCACAGCACAAACAGCCAGCGCATCGGTAAAATCAGCTCAGCTTTGAAAGCTTCTGCTGCAAATCGGCAAGCTGCTTCTTAATGTCGTCCAGATCTTCTTTCGGCTCGGACGGTGCATCAGCCTCTTGCTCGGGGCTGGACCAGTTGCCAGCCAAACCCCCGGTCATGGCCTTCAGGAAAGCCTTTTGCTGCGCCTGCATCGCGTCGAAACCCGGCATCTGCGACATCGGGTTCATCGCATTCATGTTTTCCATCATCTTGGACTGGCTTTCACGCAGCATCTCGAACGAGCTCTGCAGGAATTGCGGCATCATACCCCCGCCCGGCACCATGTAGCTACGGACAAGATCATTTAGCACGTTGACCGGCAGCACATTCTCGCCACGGCTTTCGTGTTCGGCAATGATTTGAAGCAAATATTGGCGGGTCAGGTCATCGCCGGTTTTCAGGTCGATGATCTGCACCTCACGCCCGTCGCGAATAAAGCCCGCGATATCTTCAAGCGTCACGTAATCGCTAGTCTCAGTGTTATACAGCCGACGGCTGGCATAACGCTTGATCAGCAGAGGTTTTTCTTGTTCCGACACCCTGTACCCTCCCCAAGGATGATGCGTTGCAGCAGAGGTTATGCGACTGCAGAACAAAAAGAAAGGGCAGGTCAAGCGACCTGCCCGCAGCGATTGCACCATTTGGGAGGAATGGGTGCTAAGTCGCAGTCTTATCTTACTTTGCAGTTGCTGCTTTCTTTGCGGCAGCAGTCACCTCGTTGGTGGCTTTTTTGACAGCTGCGGTTGCATCTTCTGCAGCGTCTTTGCCAGCCGCCATCAGCAGCTCAACGGTTTCGGTCTGAACTTTTTTCGCAATCTCAGCGAAAGCAGCCAGGTTTTCAGCAGCAACTTCAGCCGACGCGCTTGCGAAGTCGGTTGCGGCTTTTGCGTAATCTGCAGGCTCGGTTTTTGCTTTCGACATCTCGGTCAGTTTGGCCAGAGTTTCTTTGGTCCATTTGTTCGAGATTTCAGCCGATTTTTCAGCTGCGTCCAGAGCAACGCCCGACAGCTTTTCGTTCAGCGAAGCAGTCGATTTGAATGCGTCTTCCAGAGCGGTTGTGTCAACCGGGAACGCGCCCATCATGTCTTTCAGGGTCGCGGTAAAGTCTTGGGTCTTTGCCATTGTCCTAAATCCTTCTAGCCGTTCCGGGCCCACCCCGGTGTTCATCAGCTTGAAGGCAATATGATTGCTGCATCGCAGCATTGCAAGTTTTTTCTTGCTGCGATGCAGAATATTTTTAGTTTCAGAATGATATCAGCGGCTTGCCTTGACCAAAACATAGGCCCCCGGAGCCGGACATAAGCGCGGATGATCCGAATCGCCGGTATCCCGAGCCGGAACCTGCTTGCCCGACCGTTTTTTCAACCAAGCTTCCCACATCGGCCACCACGAACCTGCGTGGAAGTCAGCCTCTTTCAGCCAGGTATCGGCATCAGACTTAAGATCAGGATTGGTGTAGTGACCATATTTCTTCTTGCTCGGCGGGTTCACGATGCCAGCGATGTGGCCGGACTCGGACACTACAAAGGTCTTTGACTTCGAACCCATCTGCTGCACCCCGCGATAGCAATCCTTCCACGCGGCGATATGGTCTGTTTCACAGGTAATCGCCATCAGCGGTACATCCACATCTTTGATATGCAGCTTCTGCCCCAGCAATTCGAACCCGTCCGTCACGAAACCATTGCTCTGACATAAACCGCGCAGATACTGGATCGCCATCTTACCGGGCAGATTGGCCCCATCCCCGTTCCAGTAAAGCAGATCAAACGCGGGCGGCGTCTCTCCCATCATGTAGCTGCGGATCGCCGGTGTGTAGATCAGATCCCGTGATCGCAGGAAGGACATCGTCCGGCCAATGATCCAGGCCTTCAGCACCCCGTCTTTTGAAACCTGATCTTCGATCCCATCTACGAAATCGTTTTGCAGGAACGGCGTAAATTCACCCTGCTCTCCAAAGTCCGTCAAGGTTGTGAAGAATGTAGCCGATTTGACCGATTTGTCGCCGCGTTGCTTCATTAGCGAAAGGGTTAGGCTGAGTGTCGTTCCAGCAATGCAGTAGCCTACCGCGTTGACCTGCTTGACCTTGCAGATTTTCTTGGCCTCTTCGATGGCAGTCAGAAACCCTTCCTGAATATAGTCTTCCATCCCGATATCAGCATGAGAGCTATCGGCATTGACCCAGCTGACCACTAACAGGGTATAGCCCTGCTCGGTCACCCATTTGATCAGGCTGTTCTGGGCCTTCAGGTCGAGGATATAGAACTTGTTGATCCAGGGCGGGAACAGAACGATGGGGGTTTCATGCACCGTCTCGGTCACCGGTTTATATTGGATCAGTTCCATCATCCGGTTGCGGTAAACGACGTCTCCGGGCGTTGTCGCGATATTGCCACCGATCTCAAAGGCGCTTTCGTCGGCGAGCCGAACAACCATCTCGCCGTCATTGGCCTCAAGATCGGATACGAGGTTTTCAAGCCCTTGTATTAATGATTGACCTTCAGTCTCGACGGCTTTCTCCAGGGCATCGGGGTTGGTGGCCAGAAAATTGGTCGGTGCCATCATATCGATGATCTGTTGCGAGAAATAACGCAGGCGCTGTTTGTCTTTGGTGTCTAGATCATCAACAGATGCGACAGCCTGAGCGATCGCATCAGCATTGGTCTGGTATTGCTGGCGGATCAAGCGGAAATAGGGGTTGGTGTCCCACATCGGGTTGGAAAACCGCTTATCTTTGACTGGGGCGTCCGGCTCTTCGCTTTCGCCAGAAGTCATCGCTTTCTGCGCTTCGGCAAAGTTGAGTACTGACTTTCCCCAATACTCGATCTGTTGTTCCAGCAGCTTTGAAGGGTTTTGCATAACATCAGCCCAATAGGCTGTTGCTGCTTTTGCAAAAAGCTCTTGATTCGGGCCGTCTAACGCAGGGGTATGCGGCGTTTTTCCCGCCATGACTTCGACGAGGCGTTTGGACAATTCTTCGACTTTGCCCATATTTTCTTTAAGTCGTTCAATATGTTCTTCAGGCAATTCTGGCGTCTGGTCGTCGGTAGTTGTCATTTTAACAATTCCCCCCTAGTCTCGCTGCTGTGCAGAATAACGTCGTAGGCGTCGGGGGGCAAAGCGGCGAATGGTCCGAATTCTCAGGCTGATACTCAGGAGGCACATTCGATGCGCTACATGATGACTTACGACCTGATGGAAACCATGCGTAACACCAACCAATGGCTTGGTGCAACCGCAAGCGCGATGGCGTCCTATCCCCTGTTTTCGATGACACCCAATCCAGCCTTCAACTGGATGGCAGCCTGGGGTGAAGTAACCGAGCGAACGTTCCAACGTATGATCGTCAAACCCGATTGGGGTATTCGCACCTTCACCTGCGAAGATGGCAAGGACCATTTGGTCGATGTCACAACAGTGCTTGAGCGCCCGTTCGGCGATCTGATCCACTTCCGCGTCAACGGGCGCGAAGAGCAGCCTCGCAAAGTTCTGCTGGTGGCGCCCATGTCGGGCCATTATGCAACGCTGCTGCGCTCGACCGTCAAAAGCTTGTTGGTCAATTGTGAAGTTTACATCACTGATTGGCATAATGCGCGCGATATCCCCGTGTCCGAAGGCAAATTCGATGTTGAGGATTACACCCTCTACCTTGTCGATTTTATGAAAGAGCTCGGGCCCGACACACATGTTGTCGCTGTTTGCCAGCCCGCCCCTCTGACGTTGGCGGCAACGGCCTATCTGGCCGAAGTCGAACCAAAGGCGCAGCCCAGTACACTGACCCTGATCGGAGGGCCGGTTGATCCCGATGCGACACCAACCGAGGTCACGGATTTTGGTCGCCGCGTCACAATGGGCCAACTGGAAGAGACCATGATCCAGCGCGTTGGTTTCAAATACAAAGGGGTCGGTCGCATGGTCTACCCCGGCCTGCTGCAACTTGCCTCGTTCATGTCGATGAATGCCGAACGTCACAGCAAGGCGTTTTCGGACCAAATCCAGCGGGTGATCCGGGATGAAGCTTCGGATCACGATGCCCACAACCGGTTCTATGATGAATATCTTGCCGTGATGGACATGACGGCCGAGTTCTACCTTTCAACCGTCGAACGGGTCTTTAAGAACCGCGAGATTGCGCGGAACGAATTTGTTGTCGCCGGACACAAGGTGGATATCGGCAAGATTACCGATGTCGCAGTGAAATCGGTTGAAGGCGCGAACGACGATATCTCGGCACCCGGTCAGTGCATTGCAGCGCTTGATTTGTGCACCGGCCTGCCGGACAACAAAAAAGCAAGCCATGTCGAACCTGGCGCTGGCCACTATGGTATTTTCGCGGGCCGCAGCTGGCGTGACAATATCCGCCCGCTTGTGATTGATTTCATGAATGAAAATAGCCGTAAGCCACGCCGTCGCGCCGCCAATAGCAACAAAGTGGCATGAGCGGCACCGCGGCTAAGGAACTCTCCTTCAGCTGCGACTGCGGCGCGCTTTCTGGCCGCATCACAGAGCGCGGCGTCAAATCAGGCACCCATGTCGTCTGCTTCTGCCATGATTGTCGCGCAGCCCAACTGTATTTCAAACAGCCAGACCCGGCCCCCGGCCCTGTCGATATTTTTCAGATGGCCCCGGAAGAAATCGAGATTAACCGAGGAGCCGAGCACTTGGCTGTGATGCAGCTTAGTCCCAAGGGCATGTTGCGGTGGTATGCCAAATGCTGCAACGCGCCATTGGCAACAACGCCATTGACCCCCAAATTTCCATTCGCGGGGGTTATTGTGAAACGCATCCTCGACAGCAACAGTCTTGGTCCCGTTACCACACGCGGATTTGTGCCCGGGCCTGATGGCAAACAATCTCATGAAAAAATTCGCTATGCGGCCATGGGATTGCTGAAGCGGGTTCTAAAATCGCGCCTGTCGGGAAGCTGGAAGAAAACACCGTTTTTCGATTCCGAGACGGGCACCCCCGTTGCTCCACCGACCATTTTAACAAAAGAAGAACGCGCAGCTTTCTACGACTAGGTCAGACGTAGCGGAGTTTGAATCCAGTCCAGCAGCGTTTCAGTTACTGTGTTAGGAGCTTCAAGTGTTGGGAAATGTCCAGCTCCATCAACTACATGCAGCACCGCATCCGGAATGAGATCTGCCACGAAAGTGTGTTTCCGCACCGTGTTTTCGGCATCATGAGCACCGCACATGATCACGGTCGGCATCTTGATCCGTCGCAACGTGCCTTGCTGATCCGGACGCCGCTGCAACAATCGCATCTGTCGCACAAATACTTCCGGCCCCAACGCCCTGGCCATCTGCAATACACTGTCGAGAATCGGAATTCGTTGCGGTCCTGGGGCCAGCATGTCTGAGCCGATCACTCTGCGCATGACGTCGTCCAACCGTCCCGCCTGCGCCCCTATGATCAATTCTTCGCGGTCTGCAGCGATCTGAGGCGTGTCCGCCTGCACCTCTGCCGTGATCAGACATAATCGTGTCACCCGCTCGGGCGCGCATCGCACAATTTCAAGCGCGATGCCTCCACCCAGGCCAAACCCGCACAATGCGAACCGATGCGGTAGCTGATCCAGCAGACCCGACGCGATCTCTTCTATCCGCTCGCCACCGGTGATCGGTGCAACCGTGACCGCACGATCATGCGACATCGCTGTGATCTGCACCTGAAACAACCGCGCGTCACACATCAATCCGGGCAGAAAAACCAATGGCTCGATCACCCTGGCGCCCTCCGCTCGTTGTTTATTGTTTTGTTACAAGATGAGAAGTTTGCCAGTGGCGGGCAAGCAAAACTTCAGGGATAATTGATCGCTCTGAATGGCGGAAAATCCGCGTACCGCGCTTGCCTTTGTGCCAGCGTTTCTTCCGGATCGGCCCCGGCCCGCAACAAGCAGCCACGCGGCGCAATATAACTGTCGATCCGCCTTACAGGCTTGGGCCGCCACACCAGATTGAACGCGCAGAGTTTCGGAAAGAACCAGATTTCAGAGTAATCCAGATGGTCATGCATCCACCACGCAAGATCCTGCCAATCGCGCCCTTGTTCATACCGGTCGGCAAACCATGGTATAACGACCGAAGCACCCGCGACACGCGCGTCGCCTTCGCCCCAGTCCCAGATGTGGCACTCTAATGGGTTGTCATTGCGGGCGCAGTTCAACCTGTTCTCGTTCCCGAACCGGTTCAAGGACCGCGAACGATAGCCCGAGCGTACAGCGACCCGCCCAAAGGTCTCTTCCAGTGGATCCATTAGTATTTCACAAAACGCACGCCCCGTTTCGATCGCAAGATCGGGGTTGTCAGGTACGTTCTGTAACTCGTGAAAGTTTCCAATTTCGGAATAAAGGAAATCCCGCATGAAGAAATGCCGGGAAAGGCGCACACGACCCAGGTTCTCGAGGCTCCACATGCTGCCCGGCCGACGCACGATCAGTACCCGTTCCAGCGAAAGGAACCGTCCGCGGCCAAGGTCGAGAAGGGGTTGAACGCAATTTCCCAGATCGTCTGGTCCGGAGCGCGGAAATACCCGTGATGTCCGCCCCAGAAGACGTCCGATGCGGGCTTGAGCACCTCCGCTCCGGCACGTTCCGCCTGGTCAATCAGCGCCGCCACGTCATCTTTTGCACGGCAATTATGGCTTAACGTCATCGCACCACGTCCCAGAGTTGCGACGTCCACTCCCATTTCGTCAGCCAGAGCGGCAAGTGGATAGAGGCCCAGCGTTTGCCCGATCAGATCAAACGCAATCACCCCATCGGGACTTTCAACTCGTTGCCAACCCAGTTTCTCATAGAAAACTGCGGCTGTTTCCAAGTCTTCCACGCCGATCGTGATCAGACTTACACGCTGCTCCATCACTCAATCCCCTGCTCCGCCAACCACTCCAACATACCTGAGACCGTTGCATCCGTCTGACCGGGCGACATCAACCGCCCCGCCACAACGTGCGAGGCTGGATCATCCCCGGGACCCATAGTCACCAATGCAACCGAGGCCGGGCCTCGCCATGCCTTTGCCACCTCATGCGTTCTGTCCGGCCGCACCACCTGATCGTCATCCGAGAACCAGAACAGCGCGGGGATCTGTGCGCCTGAAAAGTCCAGCGCATAAACCGCGTCTACAAGTGCAGACATCGGTACAACCGCCTCCCATGGGTAGATTGTTGTCCAATACTTGTTCTTTTCAGGATCAGAACTGGAAACATCCCGCTCGTCCCCCATCAAAAGAGGCAACCAATCGCGCGCCCATGGCAATGTTGGTGCCCACGCCGCAGCCATGTTCACTCCAAAGTTTGGTGAGACAAAAATCATTGCTGCCACATCCGCACTCAGCTCGGTATCCAGCGCAGCAGCTGCCGCCAGAGTTCCGCCAGTAGATGTCGAAATTACAACGACCTGCTCTCCAACCGCCCGGGCCGCAGCCAACCCTTCGGCCGCATCCCGCATCCAGCCCGAGGCCGTGCCTTCGACCATCGCGTCACCATCGCGCCCATGCCCTTGAAGTCGCGTATAAACAAGGTTTGCACCCAGCACCTCTGCGACCCGGTCAGGAACCGGCCGGATTTCTTCCGATGAGGCAGAGAACCCATGGATATAAAGCACCGCGTATGGTGTTCGCTGCTCGTAAAACCCATCTTGCCAGATCACACGCTTTTCGACGCCCGGCACGATGTCGTCATAGGCAGTTTCGGTGCTTTCAAAATAGACCTGAACGCCTTCACCAAATTTGCGGGGATCGAAACGGGGATGCAGGTCTACCGGCTCACGGGGACCAAATACGAAGACCAAACCACCAATCAGGGCCAATCCCAGCAGCAGACGCCCCAAAATCCAGCCAAAGCGCTGCATCAGGTGCCTCCTATTACATCCCGAACGGCCTGCTCGATCAAACCAAGGCACGGTCCGTCCGAGAATCGGTGATCCGCGTCTTTGACTAGCAGAAGCTGCATGTCTTGACCCGACGCGTGGTTAAGCAAGCCTACTGCGGTTTCAGTGGATACCGCCGTATCTGCCGTTCCCTGCAGGAAACGCACCGGGAAAGGCAATTCAAGCGGCGAACGCAAAACCAGACGCTGCCGCCCATCTTCAATCATCCGCTTTGTAATGACGTAGGGCTCCATATAGTCCGAAGGCAGCTCCACATGCCCAACGGTCTCCAGATCAGATTTCTGCTGATCTGAAAACGAAGCCCAATACCCGTCCTCGGTAAAATCCGGTGCTGCAGCGATCGTCACCATACCCGCAATCCGCTCGGGCATGACCCGCGCAAGCAACAACGCCTGCCATCCGCCCATGGATGATCCCACAATAATCAACGGGCCCGCGGTCAACCGTGAGACTGCAGCCAACGTATCCTCGTGCCAGTCCCCAATGCACCCGTCGGTAAACTCACCGGAACTTTCACCATGCCCCGAATAATCGAAGCGTAAGAAAGACTGCCCTCGCGCCTTGGCCCAGACCTCAAGATGCACAGCCTTGGTGCCTTCCATGTCCGATTTCAATCCGCCCAGAAAAACGATGGTTGGCCCCGTTCCTTCAGACTTGTGATAAGCCAGCCGTCGCCCCTGCGCTGTCTCAAGAAATTTCGTCTCTGCCATGAAATCCTCTTTTCTTTTCCCGCATCATGCACGTCATCACGCGCTTCGCAATTCCCCGACCCCTTTTTCATCCGGCCAAAAATATCCCGGGGTGCGCGAGGGGCAGCGCCCCTCGTTCCCACCCTTGACACGCGCATTCCCACCTGCCACATGAGCCGAACACACATAACCCGCAACCGGGCGTTCAGTGGGCGCCAAACCGACGAGGAGAGCCGATATGGCCTTGGACTCACAGTCAGTCTCCCTTACTTTTCCCGATGGCAATTCCCGCACCTTCGATGCAGGCGTCACGCCCGCTCAGGTCGCTGCCCGCATCTCGACCTCGCTGGCCAAAAAAGCCATCTCTGCCACGGTGAACGGCCAGCATTGGGACTTGCAATGGCCCATCGAAGCCGACGCGCAAATCGCCATTCACACCATTAAGGACGAGGCGCAAGCCAATGAGCTGATCCGCCACGATCTGGCGCATGTCATGGCGCGCGCCGTGCAGGAGATTTGGCCCGCTACCAAAGTCACCATCGGCCCCGTCATCGAAAACGGCTGGTACTATGACTTTGACCGCGAGGAGCCGTTTACGCCCGAAGATCTCGGCCTAATCGAGAAAAAGATGAAAGAGATCATCAACAAGCGTGATCCGGTGACCACCGAGGTTTGGGACCGTGACCGCGCGATCGAGTTCTACAAGGCCAACAATGAGCCCTATAAAGTTGAGCTGATCGAATCCATCCCGGGTGATGAGCCGCTACGCATGTATTGGCACGGCCACTGGCAAGATCTCTGCCGTGGCCCACACTTGCAGCACACTGGTCAACTGCCGGGCGACGCGTTCAAACTGATGTCCATCGCCGGTGCCTACTGGCGCGGCGACAGCGACCGCGCCATGCTTCAACGCATCTATGGCGTGGCCTTCACCGGCAAGGAAAAGCTAAAGGCATATCTGCATATGCTGGAAGAAGCCGCCAAGCGCGACCACCGCAAACTGGGCCGCGAGATGGACCTGTTCCACATGCAGGAAGAAGCTCCGGGGCAGATTTTCTGGCATCCCAACGGCTGGACCGTCTACACCCAACTTCAGGACTATATGCGCCGACAGCAGCGCAAGGGCGGTTATGTCGAGGTCAACACGCCTCAGGTTGTCGACCGCAAGCTGTGGGAAGCCTCGGGTCACTGGGACAAATATCAGGAAAACATGTTCATCGTCGAAGTCGACGAGGAACATGCGCGGGAAAAGGCTATTAACGCCTTGAAACCGATGAACTGCCCCTGTCACGTGCAGATATTCAACCAAGGCCTGAAATCCTATCGCGATTTACCTTTGCGTATGGCCGAATTCGGATCGTGCAATCGGTACGAACCCTCGGGTGCTCTGCACGGTATCATGCGCGTACGCGGCTTTACCCAGGATGATGGCCATATCTTCTGCACCGAAGACCAGATCGAATCTGAAACCGCCGAGTTCATTCGGTTCCTGTCCGAGATCTACAAAGACCTCGGGTTCGAAAACTTCTCGGTCAAGTTCTCGGATCGCCCCGAAAAGCGGTCTGGCTCCGACGAGGTATGGGACAAGGCTGAGGCCGCCCTGCTCAGTGCGACTCGTGCTGCGGGGATCGAACCGGAACTCAACCCGGGTGAAGGGGCGTTCTATGGCCCGAAACTGGAGTTCGTTCTGACCGATGCGATTGGTCGGGACTGGCAGTGCGGCACCCATCAGGTAGATTTTGTTCTGCCAGAGCGTCTGGACGCCACATATATCGGCGCCGATGGCGGCAAACACCGTCCGGTCATGCTGCACCGCGCGACACTGGGTTCGTTCGAGCGGTTTATCGGCATCTTGATTGAAGAACACGCAGGCAAACTGCCCTTCTGGCTTGCGCCGCGTCAGGTCGTGGTCGCCTCGATCACGTCCGAGGCAGATGCGTATGTGGCCGAAGTGGTCGAAGCCTTGCGCGCCGCTGGTGTTCGTGCCGAAGCTGATATTCGTAACGAGAAAATCAACTACAAGGTCCGCGAGCATTCGGTTGGCAAAGTCCCGATCATTCTGGCCGTCGGTCACCGCGAAGTTGATGAGCGCACGGTCAGTGTCCGCCGTCTCGGTGAAAAACAGACACAAGTTCAGTCGCTTGAATCTGTAACAAAAGAGCTGGGTCAGGCCGCAACGCCGCCAGATCTGCTGTAACATTCGGTGCCAAATTGCCGAAAATCCGGCCCTGATTTTAGGGCCGGATTGAAACAAATACCATTTTTCAATTCAAAAACAGTTTGTTAACCTTCAAGGGGCCATGACGGTCTTTGACGGGGTTGTGAGACACGGGCTCGTGAATTCAACTCTGAGCATCAAGCTACTACCTTTGTCATAGTCACAAGCAGACACGTAAAGTCAGCAAAAGGAAAATCCGAGATGTCGAACACCGCAAAAACACTGGTTATCGCAAGCGCAGTTGCCGCCGCCGTTTCCGGCGCTGCAACAACGGCGACCGCTCAGGCCAAAGAGAAATGCTATGGCGTTTCGCTGGCCGGTCAAAACGACTGCGCGGCTGGCCCCGGCACGACCTGCGCGGGCACGTCGACTGTAGATTATCAGGGTAATGCATGGACTCTGGTTGACGCAGGCACCTGCGCCGACATTGAGCTGCCAAAAACAGCAGATGGTGCGGACCGCAAAGGCTCGCTCGAGCCGCTGGAACGCGATCTGCCTGCATAAGTCTGCCCGAATGAACCGGAAAGGGCGGGCACCATCGCCCGCCCTTTCTGTGATGATCAAGGGATTTGCACATGTTAGACAATGCTCTCAGATCAAATCGATTGCCCGCCGCCCCAGGCGTCGGATATAAACCGCAGCATTTCTCGCAAATCCTTGAGCATGCGAAGCCAGTAGAATGGCTTGAGATTCATGCTGAAAACTATATGGGCGATGGCGGACGTCCTTTGGCACAATTGCGCCATCTATCCGAACAATTCCCCATATCCGTTCACGGCGTAGGCCTCTCCATTGGTGGTGAAACACCGCTGGACCTAGATCACCTCGCACGCCTGAAACACTTGGTTGGTTGGCTGAACCCAGCAAGCTTCTCTGAACATCTGGCATGGTCAACTCATGAAAGTCACTTCCTGAATGATCTGCTGCCGCTTCCCTATACCGATGCCACTCTGACCCGCGTGTGCGATCATATTGATCAGGTGCAAGGGGTCGTTGGACGGCAAATGCTGTTGGAAAATCCTTCCAGCTATTTGGCTTTCGAAGAAAGCACCTGGTCCGAGCCTGATTTCCTGCGCGAAATAACGCGCCGTACCGGATGTGGTTTGCTGTTGGATGTGAACAACGTCTTTGTTTCTGCCACTAATCTGGATTTCTCGCCTCAGGGCTATATCGACGCCTACCCGCTGGATCAGGTGGGTGAGATTCACTTGGGCGGTCACGACGAAGACGAAGACGATCATGGCCACCCCTTGCTGATCGATAGCCACGGGCGCGAGGTGGTTGATCCGGTCTGGGCATTGCTGGACTACGTTTTGGACAAATCGGGACCGAAGCCGGTGCTGATTGAATGGGATACCGACGTACCTGACTGGCCAATCCTGAGGGCCGAGGCCGAACGTGCCCAATCTGCGTTGGACAAGATTCCGGCATGAACGTGTCTCAGACCACATTCCATGACGCTTTGCTGGACGCCAACAAGTCGGTTCCGGATGGATTGCTGGACGCGCAAGCAAACGCGGCGGGACGTCGTTTCAGCGTGTATCGCAACAATGTCGCCGTTTCATTGACCGAGGCAATGCATCAGGCGTTTCCAGTCATTTCTAAGTTGCTGGGATCACAGAACATGGATGGGCTTGCCGGGATTTTCCTGCGCCAGCACCCGCCTACCTCACCACTTATGATGTTTTACGGTGATGAATTCCCTGCCTTTTTGGAAGGTATGGAGCAATTGTCGCATCTGGGATACCTGCCAGATGTAGCGCGGCTGGAGCTGGCGTTGCGGCGGGCCTATCACGCTGCCGATTGCCAGCCTATCGACCCTGAGGCTCTGAACGTTCCACCAGAAGACTTGATGCGCGCCAAGCTGACCCTCGCACCTGCGGCAACTGTTTTAATATCTGAATGGCCTGTGCACGCGATCTGGTTGTTCAACACCGAAGACGGTGCCCCGAAACCTGAAGCTGGTGCTCAGGATGTTCTGATTACACGTCCCGAATTCGATCCTGCCCCGCACCCGCTGCCACAAGGCGGCGCGGCATGGATCGCACGCGTTCAAAACGGGCAAAACATCGGTGAAGCATTTGAAGCCACCGTGGCGGAAACGCCCGAATTTGACCTTGGAACCACTCTGGCACTGCTTTTGCAGGGCGGTGCAATAACTTCTGTGACTATCGAAAGGCTGGACACATGACTGCCCTGATCTCTACCTACAATGACACGATGGACAAAGTGGCGAACACGTCCGGCTGGCTGACGCCTACCCTCGCTCGAGCCGTCTTTATCGCTGTCCTGTTCGTGTATTATTGGAACTCGGCAACACTGAAGATTGACGGCTCAATATTTTCGCCGTCCGCCGGGGCATTTGGGCAAATCTTCCCCAAGGCGGCCGAAGCCGTCCTGTATGACGTCAGCCAGATGACTTTCTTCCAGCGAATTGTCATCTTCTTTGGAACCGTGGCTGAGTTTGTATTGCCCGTACTGCTGCTGATCGGCCTGCTAACCCGTCTTGCCGCACTTGGCATGATTGGATTTGTCTGGGTGCAGACCCTCACCGATGTTACCGGACATGGTGTCAAATTGGGTGGCTTGTTTGACAACGCAATCACGCTGATGGATCAGCGCGTGATGTGGACATTCCTGCTGCTAGTGATTGTCATCAATGGTGCAGGCCCGCTTTCGCTGGATCGGCTGCTGCGCCTGAAATGACTTAGAAATGCGCCTTGGGCTCGTCCGGTTTTCCAGCCGCGAGCCCAAGCACTCCTGCTACGCCGGCAAAGGCTATTGGGAACATCGTAAAAACGCCAAAGCCAAAGGCGTAGTACATGCCCGCCGCAGAAATAAGCAGTAATATGCCCGCGACCAGAGCACGTGAATGGGCCATCGCTCCACCCACTATCGCCAATAGCGGTGCCACAATCGAAGCGGTCTGGATCAGTTCCGGGTTATCGACCTGCTCGGCAATCCCTTCGATCTCACCAAATTGGTCGATCAGTTCCACAAATCCATAGCCGAAAAATCCGACGACCATTCCGATTAGCCCGGCAATCACACCCAGTATCATGGCAGCGTTCCGCATTCACAGGTCTCCGCTTGTTGCCCATGTCACATAGGCAATTGATTAGGCAACACCAAGGGCCTGACGCGTTTCAGGCGTCCAGCCCAAATACATCCGGCCATCAGTTTCGATCAATGGGCGCTTCATCAAGGTCGGGTGATCAGCCAACAGCTCAAGCACCGGCCGATTTCGTGTATCCTCATCCAATCCGCGCCAGGTTGTTGATCGCGTATTGAGCAAGGCTTTGCCGAAAGTCTCATACGCCTCCGACAGGATATTTTCGGGAACACCTTGCCCCCGCACGTCGACAAACTCCGCATTCGGAAGCGATTTCAATGCCTTGCGACATGTGTCGCAATTCTTCAACCCATAGAGGCGCATAGTTTGATTGATCCTGTCTTCGCTGCAAAATCGGGCAATTCCATTGGCATGGCCCAGTTATTCTTGATTTTTTACTTCACCGTGCAATGTTGAAAAAGGCGAAACACGCAACCCGGGCTGTATCGTGTGGGCGAACAGTGATGTGTTGCGGTATTGCCAACCACTACCCCCACCAATTTGTGGGATAACGTGTAAGTAGAAGGAGACACGGGAAATGCCAACTGGCACCGTGAAATGGTTTAATACAACCAAAGGCTATGGTTTTATTGCGCCCGATGAGGGTGGCAAAGATGTGTTTGTACATATCTCGGCCGTAGAACGATCCGGCCTGACCGGACTCGCTGACAATCAGAAGGTCTCGTACGAGCTGGAAGACGGACGTGATGGCCGACAGATGGCGTCTGATTTGAAGCCGCTGTAAGGCAAGGCCCGCCCCGGCGGGAAAGACAAATAAGGTTGGCGGCCAATTTCCGGCCGTTAACCGTTAGCTACCCCAAAAAACGCGCCCACCTCGGGACGCGCTATTTTCTTTTTTCCTGACTATTCAGCTTTCGCGGATAACGCCTTCGAACTCGCGCCACTCCCGCGCTGTCATGCCCGAATTTTCCTGAGTAATATTCTCACCGCTCAACATCCGACGCAGGCAGGTCACCATCTGAGCCGAGAGGTTGACAGCACCTAAGCGATAATCCTCGAACGCGCGATAGGCAAACGGCACCCAGTCAGCGACGATCTTGCACATGGTATCAGCATAAACGCGGATTTCGTACTGCGCATGAGGGTCAGCGCGTAGACGCAAGAAGTGGAACAGGTTGTGCAGATCCACCTTCCAATACCATTGCGTATAGATATTGGCTGGCAGGTTCATCCGCGCCAGTTCTCGTGCCAACCCTTGCTGGCCATCCTGACCAATCATAGCTTCGTAGTTGTCATAGCATCGCGCGCTGTCGGCCTTCAAAATCTCCAACACTCGTGCGGCCTCTTCGCCCTGCAACGTGTCGCCACGGCCCTGATTGTTCACCTCAGACTGTGCGGCCACATGTTCGGGCGCGGGGATGTAGAATTCCCGATCCAGAATCGAGTAACGGGCCGAGTATTCGTTCACATTAGCAGTCCGGTGGCGAATCCACTGGCGGGCGACAAAAACCGGCAGTTTGACGTGCAGTTTGATCTCGCACATTTCAAATGGGGTCGAATGCCAATGCCGCATCAGATAGCGGATCAGGCCTTCGTCATTCTGCACCGATTTGGTGCCTTTGCCGTAGGATACCCGCGCGGCCTGACAGATCGCGGCGTCATCGCCCATATAGTCGATGACCCGAACAAATCCGTGATCCAGAACCTGATGCGCCGTGTACAGGTGATCTTCCATACCTTCGGCAACGACGCGGCGGGTCGGGCTCGATTGTGCGCGTTGCGCTTCAATCTCGGCCAGTTGGTCGGAAGACAGAGGCATGAAATTATCCTTTCCAGCAATGAGTCGCCCACCACTATATATCGGCTTTTTAACCACCGGAACCGCGATATGTGCGGCGTAGCGCGCAATTTACGAATTGTGTCAGTCCTGCCCTCTCGACACCGCATCGCGGCGCGCTAAGGTGCTGGGCATCACAATCAATGCAAGGAAAGTCGCGATGGGGCTGACATACCTCCACACTATGGTCCGCGTGAAGGATCTTGAGAAATCTATGACATTTTATGAGCTTCTTGGACTGAAAGAGACCCGCCGCTACGACAGTGAAGCAGGTCGATTCACGCTGGTTTTCCTCGCCCCTCCTGGGCAGGAAGACGCCCCGATCGAACTGACCTATAACTGGGATGGCGACGATAAACTGCCCAGCGACAGCCGCCATTTTGGTCACCTCGCCTATGGTGTCGACAATATTTATGAGACCTGCCAGCACCTTCAAGACAACGGGATCGTAATCAACCGCCCACCCCGCGACGGGCGAATGGCGTTTGTGCGCTCGCCCGACAACATCTCTGTCGAATTACTACAAAACGGAGAGGCACTGGAACCGGCGGAACCGTGGGCAAGCATGGAAAGCACCGGTCACTGGTGATCCGCCGGATAACATCTCTGGGGTTGCTCGTTTCAGGCGGCCCCGTTTGGGCCGAGCAATGTCGCCTTGCACTTGCCCTTGCCATGGACATCTCAACTTCGGTCGATGCTGTCGAAGATGCATTGCAGCGCAAAGGGTTGGCCACCGCCCTGATCGCGCCAGAAGTGCAAGAGGCATTTTTCAGGTCTCCGCAGCCGGTTGCACTGGCGGTCTACGAGTGGTCCGGCGGTTTCAACCAGAAACTTCTTTTGGATTGGCTCTTGATCGAGACGCCTGCGGACCTGCTTGCTGCCGCACACAGCATCGGCGATTCCGATAGGTCTGCCAATGAATATCCAACAGCGATGGGGCACGCTTTGGCGTACGGTGCAACGCTCATGCAACGCGCTCCCCGCTGCCTGTTCCAAACCATCGACATTTCAGGTGACGGGAAAAACAACGATGGTTACGGGCCTCAAATCGCCTACAAGCATTTTCCGTTCCAGAACACAACCGTGAATGGTCTGGTCATCAACGCTGGCGACTTTGAGGGTGAAACCGACCTGATCCCGTTTTTTCAGTCCAACGTCTTGCACGGTCCCGGAGCTTTCCTTGAAATCGCAAATGGATTTGAAGACTTTGAAAACGCAATGCGGCGCAAGCTGGAACGAGAATTGAAGGGTTTTGAACTTACCGAGCTGCACCCCTGATGAATGTTTCACATCTGCAGGCATAAGGTGCCGCTTCATAGGACAGTCCAATGAAATTTGGTCTCTGACCGCTTAAACAGCTAGTAAATATAGCGGATTTGATCTGTCCAGTACCGCTCGACCCGTCGCAATGAACCCGATATCTCTTCAATTCCATCCGCACCAATCACGCCACGATTTTGCAGCCCTTCTGCATGACGGGCAAATAGATCAGATACTATGTCGCGAATCTCTCGCCCGCGTTGGGTCAATCGCACCCTGACAGAACGCCGGTCAATTTCGCATCTCTGATGGTGCATATACCCCATCTCGACCAGCTTCTTGAGGTTGTAGCTGACATTGCTGCCTTGATAGTAGCCTCGGCTCTTCAATTCGCCGGCAGTCACTTCATGATCGCCAATGTTAAACAACAACAAGGCCTGCACGGCGTTGATTTCCAACACACCGACACGTTCAAATTCATCCTTGATGACATCAAGAAGCAAACGGTGCAGACGCTCAACCAGCGCCAGTGCCTCAAGATAGCCCGTCATGAACCCTTTGGTCCCTGGCGCGGCGACCTGTAACTCCATACTCATCCGATCCTCCGATTCATCGCGCTGTTTCTGAAAACATGACGCGAATTTCCGAAAAATCGGTTAAGTTGAATTATCGCTTATTTCTGAAATGTTTGCGCAATGTCTGCGATCAAATCTGACAGCGCTGTCGGAGGGCTGGCTTGACCGGTGACCCACTGGTACAAATCCTGATCATTTTCGTGCAGCAGCGCGTCATAGGTATTCAGCCCATCGTCATCCATCAATGACAGGTTGCGATCAGCATAGGCTGTCAGGATCAAATCCATCTCTTTGATACCACGTCGCATCGAGCGCATTTTCATGCGCTTGATCCGGGTTTCGCGGGATTCGGTCATTGACTGCGTTCCAGCTTCAGGCGCAGCGACTTTTCCACTCTGGCCAAGCGCTCTGAACTCGCGCGCATCTCACCCCTGATTGTACGCAGTTCTGCCACCAGATCGCGCAGCTCCGAGTCCACATCGCCATTCAGGCTGGTCTCATCCATTCCGTCGCCTTCACCGGTCAAAAGCCACATGATCGAGACATTCAACAGCCCGGCCATCATCGACAGCTTGTTGGCACGGGGTTCGGACAGATCATCTTCCCACGAAATTATCGTCGCCTTTTTAACCCCTAGACGACGGGCCAATTGTGTCTGGGTCATACCCGCAACCTCGCGCGCGCCCGCGACGCGATCTCCAAAGGTTGCAGTGTCCGGTCCGAACCAGTCCGTTTCGTCGTTCATTGGGGTCTCCAATAGGTGAGGTTCAATTGGCTTGATCGATATTTCGGCGCACCCTATGACAGTCAGGCTGAACATACAAACTGAGGCCACCCATGAGTTTCCTGTCTGCGACATTGTCACGCGTAAAACCCTCGCCCACCATCGCCATGACAGCCAAAGCGGCCGAGTTGAAAGCTGCCGGACGCGATGTCATTGGGCTGAGTGCTGGTGAGCCGGATTTTGACACACCGCAGAACATCAAGGACGCCGCTGTTGCTGCTATCGCCGCAGGCAAGACGAAATACACAGCGCCAGATGGTATCCCCGAGCTGAAACAGGCGGTCTGCGCCAAGATGAAGCGTGACCACGGGTTGGACTATACGCCCGCTCAGGTCTCGGTCGGGACCGGGGGCAAGCAGACGCTTTACAACGCCCTTATGGCCACGCTCAATGAGGGGGATGAGGTCGTCATCCCCGCACCCTATTGGGTCAGCTATCCGGATATGGTCTTGCTGGCAGGCGGGACACCGGTGATTACTGAAACCTCGCTTCAGACCAGCTTTAAACTGACGGCCGATCAGTTAGAAGCAGCGATTACGCCCAAGACCAAATGGTTCATCTTCAATTCTCCGTCCAATCCAACCGGTGCGGGCTACAGCCGAGCAGAGCTGAAAGAGCTGACTGACGTGCTGATGCGGCATCCGCATGTCTGGGTGATGACTGACGATATGTATGAGCATCTGGCCTATGACGGGTTCGAATTCTGCACGCCTGCACAAGTGGAACCGGGGCTTTATGACCGGACTCTAACCTGCAATGGCGTCTCCAAAGCCTATGCCATGACCGGCTGGCGCATCGGATATGCTGCGGGCCCGGTCGAGCTAATCGCGGCAATGCGTAAAGTGCAGTCGCAGTCCACGTCGAATCCCTGCTCGGTCAGCCAATGGGCTGCGGTCGAAGCGTTGAATGGGACTCAGGCGTTTCTTGCGCCAAATAACGAGATATTCAAACGCCGTCGCGATCTGGTGGTCGATATGCTTAGCCAGATCGATGGCATCTCTTGCCCAACACCCGAAGGCGCATTCTATGTCTACCCGTCCATCGCTGGCCTGATCGGAAAGACCACCCCGGCAGGGACGGTGATTGACTCGGACGAAGCATTCGCGACTGCTCTGCTGGAGGAAGCCGACGTTGCGGTGGTGTTTGGCGCGGCCTTTGGTCTATCTCCCAATTTCCGAGTTAGCTACGCGACATCTGATGAAGCGCTGACCGAGGCTTGCACCCGTATCCAACGCTTCTGCGCGTCCCTGACCTGAGGTTTCCATGTCCACAACCCTGCCCGAATATTACTTCCGCGTACGCGAGAATGGCGCAGCAGTGTTCAAAATCGATACGGAAAACCGCCAACGTCGGATCGAGATGGATCAGATCGCAGTGGTCAACATCCGCAATGGTGAGGTCAAACCGCAGGGTCAACGTAGTCTGTCCGATGCGGACAAAGCCGAAATCACGCGCTGGATGGAGGAGCGGAAAGCCCTGCTATCCCGCCGCGACTTGGATGATATTCATCGCGCCGTCGACCATCTGAATCTGACGACGCAATGGGCGCAGTCCAAGGCCACGGATGAGCAGTTGGAGGATGTCACGGATCGGCTATTGATGGCTATGCACGATCTGCGCTCGGTGCTTGTGCGCAAAAAATCAGATCGGATCAGCAAAGGTTGATCCCTCAGGCCGGAACTTCGCCAACCTCGCGCACAGACCGCAGCCAGAATCGCGACATCAAAAGGACAGAGGCACAGGCAAGGCCCAGCACCAGGCCAAGCCACACTCCGATCCCTTCCATGCCCTGAACGAAGCCGAAATAATACGATGCAGGTATCCCGATCGCCCAATAGCTGAGCGCGGCCATCACCATCGGCACTTTGGCATCCTGCAATCCGCGCAAAAGACCCAGTGCGATCACCTGTGCGCCATCGACCAGTTGGAACAAAGCAGCCATTGCCAGCAGCCCGGTGCCAATCAACAGAATTTCTGGCCGTTTCGGATCATCAAATTCCATAAACAGGGAAATGAGAGGCTCTGCACAGGTCAAGAACAGAATAATGGTCAAGACTGAAACCACCAGCGACATTCCGGTCACTGTAATGGCGCCTTTTTCAAGATGTGCACGATCTCGACGACCCAATGCATTTCCCGCGCGGATTGTTGCTACATTTGACAGTCCCAGATGCACCATGAATGTCGCAGACGCGAGATTCAGAGCAATACCATGCGCCGCCAGTGGCACCGGACCCAGCCAGCCCATCATCACCGCTGAAATAGCGAACAAAGACACCTCTGCCAGTGTCGTCAGGCCGATCGGAACGCCCAGGCGTAGAACGCTCATGAACATTTCCCAATCCGGACGCCAAAAACGTTGGAACAGACTGTGTTCCGGCAACGCCTTCACCGCATAGATCACCACCGCCACCAGTGACACGATCTGCGTCACGACCGAAGCGATGGCCGCGCCCATCACTCCCAACTCAGGCGCACCCCAATTGCCGAAAATCAACGCATAGTTCGTCAATCCATTCACAACAGCGGCAACAACCGTGATCCAGAGCACAATCTGCGTTCGTTCAAGTGCGGCCAAATAGGACTTGAGGGTCATAACCAACAATGCCGGGAACAGTCCCCACCCTGCCACACGCAGGTAAATCGCTGCGGTTTCAGCAACTTGCGGTTCTTGCTTCAATGCAATCAGAATGGGTTGTGACCACCACAGAAGGGGCATCATCACCGTCGCATAGATCAAAGACAGCCACAGGCCCATGCGGGTCGACCGGCGTATGCTGGTCTCATTCTCTTCAGCCGCAGCAGTCGCCACCATCGGCATAACGGCCAAGCCAAATCCTGCGCCAAACAGAAAAAGAACAAAGAAATAGCTGCTGGCCAATGTCACTGCGGCCAGTGCCTCGACCCCGTACCATCCCAGCATGATGGTGTCGGTCAGACCGATCGCATATTGTGCCAAATGCCCACCAATCAATGGCAGGCCCAGCACTGTAATTGCCCGCAAATGGCCGGGATATGTCATCACCTTGTTCATCCCGCCAGCCTTAGGCTTGCCCGCAGCGCAAGACAAGAGCAGAACAGGTTTATTTCAATGTGAGACTTACATGACTTGTACCAAGCGGGCCATCACCCTGTCTGGTGATGACCCGGCCCGTTAGCCAATTTTTGCATCTGGATGCAGTGCCGTTCCAAGAATATGGTCCGAGCGATGGATCACATGATGCGCCTGCCCCACGATCAGAGGGTCAGGTTCAACAACGATCTCGTGATCCTTGTCAGGATAGTCCAACGTCGACAAAAAGTGACGCATGCAATTCAGACGCGCGCGTTTTTTGTCATTAGATTTTACAATGGTCCAGGGCGCGTCGGCCGTGTCGGTGTAGAAGAACATCGCCTCTTTCGCCTCGGTATAGTCATCCCATTTGCTCAGGCTGGCTTTGTCGATCGGCGACAATTTCCATTGTTTCAATGGGTCGGTTTCACGGCTCCGAAAGCGCCGTTGCTGTTCTTCCTGCGTGACCGAGAACCAGTATTTGTAAAGCTGAATGCCCGAGCGTACCAACATCCGCTCCAACTCAGGAGTTTGGCGCATGAATTCCAAGTACTCGTTGGGAGAGCAGAACCCCATAACCCGTTCGACACCCGCGCGATTGTACCAGGACCGGTCATAAAACACCATCTCACCCAAGGTCGGCAGCTGCTGCACGTACCGCTGGTAATACCACTGCCCTTTCTCTTCGTCCGTTGGCTTGTTCAACGCAACGACGCGCGCCTGACGCGGGTTCAAGTGTTCCATGAACCGCTTGATTGTGCCGCCCTTCCCGGCCGCATCGCGCCCCTCGAACAACAGCACAAACCGCTGGCCTGTCTCTTGGGCCCACAACTGAACTTTCAGCAACTCGGCCTGCAACTCGGCCTTCTGCGCCTCATAATCCTTGCGCGCCATCTTTCGGCCATAGGGATAGTTACCGCTTTCAAAAGCTTGCCGAATTTTTTCAAGCGTCGGCGCCGAGGCCTCCGCATTTGGGGCAGTTGCCGAATTAATATGAGGTGATTTCTGACTGATCTGGGGCGTTGCATCCATACATTCTCTCCTCGGTTTCCTGTCGAAGAGAAATCTAGCAGTTCGGCATGTTCAGCGCTTTGATTGGTGTCAAACAGACTTGTGTTTTAACTGAGCCTCCGGGCAGGCGCGCCGATCTGCCCTTCATCTGGCCAAAAATATCTCGGGGAGCGCGAGGGGCTGGCCCCTCGCTCCTGCCCTCACCGATGGCCCCAATCATCCGGGTTTTCGGAGTTGTTCGGCGACAGTCCCAGAACGTCCCCATCCGTCGAGCACCCTAACCCAAGTACGGTTCGGTTCGCATAGGAAAAATACGAACATACCTGATTGATCTCAAGAATCTCGCCATCATCCCAACCTGCGTTACGCAGGGCGATAACATCCGCCTCAACCAGATCTCCGGGGGCCTCAGTCAGTTTTTGCGCATAACCCATTGCCGCCACCTGCGCGGCATCCAGCGGGGCTGACGATGGATCTCGTGCCTCGATCGAGGCCCGGATTGCGTTACCCCGACCTTCATCCTTTAGCAGCCGTTGCAGACCCGCAAAGTGATGTTCAACGCAATACCCGCATCGGTTCAAGGCACTTACCCATACGCCCAACGTTTCAAGAAACCACTTGGGAACCTTGTTCGCCGAATGATGCAAAACGTTCTTATAGACCGCCATATGGGCTTCCATCGAATGAGGCCGCAGAGAGTGCGCCATCATGATGTTGTCCACATTATTGTCCGGTCCGGTCACCCGTTCGTATAGTTTTCTCAACTTGCCCGTAGCTTCGCTGAACGGCACGGTCGTGATCCAGGTCATCTCGTCTTCCTTAACAAATGTAGTGATTACCTATTCAGGTAATCCGGCAAGGCGCAATCCCTCAAGATAAGGATCCAATCCGCCGGGTTTTGTTGTCGGATAGGCCGTCCGCAGCTCTCTGATCGACAACGTCGGGACCTCTTGCAAAGCCATTGTTATTTCTTTTTGTGCTTCGTCAATCCGACCAAGTTGCGCCAGAGACGCAGCCAGCATGGAGTGTGGCCAATAGCCGACAGCGTTGGGGTGCCGACGGGTTTTTTGCGCCCAAATCAACGCATTATCGTAGTCTCGCGCCAGCAAATAGGTTAACGACTGCACTACCAACGATGCCCAAATAATTGGATCACGCGGGCTCAAGCGTTCGCACATTGCGTTGGCGTTGTGCGCCTCGTCAAACCGCCCTGCAAGACACAACGCCATACCCAGCCCGTGATAGGCTTGTGCGAAACTCGGATTGAGCTTGATCGCAGATTCCAGCGCCGCAATCGAGTCCTCAGTCCGCCCTTTCATCATATAGATCCGCCCGATACCGAAATATGCAACCGCATCCCTGGGATCAGCTGCAAGCGCCTTCTGTCCGGCTTCCAACCCCGCATCCAACTCGGCCGGAATTTCATCAGTGTTGACCCAGTGCATGACAACACTCTGATAGTGCACATATGCCCTGTATGCATGTGCTGGCGCAAAGCTTGGATCAAGTTCACTTGCTCTGGTCAGGAATGACAACGCCGCGTCATGATCGTCCTGCGAATACGACCACATATGAAAAACACCACGTTGGAAGCTTTCCCATGCATCCAGACTGTCAGGAGATTTTCCAGCGACCCGGGCGCGCTCGACCGCGGATATCTCAGGCTCAACCGCACCGATGATGGTCTGGGTCATCTCGTCCTGCAAATCGAAGATATCTTCGATTTGCCGATCATACCGTTCTGCCCAAACATGATGCCCATCAGTTGCGTCGATCAATTGGGCAGTGACGCGCACCCGGCCTCCGGCGCAGCGGATACTGCCCTCAAGAACATAGCGCACACCCAACTCGCGCGAGACGACCTTAACGTCGACAGGCTTCCCCTTATAGGTAAACGTGCTGTTGCGTGCGATTACATAGAACCACCGGATTCGGGATAACGCGGTGATCAGATCTTCGGTTATTCCGTCCGCCAGATAGTCCTGTTCACCATCACCGGACATGTTGTCAAAGGGCAGGACCGCGATGGATGGTTTATCCAATGGGGCGAGCGTTGGTTCAGTGAAGTCAGCTACCGATCCATCTGTGCCCTCGTCACTTTCTGGCCGGATAGAAAACGCATGGACGGGGTCAGGTATGTTCTTGATATTTTGCAAACCCAAATCGGCAAAACGCAGGCCGCTGTTACTAGCTATCTGATCGCGAACCGAGGCTGAGACGCAGATGCCCCCAGGATTAGCCAGGGCCTCTAGCCGTGCAGCAATATTGACGCCATTCCCAAAGATATCTCCATGGCGATGAATGATATCACCAAGGTTAATACCTATTCGAAACTGAAATTTACCCTGCGCTTCCGCGGTGGATTGCCACTCTGCAGCACAGTTCACCGCATCGGTAGCGCTGACGAACTCGGCCAGCAGGCCATCGCCCATCAATTTTACAATCTTTCCGCCATGCCTTCCGATCATCGGTCTTATTGAATCACGCAACAATACGGACAACGCCTTGAACGTTCCGGCCTCGTCTTTGTTCATCAGATTTGAATAACCAACAACATCGGCCGCCAATATTGCAGCCAGTTTGCGATCTGATCTTGCATTCTTCATCCCGTTCACAGTAACGGCGACGTCGATTCCAATCCAAGTAAAAGGTCACACAAGGACGAATTTCGAGCTGTTTGCTTACGGCAAGTTTGTATCGGCTCTTTCCCAATTCTGCTCTCGATGCCATAATGCCTTAAACAAATAAAACAAGAGCAGCACCCATGCCCGACGATCTGTTGACGCCAGAAGCGACCACAACTTATGACGCCTCGTCCATCGAGGTGCTCGAAGGGCTGGAACCGGTTCGAAAACGGCCCGGCATGTATATCGGTGGTACCGATGAGCGTGCCTTGCACCATATGGTGGCTGAAATCCTAGACAACTCGATGGACGAAGCCGTAGCGGGCCACGCCAACCGGATCGAGGTCGAACTGCATTCCGATTACGCTCTGACCGTACGCGACAACGGGCGTGGCATTCCGATCGACCCGCACCCCAAGTTCCCCGACAAATCGGCGCTTGAAGTCATCCTGTGCACCCTGCACGCGGGCGGAAAGTTCTCGGGCAAGGCCTATCAGACCTCGGGCGGTCTGCACGGTGTGGGCGCGTCGGTGGTCAATGCCTTGTCCGATTCTATGGTCGTTCAAGTGGCGCGCGACAAACAGCTGTACGAGCAACGCTTTTCACGTGGTATCCCGCTGGGTCCCGTGGAAAAGGTCGGCGCGGCCCCCAACCGGCGCGGCACCACCGTTACCTTCCATGCGGACGCCGAGATTTTCGGCCATCACAAGTTCAAACCGGCGCGGCTGTTCAAATCCATCCGCTCCAAGGCCTACCTGTTCTCGGGCGTCGAAATCCGCTGGAAATCTGCCATCGATGACGGTGAAACGCCAACCGAGGCCACATTCCACTTCCCCGGCGGGCTCTCTGACTATCTTAAAGAAACCATGAATGGCTCGTCCACCTATGCCGAGCAACCCTTTGCTGGCACCGTGGATTTTCAGGAGAAGTTCGGCACCCCCGGCAAGGTCGAATGGGCGATCAACTGGACACCCTCGCGCGATGGCTTCATCCAGTCTTATTGTAACACAGTGCCCACCCCCGAAGGCGGCACCCACGTGGCCGGGTTCTGGGCTGCGGTCCTCAAGGGGATCAAGGCCTATGGCGAGCTGATCAACAATAAAAAGGCCGGTCAGATCACCCGCGATGACCTGATCACCGGTGGCTGTGCGCTGGTGTCCTGCTTTATCTCGGAACCGGAATTCGTCGGCCAAACCAAAGACCGTCTGGCCACGGTCGAGGCGCAACGGCTGGTCGAAAACTCGGTCCGCGACCATTTCGACAACTGGCTGGCGGCTGATACGAAATCCGCCGGGGCGATCCTCGACTTCCTCATTCTGAGGGCCGAAGAACGCCTGCGCCGACGGGCCGAGAAGGAAACACAACGCAAGTCCGCCACTAAGAAACTTCGTCTCCCCGGCAAGCTGGTGGACTGTTCTAATTCAACACGGGACGGCACGGAATTATTCATCGTCGAGGGCGACTCTGCCGGTGGGTCCGCCAAAATGGGCCGTGACCGCAAAACTCAAGCCCTGCTGCCCCTGCGCGGCAAAATCCTGAACGTGCTGGGCGCGGCCAGTTCGAAACTGGGCACCAATGCCGAGATCAACGACCTGACCCAAGCGTTGGGTGTGGGCCTTGGCACCAAGTTCAACGTCGACGACCTGCGCTATGACAAGATCATCATCATGACCGACGCGGATGTGGACGGGGCACATATCGCCTCGCTGCTGATGACGTTCTTCTTCACGCAGATGCGGCCTATGATTGACGCGGGCCACCTCTACCTCGCCTGCCCGCCCCTTTATCGCCTGACCCAAGGCGCCAAACGCATCTATTGTCTGGACGAAGCCGAGCGCGATGAATGGCTGGAAAAAGGTCTGGGCGGCAAAGGCAAAATCGACGTTTCCCGCTTCAAGGGTCTGGGCGAGATGGACGCCAAGGACCTGAAAGAGACCACGATGGACCCTGCCTCGCGCAAACTTATCCGCGTCACCATAGACGAGGACGAACCCGGCGAAACCGGCGACCTCGTCGAGCGCCTGATGGGCAAAAAACCCGAACTGCGGTTCCAATACATTCAGGAGAACGCGCGGTTTGTGGAGGAGTTGGATGTTTGAGTTCATTAGGCGCGAAACGCGTCTTTTGGCCTTAAGGCGTAGCCTTAATAGACGAGCACCTTCCCAGTTTTCTTATAGTTCCACTAATAACTACTACGTTCCCACGCTTTGGCGAGAAGATACCGAACAATCTGTTTTGGTGGACGAGATAACTGGGTGTTCGATAGTCGGTCGACTTTGGGTAGGTGATGAGTTTTCGGAATTCATCAGAATTCCAATCGAAGAGTTACCCGAATGGGAAATAAAGATAACGCGCTTTTTTGGGTTTGTACGCAAAGATTTTGAAACAACATCACAATTTATTTCTGGAGAACTCACGTTTGCTACCGAACGCGCTTGGATACATGAAAAACTCTTTCAGTCTTTGTACAATGCGACGCTCAGGTACCGCGATGATCGAATTGCGGTACTCAAAAAAATTGTAGAATTGCACTACACTCGGGCTCTGAATGGAGTGCCTATACTCTACGAAGCCAAGAAAAGGTCCATAATTCAATTGGAAACCGACCACTTTGGTCAACGAATTTACGGCCATCCTAAACATGATCAGATTTCAGCACGGTTTCGCTTACTTATTGAATCTCTTGTAAGTTCCGGTGACCTTGAGAAAGTCGGACGCCATGATTTTAAACTATCTGCTCAGGCACTAGTTACTATTGCAAACTACGCCCAAGAGGAACGCCGTCACAAAGACAATGTACGACAAAATCAAATGCTGTTTTGGATCACCGTTGCAATAGCGTTAGCCACTGCTGCACAAGCTTACTCAGTCTGGCAATCCGGCACATGACATGACCGAAACACCCGCGCCCGACCATGGGGGCGGGTCGGGCGCGTGCTTAATGCTTAGCATCAAGCATTGGATGGATAGTGCGGGACGATCCCACACCCCGCAGGTCGGGCTTCAGTCCGGCACACCGCAATCCCCTTGCCTAACCCGTTGATCCCGTTCACACTTACCTTCAATCCGTCATCCAAGAACGACATTTGAGGTTCCGAGCGTCCAAGACCCAATTTAACCACGAACAATTTTCCAAACGGGAGGACGACATGAAAACACTTACCCTCGGGCTGGCCCTGACCCTGCTGGCCTCGGCAGCCCCAGCGCAGCAGATGCTCAGCACCGCATCGCCCATTCCAGACGGCGCCGAGACGCGGTTTTGCTACTATGACGGCATGGCCTATTCGCCAGACGCCTTCATCCTGCTGACCGGAGACAATACCGTCACCTCAACCATCAGCACGCGCGAGGAACGACTGTTGCGGTGTCATCGCAATGACGATGGCTCTCTGGTCTGGAAACCGCAGAGCACGTTTCAAACCAACAACTGACGTAGGATGGGTTTTCAACCCATCAAAGCGGAATGGGAGCGATGGGGTGAAACCCCATCCTACCCAACATTCTGATCCAGCCAATTGGCGATCTGTCCGGCTGGGCCTTCCCAGCCCGGTTCCATGAACAGAAAATGCGCGTGGTTTTCGACTGGCAGAAACGTCGCGCGGTCTCCGTAAAGCTTCGCCAGTGCACGGCAGGTGTTGGGGTTCACGGCCCGGTCCTCGGTGCCTGAAACGATCAGCACCGGACAGTCGACCTTGTCGATATCCACCTTCATTGCGTGGTGATCGTCGAACATCCAGAAGAACATCTCGAACATCACCCGCCCGCTTTCCGGGCCGAGTTGATCGAACACCTCATGCTGCTGCGCCTCGGGCATCTTGTTCAGCGCAAAGGGGGCCATCAGATCGAAATCGACGCGCATGGGCTGTTTCCAGAACGCCCCGCCCTCCATCAGCGCCCGCGGCACAGCGCGTTCGTCGTCGGTTTCCGGCAAGGTACCCCAGGCCGCATTCGGGTTGATCAGGACAATGGCGCTGGCCAAACCGCGAGAGGCCACCTGTTGTGCCACTACGCCCGCGATGGCATGGCCTAGCAGCACCGGTTTGCTATCCAACCCTTGTACGAAGTCGGCAATGTCATTGGCGTAATCCAAGACGCTGGTTTCGGTCAGGCCCGGTTCGGGTTCGGCGTTAGGGTCGCCGCCATGATACCGCAACGCAGGTGTGTGTACCGACCAGCCACGTGCGCGAAAGAACTCCGCGTAATCCTGCATGCACCACGGCCCGGCAAAAGCTCCATGGATCAGAACAATCTCTTTTGTCATGAAAAACTCCCTCACCTGTGACCAATATGTGAGGTGAAGGACGAGGTCTGCAAGCCCGTTACTGCACTGCGCTCAAAGGACTGGGGTATTGTCCCCGGTCCGTTGGATGGCATTTGGGTCGATGAAGGCACATTCGACGAAGTTTGGCTGGGGTATTGGAAACGTTCGGATGAATGCGTCTCGCAGGCCCATGTTGGTAAATTGTGTGCCTGACAGAGCGCCGCGCCCGATGTCGCAGGATCAAATAAACTCGTCCAGTTTGATTGATAATTATCAACGAAAATTTTTTGCGCAGTTGCGACCGGCCCGCTCGCTCGCGGACCGGTCGAGTTGGGTCAGCCGTAGCGATAGGGCCGACCGGCCTTTTGCATTTCGGCGTTATAATTCTTGAAGATTTCAACAACCTTGGCCTTGGTCTCGGATTCAGCTGCAATCTCATCCCAGAATTTGACAGCCGCTTCTTCGACCTGCGCCCATTCGGCATCTGGAATTGTGGTCAGTTGCATCTTGGTGCCATTGACGCGAAGGTTGGCTTCACCACCCCAATACCACCACTGGCGATAATAGTGCGACTGATCACAGCAAGCGCGGAACAACGTCTGCAAGTCTTCGGGCAGTTCGTTCCAACGGTCCATATTGGCAAAGAAGTGACCCGCCCAGGCGCCCGATACGTTGTTGGTCAGGAAGTAGTTGGTCACATCGGCCCAACCGACGGTGTAGTCTTCGGTAATGCCTGACCACGCGATGCCGTCCAGCTCTCCGGTTTGCACCGCGACTTCGATGTCTTCCCACGGCAGGGTCACAGGAACCACGCCGAACTGCGACAGGAACCGGCCCGCCGTCGGGAAAGTGAAGATGCGCTTGCCCTTCATATCCTCCAGAGAATTGATCGGATCCTTGGTGGCAAAATGGCAGGGATCCCAGGCGCCGGCGCTGATGTGTTTGACGCCGACCTTGGAATACTCTTCATCCCAGATCTCGTTCAGGCCCCACTGGTTGAACAGAACCGGCACGTCCAGCGAATAGCGCGAGGCAAATGGGAAATAGCCGCCGAAAACAGTGACCTCGGTGGGTGAAGCCATCGAGTCATCATCCGACTGCACCGCATCGATGGTGCCCTTCTGCATGGCACGGAACAGCTCTCCGGTGGGCACAAGCTGATCGGCATAGAACAGCTCGATCTGCATCCGGTCACCTGCGATCTTGTTGAACATCTCGATGGCTGGATCGATCACATGGGCCGCAAGCGCTGGCCCCGCATAGGTCTGCATCCGCCATGTAATCGTACTTTGCGCCAGCGCCGGTGCGGCCAATGGTGCAGCTGCAACCCCCACCCCGGCAGTTTTGAGAAACTTACGTCTTGTCGTCATGTCAATTTCCTCTCCGTTAAAGTTCAAGTGCCCGTTTGCCGGGCCTTCTGGTTAATTTCCGTAAACATATCCGGGCAGCCAAAGCGCTATTTCCGGGAAGATCATGATTATCGCGAGCGCTAGAACCATTACGCCCACAAAAGGAAAGATCGAGCGATAGATATCGCGCAGCGTAATCTCGGGCGGGGCCATCGCTCGCATCAGGAACAGATTGTAGCCGAACGGCGGCGTCATATAGGCGATCTGGGTCGTGATCGTATAAAGCACGCCATACCAGATCAGATCAAAACCCAATGCCCCCACCAGCGGTACATATAGCGGAGCAACGATGACGAGCATCGCGGTATCATCGAGGAACGTGCCCATTACGATAAAGCTGAGCTGCATCAGGATCAGGATCATCCATGGTGAAAGATTGAGTTGTTCGGTGAACAGATTGTCGATGGCCTTAACCGCACCCAATCCATCAAATACGGCTCCAAATCCCAGCGCGGCCAGAATGATCCACATGAACATGCAGGATATGGCCAGCGTTTGCTTGGTGCAGTCTTCAAAGATTTTCCACGTCATCCGGCGTTTGAGAACCGAGGCCGCTAAAGCCGCCAGCGCCCCGATCGCTGAACTTTCAACAAGCGAGGTCCAGCCATTGACGAAGGGGATCATCATGGACGCGAAGATTATCAGCGGCAGAGCGCCTGCCCCCAACAACCGGATTTTTTCGGCCCGAGGCACTTCGTGCGCGTCCTTCATCGCTGGGCCGAGCTGAGGTTGAATGCGACAGCGTATCCATATGTAGAGGATGAACATTGACGCCATCAGCAGCCCGGGCACAATACCGGCCAACCACAGCTGACCCACAGGTTGCCGCGCGATCATGGCATAGAGCACTAGAACCACGGAGGGCGGCACGAGAATCCCCAGGCTCGATCCGGCTTGAATGACCCCGGTCACCATGGTCTTGTCGTATCCGCGCCGCAAAAGCTCGGGCAAAGCAATTGTCGCCCCAATGGCCATTCCGGCGACACTGAGGCCGTTCATAGCGGAAACCAGAACCATCAGCCCGATTGTACCGATCGCAAGACCTCCGTTCACCGGCCCCATCCAAACGTGAAACATGCGATAGAGGTCGTCAGCCAGGCGGCTTTCACTCAGAACATAACCCATGAAGATAAACATCGGCAGCGTGAGCAGCGGATACCACTTCATCAGTTTCATCGCGGCCGAAAAGGGAATATCCTGCCCGCCTGTTCCCCACAGTGCCAGCGCCGCAATCGCCGAAACCGCGCCGATGGCCCCGAAAACGCGCTGACCTGTAAACAGCATCAGCATCATTGAGGCAAACATGAAAATGGCGATATATTCCTGACTCATGCCCGGCTGACCCCGATTTCCTGCCCGTTGATCCGCGCGATGTCTTTGAAGAGTTCAGAAATTGCTTGCAGCAGCATAAGAAAGAAGCCGAACACCATAATTGCCTTGACCGGCCAGATATAGGGCCTCCATGCAGTCGATGAGCGTTCCAGTCTCCCGATCCCTTCACTGCCGGTCAGAAGGCCTGTGAAATAGGAAACCGGTTCATCGCCCCAATAGCCGAGGCTGTAGGCGGTCGAACCAAGTCCACCATAGAACAGCACGCCAAGATATAGGATCAGTAACAACACCGTGCAGGCGTCGAACCAAGCTTTTCGGCGCGGGCTCCAATTGTGATAAAACAGATCCATCCGGACGTTCGAACCCAATTGGATCGAGTACGGACCTCCTATGATGTAATAGGTCACCATTGCAAACTGCGCCATTTCCAACGTCCAGAGCGATGGCAAAAAGAACGTTTTCGAGATCGAGGACCACAGCAAAATCCCCATCATCACAAACAGGCCCCACATCATGACCCGTCCGATCCGATAGTTCACCGCATCAATGATGCGCACATATGCGGCCATCATTTTCATTGCCGCGCGCCCTCGCTTTGGATCGCGCTCATCGTGTTTTCGATCCAGTGCACCAGATCATCAGCAATCGCTTGTTGTTGCTCGGGCGTCTCGATCAAATCATTGCGAATTTCGATCATGACGTTCAGCAAACCTCTTGGTTTCGCATGAACGTCCAGCGTATGTGCCACGCCATCGCGGGCTGAGTATGGCTCATTCAGGCGCGTCTTCAGCGGTAGGTCCGCAGGGGCTTTTTCCAGCATTTTCAACGCAAAGCGCTCGTCTTCGCCATGCAATAAGCCCAATTCGACAGTCCGTTTCTGTCCCCGATACACGGGCGTAAAGCTATGAATTGTCACCATCAACTCAAGCGTTTCGCGATGACGATCCAACATTCCTGCAAGTTCCAAACAAAATGGCTTATAGACCTCATCGACTCGGGCCTTGCGATCAGCGTCGGACAGGGAGGCGTTGCCCGGAATGGCGAAATCCTCGCTGTTAGCAGGCATCGCATCGTCGGCTTCAGGTGGCCGATTACAGTCATAAACAAGCCGCGAAACGCCTCCGTAGATCAATGAAGCAGACATTTGTCGTGCCATAGCCTGCGCGACAGGCAAAGCACCCGGATCCCATGCGATATGGCTGCGCAAAGCATCGGCGTTTAGACCCAAGTCCCTCAATTCTTTGGGTATCCGGCACGATGCATGTTCACAGACCACGATGACCGATGGGCGGTCCGCCGGTTCGCGTGCGTGAACTACTGGTCCAAAATCCAGATGCCCGACCGGCGAAAGGTTGTTGTGCGATTCCATGGGAAAAAATTTCTACACCCAGCCTTAACCTGTCAATAATTTTCCTGTAAAATATCTCACACAACCGTTTCAGATGTCAAATATTGCACATTGGATGGTGGACAACCAAAGAGGATGTAATCCGTGCGCGTAACTGAAAGACTCCTTGCCCATCGCGAAACGATGACCCCATCGGAGCGGCAATTGGTGAATGTGCTGCTGGATGATTATCCAATGGCAGGTCTTGGCAGCATTACGGAATTTGCAAGCATCGCCTCGGTTTCAACCACGACAGTCGCGCGTATGCTGCAGAAAACCGGATTTGGCGGCTATCCTCAGTTTCAAGCCGCTATCCGCAGCGAAGTGAAAGAGATGATCTCGGGTCCCGTTGCCAAGCGGGATGTCTGGCAAAATGATCTGCCAGATGAACATATCCTAAACCGCTATTCCCGGCAGGCGCTGGACAACCAACGGCGTTCTATCGATGAGGTGGCTCCGGAAGAGTTCGACAGCTTTTGCCGCCTATTGTGCGATCCGGATCGACGCATTTTCATAACCGGAGGACGCATTACCGGGACGCTGGCGCAGTATCTATATCTGCACCTGCAAATGATACGGCCCGACGTGAAACTGCTATCAGATGCGGCCTCCTGGACCCATGATCTGCTTGAGGTGCGTGAAGGGGACGTGTTGGTGGCCTTGGATGTGCGGCGGTACGAAAACACCACGCTGCTGATCGGACAGCTTTGCCATGAACGAGGCGCCGAGGTCGTGCTGCTGACGGATCAATGGCGTTCGCCGATCCATCGGCTGGCAAAGCACACATTTGCAGCGCGTATCGCGGTTCCGTCTGCGTGGGATTCCATGGCCTCGATCCTGGTACTGTTGGAATGTGTGATCGCCGAAATGCAAGAACGTCTGTGGGACAGCGTGAAAGAACGTACGGAAGAGCTTGAGCAGGCATTCGACAGGACCAAACTGTTCCGCAAATTCGGCCAAAGCTCGGGATCCTGACGCCTTTTTCGTGGTGTCATGAGATACAACTGCGCGTGAACACTATTGTCTGAACAACCTCAGACCGTACATTCTGTACACATGACATTTATTGCCGACAATCAACTACCGTTGCTTATTCTTTCGTTTCTGATCGGCCTATTGGGAACGGGCTTCTTATTCCGGAAGCCAGCGGGACATCGAGCCTGGAAACTGGCAGATCTTGTCTGGGTGGTTTTGGGCGGGATCGGCGCATTGGTCGCCGTACTGGCGGGGCTCTACACATCAGACAGTTCACGATTGGATCGGCAAATTGACGTCGCTTATGCTGCAACTTTGGCCTTCGACCGCGATGCAGCACGCTTTCGACTGCGGTTTTGCGACCCGGCATATGATCCCGATACCGCCGTTTTGTGTGAAAAGGTGGAATTCTTGTCTGCCTCGACCGCCAGCAATGCCGATTTACCGCTCTTTATTGCGGTCACAAACGAAGTTGCACCGCTGCAAGGGCTGCATTTCCTGTTTGGCCGGACATCAAAGGACGAGATGGAAGAGGCTCGTGATATGGCCGCTAAGGCCGATGCTTTTGATATCCAGCAGTTTCTGGTGTTCACTTCTCTGGATGAAACCACGCAAGCCGCCGTTAACAACATGCGCCGCAAAGTACCTGCCATCGCAGGCGACTACCTGATCCTAGCCCAGAGCTATGACGATCTGATTGATCAGGTGGGCAAGTTGAAGGAAGAATGGGAATATCTGCAGGCCAATGCGCATATTCTGGTCTTACAGATCATCGCCCTATGTCTGGTCAGTTTTGCGGCCCCGTTTCGCCTCGGCAAGTCCATTGTTGAACTGCGCACCGCCTTTATCCCCGATATGCCTTCGCCAACTTCGCCGGATCGGCACCAAGAAAATAGCGCGCCAATGTCCAGAGATTCCGCGCACCCCGCCGAAACCAGCCCTGACGGATATAGCGTTCCGCATTCGTAACCGCATTCGCTTTTAACAGCACCGAGCGCGGCAGGGCGCGAACCAGAGCGACATCTTCCATCAATGGCTGATCCGGATACCCACCCGCCGACAGATAGGTCTGGCGCTGGACCAACAGTCCCTGATCGCCGTAAGGCAAACCGAATAGGCGGCTGCGCAAATTCGCCCAGCCAGCAACCCAGAGTGGGGCCACGCCCTTGGCGCGGAACCGCAAACGAAAGGCCGCAGGTTGGCCTGTGTTCAGATGTTCTGCCACCGCTGCGGTCCAGCCCGGTTGCAACTCGGTATCCGCGTGCAAGATCAGTAACCAGTCAGCTTTGGCCTTAGCGCATCCCCTCCGCAATTGCCCGCCGCGTGATGGGGCGCCTGACACGATCCGGGCCCCTGCCTCATCAGCGATCTCTAGCGTGTGATCATCCGAACCAGCATCGCTGACGATCAACTCGCGGATCAGTCCCTGTTGCAGACCTTCCATCAGCGATTGCAGTGTACTTGGCAGCTCCTGCCCTGCATTCAATGTCGGGATTACGATGCTGATTGGGGCGGACACGTCTGATACCCTCTGGTCATGGCGGCGCGTTCTCCTATATCACGAGGCCAGACCAAATGACGAGGATCAACCCATGCCCAATCGCCGCATTCTGCGCCTGACCGGCAAGGATACAGACAGCTTTCTGCAAGGGCTGATCACAAATGACGTACAGCGGTTGAATGAGGGGTTGGTCTACGCTGCCCTGCTGACCCCGCAGGGCAAGTATCTGGCTGATTTCTTTTTGAAACGGGACGGATCATCGGTTCTGCTGGACGTGGCAGAGGATCTGGCCGACGCGCTGAATAAGCGCCTGACGATGTTCAAGCTGCGAGCTGATGTTGCGATCGAAGCAACCGACCTCAATCTGCAGCGCGGCACAGGCCCCGCGCCAGAAGGCGCCCTGCCCGATCCAAGGCATCCCGATCTTGGCTGGCGCGGCTATTCTTCGGCACCGGAAGACGAAGATGGTACAGACTGGGATGCGATCCGCGTCCGTCATTGCATTCCAGAGACAAACATCGAACTAACGCCAGACAGCTACATACTTGAAGCCGGTTTCGAAGCCCTGAATGGCCTCGACTTCAAAAAAGGTTGCTATGTTGGCCAGGAAGTCACTGCGCGCATGAAGCACAAAACCGAACTGCGCAAAGGTTTGCGTGTTGTAGAAATTACAGGCGCTGCTCCGGTTGGAACCGAGATACAGTCTGGTGGAAAGCCCGCCGGAACTTTGTTTACGCAATCCAATGGCAAAGCGATTGCCTATCTGCGCCTTGATCGCGCCCAAGGGGACATGCTGGCGGGTGATGCGATCGTGCGTTTGACCGACTAACCCCACGGGTAACCTCGCGCCACGTTTTCGCTGGAACCCATCGCGCTGCGCGGTAACACTGGCGCCGGAACTGCAAGAGGGATGTAAAAGATGTTCCGGCTGTATCGGGCAATCTGGCGGGCCAGTGCGGGCCGGCAAGTTATACTTATCCTGCTGTCATTGGCAGTCGCAGCGCTAGCTGCAGTTCCGCTGGAATTTCAGCGCGACATCATCAATCACCTGACATCTGCAGATGTCGGGGTCGAGCGATTGTTGACATTGGGTGCTGGCATGATGGCTGTCATTTTGTTGAGCCTTGCCCTGAAATGGGTGCTGGGCTACCGGGCGGGCACTTTGGGTGAGGACCTGATCCGCCTGATCCGTCAACGCCTGTTGGTGCGCGCAGCTGACCTCAACCAAACCGGAGGATCCTTTCGCAAGGGAACCATGAGCACTGCCGTCTCTGCCGAGGCTGAAGAGCTTGGTAAATTTGCAGGCGGCGCCTTTTCCGACCCCGTTGTTCAGATCGGAACGTTGATCAGTGTGATTGGCTATATCTCATCCACACAACCCGGCCTGGGTCTGATCGCGTTTTCGATGATCCTTCCACAAATCATCATTGTTCTGGTCTCGCAACGGCGCGTGAACGTCTTTGTCGCCGAACGGGTCCGTATCCTGCGCAATTCGACCGACCGTTTGACGACCGAAGATATCGAGGCTGTATCTCCAGATATCGAGGCACTGTTTGATGACATTTACGAAACACGCCGTCGCATGTTCATCTGGAAATTATCTGCCAAATTCTTGCTGAGCGTTATCAACGGTGCCGGGACGGTTGGCATCTTGATGCTTGGCGGATGGCTGGTTTTGCAGGGGCGTACGGACGTCGGCACCGTGGTTGCTGCCACCAGCGGGCTAACACGCATACAAGGTCCAACCGCATTCCTAATCGCATTCTATCGCCAAGTCAGTGCCAATCGCATCAAGTTCGAATTGATGCTTGAACTGTTCGGTCCAGACCCCGAACGATACCGGCGACCGCGCAACAAAAAAGACCGCACCTGAAGGATGCGGTCTTTCGAATGTGGTTGGAACAAGCTTAGGCGCGCTCGGAATATTCCATCGTTTCTGTATTCACGATGATCATTTCATCCTGACCAATAAACGGTGGAACCATGACCTTGACGCCATTATCCAAGATTGCAGGTTTGAACGAGTTTGCAGCGGTTTGCCCTTTGACGACCGGTTCGGTCTCGACAATCTTGCAGGTCACCTTTTGCGGCAGCGTCGCATTCAATGCCTCGCTCTCGTAGAATTCGACAACAATGGTCATGCCGTCCTGCAGAAACGGGCGGCGCTCGCCCAGCAATTCCGACGGCAGCTCGATCTGTTCGTATGTCTCAGAATCCATGAACACCAACATGCCATCGGATTCGTACAGGAATTGCTGATCTTTTTGCTCAAGACGTACGCGCTCAACCTTGTCCGCAGAACGAAAGCGTTCGTTCAGTTTTGAGCCATTGCGCAGGTTGCGTAGTTCGACCTGTGCAAAAGCACCGCCTTTACCGGGCTTTACGTGATCCACCTTAACAGCCGCCCACAGCCCATCGTTATGCTCAAGCACATTGCCGGGGCGAATTTCGTTCCCATTTATCTTGGGCATGACTTAAATCCTTCACAAACGGTTGATGCGTCAGTTGTTGTCCCTATATCTGGCGTGACCACACCTGACAAGACAACGAAACCTAGTGCTGCACATGCAGCGAGCCATGCAAATGACGCAACGTAGTTATGCAATTTAGGTGTATCCGAATCGCATGTAATAGGTCATAAGGACCGTCACGCCGAAAATTGCAAGAGCAAGAAAAACAGGAAAAACGAGATGAGAGATTTCGTTGACGGCACTGCCTTCAATAACGAACAAGGCAATCGTGCACGCAAACTTTTCGCAGCCGTTGTACTGGCTGCTCTGGATGATGCCATCGCTGACGACAAGAAATACGGCAATGGGCCAGAACAAATTGCCCGCTGGGCCCGTTCGCGCGATGGTCGCGAAGTACTGTCCTGCGCCGGTATCGACCCCAATGAGCGGGTTGTTGGTGGATTGATGGAATTCGTCGGTCGCGGCGTCCGGACTTCGGTGGCTCTGTCACGCGAAGAAAGCGAACGCAGGAATGCGGCTCAGCAGGCCGAAGCGGCCTGATTGAACCCCGCATCCGATTGAAAAAACGCGCCCTGACGACGGGGCGCGTTTTTCATTGACCAGGCTAAAAGTACATTATCCATTGCCTTGCAACCCAGAGCTCGGCTGCAAGAAAAACAGCAAAAAAGAGCTTAGCCCCTATCGAAAGGCCGCGTTGCCACAGCACCGCATAGGCCGCCAAACACACCGCCATGGATATGGGCGCGATCCAAATGGCGTGATGCGTACTGTCCCAATAGCTGATGGGGCTGTCGAAGACCCAAGAATTGAGCGGCCAGAATTGTGGCCGACCATCTCCTGCGTGCAAAAAGAAATCCATCACCAAGTGCAGCAGCCCTGCGGACGCACCTATGGTCAATAGGTGCCAACCTCGCCACAGCCCTAGGCCAAGCGCGGTTCCCCACACAAAGAACGAGTTGTCGACGGCGAACACCGTTTGCCAGGCTGGCGAAAAGTAAAGCTGGTCGAATACAACCTGTGCCGGGATGTTCAGAATATACAGCGAGGCACTTGCCATCACATACAACGACAGGTCCGGCAACACCGATCCAAGTAACGCTGCACATAATGCGGCTCCTTGGGCTGGGCGTGCAAAAGCGGCGGCGCCGATCAAAAGATGCGCAGGTGTGTTCATAGGGGGCTTTTCCTTTGCCCTTAAATCAGGTCATCTGCGCGTCAACATAGGAGACAGGCCATGGCGCGGTCCATCATGATTCAAGGCACCGGCAGCAATGTCGGAAAATCGGTTTTGGTGGCCGGACTGGCACGCGCATATTCCCGACGCGGGCTGAGGGTTGCGCCGTTCAAACCACAGAACATGTCGAACAACGCCGCTGTCACCGAAAACGGCGGAGAAATCGGGCGCGCGCAAGCCCTGCAGGCGCGGGCGGCGAAACGGCCGACGCATACCGACATGAACCCGATCCTGTTGAAGCCAGAAACCGACACAGGCGCGCAAATCATCCTTCAGGGCCGGCGCGCAGGCACATTGAAAGCGGGCGACTACCGCAAAGATAAATCCAAGCTTCTGGGTGCAGCTTTGGAAAGCTTCGGCCGGTTGTGCAGCGACGCCGATTTGGTGCTGATCGAGGGCGCGGGCAGCCCGGCTGAGACCAATTTGCGCAAGGGTGATATTGCCAATATGGGATTTGCGTGTGTCGCTGACGTTCCGGTTGTTCTGGTCGGCGATATCCATCGTGGCGGAGTGATCGCCCAAATCGTTGGAACACAGGCAGTCCTGGACGCAAGGGATCTCGAGATGATCCGAGGCTTTGCCATAAATCGGTTCAAAGGCGACGTGTCCCTATTTGATGAAGGTCGCGATGACATCGCGGCCCGGACCGGTTGGCCCTGTGTTGGCGTAGTGCCCTGGTTTCACGATGCATGGAAGCTGCCCGCCGAGGATATGATGGATATTCGTTCTCATGCCGGAGGCGCGTGCAAGATCGTTGTGCCTCAGCTAGAGCGGATGGCCAATTTCGATGATCTTGACCCGCTGTCGGCAGAACCCGGTGTGACGGTCGAGATCATTCCTGCCGGCCGCCCCCTGCCCGGCGATGCCGATCTGGTGTTGCTGCCCGGCAGCAAATCCACGATTGGCGATCTGGCCTATTTTCGGGCGCAAGGCTGGGACATAGACCTCTATGCCCATGTCCGTCGGGGAGGACACGTTCTGGGCCTTTGCGGCGGATATCAGATGCTGGGAAAAACCATCGCGGATCCGGATGGCGTAGACGGTCGCCCAGGTCACGTCGAAGGTTTGGGGCTGCTGGATGTCACCACCACTATGGCCGGTGAAAAGCAGGTTACATTGCGATCAGCGGCCGCCCTACCCGGTAAGGAACCTGTCAGCGGTTATGAAATCCATATGGGTAGGACCGAAGGTCCGGATTGCGCCCGCGCGTGGCTGCAGGTGGGGGGGAGGCCAGAAGGTGCCGCCAGCGCCAATGGACGCGTACGCGGCAGTTATTTGCACGGGATTTTCACATCAGACGCGTTTCGCGCCAGCTATCTGTCCGGATTGGGCGTTGTATCAGAAAACGCCTATGAAGACGGCGTCGAACAGGTTCTGGACGACCTTGCCGACCATCTTGAGCGGCACATGGATTTGGACCTGTTTCTCTCGATGGCGCAGACACCAAATCGGGGCTGAGGATTAGTCTCGATCCCCAGCGGCCAATGCGCGCACAATTTCGCGCCGAACCATCTTGCGCAGGTTCTTGGTAATCCGCTCGCCCAATGCGCCTTGCAGCTCTTCTCGGACGATCTGCGCAACAAGCTCGCGCAACTGCTGCTCCTCAAACACTGCACCAGTGGGCTTTGGTGTCGGATCCGCTTTTACCGAAGGATCGCGTATGAACACGGCCTCTGTTTTGGACTCTGTGTCGGGCTGTGCGACCTTAGACTGCGCAAATCCCTTGTCCACTGGCCACTCGACAGCCTTTGTCTTGGTACCAGAGTAATCATCGTCGCTTTCACCATCCGGTTCCCACTGATCTTCAGTCCGGGCGATCGCGGCTTCCAAGGCTTCGATTTTTGCGCTCAAACTCCCCGCAAGATCACGCTTTGGTTCTTCGGTGCTGACCTCCGCATCTTTCGCAGCCACAAATTCGTTGGACTGCAAACGCATCGGTTCATCTGGGTTGTCAGGCGTATTCGCGGCCTGTCTTTCTGCCTCATCGCCCGCGTTGCTATGAGGCATCAACTTCAGAGGTGCCCGCTTCTTGGCAATCAGCGGTTCCTCGCTGACGCGCAGGGCGTCGGTCAAAACCAACCGCCCAGGCTTGGACGCCGGGGGCGAAGGGACAAAGATAAATTCCGATTCGCCACTGGCGTCTTCGTCGACCATTCGTTTAACCGACGAGAGAACGTCCTGAATATTGGCGTTTACAACACGATCCGACATATTTTTCTACCGCTCTAACCTTGGTTCGATTGTAGCCAATCAAAACCATCGCCACAACAGGTAGCGATACTGTTTAATCCCGGCGCAATGCCTTGAGCACCCGATCCAAATCGCGGCTTTGCTTGCTAACCTGCGATGGCGCCTTTTTGACGAGGTTGTAATACAAGGTCGGGTCATAAATCTGCACCGCCAAGCCTAAGCGCTCTGCCGTCAACAAACCCTGTGCCTGTAGCAACTCATACGCAGCACGAGACCGCTCAGTCCGAGACGCAACTTCAGCCAATTGAGCGTCCAACAAATCCTGCTGCGCGTTCAGAACATCCAAAGTTGTACGCGCACCTAGCGTCGCTTCTTCGCGGATACCGTCAAAGGCAACTTGCGAGGCGCGAACACGCTCGGTCGAAGCCCGCAAGCTGGCCGTAGCGGCCTGAAATGCCGCATAGCGATCCGCAACTCCTTGAGTGATGTTTTTCTGTACATTCAGCAAATTCGCGCGAGACGCGTCACGTGTCGCCATCGCCCGACGCACTGCAGCCGCCAGACCACCGCCAGCATAGATCGGCTGATTGAAATTCAACGAGATTGTTGCATCGTTGATGTAGTCGTCGTTGTCATAGCTCTCGGTGATACCTGCATCAGCATTCAAGCTGACATTCGGTCCAAGATTGGCTCGCTGTTGCTGTACGATCAGATCCAGCGCGCGAACCTGATGCTGCGCCGAAAGGATAGCCGGGTGGTTACGTTGCGCCAGATTGACAGCATCGGATTCCGAACGCGGCAGATTTGGCAACCTCGGCTGGCCAGCCGTCCTTCCGGGCGTTTTGCCAACTGCATTCACGTATTCAGCCTGCGCAATGCTCAGGTTACCACGGGCAACGGCCAAATCCGCTTGCGAACTGGCCAACTGTGCCTCGGACAGCGCAACGTCTGTACGTGTCACTTCACCAACCTCGAAACGGTCTTGCGAGGCACGGAGTTCCTCGGCTGACACTTCCACGTTGTTTTGGCGGATCGCGACAGTTTCTTCCTGCAGTAAAACACCTAAATAAGCATTCGCTGCACGAATTAGGATTTGCTGTTCGATATCGATCAAAGACTGACGTGTGGAAAGAACGGTTTCCTGCGCCGATTGCTTGCCCAGAACCGAAGCGCCACCGTCATAGATCAACTGGCTAAGCGTAAGGCCCGAGAAAAAACTGGAGGGTTCTGTCGTGTTGATTAGGCTGCTTGTATTGGTCCGCGTGTAGTCGCGGCTAACACGCACCGTCCAGTTGATGATGGGACGTAATGCAGACAGCGCAATTGCGACGTCTTCATCCGCTGCCCGCAGCAATGCACGGTTCTGTTCGAGCAGACCGCTGGTATTATACGCACCGATAAACGCATCTGTCAGATTGTCAGCCCAAACTGACCGTCCGGGTATTGCACTAAACGCAATACCAGCAGCCAAAGTGAGACCTTTGAGCAGCTTTCCTGTCGTCGTCCCGCGCATTACCAAATCCTCTCAAATCGAAATTACGCAACCACCGGAGCAGTTTGCGCCGGTGTTTTCAAGTAATCAAGGCATCAAAATACTTCTATTGCCAACTATAGCGAAAATGCACACTCAGCGCAAAACGCGGGCAAAACCGGAGCGCTGGCATTAAACGCATAGCGCCACGAAATCCGGCCTGCAGCCTTAATACCTACCCGCACAGTCCCAAGACTGCCCTCCATGAACAGGCAAACGATCCGTCCACCATCCTTGAGCTGATCCAGCAGCGTGGCGGGCAACTGCTCAACACCGCCCTGAACCAAGATTACATCATAAGGGCCATGCTCAACGGCACCCATTTCGAGAGGGCCTGTGTGAACAATTGCATTATCTGCATCGGCTTCCATCAGAAGTGTCTGCGCTTCTGCCGCCAAATCGTCTTCGGATTCCACAGCCACGACTAACTCAGCCATTCGCGCCACAATCGCAGTCGAATAGCCCAATCCAGGTGCAATATCCAAAACCACTTCATCGTTGGAAATATTCACTGCATCCAACATCTTGGCCAAAGTTCTGGGCTCCAGCAGGCAACGCCCGCCTCCCAATTCAATCAGATCGCCGACATAGGCTGCCTCGCGCTGCGAATCCGGCACGAAATTTTCACGTGCCACTGACAGCATCGCATCAATGATCGGGAATTTTGTCACATCCGAGGGCCTGACTTGAGTATCAACCATCGTAAGACGCCGGGCTGCGAAATCTGTCATTTGATCGCTCAATCCTTGTCATTCTGCTTATTGGCTTGTGCCACATCCGCCTGCCAGCAGCAACGGCTCAGACGGCAAATTCGGGCGCGGCAAAATGATCTTATCAGAGCGCTTCGCAATTTAGTACAAGAGCAGAAACAATCGCACTCAAAGCTCTGGACGTTCACTCAGAAAGCTGTTAGAACGCCGACCACACCACAGCAAGTATCTGATATTGCTTGAAAAGGCGAGTTGGCGGAGTGGTGACGCAGCGGATTGCAAATCCGTGTACACCGGTTCGATTCCGGTACTCGCCTCCATTTAAAAACAATCACTTACATCACTCCTTGCCGTGTTTGAGGC